>JBCBYO010000027.1:0-43292 GCA_039815825.1 Pseudomonadota bacterium
GTTTTGTCAGCGGAAATTGACTCTCGGGTGCGGGCAAAAGCTCCTTCTTGAAAACATGTGTTGGTCTCTATCGCCCGGAGAGTGGAGAGATCTTGCTGAATGCCGACGACATAACGGGCGCCGCGATTTTTGATCGTGTTCAAAAAGGCATGGGCGTGAAAAACCAGAAGCCGCAGGTTTTTGGTGAAAACACCGTCATGGAAAATCTTTGGGTGGCTGCTTTTGCCCGCACCCGAGAGTCAATTTCCGCTGCCAAAACGGCCAGACGTATCCTTGATATGCTTGGTATGCATGAGCAAAGCGCCGTTCAAGCATCTGCTCTTTCTCACGGACAACAGCAATGGCTCGATATCGGTATGGTGCTTTGCCTGGCGCCAAGGGTCGTTCTTCTCGATGAGCCCGCTGCCGGCATGACCAACGAAGAAACCCGCGAACTCTCATTGCTGGTACGCACGCTTGCACGCCACACCACCGTGGTTGTTGTTGAGCATGACATGGAATTTGTCCGCACCTTGGAAGGACACGTGACCGTTTTGCATCAAGGCGAGGTTTTTGCCGAAGGCGACATTGGTTCGCTGCGTGCAAACGACGCTGTCCTCGATATCTATTTGGGGAGAGGTGTGCATGTTTAAGGTCATCGATGCGACAGGCGGATATGGCAAGACGACGATTATTCGTGGTGTTTCTTTACATGTGCGTAAGGGGGAGATTGTCGCACTATTAGGCCGCAATGGCGTCGGAAAGTCCACGTTGATGCGCTACGCGACTGGTCAGATAAAGGCCACCAATGGCACGGTCGAAATCGACGGACAAAAAGCACCTGAAGTGCCAGCAAAGCGTGCACGGATGGGTTTGGGGTATGTGCCACAAGGTCGTCATGTATTCCCACGGATGTCAGTCATCGAAAATATCTCGGTGGCAGCTGCATCGAACGGATATGCCGCGCGGCAAACAGTTAGCGAAATGCTGGAGGATTTCCCGATCCTCAAACAGAAGGCCAATGATTTGGCTGGCGGACTTTCCGGAGGGCAACAACAAGTGTTGGCCTTGGCGCGCGCGCTGGCGATCCGTCCTAAAATCTTGCTTCTAGATGAGCCGACGGAGGGTGTTCAGCCTTCCATCATCGATGAGATGGCCGGCATCTTAAAGAGGATCAATCAGCAGCGAGACCTTGCGATTTTGGTTGCTGAGCAAAACCTCGATTTCTGTCTCTCGTTATCGGAGCGCGCCTACGTGATGGAAAAGGGGGCACTTCGTTTGGAAACCGATCGGGATAGCCTGAAAGCTGACAAGGCATTGCAACAAGAGCTGTTGGGGGTGTGACATGTCTGATGATCTGACTGAAGACCAGAAAAAACGGATCGAGGCGACGCTTAAGCGAATTCAGGCGGGCCTGTCGCGCGCCGACATAAAGCAACTCGATGAACCCGCCCACATCTTCGATCCGGAGGCTCAAAGTGTTGCCAGAAAATGAAACCCTCTCAGAGATGGTTGCCGCCTTGGCTGAGGGAAACTGCACGCCGAACTCCCTGGCGGAGCAATCCCTCGCTCGTGCCGAAGCATTTGCTGACTTGAATTCATTTGTCGTGGTTGATGAATCCATTGTTATGGCCCAGGCCGAGGCGGCAACCAGCAGGCGCGAAGAAGGGCGGCCATTGAGCCCAATTGACGGGATACCGGTTGCGATCAAAGACAATTATCTAACGCGGGAGTATCCAACAACAGCTTGTTCCGACGCCGCACCGCTGGTTTCGCCCGGCGAAGATGCCACTGTCGTTTCGAATTTGCGGGCGGCAGGCGCCGTCATTTTTGGCAAGACGAACATGCATGAATGGGCCTATGGGGCCACCAACGCGACCTCCAATGTCGGCGTGACCCGCAATCCGCATGATCGGGAACACATTACCGGCGGTAGCAGCGGCGGCTCTGGCGCGGCAGTTGCAGCCGGAATTGTATCCGCAGCGCTTGGCAGTGATACAGGAGGCTCGATCCGAATACCTTCATCTGCTTGCGGCGTTTATGGCTTCAAGCCGAGCTACGGGCGTGCGTCCCGTCATGGCGTCTTGCCTTTGAGCTGGTCGCTTGATGCACCAGGACCAATGGCGCGTTCGTTGCGCGACATTGAGCACCTGCTTCCGTATTTTCTGGGACCTGACCCAAAGGATGCCTCAACTTCTCGCGCAAAACCCTTCGGCGGTTTGCCCGGTCCTACGCGCGCGAAATTGATCAATCTATCCGGTCCAGGGCTGGAACGGTCCAATGAAGTCGACGCCGTTATAAACGATGCGCTTTCGCGGACGACATACAATGTAGTTCGGTCGAGCCTTGACAATATCGATCAATATTTTGCTGCGTGGGAAGCGATTTTGCATTGCGAGGCATCGGCTTACCATCACGGCCGCATATTGGAAGATGCTATTGGCTATAGCCCGGTAACCCGCGCCCATCTTGAAGCTGGAATACGACTGACGGCGATGGATGTGATGAAAGCACAGCAGTTGCGTGCGCGCCTTTTGGCGTGTTTGTTGAGTGATATGCCGCAGTGGGATGCATTGGTTCTTCCGACACTGCCAGTCCCCGCGCCAGCTCATGGTGACGATTGGCAGGAATTTGGCGGTCGAAAAGTGACGACGCAAGACAGCATGACCTGGTTCTGCTGGCTTGGGAACCTTGCCGGTTTGCCATGTCTGAGCATGCCGGTAGGAAAATCGACAAAGGGGTTGCCAATTGGCATGATGTTGATGGGACGCCCCAACGGCGATGAAGCTCTGTTGGCAATCGCGAAGACTTTGGATGAGCAAATAAATGGCGCGAGCTGAATAATGGAAACAGACCCGATACGAATTGGTGTTTTGTTTTCACAGACCGGAAAGATGGCGGTCACGGAAAAAGCGCATATTAATGGCGTGCTGCTTGCCTGCGAGGAGATCAATGAGGCTGGCGGCGTCGGTGATCGCAAGATCGAACCGGTGCTAATGAACCCTGAAAGTGATGACCGAAAGTTCGCGCAAATGGCAACCGATCTTCTGGTCAATTTCGGGATCAAGTCGATATTCGGTTGCTGTCTGTCTACCAGCCGTAAGGCAGTGCTGCCACTTATCGAACGATTTGACGGCACGTTGTTCTACCCATCAGTCTACGAGGGCTTCGAGTACTCGCCCAACGTTACCTATGGAGGCGCTGTCCCCAATCAGATCGTGCCCCCGTTGCTTGAGTATCTCTTTCGCCATCATGGTCGCCGGATCGCGCTTATCGGATCAGACACCCTGTATGCTCGCGAAATCAACCGAATCGTCAAAGAATTCCTTTCCGAGAGCAGCGGCGAGGTGCTGAGCGAAATATATTTACTGTTTAACCCCAGTGACGCTGAAATTCACAAGGCCATTTCGGTGATCACTGACAAGCAACCCGACGTGGTCCTTTCTACTGTTGTGGGCGAAGATAGCGTCTTACTCTATGAGCTATTTGGCGATTGCGCACTTCGCGCGGCGGGCGTTCCTATCGCATCTCTCACGACCACTGAGTCTGAATTGCAAAAGGTTTCACGCGCATCTCGCGCCGGGCATCTGTCTATCGCCTCTTATTTTTCATCACTGGACAATCCGCAAAACGAAGTTTTTCTAGCGGCTTACCGCCGTAAATTTGGTGCAGATCAGCAGCCAAGTGTTTATGGTGAGGTGGGCTATTCTTTGGTCCACTTTTTTGCCAATGCAGCCACCTTAAGCGGTGATCTATCCTCGGTGGCGATGATGCAGGCCCTATCGGGTGCGGTGTTCAAAGCGCCGTGTGGGGACCTTTTTATCGATACAGACACTAACCATTTCGCGTTGCGTCCTCACATCGGGCGTTCGCGTGAAGATGGCACGTTTGATGTTGTTTGGAGTAGCCCGAAAATTGCTGTTCCCGACCCATATCTGGTCAGCTATGATCGATTTATCGATGCTGGGGTCACCTTTTGAGCGCTGTTCCTGTCCATGATCAGGGTCTTCTAAAACGGTTGCGGAGCATGCGCATTCTCGTCATTCATCCTGATGACGACGAGGGTCGGGTTTTTGTCGCCCACCTTAAACGCATTGGCTGTCAGGTAGACATTCAATGGCCAGCGCCGGCCATACTTGAAGAGTACACCGACGTGGTGCTGTTTCTTTTAGGACCCCAAAAAGACCCCAACACTGCGTCTTGGATGTCGTCTGCCGATGATATTACGCGCATTGCAATCATCTCTTTTGAAACACCTGAAATCCTGAGCGAACTTAAGCGGCTAAACGTCCATGGGGTTCTAACCAAGCCTATACGTTTGTTTGGCGTGCTAGCCGCTTTGACGACGGCGGTTGGTGTCGCGCGGCACGAGTTGACACTTCGCAACCGCGTTCGCTCCTTGGACAATACGTTGAAGTCGCGACGCTTGGTCGAACAGGCGGTCGCGGTCTTGTCTGAGAGCCGCGGTATCGGTGAAAAAGAAGCCTACAAGCGGCTACGTGACAAGTCCCAAAACTCACAGACAAGCATTGGTGAAGTTGCGCAGGCGATCCTAGCTGCGCATGATGTGTAATTGAGTAAAAAATCACTAATGAGCCCGTGATTTCAACAAATGGAATACTTCGGGAACTGGGTTAGAACACACGCCATAAGAGAATTGGTGCTCTAGGATAAAGTACACTTCATCTCTACAAGTCCACTTTAGGCTCGGAACGGACATTCGCTCAACGTCCGCTATTCGGACAAAGCCGACATAGTCCTCAATCAAATGCTAGGACAAAGCACATCATCTTGTTTTGAAGGTCCAGTGGAGATCACGTGGAATAGCGGTCGCTATTCCACCATGAACTTGGAACTAAACGGTAGGCTTGCGGCGCCTATAGCCTTCGGTGAGATGTCGACATCGCTTGCGACGGTCACAAGGCCATCGTTCTTTTCGGCCAGCTTTTGCGTAATCGCCTCGCATTCCTTTCGTGGAGCGTATGAAGAGACGACGACGGTTTTCAGCGGCACAAACTGGCTAAGTAATGTGAGAACCTGGTCGAGCTGATCGACGCAAGCGTCTTGCCAATCGACTTCGATAGTGCCGAAATCAGGCCAGTTCGCCCCACGCTTCCATAAAACACTTGTATCGTGGCCAGCCGATGTAAGCTCCTCTTCCAACCTCAAAAGGCCCACGTCATAGCTGAGTTGGCTGACCCCGTTGAAAATCCGGTGGTTCAGCACAAGGCGGCAGTGGAGGCGAGCGCCCAAATAGCAATACAGATAATTGGATAGTGATTTGGCTGCTCCAAACAGGCTTTCACCGGCTGCGGCAGCGTTAATGTCGTTTTGAACGTAGACTTCGATACCAAGTGCCGCCTCGATCTCTTCGCTTAGCGCCTCGTAGCGTTCGCCTGCACCGCTTGGCGCGAGCGACAGTTCATGACTGTCCTCTGGCAGTGCCAGTCCGATGCCTGCAATTCTTCCTCGGCTCTCGTTAGGAAGCGCGTTCACTGCTGCCTCGACCGTTTTGAGAAAGCCAGACTGGTTTGTTTTCGTATCGGGTGGCACATTCTTAATCGCAGTGTGGAACTTTGCGTGTCCGACAAAGTCGATCAAAACCACATCAGTCTGCTTGTGGCCGATGCTGATGCCCACCGAATAAGCGCCGGTTGCGTTGAGTGAAAGCGGAATTGTAGGCGGCCCAATACGACCTTTCTTCGCCTCACCCTGCGACACCAGGCCTTCCTGTTCCAAAGAACGAACAAGTACGGAAACTGTTTGGGCCGAAAGCCCGGTGCGCTGTCCAATTTCCATTCTGGAAAGTCCGTCATTTTGAAGCAGCAGCGATAGGACCAGACGTTCATTATAGCTGCGCACGGCAATGGCGTTCATACCTGCCGCACGATCGGCGATCCGCAACGGATTTGGTGGTGCAAATCGCATATCAGGCACGGTTTTGCTCCTTTGCTACGCTGGTTGGCGTTCGGCTGGAACGCTCCGGGAGCAGATGACCCAGTAAGCTAGATATCATCATTCCACCCAATCGCATCGACTTCTTTTGCCAACGCCAATCCCAGATCTCGATGGGCTTCTTTACTCAGGTGAAATCCGTCTGCCGGATCCGAAGAAATAACCGATCCGGCGTCAAAAAAGTGCACCTCAAGTGAATCGGCGATCAGCTCGAATTGAAGAGCAAGTTCGTGGCTCTTCTTTTGGGCGCCGGCAAAAATGGCGAACCATTCATGGATGTCATCGAGCATCGGTGGCGGCGCGACGACCATGATTTCAGGGGCTATGCCACCCGGTGCCAAGGCAAGCTCTTTGACGTCGTGGATCAGGCAGCCAATACCCATGGCCACTTCTGATGCCGGCTGGTTGAAGCGCGCCTTGAGATCATTTGTGCCGAGCATGACGATGACTAGATCAATAGGTGCGTGACTCATAAGGCATGGCTTCAAATACCGCCGGCCATTCTTGATGTCTCCCTCGACCGGATCGTCATAGACAGTTGTACGGCCGCTCAGCCCCTCTTCGACAACATGCCAGTTTGAACCCAATGCCGAGCGCAAAACTCCTGGCCAGCGTTCGGTCGGCCCAAACCGCTCTAGCGGTGTTCCGCCGGGGATTTGTCCATACGTGTTTGAATCACCAAAGCACAAAACGGTTCTCATCGGTCAATATCCAGTCGTGAAAGCGCCTGCAATTTTGGTGATCTATTTCATCAAAACATGCATGGCGCAATCCAGCCCACCATCCGGTTAGGGAGCAGGATGATAGCATTTTCTTTTATTCATTCAACATGAATAACTATTGACATCGCCGTTTGGGCGTGTTTTTTGAAGGATGGGAGGAAGTTCCAGAGATCGCATATTCAGAGTTGCTCCACCGTTCGTAGTGCGGGGGCAAACGACTCCGTTTGTGCAATCGACGGCAAACGCCCTTCGGAAACCGCAGCTCAATTTGGCTCGTCGAAAATTTGGCGAGATTTGGGGCGCAGCGTGAGAACGATGTGCCCAACTAGGAGGAGAGACCTATGAAATTACTGACAAAAGCAGGGATTGCGAGCGCCCTCTTGGCCACAACGTTGTTGGGTTCATCAGCGTTCGCGCAGGACGTTTTTTTGATGGATGGCGTTGAAGCTCGACCTGATGGCAATAGCGTTGTTGAAGCAGGTAAGTACCAAAAAGATGGCCCTTGGGTCGTCGCGATGAGCCATTTTGGCGTGAACGCCAACACATGGACGGTCCAAACAGCCCATGAAGCGCAAGGCATCGCAGACACCGATGAGCGGATCGAGAAGTTTATTATGCTCGATGCCAACTTTGACCAAGCAAAGCAGGTCTCCGACATCGAAGACCTGTTGGCCCAAGATCCGGACGTGCTGATTGTCATGCCCGTCACTTCTACCTCTGCCGACGCGGGAATTCAAAAAGCGATCGACGCAGGCATCCCTGTTGTCGTGCACACCGGTCGGGTTGAGAATCAGAACTTCACGGTCGACATCCAGGGTGGCGCTGAAAACTTCGGCAAGGTCATGGGTGATTTTCTAGTAGAGCAGCTTGGCGGCAAGGGCGATATTTGGGTTCTGCGGGGTCTCCCTTCGCATCCTGAAGACATCAACCGCTACAACGGTCTGCAGCAAGCGTTGGAAGGGACCGAAATCAGAATCACGCAGGAAGACCACGGAAGCTGGGTTTATGACCAAGGAAAGAACCTTTGCGAAACCTTCTATTTGAACAATCCAAGCGTCGACGGCATCTGGTCCTCAGGGGCTGACATGACCCGCGCTTGCGTTGATGTTCTCAAGCAATTTGGCGCCAACATCCCGCCGATCACAGGTGAAGGTAACAATGGCTTCTTCGGCCAGTGGATTGAGGAAGGATATCCTTCGATCTCCGCAGAATACAGCCCGTCCCAGGCCGCTGCCGGAGTACGCGCCGCCGTCGCGCTGTTGGAAGGCAAGGAGATGGTGAAACACTACATCTACGAGCCGGCTGGTTGGGACGTGGAAAAAGCCAAACAGTATCATCGTGCTGACCTTACCGCGAACGTATGGTGGCCGACCGAACTATCCGAAGAAAAACTTCTCGAGCTCTACGGCAAATAAACTCCTCCCAAGAGTTTCTCCCCGTCGCCTTGGTGGCGCCGGGGAGTTTTCCTATGAAATTTCAGGAATACGCGGATGCACAACCTCGTTGAGCTTTTACATATCAGCAAGTCCTTCGGTCCGAACAAGGCCGTCGACAATGTGTCGCTCGAGTTGTTGCCAGGCAGTGTACATGCACTGATGGGCGAAAACGGCGCGGGCAAATCGACCCTGATGAAGATCCTCGCTGGTGTGCACCAACCCGACACCGGAGAGATTTACAAAAACGGACATGCGATAACGTTTTCCAATCCGCGCCAAGCGCTGGAGTTCGGAATTTCGACCGTTTTTCAGGAGCTTTCGTTACTTCCCAATCTTTCGATAGCCGAGAACATGTATTTGGGCCGTGAGCCGCTCAACTCCATTGGTGGCATAGATCGCAAGACCATGAATGACGGGGCCAAGAAAGCGCTTAACGAGCTAGGGCTAGCATTGGATCCAAGAACCCTTGTTTCCGAGTTATCGATCGCCGAGCGCCAATTTGTAGAAATTGCCCATGGCATCAAGACGGATGCCAGCATTTTCATTCTCGATGAGCCAACAGCTGCATTGAACGCGGCCGACGTCGAAGTCCTCAATAATCAGATCCGCCGGTTGAAGAAGGAGGGCAAGGCCATTGTTTACATTTCTCACCGCATGGAGGAGATTTTCCAGATCTGCGACACAATCACGGTCATGAAAGATGGCCGTCACGTGGCAACCCGTGATATTGAGCAGGTCACACCGGAAAGCCTGATTGAGCTGATGGTCGGACGTGAGTTGGACGACTTGTTTCCCGAGCGTGGATCGACAACCGGAGATGTCCGCCTCGATTTCAAACATTTCAAAGCGACCCCCCGGTCAAAGCCGCTATCCATTGCCGTTCGCGCGGGCGAAATCGTCGCGCTTGCAGGACTTGAAGGACAAGGTCAACGCGAGATTGTCCGATCTTTAATCGGTCAGCATGTCCCGTTTTCGGGAACGATCACCGTTAATGAAAAAGCGCTGCCACTTCCCGTCTCAGAGAACAACGGCATCAGAGTTCTGAAATCGCATCGCGTCGGTTTCATACCCGAAGACCGTAAGGACGAGGGCTTGATGCTTGGATTGCCGATCGCAGACAATATTGGTCTTGGCTTACATAGCGAGAAAAGCGCGATTAGCCTGACGCGACGTGTTGGCAAGCTTGTTGCCAGCATCATGCAGCAGTTGAACGTCAAGTCAGCAGGTCCATCCGCGCGTGTTGACTCCCTTTCAGGTGGCAATCAGCAAAAGGTGTTGTTGGGTCGTTATTTGGCGACCGATGTGGATGTTCTGATCATCGAGGAGCCCACCCGCGGCGTCGATATCGGCGCAAAGGCAGAGATCTACAAACTGCTGCGGAACCTGGCCAATGACGGCAAGGCCATTTTGGTCCTTTCAAGGGAGACCGTCGAGCTGATCGGCCTTTGTGATCGCATCTATGTCGTTCACGACGAGACGATCGTAGCAGAAATGCCTGCTGCAGAAGCCACCGAACATAAGATCCTGGAAGCGGCGTTGAGCCAATCAAGCAATGGAAGCCAGTAAATTGGGTGCGGTGAAAGCGATTAAGGCGTCGTTTTCGACGCGAAACTCTCGTCAGGGACTTTGGTTCATTCCATTGCTGGCGATCGTTGTCGGTGTGATCGGCCTTTCTGCTTATACCGATGATTTCGCAACGACGCAGAACATGTCCAACCTTCTGTCGCAGGCCATGCCGCTGGTCATTGTGGCCATTGGCCAGATGATCGTCATCGTTTTGGGCGGCATGGACTTGTCTGTCGGTTCTGTCATCAGTTTGACTACGGCCATTCTGGCGCTTGAGGCACATCCGGCGCTGTTGATCCCGGGCGTGTTTGTAGCTGCTGTCATCATCGGCTTCATTAACGGCTTTTCGATCGTCCGACTCAATGTTCATCCGATTATTGCCACGCTTTCACTTCAGTTCATTGTGGTTGGTATTGCCCGCCTTCTGCGCCCGGTTGCTGGCGGATCCGTCCCCGACATTGTTGTCACTTCCGTGACCGGAAGCGTTCTCGGCATTCCCGCCGCCATGCTGTGGGCTATCTTCATTGTTCTGATCGGTTGGAAGCTGATCCATGGTTCGCGCTACGGGCTGCATCTTTTTGCAATTGGTGGCGGTGTCTCGTCCGGACAGGTCGAGGCCGCCCATAATTTTGGCATTGCGGACCAACGGGTTATCATAATGGCCTATATTTATAGTTCGTTGTTTGCAGCCTTGGCCGGACTTTTCATTGCCGGACGCATTTCATCCGGTGATCCAGGCGTTGGCTCGCAGTTCGCGCTAGATTCGGTTACGGCTGTCGCCATTGGCGGCACCCAACTTTCAGGCGGGATCGGCAGCCTTCATGGTACGCTCTTTGGTGCGGTGCTCATGGTTCTGCTCGCAAACGGCATGAACTTGGCCAACCTGTCCGCGTTCCTTCAGGGCGCTATCAAAGGTGCCATCCTGCTGCTTGTGGTTTCACTGCAGTCTCGCAAGAAGATGGGGCTGTAGGAATGGGTACACTAACCATGTCGTCAATCTTCTTTCGGCTGTCGCGTGTTCCACCGGCCTACTTTGTATTTGTCGTTCTCTTGCTCACACTTTGGGTGACCAAACCCCAGCTCATGAACATCAATGTTATGGGCGTGTTCATCCGTCAGGTCGCGCCGCTGGGTATTCTTGTTCTTGGCCAACTGCTGGTCATGCGTGTTCGATCCATTGATTTGTCCGGTGCGGGCGTTTTGCTGGTGGTCAACTATCTGATCTCCTCCGGCATCCTCGGCGATGTGCCTATCATCGTCCACGTAATGGTCGCGCTGCTGGTCGGATTGGCCGTCGGCATCGTCAATGGCTATCTGATCGGTCGCAGACGCGTCTCAGCCGTGATCGCCACCCTTGCTGTTACCGTGATCCTCACGGGTTTCATCCAGTTCTTGGCAAGCGGCAAACCTCCCGGCGACATGCCCGATGCCATGAACGAGCTTTACAACACGCGGATCTGGACGATTCCGACACCGGTATTGTTCTGGGTAGCACTGACACTGGCCATGTCGATCTTCCTGTCGCGCTTCGTATTTGGTCGTTACATCGAGGCGATTGGCGAAAATCCCACAGCTGCACACTTTTCCGGCGTGCCGGTGGAGAGAACCGTCATCATCTCGCATATATTGGCAAGCGTCATCGCTGCTGTTGCCGCGCTCGTTCAGTCCGCGTCGGTTGCTGTTGGTAGTATCAGGCTTGGCCTTGAGATGCCGATCGATGCTGTCGCAGCAACGATACTCGGGGGCGTCATCTTTGGTCGCGGCGATGGCGGGGTTTGGGGTCCATTTTTTGGCGTTCTCTGCTTCGCCTTGCTTTTCGTAGTGATGACGAGTTTTGGCGTCCCCGATCCCGGAAAGCAGATCGCGCGCGGATCGATCATTCTATTGGCCGCAATTTTTTACGGGCTGAGCAGCTCAAAACGATAGGAGACCGGGTGGCTCCCGCGCCCGGAAGGAGGAGAACTATGACCCAAAAACGCATCATGTGCTTCGGCGATTCCCTGACTTGGGGTTGGATTCCGGTTATTGAAGGCGTGCCGACCACACGGTTCGCGCCAGATGTTAGATGGACTGGCGTTCTGTCCAACGAACTTGGCGATGATTATCACATCATCGAAGAAGGCTTAAGTGCGCGCACGACTTGTCTCGATGATCCTACCGATCCCCGCCTTGATGGCAGTGCTTACTTGCCGCCCGCTTTGGCTAGCCACTTCCCACTGGATTTGGTCATTATCATGCTGGGCACAAACGACACAAAGGTGTATTTCAACCGCACGCCGTTTGAAGTGTCGACTGGAATGACCAAACTTGTTGGTCAGGTTCTGACTTCGGGTGGCGGCGTTGGTACCGTCTATCCGGCCCCGCAGGTGCTGATCATGGCGCCGCCACCGCTGACGCCCATGCCGCACCCCTATTTTCAATCGCTTTTCGGCGGTGCCCATGAAAAGACACAGGAACTAGGTAAGCTCTATGGCGATCTTGCCGATTTCATGAAGGTACATTTCCTTAACGCGGGCGATCATATTTCGACGGACGGTGTGGATGGCATCCACTTTACCGAGGAGAACAATATGGTTCTTGGTAAGGCCGTAGCGACTAAGGTTTCCGAGATTTTTGCCCAGCAGATGGCAGCATGACCAAAATACTTCTTAATTGGCTTATTGCCCGAGTTGGTAACAAGCCTTGCCGGTGCGCAGTCGATTAGCTTCCAAAGATCCACGGCAGTCGTAATCGAAAGTCTACAATGGGCTCGGAACGGTCGTAGCTGCAATTGCTAATTGATCAAGGCGCCTTTAGTGCAGATACAGAATTCGGCAGCCCCTTATAAGAATCGCTGCAGGCAACCACAGTCTCATCAGCATGAATTGCAGTTCTTAGATTAATTGCTTCAACAGTCGCATCCCAGGCATCTTGGTAGACGATGGGCTTAATTCCGCGACTCAATGGCTTGTCATGGCGGATAACCACCAAATGACCTGGAGAAATTGGAAGTGTGATTTCGATACCTTTATCCAAAAGGCCCGGCGCTCGAAACATTGGTGGTCTGTCAATTGCTTCAGGATCAAACCAAACCACAGGATTATCCGATGTGATGAATCCAGGTGTCCTGCCAGTGCAGTATACTGTCATCGTCATTTGACTTAGAATCGGCACTTCAGCCGATAACACGGCTGGCATAAGCGTTTGTATCGGGTATTTCGCCAGCTTCTTTACCTCTTCCAGTGACATCGATCCTCCGCTAGTTGGAGGAGACATATTTGCAATACGACGTCTTTCCTCCGGCGTTTTGGTTTTCATGCTGCGCTGGAGATCGTCGCCAACATCGACAATCTTTTGCCATTGTTGCCTTTGGTGATCGCGAAAACGCCTAGTGCGTCCATGCATTGCAGCTATAAAGGCAATAAACTTTATGAATCTAGGTGTCGGTATCTGTCTGCGCCGCTCAATGTACTGGACACGCAATTGGTTGATACCGGACTCAAGTTGCGACAAGCCGTGTTCTAGTCGCAGATCACGCCTGCCATCAGGCATTGTGACAGTGTACATGTCGGTTTCAGTAAAAACGTTGCTTGGTGCTTTCTTTACACCAGGCCCGCCTTCACGTGGGAACGTCCAGACATATGGCTTCATTTTCACCGGAGTTTTAGGGTCGCACCATCCGGCTAGATAACTCTTCGGAATGAAGTGTTGTTTCTTATGGGTTTTCCTCGCCATGGCTTCAGACGTAGCACAGCGACGGATTTAGGACTGAATCTAAATTCGCGAAATTCGCCAGCGAACAACTTAGTTGGGCTCGGAGCGGACCTTCGGTATTGGCCATGTCCGGCGTAGGCGTTGCCTTGTTGGTGCAGGTACATGGTTACTATATGCGGTACCCATATGGAACCATTGGAACCGACCAAACCGCTCTGACGGGTACTGATGCGGCACATATTTCATGGCTTCGGTACTGATTTGGTGCCGTCAGGGTTGAACATGGACCGCCTCGGTACCGACTGTTGTTTTTCGCCAGTAGGTTTTTGCCATTCTCGGCTTGGTGGATGGCCTTTATATCTGCAATCTGTAACCCGCCATTCCGTTGCCTTGCGGCCGTACCAATGACCCTCCGTGATTTCTTCCAAGAAGCCCTTTGCCTTTAATTCGGCGATTGCCCTTTGAACGGTCGTTTTGCTCATCCCCAAAAGCCGGGCGGCTTCATTCAGCGATAAAGTCAGTTCACCATTGTTGTCACAGCCGTCTCCGCGAACAGTGTATCGGCTGCGAATTTCCAGCCAGACTTTGACCGCGCCGCCGCTCAAACTTCGCCATGCTGCATGACGCACCATGGAATATGGAAGGGGAATGTACTGTCCATCCACCTTGCTCCGGCCTTTTGCGTTATGACGAGGCATTGCTGACCTCGATGATCTCAATCTTACTTTGCAGAGCGTAGCGGGCATGGAACCCCGGAAACTCTCCGCCGTGCCTTTCACGCGCTGTTTTGATGACGACGTCGCTCGACCGAAGGCTGGAAATGTATGAACTCCAACTGGGTGCAGGGTGGGAGTATTGGGTCACGCCGGTCGGATTATTGATGAGCGCAAGAAGCGCCCAGGCCAGCCTGCCTCGAATGGTTCGTGTTTCTCCGTCTGGTAGAACCCGAAATATCACGGAAGGATTGTTAGTCATCGCTGCCTCCGCTCATTTGCCAGGCTGCGCTCACTGCTTTGGCGAGCGCGGGACTGGATCCGAATTTGGCTGCAATTAGACGCTCCATGGGCGACATGGATTGTGACAGCGCTTTGTCTTGCTGAATTGCTGCCCACTCGAAAAGCGGAAGTGGTTTGTTGGACTTGTTGACGCGTGCGCGTCGAGGATGCATGAGGGTCATGCTGTTGTCTCCTTGGACTGGGATTTCAGTGGATCCGGCCTGGGAACGCGATCTTTCGACGGAACAGCGTTCTCGGAGCCGGCTTCTTTTGGGATGGGTTTGCCGACACGGCTTCACCCGACCCGAATTTCATCGCTTATTCGTCATCTTCACCTCCGCCATTCTCAGTTTCTGCGTTGGCATCAGTGATCGGGTCGTTTTCGGGAAAACGTTCCGAAAGCGATCGAAGCATCTGCATCTTCGATTGCTCTATTTCGCCCACACGCTGGGTCACACAGCGGATCAGCGCATTTCGGGTGCGACAGTAGCTGTTGCCCCGCCATATGCGCCTATGCCCGCTTTTTTTGCCGTATTGCAGGATCCACTGGATGCCGTCACGACATTCGACAACCCGCCACTGGGTGTTCAGCCGGACAACAACGCGACAATACATGTCGGAGGATTCCCGGTTGTCAGCTGCTGATGAAACATCGGCAAAGATGGCAGGGGAAGGTAACATCAGCTTCATGACGCACCTCCATCTGACCTGTTAGCGGAAGGAAGGTTTTCCAGCCACCGCAAAGCATCAGATCTTAGGATAACCGTCTTTCGACCGATTTTCTTGGGGCGAAGCTCTCCAGCGTTCACGATGTTGTAGAATGTACTGCGGCCGATTCCGATCCATTCGCTAAAGTCTTTGATCGACATGGCAGCGCAGTGGGCGGGCCAAGCGGCTGCAAGCTCTTCACTTACAATTTGCTTTGATTGCGTAGCCCCTGTTTTGACTGCTCCTGGAGCGTTGACTGGTTTGGGATGATCAGAGGTATGAATTTTCATTTTGAGTGATCCATCACTGTTTGCGATGGCACTCCATTGATCACATGCTCAAGCGGCGCATAAGTCGGCCAAAATCACATTGGCCTACCTAGTTGTTTGGCCCGCGCCTGGCTATCCGCTCATCTATGAGGAACTTTAGGACCTGATCAGGTAACGCCGGTACCGGTATTGGCCTCCATTTTGCCGGCACCAATTTTTCCGGAAGCAGCCACATTTCTTCAAACTCAATAGTTGGCTCATTTCGACCCTTCGGCACGAACCGGCTCAATATCCGCCGATATGTGCAACTGGCCTCAAACAACGCTGGGTTGGCAACTGCGAACTCACGGAATTGTTCCTTGATTGGGATTTCAAGTGCCATCACTGGCGCGCCAAAATACGCAACGCTTTTATACTTTTCCCAACACTTTCTGACAGTATTTGTTCCGGTTCCCGTGGCACTACCGCGTAAGATTTCCACTACAGCATCGACCGCCTTGTTAATTCCTGGCCCTAACTTGGGACGAAGCGTTTCTTGATGGTTCTCAATCATACCAGCAAGATAGAGCGCGACTATGCTTGCCAGGCGAAATTCGCGAAAGTTACGGGTAAGCTCACGCTGTAGTAGCCTTAATCCAAACCCTTCTGCGATTATTTTGGTGCGTGTTTCCGGGTCTATCGAACGGGCAATTACGCGTTTTAGCTCTTCCAGCTGGAGGCGTTGCGCGCTTGTGATTTCTTGTTCAGGTGCGTCAAGCTCATTCAACAGCGAGTCGTCTACTAGATGTATCTGTCGTTCAGATGAGAGCGTTACGTACGCCAATCTGGACAATTCATCATTCGGCCAAATCAGATACGATAGAAAATGCAATGAATGGGTGTTGTCGTCTGGAAGGTGCATGAAGGGCATAGATCACTCTTGCACACTTCTTACTGCAGATAGAAGCTGCGAAAATGTGTGAGTTGCCACAGGTAGTTTACCCCACTTTGAGTAAGGGTCATAGACCTATGACGAGATTCAAATTTAGAGACATTAAAGCTGTGAAATAGTTGTTTAATACATTCTTTTGGAGTAGCAAATATATGGCAAAGCCTCTCGGCAGATATCGCCTAATAGTGGTTTCACTAAAACTAAATTTTATCTGTGGGGTATGTAACGATCTGTTGCATCGTTAACGCAACCGTTGAAGTCATCAGAAATATAGTCAAATGTTTCCCAACATTCACGAAAAGCGTCCTCAAATTGCTGCTTACGCTGCAACAGTTCAACTCGGGATACTCCAAGTCTCTTCGCGGTTCGTAAATCACCCTGCTCCTGTCTTATGATATCACGCCTGTTAAGCCGGTAAAAAATCAGCTCATCTTCGCTCAAGTATCGTACTTTTTCCGGATCGACCGAGAACATCAGATCAGCAAGTGCGGCTGGAACGTTCATTGACTCGAAATAGCGCCGGGATTCATCATACAAGTCGCGAAACGCGCGATCTATTGAGCCTAAATCATCGATACCCAAGTCTGTGATGTATGGGCGATGGACACCGACATTTCTAATGAGCTTGAAGTCGCCAGCAGCTATTACGAAAACACAGGAGCTTAATCATTCCCCTGAGATCGCGGTTAGCGCTTTCGATCGCACAAAACGTCCAATCTCCATAGCTTCCGCTACAATTCCCCCCTGCGAATTGATTACTAGATCGATGTGATCGGCCCTGCCAGAATCTTGTAGACGTCTTATACAAGCACTGTACATTTCCCGGAACGTTTGGGCCGTCCCGTGTGTGATCCCGCCAGTCAATCGTAGTGTTCTACAATCTTCATCCGCCGACACCACAGGCGCCTGCCAATTGCGTTCCCAAGGCTTACATTCGGAAGCTCCATTCTTGCAAGATGCAAGGCTAGAGAGCTCTTTGATTTGCGCAGACGAGGTCGAAATACTAATTGCTAACACGAAAAAAGCTGCGACCGCCCCAAAAAAACCGACCGGACTTGACATTTTCAGACACATTTAAGCGGCCCCATAATGAGTCTGGTGGATCTTGGCTCGTCAAACGTTCGTTTGCAATGTGATACATCCAGGTCATGTTGACAATCTGGCTTCCCAAATCAGGCTTGATCTGACTCAGGGTAGCTTTTTCGGAGACCGGCCGGCTTCCGATCATCGCCGGGTCTTGGACGCCAAAAGGCAGGACAGGGCGTCCCCGCCGTTGAATACATGCTTTCCAATCCAGAAGCCGCTGTTTTCTCGCTGAACGACATACGGCGGCATATGCCAACCGGGGCACGAGCGTTGAGCGCTGCTGAAGAAGCCAACGCGCCTCATGGTGGTGACAGGGTAAGCGAGCAAGCGGCAATATTTCCGCTTGCTACACAAGCTGACGTAGCTGCGAAATATGGTGTGTCTGATAGAACCGTTCGGACAGCCAAGCCAGTCGCTGAAAGCGGGTCGGTTGAGTTGAAACAAGCGGTTCGTGCTGGTGATGTTCCCATCCATGTTGCCGCGGATATCGCCAGCCTTCCGAAAAACGAGCAGTCGGAAATCGTCGAAAAGGGTGAAAAAGAAATACTCGCAGCCGCGAAGGAAGTTCACGCCAAAAAGGCGGTTGTTAGACGCGAGGAGAGGCTTGACCGTATTGCCGAGATTTCCAAAGGCAACACGGATTTGGACACTTCGCAACGTTATCCGGTGATCTATGCGGATCCGCCGTGGCGATATGAAAATCCACCAGTGGGCGCTTCCAGCCGGTCTATTGAAAACCACTACCCCACAATGACGCTTGAAAAGATCTGTATTCTCCCAGTACTTGTTGCGGGTGCGGCGTGTGGCTTTGCCTGAACAAGCGCTACTGGTTCTGCGCTTGGGACTTCTCTTTGGCCGACTTCTTGCGCAGTTTCGCCACGAACCGGTGCTGCATCGCTGACTGCTTCAGTCTCTCGAACTTCTCTGGGTTGGCTTTCTTCTCGGCTGCGGTCATTTGATTGGCGCCGCGTTCCTGCGCTCTGGCCAATTTCAGGTGCGTTTTGGCATCCATTTCCATTCCTTTGTGCTGTCAGCCATAAATAAGTGGATGGCATTCGCATTCTGTTAGCCGGCCATGACAAGTCTGACTCATGTGTGCCTCACATAAGCATACTCAGACGGATTTTGGCGGCAGATTTAACACTAAGTAGGCACAAAAGTAGGCATGGAAACTGAGCCACTTAACAAAACTTAGCAATTTCAATGCACTAATACGAGATAATGGTGGAGCCAAGGGGAATCGAACCCCTGACCTCTTCGCTGCCAGCGAAGCGCTCTCCCAGCTGAGCTATGGCCCCGTTTAGGTGTACCCAAGCGGTGTGACGGGCGTGGTATACCCGTCGCGATCTGATTTCAAGCAGCTTTCTGTGCGTAGCCGCTAGTCATCATCATCGGTAGAGATGTCGACGATGCCAGAAACATCATCGCCTTCATCCTCGTCATCATCTGGCAAGAATGTGTCATCATCACTATCGTCTTCCAAGACTTCGTCATCTGTGTTGTCACCGAGGTCCGGAAGGTTTTTGTCATCATCAGAACTGCCGGCTTCATCGTCGGCATCGTCCAGTGACAAAACCTCTGCGCCATCATCGACCAACGCTTCTTCATCCTCTTCGGCTTCTGTTTCCGTCTCAGTTGCCTTCGTTTCGATGACTTCTGACTTGCTGTCGTCAAAGAATGAAAGCGGATAGGACTTGCCGGTATAAGGAGAAACGATTGGTTCCTTATTCAAATCATAAAATTTGCGGCCCGTTTCGGGGCATACGCGTTTTGTGCCAAGCTCGGGTTTTGCCACGGATAAACACCTCTATGGGCCGCCGGAAAGGCAGGCGTGTCTCGTTACGGTCGAAGGGTGGCGGTAACTAACCGTCAGATGGGGGCGTGTCAAAGCGAAATCTTGCACTTTTTTCGATTGCATTTGATGCCACTAGCCATCATCACCTCTTTGACGCGTTTATGACCATGTTTCGGGCATTCTTTGGAACCAAAACCTTTCATTGTTGCAATCGACGGCCCTGCGGCATCCGGTAAGGGCACCTTGGCCCGCCGAGTGGCCGCCCATTACGGTTGGCGCCATCTTGATACGGGGCTGACTTACCGCGCCGTCGCGCACCGACTTTTGCAGGATAATGGTTCGCTGGAAGACGAGGCGGAAATTGTTGCTGCCGCCAAGTCACTGGACTTGACCAGCATGGACCGGACAATCCTTTCTCAGCATGCCGTCGGGGAGGCGGCGTCAAAAGTGGCGGTAATACCGGCGTTGAGGGAGACGCTGGTCGATGTCCAGCGCGCTTTCGCCCATTCAGAAGACGGAGCAGTACTGGATGGTCGAGATATTGGTACTGTGGTTTGTCCGGACGCGCCCGTGAAGCTTTTTGTGACAGCCTCGCCCGAGGTGCGCGCTCGGCGGCGTTATCACGAGATAATGGCGGGCGGCGGTGAGGCGGATGAAGCGCGTATTTTGCAGGACATAAAGATTCGCGACGAGCGTGACATGAATCGGTCAGATTCGCCGCTCAAACCGGCGGCAGATGCCCACTTGCTTGATACAAGCGATATGACTATAGAGGCCGCGTTCAACGCTGCCCGAAACATTATCGATGCGGCAATGGACAACTAATATCTTCAAAGGCCGCCATGCGCTGGAAACTGCCAAAGGCAGAAACGCGGTTATTTGAAGCAACACAAACCCATCCGGCGCTTTGCGTTCACGGCGAGAATATTGAAATCGCCGGCGCATCAGGAGCTTAAATGTCAGAAATGAACCCAACGCGGGAGGACTTCGCGAGCCTCCTCGAAATGTCTTTTGAAACACGTGACACCATGGAAGGTCGCGTAACAGAGGGCACTATCGTCGCCATCGAAAAGGATATGGCGATTGTCGATGTCGGCTTGAAAACAGAAGGCCGCATTGCACTAAAAGAATTTGGCGCTGCCGGACGCGACGGTACGCTGAACGCGGGCGACAAAGTAGAAGTCTATGTCGAGCGTGTTGAAAACGCCCTTGGCGAAGCCATGCTATCGCGCGACAAGGCGCGCCGCGAAGAAGCTTGGGTCAAACTTGAAGCCAAGTTTGAAGCTGGCGAGCGTGTTGAAGGTCAGATCTTCAACCAGGTTAAGGGTGGCTTCACCGTGGATCTTGATGGCGCCGTTGCTTTCTTGCCGCGTAGCCAGGTGGACATTCGTCCAATTAGAGATGTCTCACCTTTGATGAATACACCGCAACCGTTTGAAATCCTGAAAATGGACAAGCGCCGCGGCAACATCGTCGTGTCACGCCGTACGGTGCTTGAAGAAAGCCGTGCCGAGCAGCGCTCTGAAATCGTTCAGAACCTTGAAGAAGGCCAATCTGTTGAGGGCGTCGTTAAAAACATCACCGATTATGGTGCGTTCGTTGACCTTGGCGGCATCGACGGTCTGCTGCACGTTACCGACATGGCTTGGCGCCGCGTCAACCATCCAACGGAAATTCTGTCCATCGGCCAAACGGTCAAGGTCCAGATCATCCGGATCAACCAAGATACGCATCGTATCTCCTTGGGTATGAAGCAGCTTGAAGCTGATCCTTGGGATACAATCGGGATGAACTACCCGATTGGCAAGAAGATCAGCGGCCGCGTGACAAACATCACTGACTATGGTGCGTTTGTTGAGATCGAGCCTGGCATTGAAGGCTTGATCCACGTTTCTGAAATGTCCTGGACGAAGAAGAACGTGCACCCTGGCAAGATCCTGTCGACCTCTGAAGAGGTTGAAGTGATCGTACTGGAAGTTGATCCAGAAAAACGCCGCATCTCGCTTGGTCTGAAACAGACACTCGACAATCCATGGAGCGCATTTGCCATGGAAAACCCTGTCGACTCTGTTGTTGAAGGCGAAGTCAAAAACAAGACCGAGTTCGGTTTGTTTGTTGGCCTTGAGGGCGACGTCGACGGCATGGTTCATTTGTCAGACATTGACTGGAACCGTTCCGGCGAAGAAGCCATCGAAGACTACAACAAGGGCGATATGGTCAAGGCCGTTGTCCTTGACGTGGACGTTGAGAAAGAGCGCATCTCGCTCGGCATCAAACAGATGTCCGACGACAAGGTCGGCGCTGCTGCCGCCTCCGGCGATCTGCGCAAAAATGCGGTTGTTACAGCTGAAGTCACAGGCATCACTGATGGCGGCATCGAAGTGAAACTGGTTGATCATGAGATCGACAGCTTCATTCGCCGTTCTGACCTTTCACGTGACCGCGATGAGCAGCGTCCGGAACGCTTCTCTGTCGGCCAGCGTGTGGATGCGCGTGTGACGCAGTTTGACAAGAAAACTCGTCGCATCAACCTCTCCATCAAGGCGCTGGAAATCGCTGAAGAGAAAGAGGCTGTCGCGCAGTTCGGTTCATCGGACTCCGGTGCATCCCTTGGGGATATTCTCGGCGCCGCCCTGAAAGGCAACGACGAGTAAGTTTCCGAGAGAAAAAATTGAAAACCGTCAGGGCAAAATGTCCTGGCGGTTTTTTTATGCGCGCAAGATATCTTTTCGTAGGAATGTTCGCGTTCTACGCGCCGACCTCGCGAACAATGACATCGCTGATCAATACGCTGTTGCCGCGCGCGTTGGTATCCGGCCATATTCCCAAATAGTCTGCGAGAGGGTCCGTGTCGTCGTGCCGTTTACCGGTTGCGCAGCGAAAAGAGTAAACATTGCTGCCTTCTTCGAGCCTGTAGCGGCATAAACCGCTTTCACCATCAACTGAGGTGGCATAGCCAACCGCAAATTCCGCACGCCCATCGGAGCTAACCGGCTCGGCGGTGATGATCACCTCAACCGTTTTCCCAGTTTGAGCAGGATCATTGGCTCCCAGCTTGAAGAAAACGCCACCTCGTCGGCAGGCTTTTTCAGCGTTTTCCTCGTGGGTGTACGGCTGATTGTGACTTGCGGTTAGCGCCGCTGGACGCCTCTTCTCATATCCCGCGGTGGCTTCGGAAAGGACAGCTTCAAAACGTTGAACTTGGTGAGCGCGCCAAACCTTGTCTCTTTTGTCTTCATATCGAGCAACAATCCATTCTTGGAATTTCGCGCGTAATGATGCGACGACCGTGACGGGTGCATCCTGTGAGATGGACAAGTGCTGGATGACCAATCGCACGGCGTCGGGGTGCGGGAGTTCACCGATTGGATTGGTTGGTGCCAAGGTTATTTGATTACGCATGTACTTGAATCGCCGTTTGTCGGCATGGCCGATGGTTGGTAGATGATAAGGTCAATTGGAGGATGCACTGCAGCGCGAACGCGACAACGATCCAATGTTGTTCCAAATTGGGACACTTTGCGTTTTGTCGCAGATCAAAAAACACAATAGAAGTGTTTTATATAGTAATATCAATATGTTGACCTTTGGGTTATCCATTTAACGCCTAGGACCGTGGTTGAAAAAAATGTCGAAATATTGCCCAAGAAAAGGCACTTTTGCGCTAATCGAAAGAACTGAGCGTGGCGCGCCAATCTGATCTGGCTGACCGAGCAGGCGTTGCTTGTCGCCTGGCGCGTTTTCCAGATTTTGGTGGGCTATTAGTGTCTTGACGGGAACCGGTCCGACGCTAACCAATCTGCATCATACACTGCGCAATTTTGGGCCACATTAAATGAATAAGGAACTTGCCAGCCGCATTCGCCAAGCTCGATCAGGTGACCCGCTGCTTGAAGCTTTCCAATATGAAGCCAAGCAGGAAGCGGCCAGCGCTCTGGGCCATGCGGGCAAGAAGCTGGAAGCAGCTGTTTCGGCACTTGAGCGCCATGATGCGACACCAGGTGCTAACACGGACCGCGATGAATTGGTTCAAGAGGTCGCAGATCTTGCTTGGGCGATCATGATACAGCGGGAGGCCTTCGGGTTGTTTGCGGCCAGCGATATTGAAAAACACTATCGTATTCCGCGCGAAGCGATGGCGCGCATGGGCGCGGTCAGGCAGCGATAGCACCTGTATTGGCTGACAACCACTGACTCAGCGCTGCATGATCATCGAGGACAATATCGGCGCCGGCATCAAACAATGTTTGTCCATGATTGCCGATGGCGTGGCCGCCGCCGAGAAAGCCAATCGTGAACATACCAGCCGCTTTTCCGCCGCGAACGCCATTGGCGCTATCTTCGACCACGATGCAGCGCGAGGCATCGTGGCCGCCCATTTGCGTTGCTGCATGAAGGAACAGGTCCGGTGCTGGTTTTCCGTTTTCAACCATGTCGCCGGAATATACCCCGCGATCGAAAAAACGCGCCAGCCCCGTGTGCTCCAGCTTGCCGGGAAGAAACTGCATTTGAGTCGAGGAAGCCACGCATTTTGGAACTTTAAGAGATGCCAAAAGGGCCTCTACACCTTTTATGGGCGTCACTTCATTCATGACGCGTGAGCGGCTTTCTGCTTTGAGCGCAGCGTAGTCGTCTTCTGAGAGCGGTGCCCCGGTATGTTCCACGAGAAGGTCTGACAGTTTTTGCCGCCATAAAGGCTGCGCCAGCGCCATAAACTCACCGACATACCAAACCGGGTCAATGTCAACGCCCTTGGATTGCAGGAAAGCACGTTCGACTTGAAGATAAATGGCCTCAGAGTCGATAAGAACGCCGTCGCAATCAAAAATAATAAGCGATATATCCATCATGAATGGGCAAATATGTCCTCGTCAGGCCAACCGGCCAGATCCAGTTCAGCGCGGGTCGGCAAAAACCGGAAGCACTCCTGCGCAATTTTGGTTCGGCCTTCGCGTTCCAAGCGTTCCACCAAGACATCCATCAGTGCATGCAAATGCAATACATCAGACGCGGCATATTCCATTTGGGCTTTGGTCAATTCGTCGGCCGCCCAGTCAGAGGATTGCTGTTGCTTGGAAAGATCGACCCCTAGCAGTTCTCGGCAGATATCCTTCAAGCCATGCCGGTCTGTATAGGTCCGTGTAAGCCGCGACGCGATCTTCGTACAAAAAATCGGCTGCGTATTGATCCCGAGCGCGTTCTTCAAAACGGCCACATCGAACCGCGCAAAATGGAAGATCTTCGTCTTGGTCCGATCCCGCATCAGAGCCGCAAGGTTGGGTGCACGTTTTTGACCCTTGGCGATCTGTACCACGTCGGCCGAGCCATCACCTGGCGACAATTGCACCACGCACAAACGGTCGCGGTGCGGGTTTAGGCCAAGGGTCTCGCTATCAACAGCGATGCGGTCTTCATAAAGGGCTGCCGCCTCATCGCTTAGGTCACCTTTGTGGAGGCGGATATCGCTTGTTTTCGCCATGAGAACTCCAGCTGTCTTTGGCCTTGGTCTATCAGGATCACCATCGAGCACAAGCGCTCCGGTTGACATGTACACCTACGTTCTGCAGCTTTGTACCAACAAAAGCCGACCAGGCGCCGGGAGAGAACATTGGCAGACAAGAAGAACAAAAAAGAAGTTATCCTCGATATCAAGGACCTGTCGATCCGCTTACCTGAAAAGGCCGACCGACCGTATGCCGTCAAAGACGTCAATCTCACGCTGAACCGCGGCGAAGTTTTGTGTATCGTGGGGGAGTCAGGTTCCGGCAAATCTGTCATGACCAGCGCGATCATGAATGACGTACCACCGCGCCTGACCGTTGAGAGCGGTGAGGTTCTGTTTGACGGTGAAAACGTTCTGGACTTTTCCGCAAGGCAATTGGAGGAAATGCGGGGCGCGCGCATTTCCATGATTTATCAGGAACCCATGGCGGCACTGAATCCAGCGATGAAAATCGGTCGCCAAGTGGATGAGGTTTTTGAACTGCACCGCCCGGAAATCGGCAAGCAGGAGCGCAAGGCAGCTACCCTCGAGCTTTTTGAACAGATGAAGCTGCCGAGCCCCGAACGTATCTATAATTCGTTCCCGCATCAGGTTTCGGGCGGGCAAAGCCAGCGTGTCGTGATCGCCATGGCACTGGCTTGCAAGCCCGACATCATCATCGCAGATGAGCCAACCACTGCGCTCGATGTGACCACGCAAAAAGAAATCCTGATGCTCATTAATGAGCTGAAGGAAGTCTACAACAACGCAACCATCTTCATCACGCACGATTTTGGTGTGGTGGCCGAAGTCGCAGACCGTGTTGCGGTTATGTGCAAAGGCGAAATTGTTGAGCAGGGCACCAAGACCGACATTTTGACCAAACCGCAGAAAGACTACACCAAGCTGTTGGTCGATGCGATGCCGCTACTGGAGACAACCCGTAATCCCGATAAGGGCCGAAATGACCCGCCATTGGTTGAGGTTAGTGGGTTGCATAAGGTCTATGGTCGTGGCGACAACCAGGTGCACGCGCTCAATGATGCCAGCTTCGTTTTGCGTTCTGGTGAAACGCTAGGTGTCGTCGGGGAATCCGGTTCTGGTAAGTCAACACTGGCCAAAACACTGATCCGTTTGGTCGAACCAACAGATGGAACAGTTGTCATCAACGAACAGGACTTTCTTGCTCTCCAAGGCAAATCACTCAATGAAGCGCGCCAACACATCCAGATGATCTTCCAGGATCCGTATGGTTCCCTCAATCCATCGCACACGGTTGGTTCGATGATTGGGCGTGCCTGTGAAATTCGGGGCCTTTCTGCCGCTGAAGCCAAAGAAAAGACACTGGAAATGCTGGACTTGGTGGGGCTTGGCGAAGCAGCCTATCCGAGAAGTCCCCGCAATTTCTCCGGCGGTCAACGTCAACGGATCGGCATCGCCCGCGCGCTCGCCATGGAGCCCGAAGTGGTTATTGCTGACGAGTCTGTCTCGGCGCTCGACCTTTCCGTTCAAAAGCAGGTGTTGCGCCTGATGAATGATCTGCAAAAGCGGTTGGAGATTTCGATCATATTTATCACGCACGATTTGCGCGTCGCGGCGCAAATTTCTGACTACATCACGGTTATGGAGCGCGGTGTTATGGTGGAACTGGGCACGGCTGACGATGTCTTTAATAATCCACAACACCCGTACACCAAAAAGCTTCTGGATGCAGCGCCAGGCCGTGGTTGGAACCCGCCGCGCCTCAGCGCAGAAGAAGCGGCACGGATTGCTGCCGAAGCGTCTGTGGCCTAAGACCAATTAACGCCAATGGGTATATGGCGTTTGCGGGCACATCCGCATAAATCATCCTCAACTTTGCATTGTTGAGGATTATGACCCATGGCGAACACCCGCACAGAAACAGACAGTTTTGGCGCGCTGGAAATTCCAAACGAGAAGTATTTCGGTGCGCAAACAGCGCGTTCGTTGATCAACTTTCCCATTGGCAACGAAACGCAGCCTTTGCCGATGGTTCATGCGCTGGGTATCGTCAAACAGGCCGCCGCACGGGTGAACTTCAAGCTCGGCAAATTGGATGATGCGCGCGCCAAAGCCATCGAAGAAGCTGCCTCAGAAGTCGCTACCGGCAAGTTGGATGATCATTTCCCGCTCGTTGTGTGGCAAACCGGTTCCGGCACTCAATCCAACATGAACGCCAATGAGGTGATCGCTAATCGCGCCATCGAACTGATGGGTGGTACCATTGGCACCAAAGACCCGGTGCACCCGAATGATCATTGTAACATGGGCCAATCATCCAACGATACGTTCCCGACGGCCATGCACATCGCGGCGGCTCGCCAGATCAATGATGTGTTGCTGCCCGGCCTGAAACATCTGCATGCTGCGCTGGTCGCAAAACAGGAAGAGTTCAAAGACATTATCAAGATCGGTCGCACGCACACGCAGGATGCAACACCGCTGACGCTTGGCCAGGAGTTTTCCGGCTATGCGCACCAAGTCGCCATGGGCATCAAGCGTGTGGAAGAAACGGTCGACGGCCTCTATGAATTGGCACAAGGCGGCACAGCCGTGGGTACGGGCCTTAACTCGGTAGAAGGCTTTGCCGAAGACTTCGCCGCTGCGGTGGCCGATATCACGGGTTTACCGTTCCGCACTGCACCCAACAAGTTCGAGGCGCTTGCCGCACATGACGCCTATGTTTACGCGCACGGCGCACTGAACACAGTCGCGGCTTCTCTTTTTAAGATCGCCAATGACATCCGCTTGCTTGGTTCAGGCCCGCGCTCCGGCCTAGGCGAATTGTCCCTGCCGGAAAACGAGCCGGGTTCTTCTATCATGCCGGGCAAGGTCAATCCGACCCAGTGCGAATCCATGACCATGGTTTGCGCGCAGGTGATGGGGAACCACACGACCATCAGTTTTGCCGGTAGTCAGGGCCACTTCGAGCTAAACGTCTACAACCCGGTGATGGGCTACTGCATGCTGCAGTCGATCAAACTGTTGGGCGACGCAGCTGTATCCTTCACCGACCGTTGCGTGTCTGGCATCAAGGCCAATGAAGACAACATCAAATCGCTGATGGAGCGTTCGCTCATGCTGGTGACAGCACTCAACCCGCATATCGGCTACGACAATGCGACCAAGATCGCCAAAGCTGCGCACAAGAACGGAACGACGTTGAAAGAAGAAGCGCTAAACTTGGGCCTTTTGAGCGCAGAAGACTTTGACCAATATGTCCGTCCCGAACTGATGATCGGGCCAAAGCCGAAAGGCTAAACGGTCGAACAGATTAGAAAACCCGGGCATCCCGTCCGGGTTTTTTCTGCACTACTTGGCGAGAAGATCTGTCAGTTCTTTTACTGAGAGCTGGACCGGATTGGCTTTCATCGAACTACTCGCCTGCGCCATCTCTGCGATTTGGCCAAAGCGATCAGGCGCAACACCCATATCTACAACAGCGCGAATGCCGACGCTTGTCACCCAGTGCGAAAGTTGCTCAAAACCGTCCCGGCCATCCTGATCTTCAAAGTGCTGGTTGAACAATGCGTCGATCTCATCGAAGCGATCTGTGGCGCCACCGGATTGATCCAGTGCCCGGCGGTTCACCATCAGCGTCGGCGCCAAAAGCGTGGCGCACACTTCACCATGTGGTGCACCCGACATCCCGCCGATGACACCGGCCAGGCCATGCACCGCGCCAAGGCCAGCATGTGAAAGAGTAATACCGCTCATGTAGCTGGCGTAGGCCATGGCATCGCGGGCGTCGGCATCTTCTCTTTCAGCAAGAATGCGAATGGCACGAAGCGCTGGCTCAAGCGCACTTACAATCAACGCATCCGTGTAGGCGTTTGCCCGCGACGACAAATAGGGTTCGATCAGTTGCGTAATGGCGTCCAAACCGCTGGCGAGCGTTGTCGCGCGCGGGCACCCGTCGGTAAGCGCCGGGTCTACGATCGCCAGGTCGGGCAGCATGCGCACGTCCCGAACGCTGACCTTGCGGCCATGTTCAGGCACACCGATGACCGCGTTGCGCGTTGCCTCCGCACCAGTACCGGACGTGGTGGGAAGAGCGATAAAGGGTAGGGGCGGCGCGTCAATTGCGCTTCCGTCACCAACAACTTCCAGATAGTTCAGCAAAGGCTTATCCGTCGCCGCAAGACCAGCGACCGCTTTACCCAGATCGATGACCGATCCGCCACCCAAAGCGATAACAGCATCCACGTTCTCGCCTCGCGCGTTTTGCAATGCCGCTTCTAGCGCTCCAATGTCGGGTTCGCCTTGGCAGGTTATTGTGACAGCGTCTGGGAAAAAGTTTATTAGCCACGTCGCGCGATCCGGGTTTGCACCGTGCACAATCATCGGCCGCCTATAAATGCCGACCAAGGTTTCAACCGTGGGTACCGCCTTACCCCGACCAAACACGGTGCGTTGCGGCAATTGGATTTCGAAAGGCACCATGACCGGGAAAATCTTTCATAAAAAAACCGGGGCCCGTGGGCCCCGGCAATCATAGCAGCAATCTTACTGCCAGGATTGGATGAGTTCGTCGTAAGAAACCGTCATTGGTTCTTCATCTTCGTTCTCGATTTTGGCGAACGGCGCACCAGGCTGATCAAGCCAGAACGAAGCTTCTTGAGGCTCGTTCATGACCGGACCGATGTCGCCTTGGACACCTGCACGCTCGAGGCGCTCAAGAACGCTTTCCTGTGCTTCACAAAGAGCATCAAGTGCTTCCTGAGGTGTTTTTGCACCTGACATCGCATCACCAATGTTCTGCCACCAAAGCTGCGCCAGACGTGGATAGTCCGGAACGTTCGTGCCGGTTGGTGACCAAGCCACACGTGCTGGTGAACGGTAGAATTCAACCAGACCGCCAAGCTTGTCCGCACGCTCTGAGAAGTGGTCAGAGTTGATGGTGGATTCACGTATGAACGTCAGACCAACATCAGACTTCTTCAGGTCAACGGTTTTCGACGTAACGAACTGGGCATAGAGCCAAGCTGCTTTCGCGCGATCAACGGGTGTTGACTGCATCAATGTCCAGGAACCGGCATCCTGATAGCCAACCTTCTGGCCCTCTTTCCAGTAAACGCCATGTGGTGATGGAGCCATACGCCACTTCGGTGTGCCATCATCGTTGAGGACAGCCGCCGCACCGTCACCTACCATGTCGGCAGTAAAGGCTGTGTACCAGAACATTTGCTGGGCGATTTGACCCTGTGCAGGGATCGGGCCAGCTTCACCGAATGTCATACCAGCAGCTGTAGGCGGTGAGTATTTCTCAAGCCATTCGATGGCTTTTGTCACCGCATAGACAGCAGCCGGTGAGTTGGTTGCACCCCCGCGTGCGACACATGAACCAACAGGCTGTGAGTTCTCGTTAACGCGAATGCCCCATTCGTCGACCGGAAGGCCATTTGGCTCGCCTACATCACCCATACCAGCCATGGACATCCACGCATCGGTGTAACGCCAGCCAAGGGATGGGTCTTTTTTGCCATAGTCCATGTTGCCGTAAATGTCGCCCTCAACACCCATATGGGTCAGGTCACGGCCGGTGAAGAACTCGGCAATGTCTTCATAGGCAGACCAGTTGACTGGAACGCCCAGCGGATAACCAAACTGCGCTTCAAAGTCGGCCATGTTCTTTTCATCGGTGAACATGTCATAGCGGAACCAGTAGAGGTTCGCGAACTGCTGGTCGGGCAGCTGGTAGAGTTTACCATCGGGTCCAGTTGTAAACTGAAGTCCGATAAAGTCTTCCAGATCAAGCGTCGCGAGTGTGACCTCCGCACCTTCACCCGCCATCCAATCAGTCAGGTTGCGCACCTGCTGGTAGCGCCAGTGTGTGCCAATCAAATCGGAATCGTTGACATAAGCGTCATAGACGTTTTCGCCGGTCTGCATTTGTGTTTGCAGCTTCTCGACCACGTCACCTTCACCGATGAGATCGTGTGTTACGGTAATACCGGTAATTGCGCTAAAGGCTGGTGCAAGCACTTGGCTTTCATACTCGTGGGTGGTGATGGTTTCTGAAACTACGTTGATAGACATACCCGCAAATGGTGCAGCCGCATCTACAAAGAACTGCATCTCTGCTTCTTGTTCTTCCCGGCTCAAAACAGAAAGGCCACCGATCTCATTATCGAGAAACTCCATGGCTTCTTCCATGCCGGCATAGGCCGTATTTGCGGCGAGCACCGAAGCGCACAACGCAAGTGCCGTTGTCGTTGATAGATATTTCCTCATGTATTTCCTCCCTGAGGGTTTTTATGGCGCCATCTCCTCAAACGGCACCGGGTAAAAATCTACACGTAGCGGAACACCGCTGCGGCATAGATCGCGCATACGATCAACGCGCCCCATTGGGGTCCGCTGATCAATCCAAGCCAGCCCAGATTGATGAAGGCTGAGCCGAGAAGGGTGATAAAAAGCCGGTCGCCGCGCGTTGTTTCAATGCGCAAGACGCCGGTTCTGGGTGTTTCGGGAAACTTGATCGCCAGGATCGTGAAGAGCACCAGTAACGACGCGATCACCGCAAAGAAGATCGCCGTCGGCCAAGTCCATGCCATCCATGAAAGGTCCATGTCAGTTTCCTCCCTTGATTACACGCGCCCGAGGGCAAAGCCCTTGGCGATGTAGTTGCGGACAAAATAGATCACGAGCGCGCCGGGGATGATTGTCAGCACACCGGCAGCGGCCAGCACGCCCCAGTCAAGACCGGAGGCTGAGACCGTCCGCGTCATTGTTGCACCGATGGATTTGGCGTCGACTGATGTCAGCGTACGGGCGATCAAAAGCTCGACCCAAGAGAACATGAAGCAAAAGAAGGCGGCGACACCGATGCCCGATGCAATCAACGGCATGAAAATTTTCACGAAGAAACGCGGGAACGAGTAGCCGTCAATATAGGCGGTCTCGTCGATTTCTTTTGGAACGCCTCTCATGAAACCTTCCAAAATCCAAACGGCCAGCGGCACGTTGAACAGGCAGTGCGCCAAAGCGACCGCGATATGCGTGTCAAACAATCCAACGGACGAATAAAGCTGGAAGAAGGGCAGCACGAAAACCGCGGGCGGTGCCATCCGGTTGGTGAGAAGCCAGAAGAACAAATGCTTGTCGCCAAGGAAACTGTATCGTGAAAAGGCGTACGCCGCTGGAAGGGCTACCGCGAGCGAGATGATGGTGTTCATCACCACATAGATCAGCGAATTGACATACCCCATGTACCAGCTGGGATCGGTTAATATCGTTACATAGTTCTGAAACGTCAGAGCCTGCGGGTAGAGCGAGAACCCGCCGAGAATTTCGGCATTGGTTTTCAGGCTCATATTCACGAGCCAATAGATCGGCAGCATCAAAAAGAGCAAATAGAGACCCATCACCACCGCATTGGAGCGGATAAAAGGCGCTGAGCGGGCTTTGCTTTGTGTTTTGGCAATAACGCCGCTGGTCGCGATTGTGGTATCGGCAGCCATTATACACGCTCCTCTTTGTCGAGGTTTGTCATCACGGTGTAGAACACCCACGAGACTAGTAGGATCACCAGGAAGTACATCAGCGAGAATGCCGCAGCAGGTCCAAGGTCAAACTGACCGATCGCCATCTTCACAAGATCAATTGACAAGAACGTTGTTGCATTGCCGGGCCCGCCGCCGGTGACAACGAACGGTTCTGTGTAGATCATGAAACTATCCATAAAGCGCAGCAGAATGGCGATCAGCAGCACACCCTGCATTTTCGGGAGCTCAATGTAGCGGAAGATCGCCCAGCGGCTGGCCTGATCGATCTTTGCCGCTTGATAATAGGCGTTGGGGATGGACTGCAGACCGGCATAGGCGAGGAGCGCAACAAGTGACGTCCAATGCCAGACGTCCATGACAACGACGGTAATCCACGCATCGATCGGGTCATTGGTGTAGTTGTAGTCGATGCCGGCGGCATCAAGCGCGTAGCCAAGTAGGCCGATATCGACGCGACCAAAGATCTGCCAAATCGTGCCGACCACGTTGAACGGGATCAAAAGCGGCAGCGCCATAAGCACCAGACAGAAGGACGCCCAAAAACCCTTTTTGGGCATGTTGAGCGCGATATAGACACCAAGCGGAATTTGTATTGCCAGGATCACCATCGAGAAGATGATCTGCCGGCCAAGCGCGTTATGGATGCGTTCCGAGGAAAGAATTTCCTGGAACCATTCCAGCCCCACCCAGAAGAACTGGTTGTTTCCGAAAGTGTCCTGCAGGGAGTAGTTCACGACGGTCATCAAGGGGATGACGGCAGAGAACGCGACCAGTACCAAGACGGGTAGAACGAGGAACCAGGCTTTTTGATTGACTGTTTTTTCCATTACGCGGCCTCCCCGTGCACGCGCCACTCATCGGCATAGACATTGACGCGGTCCGGCTGGAACGAGACTCGGTTCATGTCGGTGCCGACCGGCATGCCTTCCGGCACAACAATGTTGATGTTGTTGCCAAAGAAATCGGCACGCACGATGCGATGGCGACCGACATCCTCAATCCGGCGAATATTGACGGGCATGCCCTCTTCTGACGAGAGCGTCGCAAATTCCGGGCGCACGCCGATTTCGATATTACCGCTTAGGCCTTTATAGGATTGGCCCAGTTCAATGCTGGTGCCCTCAATATAAGCTTGGTTACCGTCGACCTTCGCGGGGATGACATTCATCCCCGGCGAACCGATAAAGTAACCGACAAACGTATGCGCGGGTGCCTCAAACAATTCTTGCGGCGTGCCGATTTGCACGACGCGGCCATCATACATGACAACCACTTTGTCGGCGAAGGTCAGTGCCTCGGTTTGGTCGTGCGTCACATAGATCATCGTGTGACCAAATTCGCGGTGCAGCGATTTCAACTGGGTGCGCAGTGCCCACTTCAAGTGGGGATCGATTACCGTCAACGGTTCGTCGAACAAGATCGCGTTGACATCTTCACGAACCATGCCGCGACCCAGCGAAATCTTTTGTTTGGCGTCTGCTGTCAGGCCGCGGGCTTTGCGATGAAGCGCTTCTTCCATACCGATCATCTTGGCAATATCGTCGACCCGTTTGGCGATATAGCCAGCGTCGGCACCTCTGTTCTTCAAGGGAAACGCCAAATTTTCGCGCACTGTCATCGTGTCATAAACGACAGGAAACTGGAAAACCTGCGCAATGTTGCGCTCTGTGGTTGCCGCATGCGTAACATCCTCTCCGTTGAAGAGTATGGAGCCTTGAGACGGTTCCAACAGGCCGGAGATGATGTTCAAGAGCGTGGTCTTGCCGCAACCGGAGGGACCCAACAGAGCATAGGCTTCGCCATCGGCCCAGACATGGTCAATTTCTTTTAATGCAAAATCGTCTTCGCTTTGCGGCGAGGGTAAATAGCTATGCGCGAGTTTGGAAAGTTGAATTTGTGCCATGGGTTTGCCTCACGCTGCCTGTGCATAGGAGGCGGCTGCGACAAGCTCGCCCTGTTCGCCAAACACATAGACATGCGCCGGGTCGAGATAGACGTCGATCGTATTGCCGGATTGCAAATCCCGCACACCGTGCACGACGCCCACCCATCGATCGCCATGATGATCCATGTGAACGAACGTTTCCGAGCCGGTGATTTCTGTCACTGCAACTTGGCTGGAAAACGTCATCGCTTCGTCAGCATGTTTTTCCAACTCTACGTGATTGGGACGAAAGCCGGCTGTGTAGCGACCATCAGAAAGATCGGCCAATTGGCCCGCCGCTGCGCATGATTGGCCATCGCCAAACATGATCTTGTTGCCGACTTTTGAAATCTGCAAAAAGTTCATCGGCGGATCAGAGAATACCCGAGCCGTCGTCGCATCAATCGGGTTGCGGTAGATGGTGGGCGTTGGACCAAATTGCGTGACCCGGCCTTCCCAGAGCGTTGCGGTGTTACCGCCCAGCAGCAGAGCCTCTTCTGGCTCCGTTGTGGCGTAGACAAAAATGGAGCCCGCTTCCTCGAATATTTTCGGAATTTCGACGCGCAACTCTTCGCGCAACTTGTAGTCGAGGTTTGCAAGCGGCTCGTCGAGCAGGACGAGCCCTGCGTTCTTGACCAGTGCACGAGCAAGCGCGCAGCGCTGTTGCTGACCGCCGGAAAGCTCCAAGGGCTTGCGGTCGAGCATGGGCGTCAGTTTCATAAGATCAGCCGCTTTTTTTACCGCTGCATCAATTTCGCTGGCGCTGCGGCCGCCAATTCGCATCGGCGAGGCAATGTTCTCATAGACCGTCATTGAAGGGTAATTGATGAACTGCTGGTAGACCATCGCGACTTCGCGGTCTTGGACGCGCACGCCGGTGACGTCTTTGCCTTCCCAATGCACGGCACCGGTTGAAGGCTTGTCCAGCCCGGCCATAAGGCGCATCAGGGAGGTCTTACCTGAAAGCGTTGGTCCAAGAAGGACGTTCATCGTCCCCTTTTGCAGGGTAAGATCAGTCGGGTAGATATGGGATTGACCCGCCACCACCTTGCTGACGTTTTTCAGTTCTAGCGTCATGCTTCTCCTCCCAAAAGAAGCGCCGACTATGCAGCTAACTCACTGTTTTCCAGCGGTTTGTTCTTTTCCATCCATTTGCGCAGTGTTTCCGCGGCTTTGTCGTCAAATCGTAGTCCTAACTTTGAACGGCGCCACAAAACATCTTCCGCTGTCCTGGCAAACTCATGCTCGATGAGCCATTTCACTTCAGCTTGATAGAGGCCGGAGCCGAAATGAACGCCCAGGTCTTTCTCTGATTTTGCGTCACCAATAATCGTCGCGGCCTCGGTGCCATAGGCGCGCACGAGCCTTTTTACTGTCTTGACCTCAAGCCAAGGGGTTTTGGCCGCTAGTTCGTTAACTAGATCATCAAAGCCGCCGACCGGGAAATCACCGCCCGCAAGTGCGACACCGGCGGTCCAGCCTTCTTGAGTATTGCCGAGTAGCGGTTGCAGCTTTTCCACCGCGCCTTCCGCGAGACGACGATACGTTGTGATCTTGCCCCCAAAGACGTTTAGCACAGGGGCGCCGCCGTTCGTGTCCAATGAAAGAACATAATCGCGAGTCGCGGCTGTGGCCGACGATGCGCCGTCATCATACAGCGGACGAACACCGGAAAAGGTCCACACAATGTCATCAACCGTTACCGGCTTGGCGAAATAATTGGACGCAAATGCCAACAGGTAGTCGCGCTCTTCATCGGTGCAGTAGGGCTTCTCGCTTAAGTCTTCGTGCTCTGCGTCCGTGGTGCCAATCAGGGTAAAATCATTTTCATAGGGGATCGCGAAAATGATCCGTCCGTCGGTCCCTTGAAAGAAATAGCATTTGTCATGATCAAACAGTTTGCGAGTCACAATGTGTGAACCACGCACCAGACGGACACCTTCAGTCGAATTGATACGCGTGACACCGCGCACAACATTCTCCACCCAAGGGCCCCCAGCGTTTACCAGGCTGCGGGCTTTCCAATGGCTGCGTTCTCCGGTTGCGACATCCTCTGTTGTGATGTCCCACAAACCATCGTTGCGTTCGGCCGAGATCACTTTGGTACGTGTCATGATGATCGCGCCGCGGTCTTGAGCGTCGCGCGCATTTAACGAAACCAAACGCGAGTCCTCGATCCAGCAGTCCGAATACTCATAGGCCGTCTTGAAGTCATCCTTGAGCGGTGTGCCTTCCGGTGCTTTTGCAAGGTCTAGCGTCGCCGTGCCTGGCAGTAACTTTCGCCCCCCCAAATTGTCATAAAGGAAAAGCCCAAGACGGATCAGCCAAGCAGGTCGACGCCCCTTCATCCATGGCATGATAATGGAAAGCAGGCGCGAAGTAGGTGTGTCGCTTTCAAAGCGCATGTCCCTGTGGAAAGGGAGCACGAAGCGCATGGGCCACGAAATATGCGGCATGGCTTTGAGCAGCACTTCGCGTTCAATCAATGCTTCGCGCACCAACCGGAATTCGAAATACTCCAGGTAACGCAGCCCGCCATGAAATAGTTTTGTAGAAGCTGATGAAGTCGCGGAAGCAAGGTCGTTCATTTCAGCGAGCGCGACACTCATACCGCGGCCTGCTGCATCGCGCGCAATCCCGCAGCCATTGATGCCGCCACCAATAACAAACACGTCTAGAACTTTGTCTGAATTCCTATTCGACAAAACTCTTCCTCCCTTTCTTAGGCTGACATCAGGCGAAAACATATGCAACAGAATTCGTATCGTTTTTTTTCGTTTTGCAGTGCACAACAAAAATCCCGATCAAAAGTCAATAAAAAATGTTCGAAAATGCACCTTTCAAAGCGCTTTGATCAAAAACGCATGTTGCGGGTGCGAAATGTCCACATATTGCAGTGCAATGTGGACAATTGACCTTGAAACGATAATTTGCGCGGCAAAACGAAAAGGCGGGCGCATTGGCAACATTACGGAAAAACGATATTCTCGCACTGCTCCGAGAGGAGGGGAAAGCGACTGTCGATTACCTCGCTGAGCGCTTTGGTGTTACCGTACAAACCGTCCGTCGCGATCTCACGGAGTTGGAGCAAGAAGGCCGTGTAAGCCGTGTCCACGGGGGCGCCACGTTGCGCGGCGGTATCACCAACATTGAGTATGATGAACGCCGTGAACTCAATGCCCCTGAGAAAGAGCGGATCGGCAAATTGGTCGCGGGGCACATACCGTCTAACACATCGCTTTTCATCAATATCGGAACAACGACCGAGGCTGTAGCTCGCGCCTTGCTCGACCATGAAAACCTGACGGTCGTCACCAACAATATGAATGTCGCCAACATACTTGCCGGTAATCCAAGTTGCGAAGTCATGGTGTCCGGTGGCACGCTGCGGCGTAGTGATGGAGGGCTGGTAGGTGACCTTGCGACACAGATGATCGAGCAATTCAAAGTCGACATCGCCATTATCGGGGCTTCAGCGCTCGATGAGGACGGCGACCTACTTGACTTTGATCTGCGCGAAGTCGGCGTTTCCAAGTCCATCATTCGCCATGCGCGGCGGGTTTTTCTGGTAACTGATATTTCCAAGTTTGAACGTACCGCGCCCGTTCGCATTGCATCGCTTTCCGACGTGGACGCTGTGTTCATTGACAAGCCCGTGCCTGGCGATTTGGCGCAGCGATGTAATGATTGGGGCACGGCTGTCCACGTCGTAAGCCAAGCGCACTAAGCGTCACAAAGACTATCAACCCAATCAGTAAGTTTGCCGATCATGCGATCGCGGGGCGCGCGTTTGCGTCACTACTATGTGCGATAATCGGGTGGCACGGCGAGTGGAATGGCAGGATATATGCGTAAGTAGTTTTTTGAAAGCTGACAGGCGTGCTGCCGGCCCCTTCGGGGAGCCGTAAATGAGTATCAGCAACGCGACGGTATGCTTTGGCACTCGCCGATAATCGCCAACCGAAAATAAGCTGGCATGGTGATCGGCGAGCTTTGCGCGCGCTGGGTGAAACTATGTGGCGGATGAACCCGCCCAAAGGTTGATGTCACCTTCCACTGCATAGCGATCGATTTCCGCAAGTTCATCGTCGGAGAACTCAAGGTTGCTAAGGGAGCCAACACAATCGGTGACCTGTTTTGCTTTTGAAGCCCCAATGAGCGCAGAGGTAATTTTGCCGCCGCGCAGGCACCAGGCAATTGCCATCTGGGCTAATGTCTGACCGCGTCTTTCCGCGATTTTGTTCAGCTGCCTTATGTTTTCCAGGTTCGCTTCCGAAAGGAAGCCTTTGCTCAAAGTGGCATCTTGTTCAGCACGGCTGCCCTGCGGAACACCATTGAGATATTTGTTGGTCAGCATGCCTTGCGCCAATGGTGTAAAGACGATGGATCCGATGCCCAGCTCTTCTAGCGTATCTTTCAAGCCATCGTGCTCGATCCATCGGTTGAGCATGTTGTAGCTTGGTTGGTGGATCAGGCACGGCGTACCAAGCCTATCGAGTATCGCAGCGGCTTTGCGGGTGGTTTCAGAATTGTACGAAGAAACACCGACATATAACGCTTTGCCTGACCGCACGATCTGATCGAGCGCGCCCATTGTTTCCTCAAGTGGTGTCTCGGGATCAAATCGGTGGATATAGAAAATATCAACATAATCGATACCCATGCGCTGTAGGCTTTGATCGCATGATGCCATGAGGTATTTGCGGCTCCCGCCATCGCCATAGGGGCCTTCCCACATGTCCCAACCGGCCTTGCTGGAAATAATCAACTCATCACGGTATCCGGCAAAATCTGTGCGTAAGATCTCGCCAAAAGCTTCTTCCGCAGACCCTGCAGGCGGACCATAATTGTTGGCCAAGTCGAAGTGCGTAATGCCCAGATCAAAGGCGGTTTGGCATATGTCGCGTTTGGTCTCATGCGGTGTATCATGGCCAAAATTGTGCCAAAGACCCAACGATATAGCTGGCAGTTTAAGGCCGCTTTTCCCGCAAGCATTATACTTCATTTTCGCATAGCGGTCGGGGCTGGGCGAATAGGTCATACGACATCTCCTCGAATAGTAAACTTTTGATGTACGGTGAGAACCTGTCTCACGTTATACTCATCCATTGATCGCTGTTATCCATCTTGTAAATGGCATCAATGATGCGCTGGTTCTCCAAAGCGTCTTCCAAAGAGAACAATTCAGATGTGTCTCTGGAGGAGATCGCGCGCGCAAATGCTTCAAACTGAAGTTGGAACTGATTGACTCTTGGAAATGCAAACTGTTGCGCGGACTGTCGCCCATCTTTGAAAAGGCAGACACAATCTTCTATGCCGGCCACAGCGTTAAAAGGCGCTGCCACTTCGATGTAACCCTTATCTCCATGAAACGATGCGGTTTGCCGCCAGGCGAGCTGTGAGCTCACATGCATGGACAGGTCAAAGCGATCGAATCCAATAAGCGCGGACGCGAAGATGTCTGTTCCAAATTGAGGATCGCGTTTTATCGACGCAAAGACCCGGTTGGCAATTGCGCCGGTTGCCAAACGTGTTGTCGCGATTGGGTAGCACCCGATATCCCGTAGTACGCCACCACCAAGGTCCAGCTGGTTGCGCATGTTGCCGGGATCCGTGTTGAAATACGAAAACGCGGCGCGTACATGCTCGAGCTCTCCAATCGCTCCACTTTCAATCAGCATGCGAACCTTGGCCCATTGAGGATGGTATGCCACCATCATTGCCTCGCTGATGATGACCCCATTTTTAGCTGAAGCTTCGATCAAACTACCGATTTGCTCAGCCTTCATCGAAATGGGTTTCTCACAAAGAACGTGCTTGCCGGCTTCCGCCGCCTTCGTCGCCCAATCTACATGATGCGCAGTTGGAAGCGGAATGTAGACAGCATCGATCTTATCGCTTGCCAACAAGGCGGCGTAGTCTGCAAAAACGTGCGGGATATGGAACTGATCGGCCACCGCATGGGCACGATCTTTCGACCTGCTTGCGATCGCATTCGGTACGCAGTTGGGGGCGTTGATCATCGCCGGGATCGCCGTGGTCGTGGCGATCTTTGCTGTCGACAAAATGCCCCAGCGGATCATCGATTGGCTCCCTGCATAGGCATAGTGGCAGTGCACTGACTGTCCGATGGCCGTAATACGATCAACATGAAAAATACCTACCGCGCCGCGACCAAACGCTCGGAACCATCAAATGAGGGTAAACGTCTGGTCGAACGAAACCTGTTGTACCGGAACGGGGCGCGATCGACTGTTGTGGTATCACCGGCCACGATCTCTGCCATCATCTGCCCAACGGCTGGGCCGGCTCCAAAGCCATGACCAGACAGGCCTGAGGCGATATAGAGCCCCGGCACGCGTGCCACACCATCTATAACCGGTACACCATCTGCAGTGGCATCGATGGCGCCACCCCAAGCATGCGTGACCCGAGTGGAGCGGAAAGCGGGTAGTGTTTCCTTCAAACCCTTTAGCGATTTGTTGAGCATCCAGTTTGATGGAGGCGGGTTCAGGACGCGCACCGCTTCAAACGGCGTCACCTCATCCGACTGCCACCGCTCGCGGCGCATCAGTTCTTCAAAGAAATCTTTTCCAAACCTCAAGCTCAGCTCACGCCAACTCTTCAGGAATACGGGGAAGAAATCCCCGAGGAATCTAAAGCTGTCGGGTGTGATCGGTGCGATATTGATGTTGCGAGGCCCGATTGTGTACCCGCCATCATCACGTTTCCTCAGGCCAAAATCGGCTCCTCCAATGGGGAAATTGGGCACGAAATTATCCCCGCCTTCATTGCTCTCTATTCGTGCCGCTGCCGCGATGATGTTGAGTTGAGGAAGGCTGACATCATGGTTGCCCAAGAACAAGCGAGACCACACGCCTCCGGCAACAACAACTGAACTGCAATTTATTGTCCCCTTTTCGGTGACGACGCCGGACACTTTGCCGCTTGATTTCTCAATACCACGCACTGCGCAGTGAGCGATGATGGAGGCGCCAAGTCGGCGTGCGGCGTTTGCAAATGCAGGTACTGCCAAACCCGGTTCAGCGCGGCCGTCTGTCTTTGTATGGAGCCCATAAGTCTGCCCTGGCGCAATTCCCGGGACCATGTCTGCTATATCGGCCGCGTTGAGCTCCTTCAACGGTAACCCATGTTCGAGGCCCGTTTTCGCCCAGCCCTGCGCTTGCTCTATTTCCCATTTATTCCGGCAAATATAGGTGATGCCTGTTTCTCTATAATTGGCTTCAATGCCAAATCGATCCTTCAAACTACGCCACAGGTTCAGGCTTTGGATAGAAAGCGGCATCTCAAGCGGGTCGCGGCCCATCTGTCGCGTCCAACCCCAATTGCGTGAAGATTGCTCTCCAGCAATCTTGCCTTTCTCGCAAAGGCAAACACTTATTCCTTTCTCCGCCAAAAAAAGCGCCGTTGACACGCCTGCAATGCCGCCGCCGACGACCACGACGTCAACCTTATCGGGGAGTGCTTGGTCCCCAATTACAGCATTCAAAGAGGGAACACGTCCTTGGATTATTGATGTGTCCATGCCGGCCACCTTATCTTCTAACAGTTTATCGAGCGGGCGTTGCATTTATGCAAGTTTATGATGTTATGTGATCGTATACGATCAAATGCAAGCAGATAGGATGTATTTTTTGGTCCGATCATTCAAATAACGATGATTTTTCCTAAAAAACGTTATCCTTTATGCACTTATATGGCAATTTTCGCGATCTGGGTGGAGTTTTAAGCGATCGATGTGATAAAGGGCTTGATTACGATCATTGTGGATGATGGTTTTTGGGTTTTTCCAACCAATGCATTTCCACTACTATCAGTTTAGCTATATACACCATCCGGCATCGTAGGGCGGTGGGCGCATGCAAACTGTTTAGCGCTGTTATTTGATATGATGGGCTTGGGAGGGCTTGGCTTGACAACACCCAAAGACGGAAACACCGATGAAATGCTCCCCGCCGAGCGCCGCCAACGGCTGATGGATTGGTTCGATGTACACTTCGCTGGGTCTAGTCAGGATCTGGCGGATCGATTTGGTATTTCTGTATCGACGATCCGGCGCGACCTGGACCATCTTTCAAAAGAAGGCTTCTTAAGCCGCACGCACGGCGGCGCCGTTCGAATGCGCCCCCAAGCAAGCTATGAACCCAGCACCGAATTGGCGCGACAGACGGCTGTTGAAGAAAAGCGTGGAATTGTTGCCGAGGCGATAAAGCACCTTAAGCCGGACCAAAGTATTCTCATCGATACAGGCACGGTTTGCCATGACTTGGCCGATGCGGTTGGCCAAATTGAGTTCCCGCTCACGGTTATTACGAACGATCTCTACGTAGCTAAGACATTGACTTATAAGCCACAAATTTCTGTTGTTGTCCCGGGTGGCGCCAATCGCTTTGGTGCTTTCAGCTTATTGGGTGAGCCCGGTTTAGGGTTCCTGAAAGATCTGCGCTGCGACCTTTACTTCATGTCTGCACAAGCTGTCGATTTGGAGTGTGCGTCTGACACAGTGTTGGAGCTGGTGGAAATGAAGCGCACGATGCTCGCCGCATCACAGAAGACTATCTTATTGGCGGAAAGCAGTCGTTTTAAAGCCCGGGCGCTTTATCGTGTGGCGACGCTCGATCAGATTGACACGATTATTACAGACGAAGGTCTGGCAGAAGATATGCGAGATCCAATTCGCTCGCATGGTTTGCAGCTCAGCTGCGTCAAGGTTTGACGGACCTTTCAAGCTTCGGCTTTTCCTAGCGCTCAATATGAGCTGCCAGTTGCATCGATAGTATATTTATATGCCCGCCGTCGTTTTTTTGACGGGCAGGCGATGAGTGCGCTCATTTAAATGGGCGTGATTATGGAAGATAAATGTCGTAATCGCGCTTAATGCATCATAAAAGAGCGCATAAAACGTCATAAAGCTTCAAATATGTGCTTTACACGATATATGTTTCGTGCTTACGCTACAAAATCGCTCATATATGAGTGTTTGTGAACGAAAAATTCCATGCTATGCGTTTTTTGCATCATATGTGATGCATGGTGCTACGCGGAGGTTAGGGGAGAACCTAATGAAAAGATTACTATGCATGGCCCTTGGTGGCTTGCTTGCTACGAGTAGCGCTTATGCTGCTGGTACAACAATTACCGTTGGGACAAATGTTGCGGACGCCGGCAAGCTGGATCCGCATGTCGCAACATCGACATCGG
>JBCBYO010000028.1:0-42815 GCA_039815825.1 Pseudomonadota bacterium
TCAAAGCATCGGCGAACTGGATGCAGAGCTCACAGGTGTGCGACTGAAGATCGTGGCATTCGATTGTCAATCAAAGCACGAACAAAGCTTGCTAGCCGACTTTTTGATTTCGCACTTTATCGAAACGAAAGACGTTCTCTCAATAGTCCCAAAAGACGTTATTGAGCGGTTACGTCAGCTCCTGGTGTGAAAACGCTTTCATCTAAAATGGTGACCGAACGCGCCAGCGGCGAGAACTGTTCGATATAGCCAAACAGCTCTTCACGCCCTTCGGCGTTTACACGATACATGCCGTGCGACTTGACCCAGACGATTTCTCCACTTGCGCGGCAAAGCCTAAGCACAAATCGAAAACCGGTCTTTTTGGCCGATGCTTCTTCCACACACTGCAAAACAAGGTCGCGGTCTTCTGGGTGGTAGGCCGCGATCGCATCAGGAATGCTGACAGGGCCTTCTTTAACTTCCAAACCGTAGATACGGAAAACTGAATCTGTCCAATAAACCAAGCCGCTGTCGAGTTCCGCGCGCCAAATACCGATCTCATCAAAAGCCGACATAGCAACGAAAGCATCATCGGCAGACACGCCGATCGCGGCTGGATCACTGGTTTTTGAGCGTCCAGGCCTGCCAACTTCAAATCGGAGTTTTGTGAAATTCATGATGGTAGCTTCAGCGAATGAGGTTAAGCCGTAAGGCCTTACTTACGGCATGAATTCGAGTTTCGCACCCAAGCTTCATGGCTGCGTTCGTAAGATAGGTCTCCACAGCCTTTTCGGAAAGCCCGCTTTTTGCTGAAATTTCGGCCAGGCTGCATCCCTTTGAAACTAATTGCATGAACTCAAGCTCTCGCGGCTTGAGATCAAAAAAGGACGCGTCGTCTTTCGTCCTCAACACTGATAGACGCGAGTAAACCAAGTTCGCGTAGAAATATAGTTTTGTGAAAACTTCGCGGTCGGTGATGTTATCTGGGCCACCAAACGAGACCGCAGCGACTTCGCCCTTTGTATTTTGGACGCAAAAGTAGACACCATGATTCATGCCAAACTTGTCAAAAAGAAGGATGGCATCATCATCCTTCTTGTCAGGTCGATCCTTGTGCAACTCTTGATTGTCGAAAAAAATCGGCTCTTCCGAAGTCTTTAGATGCTCAATAATCGGGGAACTCTCGAAGAGCTTTAGACGGTCATATTCCGTGATAAGCTTTTCCGGCCAGTTACTGACAATACCCAACGACTCCAGTCTTTTGTCATCGTCACTCGGAATGCGGGTGATGGAGTACCAAGGCAGCCCATAAAACTGAGCAACCCGCGCGCACAAGTTCAGCAGCTCGAACTCCGAGCTCGCAGACATGATGAGACGGTCATACTCAACATGGTCGGCGTTCAAATATGTGATGTTCGTGTCGCTCTGCATTCCTGTCTGATTGTCTCTGTCCCTACATCTCGGAATCGACAGTCGCGAATTAAGAGTCGATTACACCTCGCTAAAATAGGTCAACGTCGTTTCCCGTGAGCGAATGTGAAGCCTTTCGGCGTGCAGACGAATCTCTGCGAATGTTAGATCCCATCGCGGCATATGGTGCGATCGATCCCCAAGTACACCAATATTTAAGTATAATATGAAAGAAATCACAGTAAAGTGTGTCAACTAACCTGCACACCCACATGCACGCGATCATGCGGTACGCAGTGAAAACGAACCGCTTCAATGGCTTATTGCTTTGCAGCAATTTTGGCGCTTTTGGAAGGTTCGGCCAAAGCAGCAATGGCAAGCTCTGCGTTCGTTGGGACCCCGGTTAAAAAACCTTGCAATAGGTCGCAACCCATTTCGCCAAGCATGACCGCTTGGTCCGAATGCTCAACGCCCTCGCCGACAACCGTCAATCCAAGCTCCTTGCCCAGAGCAATCATTGAGCCCACGATGGACTTCGCACCGGTGTCAAAAAGCATACGGGAAACAAACGCCCGATCGATCTTTAGAACATCGATTGGAAACTGATGAAGGTGGGACAGTGATGCGTAGCCAGTGCCAAAATCATCAAGCGCGATCGTAATACCATGAGCTCTCAAAGCACCGAGAGTTTCTGTGACGAGAGCGGCTTGTCGATCGAGAAGAATACCCTCTGTAATCTCGATCTCCAACAATTCCGGCGCCACACCACTAGCTTCAAGCATCTCAAGGACGCGGCCTGCAAAATTGGGATCAAACAGTTGGGCTGCCGTAACGTTGACGGCAATTGACCCAAGCTCCATCCCTTTCTGCTTGGCTTCAACATGCATGGAAAAGACACGTTCGAATACGAATTCACCCAATTCTACAATTGAACCACAGTCTTCCGCGATCGGGATAAACTCGCTGGGAAGGATGACTTTGCCATCAACAGTCCACCGCAAAAGCGCTTCAAAACCGAAATGTTCGCATGAACCGGCGCGAACCTTGGGCTGCAGAACAACGTCAAACACATCACTTGGTTGAGGGTTGGTAAGCCGATCGACGATAAACAGGCGTCGCTCAAGATCCTCACTTAACTGGGCCTCAAATAAGCACCAGCGATCCCGGCCTGTCCGCTTGGCCTCATAAAGCGCAATATCAGCTGCTTTTAGGAGCTGCGTTGACGTTTCTGCGTCCCTTGGAAAAACACTGGCGCCAACAGAGAATGTTGGATGCAGCTCATGGGTACCGGCAAGCAATGGCTGCGTGAGTTGGGCCGAAAGATGATCGAGGAAAGCAAGGCAATCTTCAATTCTCAAATCACCCTCAAGTAGTAGCCCGAATTCATCACCACCAAGTCGGCTAACGACGATGGCTTTGTCGGCGGCAGCCTTCAATCGATCGGCAATTTGCCGTAACGCTTCATCGCCAACGTCATGCCCGAGCGAGTCATTGATGTCCTTGAAATTGTCTAGGTCGATTATGGCAAGCAGCGCCGAATATTGACTGACAATCGAAGGATCTGTGCTCGTAACACGGTCCAATTCATGTTGGAGAACTGCGCGACTCGAAAGACCCGTAAGCAGGTCATGCTCGGCAACATACTTCAGCTTTTCTTCATTACGTTTGATGTCCGTAATGTCAGCACGGATGCCAACGGTGTTGCCACTCGCAGACTTTTGATCACGCACCTGCAACCAACGCCCGTCATGGAGTTCGAGTAAAAAGATCTCGCCAGGGTCTCGGAACGAAGCCAAGCGACTGTCTATCCACTCCTTCTTGGAATCGTGACCGCTGTTTATGGAGGCATACTGACCTTCGTCGACGCCGATTTGTAGGATTTCCTCAAACGTCTTGCCGATCAGATTTTCATCAGACACGCAATCAAAGAAGCGCAGGAAAGCGCGGTTGTGTAGAACAAGCTTTTCATCGGCATCAAAAGCAACGATACCATCAGGAATAGCTTCTACGATGTCTTCAAGCAAAGCTTTGGTTTGGTGAGCAGCCTCGTAGGCTTGCTTCAGCTGCCGTTCGGATTGTCTGGCCTTGGTCACGTCTTGGATTGCGCCCTGCATCCGTACGACACGTCCATCTTCCGTAACAGGTCGCCCCACAACGCGCACGGTTTTGCGCTCCCCTTTGGCGTCCTCTATCTCGAAGTCTTCATCCCAAGACTTGCCGTGTTCGATCGCTTCATTCATGCGCAAATTAATCGTATATTGAGACGCTGGAACGTAAAAGCCGATCGCGGTATCCACGTTTGGCGCATAGGCAGCCGATACCTGATGTATTCGTTTGGTCTCAGCCGTCCAATGCAGCCGCTGTTCATCGAAATCCAACTCCCAGCCACCAACGCCAGACAATTCAGCAATTTCCGTGAAAAGTGTCTCGCTTTCACGCAGCGCTTCCATCGCGCGTTTAAGGCCAGCCTCTGCTTCTTTTTCGGCAGTGCGATCGATAGAAAAACCTACAATAGCGGTGATTTCGCCGTCATCAGATTGGATAGGCGAGATGTAGTTTTCCGCTACGATCTCTTTCCCATCAACCATCTTTTGTCCCAGGAAGACGATTTCTTCTCCGTCAAGTGAACGCTGGTGCAATTCGCCCCATTCGGCGACCACTTCCTCTGACCAGCCGAGATCCGCGAGCCGCTTGCCACGCATATCCTGGAAGGAGTCGCGGTCAGCTCTGTTCTGAAAGAGATAGCGACGGTCCTGACCCATCACCCAAATCAAGTGAGGGACGGCATCAAGCGCCTGTTCAAGCGTTTGCTGAAATTGCTGCTCCTGTATCAAATCAAATGACGCTGACAGGAGAGAGGCCAGCGGTGCCAGTTCGCTATTCACACGCGCGTCATCGACACTGGCTGCGCCGGGCCAATACAAGCCGCACGTGGTTTGGCATTTGGTTTTTCCCACAGCGGTAAAACCGGCGAAGGTCAGCTGGCCACCTAACTCTGCTTCATCAATCTGCTCAACAAAAAAAGCGTCTTTCGTGGCACGAGCGGCCCGGACGACAAAATCAGAAATCTTGGGATGGCAGGAGACGGAAATGCTCAGTGCATTTTCCGGCGCGTCGGCACAATTATAGTGAATAGCAAAATGGCCCTCTGCGCCGATGCGATCGGCCAGATTTTCCAAAAGCAACTTCGCGTTGCCCGTTAACACGTCATGCTCACCCAACAAGACGTCTTTATTTGTTTGCATCAGCTAGTCCACCGGTTGCCCGCCCATACACGTGACAATGGTTAGATGCTGAGTCTTGCGTGTAGGTGTTGCCCCGCGCGATATCCAAAATCTAGGGTGGTGCAACGCTGAAAAGCATCGGCACGTTTAGCGGGACGGGTTTCAATCAGGAAAAACCCTTTGCCTGCATCGAAGCTAAGTTCGCGATAGCATCAAAAAGCGCAAGCCTTATACCCGTGCCATGCCCAACGCCCGTTAGAACATCATCGTCTGAAAGGTTCGATGAAAATCGGCACGTCCAGGATCGCTCACCAACCGGTGACACCGAGCCTTCCAGCCGGAGATCCCAATCGGGGAACGCTCGACCCACGACCGCAAACGCACTGTCGGTGCTAGCTGTCAGGCCCGCAGCGAGGTCGCTTTCGCTTTTCGTTTGCGCAAAGTGAACCGCAAGAAGTGATGCCACCGCCTTGGCGATTTCATCGCTCAATATTTCCGATTGCGAGATCGAAGCGCGTAGTTCGTCGATGGCCTGCAAGTCCATAGTGTCTCCTCCAAGTAATGACTCTGAAGAATAACGCGTCTTCGGCAAGCAACCTTGATGTGCATCATAATAGTCTCGTCCAATGCATCATATGGTCCGCCTCGCAATGCATCGGGTTGGAGGTAAAGATGGCAGCGAGCGATAATGTCTTATGGTTTGAAACGCTGGCGCGCGGAGACGTGGCGCTGGTCGGTGGAAAGAACTCATCGCTCGGCGAGATGTATCAACAGCTCTCGGCCAAAGGGGTTAGCGTGCCGGGCGGCTTCGCGACAACCTCGTCAGCGTTCCGCAAGTATCTCACGCACAACGATCTTGATGCGTTCATCGAAACCTCAGTGGCAAAGCTGGAGAACGGGCACGCGACGCTTGCTGAAACCGGCACCGCCATTCGCGATGCCATATATAAGGGCATATGGCCCGATGATATCCACGACGATATTGTCGAGGCCTATAATGAGCTGTCCAAGCGGGCAGGTACCCAAGATTGCTCGGTAGCGGTCCGCTCTTCAGCCACAGCGGAAGATTTGCCGGAAGCAAGCTTTGCCGGACAGCAGGAAACCTATCTGAATGTGACTGGCGCATCCTCGCTCTTGGAGACGTGTCGTCGGTGTTATGCGTCGCTTTTCACAGACCGCGCCATTACCTATCGCCGCATTCAAGGCTTTGACCATATGGAAGTCGCACTCTCCATCGGCATCCAATTGATGGTGCGCGCGGACATTGGAGGATCGGGTGTCATGTTTTCGCTCGATACCGAATCCGGCTTCCGCGATGTGGTGTTGATCAACGCCGCTTGGGGCCTAGGCGAGAATGTCGTTCAAGGTGCCGTCGATCCCGATGAATATGAGGTGTACAAGCCGTTCCTTGATAAGCCGGAACTCTCGCCAATCGTAGAAAAGGCGCTGGGCGCCAAGAAGATCAAAATGATCCATACGCAAGGGCCCGACGGCACGTCCACGCGCAATGTACCAACCTCAAAAGCAGAACGCGCATCGTTTGTGCTCGACAATGAGGAAATTCTCGAACTCGCCCGTCAGGCAAGCACCATTGAAGAGCATTACGGCCAACCCATGGACATGGAGTGGGCCAAAGACGGGATCACCGGCAAGCTCTATATCGTCCAAGCCCGTCCGGAGACTGTGCAATCGCGCGCCAATCAGGGCACCATCAAATCGTTCGAGCTCGGCGACCATGGTAAAACGCTTATCCAAGGCCTAAGCGTCGGCGCGGCCATCGTCTCGGGATCGGTCTGCTTGATCGAACATGCAGACGACATCGACCAGTTTGTCGAAGGGTCGGTGCTCGTGACATCCACCACAGACCCCGACTGGGTGCCGATCATGAAAAGGGCAAGCGCCATCGTCACCGATCATGGCGGCCGCACATCGCACGCCGCTATCGTCAGCCGCGAATTGGGCCTGCCCGCCGTGGTGGGCACCGGGAACGCGACCCATCTGCTGCACGACCACCAAGAGGTCACTGTTTCCTGTGCAGGCGGCAGCGAAGGATACGTCTATGAAGGCACGGCCGAGTTTACCGAATCCGACATCGATATGAGTGCCGTGCCCGACACCAAGACGGCGGTCATGCTCAACATGGCCAGCCCGTCCGCGGCGCTGCGATGGTGGCGGTTGCCAAGCAACGGTGTTGGTCTGGCCCGTATGGAATTTGTCATCAACAACGTTATCCGGGTGCACCCGATGGCCCTCGTCGAATATGACAATCTTCCCGACGATGATGCCAAAGCAGAGATCGCGCGGATCACCGAAGGCTATGAGAAAAAGACCGACTATTTTGTCGAAAATCTCGCGCGCGGTCTGTCCCGTATTGCAGCAGTGTCCTGGCCCAACAAAGTCATTGTGCGGATGAGCGACTTCAAAACAAACGAATATGCTGAACTGCTGGGCGGTCACCAGTTCGAGCCAAAAGAAGAAAATCCGATGATCGGCTTCCGCGGCGCTTCGCGTTATTATTCGCCAGCCTATGCGCCGGGCTTCGCACTGGAATGCGCAGCCATTAAAATGCTTCGCGAACAGATGGGCTTTACCAACATCGTCATGATGATCCCCTTCTGCCGCACACTGGAAGAAGCCGACAAAGTGCTCGCAGTCATGGCCGAAAATGGTCTTGAACGGGGCAAAGATGGGTTGGAAGTCTATGTCATGTGCGAAATCCCATCGAACGTGATCTTGGGCGAACAATTCGCTGACCGGTTTGACGGGTTTTCCATCGGGTCGAACGATCTGACCCAGCTGACCTTGGGTGTAGACCGCGACTCCGGCCAACTGGCGGACGTTTTCAGTGAGCGCGATGAAGCAGTGCTGTGGATGATCCAGGAAATTGTCCGCAAGGCACATGGAAAAGGGCGCAAAGTCGGCTTCTGCGGCCAAGCGCCTTCCAACTCGCCATCTTTTGCAAAGTTGCTGGTGGAGGCAGGTGTCGACAGCATATCGGTCACCCCAGACAGCTTTATTGCTGTGAAGGAAAATGTCGCTGAAGCAGAGAAATAGTCACGGCAGTTGAAACCGCGATCCACACCTTTACCTTTGTGCCATGAGTCTCATCATCTTCACCGATCTCGATGGCACCTTGTTGGATCATGAAACCTATTCTTGGGGTCCGGCACAGCCCGCTTTGGATGAACTGAAGCGGCGAGACATTCCGCTCATCATGGCCTCATCCAAGACAGCGGCAGAAATTGCGCCCCTACGGACCAAAGCCGGTTTTGATCATTGCCCGGCGATCGTTGAAAATGGTGCGGGCATCCTTCCGGCAGGTGATTTTTCGGGTGAGCATGACGCCGCCGCCTATGGTGTGATCAGAGACGCGTTGGCGAAAACAACAGCAGCTTTACGCGAAAAATTCGCGGGCTTTGGTGACATGACGATTTCGGAAATTGCGGCGTCTACGGGCCTTGATGAAGAAAGCGCTGCGTTGGCCGCGAGACGCGCTTTTTCAGAGCCAGGCACATGGATCGGGTCGGATGAAGAGCGCGAAAAGTTCATCAATGAACTTGAGCAGTTGGGCGTCACCGGTCGCTATGGCGGTCGCTATTTGACCTTATCACTTGGCGGCACCAAAGCCGGACGCATGAACGAAATCATCCAATTGTTGGATTTGAGCAACCCTTACCGCGTAGCGCTCGGCGACGCGCCCAATGACGTGGAAATGCTCCAAAATGCAGACCGCGGGTTCATCATCGCCAATGCGCATGGAAAGCAAATTCCCGAGTTGGCGGGAGAAAATGACGGGTCGGTGACACGCACTGAACTTGCCGGCCCCGCCGGTTGGAATGATGCAGTACTGTCTATACTATCGCAGCGCACAACAACGATTGGGGCCTAAACTTGGCTGATTTTCACCAGAACGGATATGTCGCAACGCTTCACAATTTGCGAACCCGCAGCGACGAGGAACTGGAACGCGAGTTGGACGCGATTGCGCAAACACAGCGCATCACACTCATCCTGCCCTCGCTCTATTCCGAACTGCAAACCGATGCATTGCCCCTCATTTTGGACGAACTGTCCAAGGTCGAATTCATCAACCACATTGTGATCGGTTTGGACCGCGCCACACGCGATGAATATCTCCACGCAAAGGATTTCTTTTCCCGCCTGCCCCAAGCTCACTCACTGCTTTGGAATGATGGCCCACGGCTGAAAGCCATCGATGCGCGTTTGGCAGCCGCAGGCTTGTCGCCGGAGGAAATGGGAAAGGGCCGCAATGTCTGGTACTGCATCGGCTACACATTGGCACAGGCTGACAGCGACGTAATCGCACTGCATGATTGCGACATCGTCACTTACTCAAAAGACATGCTGGCAAGACTGGTTTATCCGGTGGCCAACCCCGCCTTCCCTTACCAATTCTGCAAAGGCTACTATCCGCGAACAGCCGATGGCACCATGAATGGGCGCGTTGTGCGGTTGCTTATCGCGCCACTGCTACTAGCCTTGCGCAATACAATCGGGCCACAGGAGTATCTAAGTTATCTGCGCGGCTTCCGCTATCCATTGGCCGGTGAGTTTGCCATGCGCACGGCGATACTCCCCGACATGCGCATTCCGTCCGACTGGGGACTTGAGATCGGAACCCTTTCAGAAGCATGGCGCAACCTGGCACCGCGCGCGGTTTGCCAAGTGGAAATCGCGGACAATTATGACCACAAGCACCAGCCTTTGTCGGAGGAAAACGCGACCAAGGGCCTGTCGCGCATGTCGACCGACATCTGTAAAGCCATCTTCCGAAAACTCGCCACCGACGGACAAGTCTTCTCAAGCGCGACCTTCCGCGCGCTCAAGGCCAGCTACTTCCGCATCGCGCTCGATTTCGTCGAAACCTACTACAATGATGCGAAAATGAATGGCCTGCATGTGGACCGCCACAAGGAAGAAAAGGCCGTGGAGCTGTTTGCCCGCAACATCATGGAGGCCGGAGATCGCTTCCTGAACAACCCAATGGAAACGCCTTTCATCCCTTCATGGAGCCGCGTGCAGGCCGCTGATCCGGACCTTATGCGTGAAATTGTTGAAGCGGTGAGAGCCGATGAGGAAGAGGTGTAATTCTTGATCGCGCTGGCAGCTATTATCGGTTCGCTCATGTGCGCAGCGTCGCTAATCATGCAGATTGGTTTAGCGCTTGGCGCTCCATGGGGCGAATATGCCAATGGTGGCAAATTTCCGGGCGTGCTTCCTATGCCGATGCGTTTCGCAGCTGTCGTTCAGGGCAGCATTCTTGTCTTTATCGCACTCACTTTGCTGGAGGCGGCGGGGCTGACAAACCTCGGCTTTGCTAAATGGACGATCTGGGTTGCACTCGGCATTTGCCTGCTAACTTGCATTTTGAACTGGGTTACGCTTTCCAAAAAGGAACGCCGCCTTTGGGGCCGAACTACGACGATCCTCTTGCTCTCAGCGCTTATCGTCTTTTTGGCACCGATCGGCCATGCAAACAGCACAACACTCGGCGAGTACGCCTGCCCGGATGCCGGTATATTTGATGTTTATGCAAGTAACGGAAAAGTGCGCGGCGCAACCCTGCACAAACTCTCAGGCGGCAACATCGCGCTTTACCCGCTCGCACCACCAAAAGATATTATGCGGCTGGAATGGGCCAATCTCTTTGGCGCAGGATACCGGGCCGGAGACCTTTACTTCTTCGAATCGTCAGAAGGCCGTCACGAACTCGTGCACACACCAACCAACACACGAGTCGATTGCTTACCTAACCCGGCTTCACCCAGAGCCATTCAAAAAAGGCCTGCGGGTTAAGCCCCCCGGTTCGTCACCCAACGACACTGATACGGTTTAAATATAATATCGCCGCCATCGGCGCGCACGCTCTCACCCGATAAAAGATCAACCCACTCATCCCCACCAATCAGATTGATCGACAAGACCGGCAAACGAACTTCGTTTTTCGTCACATTATGCATGGCAAATATGGACTGATCACGGTCGATCGATTGCCGCCAGAAGCCAAAAATCTCTTCGCCAAACTGCATGGTGAATTGGGTGCCGTTCGGATGGAATGCCGACTGATCACACCGTATGCCGATCCGCCGCTTCATCTCCGCCAAAACACGGGCATTAACGCTATCCTGGTCCTCCAACAATGCGCGCAGCTGCCCATAATCCCATCGCCGCCGATTGATTGATCGGTTCAGGCCAGTTTTCTCAACGCCCTCATGATGGTTTGCGGTAGCAAGCAATGAATGAACATAAAAAGCCGGGATGCCTTCCAAAGCCATTTGGATTGTTTGAGTAGCCAGGAAGCGCTCAACCTGCCACTCATCAACCCCGTCAAACGTACCCTTCATCGCATCAAAGAAGGTGATGTTCAGCTCATAGGGGCGCTGCGAGCCATCGGGCATCGCGCGCATCGAAACCTTGCCACCAAACTGATCGACAGTCTGCACAATGCGGCCAAGATCTTCATCGGCAATCATGCCCTCACCGCCCCGCACCCCTATGCCGTCATGGCTGGCGGTAAAGTTCAAATAGGCGCAGCCAAGTTGGGCTGGCGGCATCGCCATTTGCCAACGGTTCAAGAGCTCCGCCGAGCCGGACCACATGGCATGCAACATCAAAGGTGGCAGCGTGAAATTGTAAATCGCATGGGCTTCGTTTCGATTGCCGAAATAAGAAAGGTTCTCCTTGTTGGGGACGTTCGTCTCGGTCAGAAGCACGATATCCTCTTGGGCATAGTCGACCAAAACCCGCATCAGCCGAACAATGGTATGCGTTTGCGGCAAATGGATCGAAGAGGTGCCGATTTCCTTCCAGATAAATGCGACCGCGTCCAACCGTATGATCCGCACACCATTTTCAATGTGGAGCCGCATGATACGGATGAACTCGAGCAACACTTCAGGATTGGAAAAATCCAAATCAATCTGATCGTGTGAGAACGTGCACCACACGTGTTGCTCGCCATCGGCGGTGTCGACCTTGCGCAAAAGCGGATGCGCACGGGGGCGCACAACATCACTTAGGTCATCATCTGGCGAGGCCGTGAAAAAGAAATCTTTCCACGGCTCATGGCCTTGCAGAAATCCGTTGAACCAAGTCGATTGCGAAGAAACATGATTGAGCACCAGATCGCTCATCAGCGTGAAGTCTTGGGCGATGCGGCTAATGTCTTCCCAGTCACCAAGCGAAGAATTGACCAGCCGGTAATCAGTCACCGAAAAACCATCGTCTGATGTGAACGGAAAGAACGGGAGAATATGCACGCCATTGATGGTGTCGGCCACATAACGGTTCAAAAAATCATTGAGCAGGTCCAGAGGCTTATGGGTCCCGTCAACGAACGTGTTGCCGTAGGTAATCATCAGGCAATCCTGCTCGTTCCAAAGCGTGTTGCCGGGCGTGCGCGCACGCTGGCGAGATTTCATATCGCCCGGCCAAAACGCATCACACACCCTTTGAACCAGCGCTTCCGTATCGTGATCTGGATAAACGAACTCAACAAGCGGTCCCAAGCGGGCACGCACCTGTCTGTTCTCGCCTTGTGTGGCGGCACGGCGAAGCGTGCGGCGCGGCCGTGAACCTGGCGTAAGTCTGCTGTCCACTACGCGTATCCCCTATTTTTATGCAGGCGCTCACAAAATCCCAACATGCAATCGCTTTCAAGCCGCGGGGGACTCCAATTCGCCTAATTGATAAGATCGCTGATGTTACGTGACTGAAAAGTTCCAGCGTCCGCGCACTTTGTCCATCAAGGCGCTTTGGCGCAAGAAGCATTTCTGCGGTTTAGAGGGCTGCAACATATGCAATCGGCAAAACATGCCGGTAGATTATCCGGCATGTTCTCCAGAAGGTCGGTAAAACGCTACCGACAGGCAGCGCAGAACCGCTGGATACGCTCACATGCTTCAGTGAGCGCTTCGGTCGACGTTGCATAGGAAATACGGAAGTTCGGGCCGAGGCCAAAAGCCGAACCGTGCACAACCGCAACACCTTCGCTTTCCAACAATTCGGTCACAAAATCCTCGTCTGTTTCCAACACCTTGCCGCTTGGGGCTGTTTTGCCCATCAAACCTGCACAAGAAGGATAGACGTAGAATGCGCCTTCCGGCATCGGGCACTCAATGCCCACCGCCTGATTGAGCATGGACACAACCAAGTCGCGACGCTGCTCGAAGATTTCACGGCGCTCTGGTATGAAATCCTGTGTGCCGTTCAATGCTTCTACCGATGCCCACTGCGCGATCGAACAAGTACCAGATGTTTGCTGACCCTGTATTTTGGTCATCGCCTTGATCAATTCCAACGGCCCTCCAGCATAACCGATCCGCCAGCCAGTCATGGCATAAGCTTTCGAAACGCCGTTCATGGTCAGCGTGCGCTCATAGAGCTTGGGTTCAATTTGCGCTGGCGTGAAGTACTCAAAATCACCGTAGCAAAGATGCTCATACATATCATCGGTGAGCACCCACACATGGGGATGCCTTAGCAGAACATCGGTCAGCGCTTTCAGCTCATCTTTGGAGTAGGCGGCGCCAGAAGGGTTGGAGGGCGAGTTAAAGATGAACCATTTTGTTTTCGGCGTAATTGCGGCTTCAAGCGCATCAGGCGTCAGCTTGAATTTGTTCTCCAATGTCGCTTCGACAAAGACAGGTTCACCGCCGTTGAGCAGGACCATATCCGGGTAAGAGACCCAATAAGGCGCAGGAATAATGACCTCATCGCCCGCGTTCAACGTTGCGGCAAAGGCGTTGTACAAAACCTGCTTGCCCCCGGTACCAACAATGACTTGGTCCGGTGAGTAATCCAGGTCGTTCTCACGCTTAAATTTTGCGGAGATCGCCTGGCGCAGCTCGATGATGCCAGGAACGGCGGTATATTTTGTTTCGCCGCGACTAATCGCATCAACCGCTGCCGCCTTGATATTATCCGGCGTATCAAAGTCCGGTTCGCCAGCACCAAGACCTATGACATCATGGCCGGCCGTCTTTAATTCACGCGCCTTTGTCGAAACCGCAATCGTTGCGGACGGTTTCACACGGGCAAGGGCGTCAGACAGGAAGGCCATTTTTCTCTCCATTGGCATTAGGTTTCAGTCTCAGCAAAGACCACCGCCGCTTTTGCGCCAAGGAAATAGGAAACACAAGCGATGTCGTACTGGCACGGCACATAACGAAGTGTTAACCATAAATTCAGGCTTGTCGGACAAAGTCCGCACAAGCCACGTGTTTTAGAGGGATAACATGGCACTGCCCCAACCCATCACCGAGACACAAACTCTTCCAGACGGCCATTTCCGTGCTCGCTTTCTGGAAGTTAATCTGCATTCAGCCTTCCAGCCGATCTTTCGGCTAGTCAACAATGAGCCAGTCCTGTTTGCCTGCGAAGGCCTTGCCCGCCCGTTTGTCGACGGCTTGCCGCTCACGCCCTATCAGTTCTTTTCAAAGCTGAAGTCAGACGAACTCGTCGAAGCGGAGCAAGTGCTACGGCAACTACATTTGCGCAATGCACGTTCGCTACCCCGCCAAGCGCGTCGACTGTTCCTCAATTTCGATCCAGGCGCGATGCGATCCATGCAGGACATCACACCTGAAATCGATTTGATCAGCAAAGAAATGCGCGACTCTGGTTTGCAGCCAAATGATATCATTTGCGAAATCGTCGAGCGTGCCGCCTTTGATGGTGCAGTCCTGAAAGAATTTGTCTATGCGCTGCGCGCTCGAGGCTTTGTTATTGCCATTGATGATTACGGTTCGGAACATGCGGACGCCGCCCGGGTGAAGGCACTGGTACCGGATATCGTCAAAATGGAAGGCAGTGTCGTTCGAACGCGGATGGCCACGCCAGAAGGTTTCGCCGTACTTGTCGAGCAAGTACAGTCGTTTGCCAAAGACGGGATCCTTACGCTCCTGGAAGGACTGGAAACGCCGTGGCATCTTGAGTTGGCGCTGAAATCCGGCGCAGCCTATGCGCAAGGTTTCATCCTGGGCGTACCCCAAATCGTCCCATGTGATTTCAGCGATTGGATCGATAAAAAGACGCCCGAAGCAAACGGGCATGAAACACTCGGCCGGGTGAAATTCTTCAAGTGATGCAGCCGTTCACCCTATGGTCGATGCCCTCATCGGGCAACTCCTACAAAGTGCGCCTACTTCTGGCGCACCTTGGTGTGAATTACCGGCACCACGCAGCAGAAGCCGGTACCGGCATAACAAGCAGCGCTGAGTTCCGGGCCTTGAACCCGGATGGAAAAGTGCCGCTGGTCGAATTTGAGAACGGCCAAACGCTGCGCGAAAGCAACGCTATCCTCATCTATTTTGGCCTTGGAACCGACTGGCTACCCGAAGACCGCTTAAGCCACGCCCGTGTGATGCAATGGATGTTCTTTGAACAGTACAATCATGAACCCGCAATTGCGGTCCGTGCTGGTATATTAACCTATGAGGATCGTGCTCATCTGCGCACCCCGTCGGTCCTGGATCCACTTCTGGAAAAAGGCCACGCGGCGTTGGCGACCATGGACCGCCAGCTTGAAGAAAGTCCGTTTTTGGCGGGCTACACCCCTACCCTCGCTGACATCTGCCTTTACGCATACACCCATTCAGCAGGATCAAAAGGCGGCTTTGACATGGATCGGTTTTCTGCCATTCGACGATGGCTGGATGACATGTCATCAATGCCCAAACATGTGATACTCGATTGGCTGCCATCCTAGCCGCCTCATTCTTGTCATATTATCGCCACGCCACCTCCTTAGCATGACCTCACTCGCGCCGGCTTTGAGCGGCAAAGTCACTTGTAGACGAGGGCAACGCTACAATGATATTTCCAGCACAACACACTATCAAAACCATTGATCGAACGAACGCGCCGCTAAGAAAGGTCTTACTTTTCAAAGCACTCACGGCTGCTCCACTCCTTTCACTGTCGAGTTCACCGGCTTTCGCATCGGCGAGCGTTATGACGGACAAGGAAGTCGTGGCGCTCGCAACGATGATCGCTGCGCCCGTCACAAGCGGCGAGATCAGTTGGATAGCCAACGCCTTGATTATGACGGCAGCATTTTGCGTGATGAGCACCATGGCATTCATCTTGAGCCGTTCGCTCAAGCGCGACTTGGAGATAGCTGGGCGCAGCCGACCTTGAAGTGAAACGATGCGCCATCGACAATTTCATCATCAACCGCGCGCTTTGCGTTGGAACAAGGAAGCATGTCACCTATCTGGTGAGTTAACACCAAACGCTCCAGAAAGGATGCATAATGCTTCGTTCTCCGCGCTTCGCGTTTCCAGTTCTTCTCGCACTATCGGCAAGCGGCCATGCATTGGCCCAAACTGCCACCGTCAACGTTGACGGTGGCGTATCGCTCAATGTGGCTGTTGTCGCCGAGGGTTTGCAACATCCGTGGGGCGTTGACACGCTGCCAAACGGCGAACTGATCGTAACGGAACGCGAAGGCACAATGCGGATTGTGTTTGATGGCGCACTGTCAGAACCAGTGCGCGGCCTGCCGCGCATCGCGGTGAATGGCCAAGGTGGCTTATTGGATGTCGCGGTCGATCCTGATTTTGGCATCACACGCCGGATCTTCTTTTCGTTCTCCGAAAGGGGCGCGCGCGGCCTGGGGACAGCGGTGGCAACTGGCCTGCTCAATGACTGGGAGACCAACACCCCCCGGCTAACTGATGTCGAAACGATATTTTCAATGAACCAGAAGTCGCGCGGCGGTCGCCACTTCGGATCACGTATCGCATTTGCCCCCGACGGTACGCTTTTCATCACCACCGGCGATCGGGGCGACGCACCGAGATCGCAGGATTTTTCAGATCACGCAGGTGCCGTCATTCGCATCAATAAAGATGGATCAATTCCATCCGACAATCCGTTTCTCGGCCAAAGCAACGTAGCCCCCGAACTTTACTCAAAGGGTCACCGCAACATACAGGGTGCAGATATTGATCCGACAACCGGCTTGCTATGGACCGTTGAGCATGGCGCCCGCGGCGGCGACGAGATCAATCAGCCGGAAGCAGGCTTGAATTACGGATGGCCGGTTATCTCCTATGGTCGCCACTATTCCGGTCAACGCATTGGCGAGGGCACCGAAAAAGCTGGCCTTGAACAACCCAAATATTATTGGGATCCATCCATCGCACCATCTGGCCTCGCCGTTTATGACGGCGATATGTTCCCCGAATGGGAAGGCGATTTGCTGGTTGGTGCGCTGCGCAGCCAGCTGATGACACGGCTTGAGCGCGACGAGAACGGCCAAATTGTACGCGAAGAACAAATGTTTGCCGGGCAATTCGGACGGGTCCGCGACATTGAAGTCGCCGCCGATGGGTCGATATTTATCGCCATTGACGCCAATCCGGGCGAAATCCTGCACATAATGCGGGCCAATGGTAGCTGACGAACAATAGGGATAATTCCATGTCTATCTTCGCTGTGTTCGCAAGCCTAATTGGCATAGCTGTAGTCGTGTTTGTCATTGTCGGACCCGCTACCATTTGGCGCCAGATCTACGGAGACCCCGATCTGGGACCATTTGAACTGGCAACACTGGAAAGGTCCGCCAGACCCCATGACGGTCTCTTATCTACGCCGGGCGCATGCCCGCCTTCCCTCAAAGCCGATGGTGAATTGCCCAGTTTTGAAGACGACCCAGCATCAGTTCTGACCCGTTTGGCCGAGCACATTAAAGCCCTCGACGGCGCACCAACACCTTTTAGCGATAACATCGCAAACGGATCAATCCGCTATGTCACATGGTCACCGACGATGAAGTTTCCCGATACCACCCAGTTTTGGGCCATCCCCCTGGCAGACGGGAAAACAGGTTTGGTCGCTTACGCAAAAGCGCAAGTGGGCCATTCAGATTTTGGCGTGAACTTGCATCGGTTGAAGACTTGGACTGAAGGCTTCAGCTAAGAGCTTCACTGCCAGCCTGGCTCGCCGTTTAAACGCCGTCTCGTTGCCTCATCGACAATCTGTCGAATGGCCTGCAAAAGCGGCGGATCTTTTGTCCAAGCCTCCCCATAGGAAAGATTGAAAGCATAATCGAAATCGGCCGGATTGGCGCCCTGTGTGTGCTGCAAGATCGTTTCGAGCTTGTCGAAGCCTTTCGCCAATTTCGCTTCCAACGTTTGCCCTGCAGCGTATTCATCAAACAGGTCGAGAAATTTATCTCGCAGCCCGACCGGCAGATCGCTGATCAGTTTTTGAAAATCAGCACGTTCGCGCGCGTCGCGCCCATCGTCGGGAACCTGAAAAATGGCCGGAACATCACCTTCATAGACCTCGCCCAAATCATGAACGATCAGAAGACTGAGCAACCGTTCGACATCAACGCCATCGAGAAGGTCGGAAAAAGCGAGTGCAAAAAGACAAACACGCCAAGTGTGTTCCGCTGTACTTTCTTTTGCGCCGTTTCCGGTAAAGCCGGATCTGAGCGTATCTTTCAAGCGCTCAGATTCACGCAAGAACGCCAGTCGCTGTTCGATACTATCGCGGTTCATCGAACCGTTGCAGCTTGTGGCCAAACCGGCACCCAAGCGGGTGCATCGAGGTCACCGATACCATCACATGTGTCTTTCACGCGAGATGAGGTCAGCTGAATGTTGGCTTCAAATGCGTCACCTTGAACAGACCAGCGACGAATTTCCCCGCAGTCACCGACGCCACGGCCTTTAAAGAAAGAAACCAACTCGCCTTCCTCCGGGTCCCATTCCAGATTATAGACATAGTAAGTGGCAGAGGGATTGCCGTCGATGACGACCGGCAACATGTGCGGCACGTAGGCGGACCCAAAACGTTGAAAAACGCTGTACGGCTGATTGTAGGCACCACCTCGTGTACATGGAAAAGCAACGAAGCCCGTGGAATCTGACAATTGCAGTTCAAACCCGCCGACGCGACCTGCCAGCGTCGTATCCATCTGGCCACAAAGTCGATCTTCGAAATTGTAGTAAGTGATTAATCCGGCAGGCACCCGGTTGAGCTGACGCCAAGCCACGTTGGTTGCTTCTGCTGCACCAGCCCCAGAACGTTCCCCATCAAGCGCGAGCTGCAGCGCATCATCATTACCAATGCGCCCCTGAACTTCATCCATGAAAATCACACCCGCTACAAACCCGGATAAAGAATAGGTTGCTGTAGATTGGCCACGGCGCGTACGATAGGTAACCCGCATTTCAATCCCGGAAGCAGCAGCGGTAAAGAACTGTTCAACGGCAGGGTTTGCGGACAGTTGATATTCGCCACTGGCGGCACGGTAACGCAGCTCATCAACAGGAACTGATATAACCGCGTCACCATCAATATCGATCGACACGGACGAACCAGCAGCAAGTGCTTCCCGCAACGTTAAAAACAATGAAACGGGTGCATCAGTCGCAGCCGAGCGCCGAAGGCCGATATTGTACAATGAGACAGCCGGATTAACGATATAAAGGTCACATCGCAGCGCGTTGTTACAGGAAACATTGACGTCCCGGATCCGCTTAAACTGATTGGCTTCAGAAGACGTTGTTTGGAAAATCGTGACGATAACCGCGGCCATCAGCATCCAAATGATCGTCGAAAATTTTGTAATCGGCATCGTAAGCAAGCCCGTTATTCCAGTCTAACGGATATGGTGTTTTACAACCGGACTTTAAGGGCGCAAGAGCCGATTATGCCGCATAAGCGGTCACAAGATCCATTTCCTCGCCCGTATCAGTCAAGATCATTTCATTGACCTGCTTGTGCCCAACACGGCTATTGAGCTTTTCGTAATGCTCGCAAAACAGGCCAATAGCAGCGTCAGCGCTTACCGGCCTTGCCATGTGAAACCCTTGGGCAAAGTCGACCCGAAGTGCCATCAACGCTTCGACTTGTTTGTGATTTTCGATCCCCTCGGCAACAGTCTTCATCCCGAGGCTATGGGCTGTGCGCACAAGCATCCGCACCATTGACAGCGCGCGTTGGTTATCGGGCAGACCGTCGATGAAGTATTTGTCGATTTTAATCTCGTTTGGCGCCATCGCTGTGATGGTCGACAACCCGTTGTGACCCGTTCCCACATCGTCGATTGCCACGTGCACGCCCATCTGCTGCAGCTCTTGCGTGGTCAAACGCGCTTGTGCCAAATCAGTTATTTCCTGCCGCTCAGTAACCTCGATGGTCACCCGATCCGGCGCGATACAAGATGCCTCCAACGCATGCTTAAAATTTACGACAAAAGTAGTTTCAGTGAATGTATCCGGCGCAACGTTAAACGCAAAACGTAGTCCGGCGAAACGATCGATCAGCTTCTCCATTGATTTGCCGGTCTGTTTGATCAGGGACCGCAACAAAAATGGTGACAAGTCATAGCGCTCAACCTCGGCTATGAATTCCGATGGACCTACTATCTGGCCACTGGGTTTCACCCATCGCGACAAAACCTCGAAGCTGTGGATACCGCCCGTGTTCAAGTCTAAAACAGGTTGGAAATATGGTTGTATCTCGCCTGACTCAATTGCACGTTTAATAATATCCGATGGCCGATCGGGCATGATAAATCGTGTCGTAAAAAGATAGCCCGCCAAGAAGAAAACAAAAACCACCAGTAGGCTCATCGCTGGCCCCAATGCCATCTCCTCCGTCCACAAGTGCGTGGCTGGAACATCGAGCATATAGGCATATGGATAAAGAGCGGAGCCAACTGTAAACTGGTGACGTTTTATAGCACCGGTATCGGTGCCGAAGCTTGGTGTGCCAACCATGACTTCGCCATTGTCCAGGACAAAAGCAGCATTGGCACCGGTGATTATGTCTGGATCAATTGTGGCTGCAACATAGGTGTTCGCGCTGATAAGCGCGATCACATCCGATGCCCCGTCGTCAACAATACGCGAAACACCAACACCACCATACTGATCTGGTAGCGTCCATAACCGAATGGCGTTGGCATCAGAGTATTGAGCGCCTTCCTTGAGAAAATCAGAAGAGACTTTCGTCGCTGCATAACCAGATGATGAGCAAGTCATGTCCCCATCAACAACAATGATTGCTTTGAGCTGCGTTGACAAAAAAACAAGCTGATCGAACGCATCACGCGAGTCGACAGAACAGCTTTCTTGCCCGCGTGCCCGCACAAGATCACCCACTGAAATGGCTTCGGCGATCGAACTATCCAACAGCTTAACCGCGGCTGTCGCTGATCCGTTGAGGGTACCCAACTTTGAGTGATGCGCTGCTTGATTGTATGCAACCGAAACCACGCCTATCAGCGCAGCTGTAAGAATAACCGATATTCCAAATTGCAGTAATTGGCGCACCGCTACCCCCTACTTGAATTTGGACCTTCTCCTATTCGTCTTAAGTCCTCGTAAAATTTTACATGTCGAAATTTCCAAGGTCGTTAAGTATTTTTGTCACATGACCCAGACAGAGTTGGGCGAAAACAAGCAGTGCGAGGCCGGTTGGAAGAGTTAAACCAAGCTTGAAAAGGCGCTGATAATATCGCCGGGGCATGGTCTTTTCCATTAGTCCGGCGCGATCATCCGATCTTCCATCGCCAAATGTAATTCAGCGCCAGAATAGGGATGTGCCCTGGCAACTTCCTCATCGACAACGACACCAATACCTGGCGTGTCAGGTACAATCGTATAGCCGTCGTCTAACTGCAGTGGCTGCTGCAACAATGATGCGTGGAAGCCACTCCAGTCCTTGATAGCTTCCAAGATCAGGAAGTTGGGAAGGGTCGCTGCCAGCTGGATATTGGCCGCCGCCACAATCGGACCGCAATAACAGTGCGGAGCAACCTGCGCATGATACACCTCAGCCAACGCGGCGATTTTCTTAGATTCCAAAAGACCACCTGAGCGTCCTGTATTTGGCTGGATGATCTGAACGCCTTGGTTGGCTAATACCTGATGGAACTCATATTTCGTCGTTAGCCGCTCGCCTGCAGCGATGGGGATTGAAGTTTGCCGCGCGATGATGGCCATCGAGTTTGCGACATCTGGCGGACAAGGTTCCTCGAACCAAAGCGGATCGTAGGGTTCGATGGCCTTTGCCATCCGTGCCGCGCCAGACGGCGTGAACTGCCCGTGGGTTCCAAACAAAATGTCGGCACGTGTACCCACCGCATCCCGTACCGCTTTCACCATCGCCACGGACCGTTCAATATCAACGAGTGCCGGTTGGTGTGGGTCATAAATCGTATAGGGCCCGGCAGGGTCAAACTTGATGGCTGTAAACCCTTGCTCAACCCATTTGACAGCGTTTTCAGCTGCCAACTCCGCATCATTGTAAACACTGCGGCCGCTCGTCTCTGACGGATAAATCGGTCCTTCAGCGGGGTAGAGATAGGTATAAGATCGAAGTCGCTCCTGAACCGCGCCACCGAGCAATTTGTGAACCGGAACATCAAGTGCTTTGCCCACAACATCCCAACACGCAATTTCTAGAGCGCTATAACAGCCCATCATGGAAACATCTGGCCGTTGGGTGAACCCGGACGAATAACAACGCCGGAAAAAGGCCTCTATGTCGCGTGGATCGTAACCGATCAAATGCCGCTCCGCGACATCCTCAATCATCTTGGCGGTCGTGTGCGGGCCAAACGTTGCGTTGTAAGCTTCACCCCATCCGACAATACCGTCATCGCTCGTCAACTTCACAAATATAAAATAGCGACCGCCCGGAGTGCCAGGCGGGGTTCCAGTTACAATGGTTTCAACGGCAGCAATCTTCATTGCGTCAGCCTAATCGAAAACGATGACATTGCGCAGCGCTTTTCCAGATTTGGTTGACGCGATAGCCTCATTGATTTCCTCCAAACGAAACCGCCCGGAGATCATGTCGTCCAGTTTCAGCACACCGGCCTGATAAAGCGAAAACAGCTGAGGCACATCACGATTAATTTTGGCCGAGCCCATTTTGGAACCAATCAACTTCTGCGACCACCCTGCGAAGCTGGCAGGATTGTAATTGTTCATTGTATCTGCGTGCGGCATGCCGACAATTACAACACAGCCGCCTTTGCCGATGTAACCAGTCGCGGCCTCGATCGCCGCACCGGATCCCACAGTGACAAAAACATAGTCCGCCCACCGGCCATCTGAAGCTGCTTGTATAACTTCAGCCGCATTGCCGCACTGGGGATTGACGATATGCGTGGCGCCATACTGCTTGGCTGCCAAGAGCTTACCATCATCCAGATCGACCGCCGTAATACTTGCTGCCCCGGCGTGACGGGCGCCCTGTACCGTATTGAGGCCGACACCGCCGCATCCAACAACCACCGCATGCGCACCGGCAGGCATGTTTGCTGTGTTTGTCACCGCCCCGAAACCGGTCAGCACACCACACGCCACCAGACTGCCCACCTCAAAGCTAACCCCATCGGGCAAGGGGCTGACTTGGCTTTGCTCGACGACAATCGCTTCGGCAAAAGCGCCGGTACGCATGGCCTGCGTTAGTGGGGCACCATCCAAATCCTGCAGCGGTGTATTTTCATCAAGCGGGAAGACCTCCTCGCACATGAACTCCTCATCGCGCTTGCAGTAATGGCATTGGTGGCACGCACGCACCAATGTTGCGATCACACGGTCACCCACCTGATAGCGCGAAACACCGGAACCCACGGCTTGCACAATGCCTGCCGCTTCGTGCCCCAGCACCATCGGCAGGTCGCCACCCCAACCACCTTCGGCAAAGGTGATATCAGAATGGCAAATGCCGCATGCTTTCAGTCGGATCAAAATCTCGCCGGGGCCGGGACTGGCCAAGGTCACATCTTCAACGACAAGGGGCGCACCGAACTCTCGACACACCGCCGCTTTCACCGTGATCGTCATGGGGAAACAACACCTTGTGCCTGGCTCGTCCAGATCACCGTATGGGTCTGTCTAAAAACCGGAATAGCGATTTACGACATGCATTGACGTTTTGAGCGACAAAGGCCAAGCGTTGACGATGAACGAAGGATCTACAGAAAAGCCGGTTGGCCAATTAACACTGCGGACGCTCGCCATGCCTGCCGATACCAACGCTGCCGGCGATATTTTTGGCGGTTGGGTGATGGCACAAATGGATTTGGCGTGCGGCATCGCTGGTGCCGAACGCGCCGATGGCCGCATCGTTACTGCCGCCGTCAACGAGATGAGCTTTGCCAGCCCGGTGAAAGTCGGAGACACGCTTTCAATCTACACCTCGGTAGAACGGGTCGGTCGCACCTCCATGGTGCTGTATGTGGAAGCGTGGGCGCAGCGGTACCTGACGTCCTCAAGTGAACGCGTCACCTTTGCGCGTTTCACAATGGTGCATATCGGCGAAGACGGAAAACCAAAACGCATTCCGGTGTAAGATCAATGCGGTCCGCAGCCGCAATGATCCTTGGCCAACACTACGCGCCAGTCATGAATATCATAGCCGTGTCGCGCGATGGTGAATGCGTCGACCGTTTGTACCAAACCGAAAACTTGAGTAATAATCTCTGTCTCAGGAAGTGCATCGTCCACCAGAATAAGCGCACTCTTGCCCTTGGCCGCTTTTGCATCAAACCAGAAATCATACTGGTCATTGCGCGGACCGATCTTCGTGATGTCATCGCGATCGAGCACAAAGCCCAGCATGCCTGCCGTGCGATAGTCGCTGGTCATCAACATGTCGGGCTGATGCGTTTTCTCAAGCTGCTCCAAACGCGCGCCCACTTCTTCCATGCCATATTGTATATCAACATCGCGCACCGGCACACCATAGGCTGCGTTGAGCGGGTAGAGGCCGAAAACCATGAGGTACCAAATGCCGGCGGTGAGCCCGTAGACGACGTGCACGATCACCTCGGCGCGAAACCGCATTAAAAACGCGACCGCCGGCATCACAGCGGCAAAGGCCACCATATTCCAATAAACCAGCACCGTGTTGCTGACGGTCAAAAAAGCAAATGCGACGGTCGATGCCAACATGACGAACACACCCGTGCGAGCGAGCGCCGCTGCCGGGCCTGGCGCAATGGCGAAACGGACCATCAACAACAGCATGCCCGGCCCGAGCATTTGCAGATGATCCATGAGAAAGGACTGGAAGTTGGCCAGCCAGTTGGAAGCGCCGCGCGTCTCGCCAATTCTGTCAGCCAGATGAAACTGCATGCTGGGCCAACCATGCTCAACATTCCACCAAATGACCGGTGTCTGCATCAAAGCGATCAACGCAAACCCCGCCCAGACTTGCCAACTTGAAAGCAACGAGCGCCCATCCCGGGTGACGATCAGATAAAGCGCAAAGCCCGCCGCAAGGAACACCGCATTGTATTTCGACAAACCGGCGAGCCCCACAAAAAGGCAGGCGGCAAAGAACAACCGCCAATCCATTTTCCCCACGTCGCGGCCCATCAAGAACAGCGCCGCAAAATGGATCGCGGCCATGGTGCATAGGATGAGCAGGCAATCCTGAATCGCCAGTGACGTAAAGCGGAGCAGCACAGGTGAAGCAAACCAGACGATCAGCGTGATGACTAGCGCATCAACGGCTTTGCCTTCCGGTGCCAAACGTTTGCACCAGTCCCAGGCGATCCAGACCATGCCTGCAAAGGCCAGCAACGGCACGAGGCGCAAACTGAAAATCGTGGAACCAAAGATCGGATGCACAATACCTTGGAGCCAAGCCAGCAATGGCGGATGGTCAAAATAAGAAAGCGCGGGAAACTGTCCCCACATCCAATAGTAACCCTCGTCCGGCAAAACCGGCATCGCGAACACATAAAGCAGCTTCATCACCAAAAGCGGCGTCAGCGCAGCGATCAACAATGCGCGCGGCACATCAACAAGGGCCTGCGTGTGTGCGTTGACAGATGTGCTCTTAGGCAACTCTAAATCAGAAGAAACCGCACTCATCCGGATCCGCCTCAGTCACAATGGCGGTAATTGGAATTGCGTTTGCGCAAGTCAAAATGAAAGTGATCGGCGTGATCAGAATCCGATCCGGGGCCTAAAACGGTCGTGAAATGATCGCAGGCTTTGGTGCGAACACGGTGGAGATAGGCTTTTTCGCGCAGCGCAAAGAAAGTCGGACGGGCAACGTCAATCACTTTACCACTGTCCAGCTTAATGGAACCAATATCGATCGCATTGCCGGTCGAGTGCTCCGACCAACGCGATGAGCCGCGAATACGGCGGCACGAATAGGCTGACATTTGCCGAATTTCCGAGATGCCCGACAAATAACGCGTGCGCGACGCAACTGCGAGATCACCTTGAACCCAACGCGCTGTCTCTTCTGCCATCCCGCAATTGAGAACCGCAGCAGGTGTCACAGCCACGCCGCGTGCGAGCGTGGTGACTTCAACAGGATGCGCAATGCCGCAATGGGCACCCTCGCGGATCGGTGCCAGATCTTTGTATTGAACGCCAAGTCGCTTCAGGCGCGCGCGGCACTGGCGCTCTGAAGCCGACATGCCGCTGGATTGACCACCGCCAAATCCGGGAAGCGAAACTTTGGGGAGCGAGAATATTGACTGTGTTTGCGCCGTGCGATCGACAGGTTGCCCGCCGCCAACACCGACAGCAGGACGCTTCTCACCACCCGCACAGGCAGCCAGAACCAATGCCAAAACCGCAAGACAAGCAATGCGGCAACCAACCGACAACAGTCTCTCTTGGTTTGAAACCAATTTTCCAAATCCCTTGGCTCTAAAAGCCCCCACGCGGGAAACATAGGCTGTCAGGGTGAACGTTCGGTTTGAGAAGCTGGTTAAGAGGGAGTTAAGCGGGCCTGTAGGCGAAGGCGCCATTTTTAAAGCACGCAAGCAACTTACGAAACTTGGTCGCTACGATCGAAGTACGCGTAACTCTGGTGGCTTCTTTGGAATTTTTGATACCGAACTCAATCCAAGCCAAGATTCGACATCTCGAGTGAGTTTGGCTGGTCCATCGATGTGCAGGCGGCCGTCATCTTGAGCCTCATGCAACGGCAGCCATCCCATCCAAACACGTGTAAAGTCTTGTAGAGACGCCTCGATGTGAACATCAATCATATGTCCGGGGTCAATGTAACACACATCGATCTCGCCGGACTGTACCACCAACCAATGGTCGGTTTTGCCGTCCGGCCCATCTGGAAAATGAAAATGGAGTACAAACCGGTTCTGAAAATCGGCTGGAACGCGCAAATTACGTCTTACATCCCACATGAGAAAATCAGTATCGACATCTTCAAGTGAGGGCTCTGTATCGATCCATTCTTGTCCCCACTCGGCAACTTGTCGAACAATGGGCCCCAGTGATCGCCCAGCTTCCGTCAAACGATACTCGGTCGGCTTGCCACGTCCGTGCGCATCGCGGGTTAACAAACCTGCATATTCCATATCCTTCAAACGCTGAGACAACATGCTACGCGACATCAGGGGTACACCGCGTGCGATTTCATTGAACTGGGTTGAGCCTTCCAACAACTCACGTAAGAGCAACAGCGTCCATCGTGTCCCCAGTATTTCGGTTGCCATCGATAGGGGGCAGTATTGCCCATAATGAGGCCTTTTCTGCATTAGCTACTCTCCAGCGGGCTTTGCGCAAACATATCAATGTCGCGCCGCCAAACTAGTTCTGAAATCAGACTAGATATCGATTAATCAGTAGCGTTACCTCCACATAAGTCACCACGCATTGGTGTCTTTGGACAGGAGGGAACCATGAAAAAGTATGTGATAGAGCGCGACATTCCAGGTGCTGGATCAATGAATGACCAAGAAGCTGTTGCGGCGGCGCAAAATTCCAATTCGGCGCTGGCCCAACTTGCACCCACGGTTCAATGGCAGCACAGCCACGTGGCCGGTGACAAAATATTTTGCGTATATCTGGCAGACGATGAGACCGCTATTCGCAAGCACTCTGAAATCAGCGGAATTCCGATCACGGCGATCTATCCGGTTGATCGGGTGATGGACCCGTCTTCAGCAATTGGATGATCGTAATCATGGCAGATGTTTTTGGAATTGATGTCGAAAGTGAAATCACCTCGCAGGATGAATTGAGGCGATATCGCAATCCCCCATCTCGGTTTGTCGCAAACAAAGCCATCGACCATGTGGATGACTTGGCTCGAAAGTTCATCGCCGCATCGTCAATGGTCATCCTCGCAACACGCAGACAAGACGGCGGCGTCGATACGACCCCACGCGGTGATCCGCCGGGCTTTGTTAAGGTGGTAAGTGACAAGGTCATCGCCCTGCCGGATCGGCTCGGCAATAACCGCGCCGACGCGTTTGAAAATATTATCCGTGACCCCGGCGTCGGCCTTTACTTCATGATCCCTGGATATCGAGACAGTTTGCGTGTGTCCGGGCGCGCGCGCATTGTGCGCGATACGTCCATATTTGCGAGCATGGAAGTTAACGGCCATACGCCGGACTTGGCCATCTTGGTTGAGGTCGACCACCTACTCAGCCACTGCCCTAAAGCGTTCGTGAGGGCAAAGATGTGGGACAAAGAAAAGTGGCCGGATACGTCTGACGTGCCTAGCGCCGGAACGTTCCTAAAGGTCCACGGCAAGCTGGAAGACAAGGTCTCTGACGTGGATGCAATCGTCGTGAAGGATGGCCAGAACCGTTTGTACTAAGGCTAAACGGCGCATCAGCGGGGCTGGGTAGTGTGTGAAAACTACACGACATGTGACGTGTAGGCCCCGCTACTCAAGCAAAAAAACTCTCTTGGGATGAAACTTGGTTCAAGGCCCTTGGGTCGAAAGCCCCCACGCAAGGGAGCCTAAACCGACAGGGTGAATTTGAGGTTTGGGGAGATGGTTAAGGGAGGGCGGTGATAGCGCTACCGAGCCCAATCTGACGTATGCTCCAGCGGCCACATAACCTTGTTACAAACTATATTTAGAGCCGCGTTCAGTTTGACGAGCGCGAGATGTAGCAAATGGATCCTGTTGGTTATTTCACCGAAGCTGTTGCAGATACATACGACGAAGATCACGGCGGAACGGATCCCTTGTTGATTGAGCAGACGGTCGATTGCTTACTCGATTTGACAGATGGAGGCAGTGCGCTTGAATTTGCAATTGGAACTGGACGGATTGCCCTTCCACTGGCCGAACGAGGTGCACCGGTAAAAGGCATCGAACTGTCAGCCGCAATGGTAAATAAGTTGCGAGAAAAGGAAGTCGGGCCTCCGATTGAAATCAGTATCGGAGACATGACTTCAACCCAAATATCTGGCGACTTTTCGTTGGTATTCCTTGTCTTCAACACGATTTACAACCTGACGACACAGCAAGCCCAAATCGACTGTTTTCGAAACGCCGCACGGCATCTTAGGCCGCAAGGGCGCTTTCTTATCGAAACTCTAGTGCCGCCCATCCAGAAAATTCCCTTCGGCGAGAAAAGGCGTGCGTTCTCGAGTAGCCGTGACCACTTTGGCATCGACGAGTTTGACGTTGCGTCACAAAAATTCACTTCAAACCATGTATGGATGAAAGATGGTCGCCACGAATATCTATCTATTCCGTTCCGTTACGCTTGGCCCGCTGAACTTGATTTAATGGCAAAAATTGCCGGTATGTCACTAGAGCATCGGTGGTCAGATTGGGATCGGTCACCGTATGACTTCACGAGCGATAAGCACATCTCTGTTTGGCGCAAACACGAGGACACGCAACGGTAACTGTGTCCGCCAAGCAAACATCCAGAACATCGAAAAACAGCGCGCCCCTACCCCAACTGCATCTCCGGCACATCACCATCCACAATCAGCGTCGCCTCGGTCGCACTCATCACATCATCAACGGTAAAGCCGGGGCCGACTTCCATCAGCTTCAAACCTTCTTCCATTGGCTTGATCACCGCCATTTCAGTGACGATCAGATCGACCCTTCGCGTGGCGGTCAGCGGCAGGGTACAGGTCGTTACAATCTTGGCATTGCCCTTGGCCGTGTGAGTCATGGCAACAACGACCTTTTTGGCACCCGCCACCAGGTCCATCGCGCCGCCCATTCCCGGCACCATTTTGCCGGGAATGGTCCAGTTGGCAAGATAGCCGCGCTCATCTACCTGCAATCCGCCAAGCACTGTCATATGTAAATGGCCGCCACGGATAATGCCGAAACTCATCGCGCTGTCGATGGAGGCAGCGCCCGGCACAGCGGTGACAAAGCCACCGCCCGCATCGGTCAGGTCCGGGTCTTCCATCCCTTCCGGCGGCCGCGCGCCAAGGCCGATCACGCCATTTTCGGCCTGAAAAAACACATGGACATCTTCTGGCAAATGATTGGCGACCATCGAGGGCAAGCCGATGCCAAGATTGACCAACGTGTCGGGTTCAACCTCAAGCGCGACACGGCGCGCGATGATTTCCTTGGCGTCCATGCTCATCGCCCTGCCCTTTCCAAAAGATGATCCACCAAGACGCCCGGGGTTTTGACATGGTCCGGCGGGATCACACCAACCGGGACAATCGACTCCGGTTCGGCGATCACGGTTGTCGCGGCCATCGCCATGATCGGATTGAAATTATGCGCCGTTAGCGAGTATTCGAGGTTCCCCACATAATCGGCCTGGCTGGCTGCAATGAGCGCAAAGTCCGCATGGATGGGTTCTTCCAAGAGATAGCGCTTGCTGCCAACTTCCACGATTTGCTTGCCTTCTTCGACCGGCGTTCCCAACCCGGTCGCCGTCAAAACACCGCCAAGCCCGACCCCTGCCGCACGAATGCGCTCCACCAATGTTCCCTGGGGGACCAGCGTGCAGTCGATCTCGCCGTCGATCATTTTCTTTTGCGTTTCAGGGTTCAGGCCAATATGCGAGGCGACGACCTTGGCAACGCATCCGGCGCTGATCAATTTGCCGATCCCGGTACCGGGCATAGCCGTATCATTGGCGATCACCGTCAGATCACGCGCGCCCTTTTCCACCAACGCGTCAATCAATCGGTGGGGCGAACCAACGCCCATGAACCCGCCAATCAGGCACACCGCACCATCTGGTATCATCTCTGCCGCCCCAGAAACTTTGATCGCGCGCTTCATGGCCTTCCCCTCGAACTGCCGACACCTTAATCAATTTGGGTGCCAAAATTAACGGCTGCGAAAAAAAATCAAAAAAAATTGCCGTATGTGTCGATTGGGCAGTCTCTCGATCGTCTGGGTGGTGAAAGCGCAGGAAAAAATGCTTTCGCCAACTCAAGATCGGAGAATGAAAATGAATACATATCTCACAATCGGCGCCATCGCTGTCGCAGCTGTTGTAGCCGTTCCTTTTGTACTGCCTTCATCAAAAACTGTTGAGCGCAGCGCCGTTATCGAAGCACCGGCCGACAAGGTCTTTGCTTTGGTTGCCTCCAACGAAGGTTACCAGTCTTTCAACCCATACAAGGTGAAAGATGAGAACCTGAAAATTACCATGCACGGCCCATCCCACGGCATTGGTTCCGGTTTCGCATTCGACGGGAAAGACGGCAAAGGCACACAAACAATTGTTGCCATGGAAGAAAACCGGTCCGTGACCATGCAGATCGATCTCGGCGCCATGGGTAAACCCGTCACAGAATTTCGTTTGTCACCGCAAAACGGCAACACAGAAGTGACGTGGTCGACCAAATCCGAGTTCGGTTTCAATCCGATTGGGCGTGTCGTCGGTCTTTTTCTCGATGGTATGCTCGGCCCGGTTTACGAGTTGGGCCTTGAGGAATTGAACAAAGCCGCGCAGGCCGCATGAGGGGGAACAGACGATGAAATACACATTCTTTTTGTACAATGATGAAAGTCAGTTTGCTGACGTGAGCCCAGAAGACATGGCGCAGAGTTTGCAGGTATTTGGAGAATATATTCGTCAACTCAACGAAGCTGGCGTGCTGGTCCACACGGACTGGCTCCAGCCTTCGCCGACCGCCACAACCATCACGCTCAAGGGCGGGACCAAGCAGATACAAGATGGACCCTATGCGGATACCAAAGAACAGTTGGGCGGCACCTTTGTGATCGATGTCCCCGATTTGGATGCCGCGTTAGCATGGGCGGAGAAATGTCCTTCCGTCCATTATGGGTTGATCGAGGTTCGAGCTTCGGCAATGCCCGAGGGTGGCAACCCGCATGCGGGCTAGGCGGTGAGCCCGTCGGTCACTGACAACCAAGCAAAAGCGCGGGCAGAGCATGTTGCCCGCGCTGCCTATGGCAGACTTATCGCTATCCTCGCAAAACGATCGGGGGACATAGCCGCTGCTGAAGATGCGTTGGCAGATGCTTTTGCCCAAGCGTTGGAGACATGGCCCAAGAACGGCGCGCCCGACTCGCCGGAAGCCTGGCTTTTAACGGTTGCAAAAAACCGCCAGCGCGACGTCGCCAAAAGCGCGGCCAATAAAACCGCCGCGGGCTCGCTCGATGATGAGAGTTTCAAAATGAATTCCATGCCGACCGATACGGCCAAACCTCACGGACAAGACATACCCGATGAACGGTTGAAGCTTTTGTTTGCGTGCGCGCACCCGGCCATCGACAGCACGGTCCACACACCTTTGATGCTACAAACCGTTTTGGGTTTAGAAGCCAATGAGATTGCAAGCGCCTATCTGATGCCGGGCGCGACACTGGCGCAACGGCTGGTGCGGGCCAAACGCAAAATCAAAGATGCGCGCATACCATTTGAAATTCCCGATCAATCCGAAATCAAATCTCGACTGGATGGTGTTTTGGAGGCCATCTACGGTGCCTACTCGCTCTCATGGCAAGATGCTGAAAATGTGGACGTGACACGCGATTTGGCAAAGGAAGCATTGTATCTTTCGACGGTGGTGACCGACATGTTGCCGGAAGAAGCAGAAGCGTTGGGCCTTGCCGCGCTCGTCGCTCTGTCCATGGCGCGTCGTCAAGCGCGTTTAACGGCAAAAGGCGTTCACATTCCAACCGATCAGCAAAACACTGCACTGTGGGACAAAATGCTTATCCGCCGCGGTGAGACATTGCTGACGCGCGCCGCCGCCCAAAAGGCACCGGGACGTTTTCAAATTGAGGCAACAATTCAGCTTATTCATTGTGATCGGGCAAATTCAGGCTTAACAGACTGGGCCGCTATCGCGCAGCTTTATAATGGGTTGATAGCCTTTGCGCCAACAATGGGCGCAGCTGTCGCGCGAGCGGCGGCCGTCGGGCACGCATTTGGGGCGAAAGCAGGGTTGAACGCACTTGCAACCGTTGATGCCGGGCATGCAAACGCATTCCAGCCTTATTGGGCGACCGCTGCCTATCTACACCGAATGGCGGGCGACGAAAGTTCGGCCCAAGCAGCTTATCGCAAAGCGATAGACCTCTGCACAGACCTTCCAACCCGCAAATGGCTGGAGAGGATCGCTCAAGACAAAGTCGCATCCTTGCATTAAGTCGCACCCGCTGCACAATTAATACGCAAAATCTTACTTGCACATTTTCTCGCCATGGGTTCAAGTTCAGGGTCTCGAAATACAGGGAGTCCCACATTGTTCAAAAGACTGCTTCTCGCAGCGGCCGCAGGCGTTATCTCTGCAGGCACTGCCTTTGCCCAAAACATCGAAGTGCCCTTCGCGCTGGATTGGAAGTTTGAAGGTCCGAGCGCGCCTTATTTTCTGGCGATCGATAACGGCCACTTTGCCGATCAAGGTCTGGATGTGACCATTGAAGCCGGTTCCGGCTCGGTTCAAACCATCCCCAAAATCGCCACCGGCGCTTTCCCCATCGGTTTTGGTGACATCAACTCGGTCATCAAGTTCCTCGACCAAAACCCCGGCGCACCGGTCACCGCCGTCATGATGGTTTATGACAAGCCACCTTTCGCGATTGTCGGCCGTAAGTCACAAGGCGTTGCCGAGCCAAAAGATCTGGAAGGCAAGACACTCGGTGCACCGCCACCGGACGGCGCTTGGGCGCAGTTCCCGGCCTTTGCATCGGCCAACAGCCTCGATGTTGACAGCATCACCGTTGAGCCGGTCGGCTTCCCGACACGTGAGCCCATGCTCGCCGAAGGACAGGTCGACGCCATCACCGGCTTCTCCTTCTCCTCCGTCTTGAACCTTAAACGCCTGGGCGTGGCCGAAGATGATATCTCCAATATTCTGATGGCCGACTACGGTTTGAACCTCTACGGCAACGCCATTTTGGTGAACACTGACTGGGCTGCCGACAATGGTGAGACCATCACCAAGTTCCTGACCGCCGTGTCCAAAGGTTGGGCCGATGCCATCGCCGATCCCGCAGCCGGTATTGAAGCGCTTTCTAAACGCAACGTCGCCATCGACAAGGCATTGGAACAAGAGCGTCTGCAAATGTCCATCGATCAGAATGTTTTGACGGACTATGTGGCAACCAACGGCATGGGTGGCATTGACGATGCCCGCATGGCGGCAGCACTGGCGCAACTTGGCGAGACATACGAGTTCCAAAACGCACCTGATGCGTCGCTCTACTTTAACGCGGATTATCTACCCGCCGCTGACATGCGGATGCTGAAATAATCCAAAACGCCGCCGCGTATTGCACCTGAATTGCGCGGCGGCCACTCATTTCTCAAAGTGGCACCATGGCCAATCTGATCGATATCAAGAGCGTCACGCACGCCTACAAGCTGCCCAACAACCAGCGACTACCGGTCCTGAACGACTTGAACATCGCCATCAAGGAAGGCGAGTTTTGCGCGGTTGTCGGCCCGTCCGGCTGCGGCAAGTCCACCCTGACCCGCCTGATTGCCGGACTGATGCGCCCTGATGAGGGCGAAGTTTGGCTGCACGGCGAACGGGTCAAGGGGCCGAAAAAAACTGTTGGTATGGCCTTCCAAAATCCAGTGTTGCTGGAATGGCGCACCATCCTCGACAATGTCATCCTGCCGCTCGAAATTGTTGCCCAATCCATGCCCCGCAAGGACCGAGAAGCGCGTGCCCGCGAATTGCTTGCACTTGTAGGGCTCGAAGGCTTTGAGGATAAACGCCCGTCAGAATTGTCAGGCGGCATGCGCCAACGCGCATCGCTGTGCCGGTCGATCGTGCACAAACCCGATGTCCTGATCCTAGATGAACCGTTCGGTGCGCTCGATGCATTCACCCGCGAAGATCTGTGGCAGACCATGCATGATCTGCGCGCGGAGGAGCCGTTTACCGCGCTGCTCATCACGCATGACTTGCGCGAGTCGATATTCCTCGCCGATGAAGTTGTGGTGCTCTCCGGCCGACCGGCCACGGCACAATACAAGATGAAGATTCCCGGTGCGAGCGCCGAACGCTCCATCGATGATCTCTATACGCCAACGGCGGCCGAGCAACTCAACATCCTGCGGCACCAAATTGAAATCGCGCAAGGCCGAGCGCCCGCCAATGACGAAGCGTTGGAGGCAGCACAATGAGATTTCAAAAGATCGCCGTGCCGACACTGGCCATCATCATCTTCCTCCTCTTGTGGGAATTACTCGTCTGGGCCAATGGTTGGCCCAACTACAAAATGGCCTCGCCCAGCGACCTTTGGCCCGCCTACCAACGCTATTGGGGCCTGTTCCTTGAAATGGGCTGGCAAACGCTTTGGCGCACAGTTGTCGGACTTTTGCTTGCCATCATAGTCGGTACCGCCATCGGTATGGTGATGGGCTTCTCTCGTACGATGCGTGACGCGCTCTATCCGCTTTTGGTTGGGTTCAATGCGATCCCAAAGGCCACCGTGGTACCGATTATCGCACTCATGTTCGTGGGCGCTCACGATTTTAACACGGTGCTGATCGCCTTTATGATCTCGTTCTTCCCAATCGCTGTGTCAGTCTCAATCGGCCTCTCAACATTGGAGCCCGAATATCGTGACATCCTGCGATCACTCGGCGCCTCCAAGTTCACCATCTTTTGGAAAATCGCGCTGCCAAAGACGCTGCCGGAATTCTTCGGCGCTTTGAAAGTAGCGGTGACACTTGCGTTCATCGGCACCAATTTGATGGAAATCGTGTCGCCACACGGGCGCGGATTGGGTGCGCTGTTTGACAGCGGCAAAACAAACTCCGACTACCCACTCATGTTTGCTGTCCTCATCGCGTTAGCGGCACTCGGCATCCTGCTCTACTACATCGTGGTGTGGCTGGAGAAGACATTTGCCGGTTGGGCTGAGCGCGAGGCAGTATAGTTTTTAGCTCGCCCTTACACGCGTGGCCTCATCAATATTTTCAAGGCCGCGGATTGCACTGTTAAACCCATTTACGTTCTCAAATCTGTTCATTTCCAAGACAGCCATCGATAGTAAATAGCTTACAAGTTCCGTTCCGCGAAGTTGTGACACTTCTTCTTGAACGAGAACGATCTTATCGGTCAAATCATGAAGGTTATGTTTACTCACTTTACGCCCCATATTTTAAGAAACGCCCCCGGATTCCAAAAATCATGCTATATTTCTGAATAATCAAATCAATTATAATAGGAATTTAGTATTAGTCTATAATTTTCATATATATTATCAGTTTATCGTCAAATTACTCAAAATACGAAAAAGATATCCGTACAAATACAGGTCTTCGGTGAAATTAAGAAGAATATTTCATTCCCCAATCGCAGCACCTTCGCGCCTTGGGTCAGCGCCGCTTGAAAGCTTGCCATCTTAAATAGAAATGGCGTGCAGTTCTGACGTCAAACTGCGACCATCGCGTCGGCCGCTGTGCCACCTTGACGCAAGATACTGGCGCCTGCCTCTACGGCCAGTGGATTGGCGGCAACCACCATCCAATCATTCGACTTGACCGGCACGCCATCACGCTTGGCTGCAAGCGATGCTTAGGCACTATCGCTGAAACCCATTGTCACGGTTGGACTTTCTGCTTCGGGAGCAATGCCGTCAGCAACATCCTGGGCCATCTTGGGCGATGTCGCGAACATCGATAGGGCGAGAAGCATATTTTTGATGCGCATTTGAAGACCTCCGCGCGACGCATCACCAATCAAGGCGATTAGGCCAATCAACAAAACAAGGACGCCTTCAAATCTTGGCACCAGAACCCATATCCCAATTATGTCCGTGCTTGCCATTATTGCCGTAGTTGTTGTTCTCGCCCTTGTGTTCGGCCCATCGCTTTGGGTGAAACAGGCGATGAAAAAACATGGGGGAGATCGGCCGGATTTTCCTGGCACCGGCGGCGAACTGGCGGAACACCTTGTCGCTCACTATAAAATTGACGGCGTCAACGTCGAGGAAACCAAGCCAGGACAAGGGGACCACTATGATCCGGAAACCCGAACGGTTCGCTTGTCGGCTGACAATTATCACGGGACCAGTCTGACCGCAGTTGCTGTGTCAGCCCATGAAGTTGGGCATGCGATCCAGCATTATCGCCAGGAGCGAGGTCTTGCCACCCGGCAGGCGATGGTCCGCGTCGCGATGGTCACCGACCGCATCGCTTCTGTCTTCTTCATCGCAACACCGTTCTTGTTCGTGATTGCGCGCACACCCGCCGCAATATTCGGCATGGTCGCGCTTGGAATAGCGCTCTTGGGTATCCGGGTGTTGGTGCATTTGGTGACGCTGCCTGTTGAGTATGATGCATCCTTCAACAAGGCGCTGCCGATTTTACGGGAAGGCGGTTATTTAAAAGATGAGGAAGATTTGGCCGGTGCGCGAACAGTGCTACGCGCCGCAGCGCTCACCTATGTTGCAGGCGCACTGATGAGCCTATTGGATCTTGCCCGCTGGATCAGAATTATACGCTAAGAAAAAAGGCGGCAAGATTGCCGCCTTGCTTCCCTAAACCCGGCTGATCACTCAGCGATGATCACACCCTTCATACTGGGATGAAAGCTGCACACGTATTCAAAGGTGCCGGCGGAGGTAATAGTCACCGTCGCAGAGTCGCCGGCGTTCAAGCGGCCTGTATCAAATGACCCATCAGTGGCTGTCGCTGTGTGAGGCGCGCCATCACCGTTGATGAACGTAATCGTATCGCCCACCTTTACGGTCAGTTCAGCGGGGCCAAAAGCAAAACCGGCAATGCGCACTTCTTTGGCGTGGCCGGCAGCAAATGCGCTTACGGGTGAAAGGGCAAAAGCGGCAACAGCCGCAATGAGCATACGTTTTGTTAGCATCGGGGTCTCCTGGTTCGTATCCGTGAAAGCCGCCCATGATTGGTCGGTCTTGCGTGGGTTACGCATGGAAGCCCTGTCTTATTCTCGCTACGCGTTTCTTTTTTTAAGAAAACTGACAGGCAGCCAGCGATCAGGCGTTTTCGCTGACCAGATTGGTGATCTGTTCAAACGTGTCGATCTGGCTGATGTCAAAGTCAGGGTCGGACAAATCAATGTCGAATACCTGTTCAAGCTCCATCAACAAATTGACCGCTGACATGGAATCCAGGCGGCCGCTGTCAAAAAGGGAGTCGCTGCTCGAAAATTCACTACCATGGCCGCGTTCCACAAGCATTTGTCCAATGGTTTCGCGCAACAGCGCTAACTTCTCCATACTCATCACATCACTCCAACAAGACTTCCATAATAGGCAAGACGGTCGGCGACAGGCGCGTCGCCAAATGAATCATCGATCACCTGTAACAGTGCGAAAAAACCAATAACTTGTACCCGCGGCAGGACATCATATCGAAACCAGCCATCCTCTGGCTTCGGCTTATTCGCCAACTGGGACCAAATAATACCGATTGTCATGATCCCCGCGTAAAGCGTGTAGGAAACATACCGGTCCATGATGGCCCAGAAGCCATCGCGAGCCATCAGCGGCAACACATGGATCAAGTCGAACAATATGTTGCCAATAAAAGCAGCGCAAAAAGTGGCGAAGGCCATTCGCAGTTTAGGGCTCGACTTAAAGAAGCGCCGGAATGCCGGATAGAAGAAGAAATCGACCAACATTTCTTTGAAGTAGAAGAGGTAACGACCCCAAAACTCAGCAATCGATCGCGAGGCTAACGGGCGTACCATTCCACGAGGGATGCAAAATCCGGCCATCCTGATCGTCGCTACCGTCGCATGAACCGCAGCGCCCATGAAAACAACAACAGCCATGAAGTCGATCCCGACAGCTGCCCAACGCAAGAAGATGGAAGACGTTTCGCCATTGGCGGTCGCGATAATAAGGGCGTCCAGACGTGGAAACTGCATCTGACCGTAAAGGCCACGGTTAAAACCATATTCCCAAATCAGAAAGAGCGTCAGCGCCCAAACGGCCAATTTAACCGCCTTCAGCCGCGAAACAGCGAGGGCTTCATCGTCTTTGGCTTCAAATTTCAGGATGTATGTTGGTCCTTTTATGGGCGGCGCGAAACCGGCCCAAAAAGGCCGCAAGAAACCAATTTGCGTTGCAAGTGGCGCCGGATTTTTAGTCCGTACATCCATCAATATGTAGCCGAGGAAGAAACAAGTTGAAGCAAGGTAGGCCAGCGCGATCCAGGTAGCCGCAAACGCCCAGCCCTCTTGGGGTAGAACCAACGTCAATGCCGTGAGAAAAGTCATGACAAGCAACATGAACGCAAAGGGCTGGTTTGCCACAACCGCAATGTGTTTGGTGCGCACATTAACAATCATCGCATAGGCGAAAACCATGAAAACCAAACCGGTCAGAACAAGCGCAAGGTTTGATAAAATAGCTGAATGGCTGACACCCAGCGAAACTTCAAACTGTTCGTAGAACTGGCCGATTTTAAACGGCCTGAGCAGGAAATACGCGCTGCCTGTTATTGCGATAATAGCAAGGCGGCGTGCCGGAAACTGCATGCATAACGCGAGCGATACCGCAACCAGCGCAACATGGTTCAGCCGCAAGATGGGCATCGCAGCAAGACAGATCAGAAAGGTGCCATGAAGCAAAAAAATGCCAGGCCAAGTTTGCGCAAAGGCAAGCACAGCCGGATTTTTGTCCATACCCATCCACCATTGGCGCCAATGGAGTGGGTTCAACGACCAGACAGGAAGCTGCTTGCTGGCGGAAAGGTCAGTGCTCATGCCGCCGCGTCTCTTTCTTCGTTTCGATTATCCAACATGACACGCAGCGCTTTGCGATCCACCTTGCCGTTGGCGCTCAACGGCATGTCTGCGATATTTTCAATAAGCCCGGGCACCATGTGCGGTGGCAGAAGCGCACGTAGCCGCTCGCGGACTTTCTCAGTATCAAGCTCCGGGACGCTGTAGAAACCTGCCAAACCTTTGACGGTTTCTCCTTCCATGGGCCACGTTACAGTACCAACCATGGAAGTGCCGGTAACCTCCCGGATTTTGGCGTCGATCTCTTCCAGCTCGATGCGATGGCCCTTAAATTTGATCTGGTTATCCATCCGGCCAAGGTGGTGAAAAATGCCGTTCCGGTCGCGATAGGCGCGGTCACCGGTAAAATAACCGGGCTCGCCATCCACGGTTTTGAAGACTTTGGCCGTCAAGTCGGGTTTTCGAAAATATCCGGATGCGCATTGCGCGCCAGCCAGCACGATTTCGCCCGGCGTTTCATCAGGAACCTCATCGCCATTTTGATCGACGATCTTCATGGAAATCCCACTGATTGGCTGGCCAATAGCAACAATCCCGCGCTCGGGTGTTACCGGCCCTTCACCACCAAAGCGCTGCAGCACCACGGCAATTGTGATTTCCGTGGGCCCATAGAAATTGTCGATCACGCTGTTTGGTGCTGCCGCGGCCCACGCCTGTGCGGCCTCCAATGGCAGGGGTTCACCGCAGAACCAGGTCAGGCGCAGCGTCGGCAGTGTGTCTGGTTTCAAGCCACCAGCCTGGCGCATCAGCGTGATGACAGAGGGGACCGAAAGCCAAGTCGTGATGGCTTTGGATCGGATAAATCGAGCCGGTGCAACCAGATCGAGCGGCCGCATGATGTGTAGGCTGGCACCACCACGCCAACACGTCAGCATGTTGTGGATCGACAGGTCAAAATTGCTTTCGCAGGTTTCAGCAGCCCGATCCTCAGGCATTAGCCGATAATGCGGCTCGATCGCATCCAGATAAAGTGTGATCGAACGGCCATTGACCATTACGCCTTTCGGCATCCCGGTCGTACCGGACGTAAAGATGATGTAGGCCAAATGGTCAGGCGCAACGTCAGCGGGTTGCGCTTCGATAACGGCAGCCTCGACCCGGCCTTTAACGGGCTGAAACCTGCCCACGTCATTGCCCGGCCCCAAGATCAATTCAGGCGCTGCAGCGCGCACAGCAGGACTTAGTTTCTTCGCGCCAGCTTCATCGACAATCAAAGCGTCGAGCTCAAGCTGCTCAAAAAGAGCAATCAACCGTTCATCTGGGAGCGAAAGACCAAGCGGAACATAAGTGCCGCCTGCCCATGCAGTGCCCAAAAACGCGGTGCACGTATCTATGGAACGAGAAGCGAGTACACCTACCCGGCCCTCTCCCAAAACAGGCTGCAATTGCGCGCTGAGCAACTGGACCCGCGTTTTTAACTGTTCATAGGTGAGTGTTGTCTTGCCGACGCTAACAGCGGCACGATGTGGATATCGCGCCGCCGACAACGCAAAATGCCTCGCGTAGTTGAATTCCATGACCGCACCCTCTTGAAGTGCGGTAAAAATACCAAACGGTGTGACACGATCAATTTTTAAGGCAGATTAACGCTAACAGTTCGACTTTTAGCAAATGCCAGAGTTATCGGTATTTCGCGGCCGTGATAAATTCACCAAAAGCCTCACACCAAACCAGCACCGTATTATAGGCCTCAATGTCGGCTTCCGGCGGCAGATTCACGATAAAGCCATCAAACGTTTTGATGTCACCAACCTGCAGCGACTGGCCCTTGATCGCTTCAAAACCAGCCTCGTCTTCAACGAATTCGGGCAGCAGATAAAGCTTGTAATCGGGTCCGGGCGAAAGGGCTCCTTCATGCACGACCATATCGGCGGAGACGCTAACCGTTCCCTCACCCCAGTGAAGGAAATCACTGCCAGCAAGATCGCGCGTAAACTCAACCTGGTAGGCCGCATTTTCTGCGCTCGACGCCAAGACATCACGGTCAACGCTTGGCGGTGCCGTTAAAATCGGAAGCAAATAGACGCCAAGGCCGAAACCCGCCGCAAAAACAAATCCGTGTGTCACCAACAAAACAAGCCAGCGCATGTTGCACCCCTAATCACCTGCTACAAAAAACAACCATCGACCTTCTGGTGTGATGCCGACACGAAAGAAGATATAAGCCCCAAACGAAAGCATATCTTCATAATCCCCAGCAGTCACCAGCTTGAACAGCTCCACCCGTTGAACTGCGTTAAGCTCGTCTAATGGTAGCGCGAAAAAATAGGGCCAGACATAAAGTTCGGTATCCGTGCCTTCATCAACGTGAACATAACCGGCTTCCAGGACTTCTTGTAGAATGGCTAAAATCTCGTGCCCCTGCGCATCGCCGGAGATCGACTTTAAATATTCGATCGGGTCTTCTTCCACGTCACCAAAGGAAAGACGTGTGGTGTCTGCCCCAATACCAATAAGTGGACGGAGTTGTTCAAGGTCACCGGCCATTGCCGCATCGATAATCAACTCACGCATGCGGCGCACCGGCATCGGCAGCGCCTCTAGATCATAGGAGATTTGTACACTGGTGTCTTGAACGCCGACCGGGTTGCGCGAAGGGTCAATAAAGGTCTCGTTTGCGCGCGGCGGCTGCAATGGCAAATTCGGGTTTTCGATCGGGGTTGGTATCGGGATAACACCGGAAGGCGCTGGAACCCCATCATCTTGCGCAAGCGCTGAAGACGCGGTCAAGAAAGCGAGGAGAAGAAGTGGGGCGATACTCCATGACACCTTTGCCATGTTCACCCCTCCAAGATTACTGAAGTGTTTTATAGAGCGTGAAGTCACCAGACTTAACACGATCCATCAGTTCTTCCAAAAGCGCAAGCGCAGCATGCTCACCGCCTTCATGGATGGTCTCTTCCAAAACTGTCGTGATCGCGGTTTCGGCCAAAATGTCTGTATCAATACCTTCCAGAACGCCGTCAGCCCAGGCGTCATGATATACTTCTCGGGCGGCACTGCGTTTTTCGCGAACGATTGCCTCGTCGATTGCTGTCAGCTTTTGATTGGTATCCATAGCGAAACGTCTCGGAATGAGCCTAGTTTGTTCATATACAATTAAGTCTTTAGCAGCCCAGACACAAAAGTAATCCCGAACTATCACAAATCGTTAACATGTGGTGAATCCGTCACTGTACGTATCTGTTCTCGATATCAGCTGCAAGCGCTGCCCCGCGCGCCAAAAATTGATCGGCAACTGAGCGCGCCTGAT
>JBCBYO010000029.1:0-38588 GCA_039815825.1 Pseudomonadota bacterium
GTGGGATCTGGTCGACGTCGTGGCTTCTGACGCACTGCGTCTTTGCGATGAAGGCTTGGCTCTTGAGATCGACGGCGACACCGAACTCGCGGCTGCGCCTGATGGCACTTCGGCAGATGATGATTTTGGCGACCTGCGCGTCAATGAGTGCTTCGTGCCGCAAATCGTTTATTCAACTACTTTCGGTTATCGCACCGACAAGGTCGGCGATACGCCGCCAACTGAAGTGTGCGCTGTATTTGATACAGCAACCTATCCTGGCCAGCGCGCACTTGAGAAACGTCCGATTGCCAACCTGGAATGGGCATTGATCTGTGACGGCGTCGACATTGCTGACGTTTATGATGTGCTGGAAACGGATGAAGGTGTTGATCGCGCCTTTGCTAAGCTTGATTCCATTAAAGACAGCGTTGTTTGGTGGTCAGCGGGTGCCGAAACACCGCAACTTCTCGCGGACGGGGAAGTTGTAATGGGTTCGACCTACAATGGCCGCCTGTTCTCCGCTATTGTGGAGCAAAACCAGCCGATCGGGATGCTTTGGGACTGGCAGATGTTTGACCTGGACGGTTGGATCATCCCAACTGGCATTGACGAAGCCAAAATGAACCGCGTCAAGCACTTCCTTAAGTTTGCGACCGACACGCAACGTCTTGCGGATCAGTCGAAATTTATTTCCTACGGTCCTGCGCGTAAATCCTCTGCGCCGCTCGTCGGTCAGCATGCGGAGTTGGGCATCGACATGGCGCCGCATATGCCAACAGATCCAGCCAATGCCGAAACTCAGTTCCTGTATAACTATGAGTGGTGGGCGGACAATCGCGACGATCTGGATGCAAAATTCCAGGCTTGGCTTGCTCAATAAGCAATTGATCATCAGCGAAGCGGCTCTTGCCGCTTCGCACTCCTAATTGTCGAGGTATTCCATGAGCAGCGCTGACATGACACATGTCGAACAAATGCCAGATGATGGCGTCATGCGCGCTGCTGATGGAACGCCTCTGAAAAAGCGTCTGGCGCGCGCGCTGCGCCGTGAGAAAATGCGGTCTTTCGTGCTAATTGCGCCGCTGCTGTTTTTTATCCTTCTGTCTTTTCTTGCGCCCATTGCCGACATGCTCTTCCGGTCGGTTGAAAATGATATTGTCCAAAATACCATTCCCGAGACAGTAACAGAGCTTCAAAACTGGGATTCAGCATCGGGATCGGCGCCGCCTGAAGAAGTCTATGCGGCTTTTTACAGAGACTTTCTGGTTGCCAGAGAAAAGCGAATACACACGCGCCTCGGGTCTCGTCTCAACTATGAATTGTCCGGCATGTCCGGCATGTTCCGCCGCACCGGACGTGATATCCGGCGTTTTGATGAAGCCGGCCCATTCAAGCCCCAGTTCATTAAGTCCGATGAGGATTGGGGCGCTGTGGAGACATGGCGTGTCATCAAGAAGTTTTCCTCGCTCTACACGGCGGGATATTATCTTTCCGCGATTGATGCTGAGAGCACGTCTGAGAGTTTTGAATTAAAGCCAGCTGACGAGCGCATTTACATCAAGCTGTTTATCCGCACGATGTGGATGTCGCTCCTCATCACCTTTTCGACGCTGCTGTTGGGTTATCCTATCGCTTATTTGATGAGCCACACAAAGCGATCGACTGCCAATCTGCTGATGATCCTGGTTCTTCTGCCATTTTGGACGTCGCTGTTGGTGCGTACCTCGGCCTGGAAGGTGCTGCTGCAGCAACAGGGCGTGATCAATGACTTCCTTGTCTGGATCAACGTCGTTGATGACAGTGCGCGGTTGGTGATGATCAACAACCAGCTCGGCACGATCATCGCCATGACGCATATTTTGCTGCCCTTTATGATCTTGCCGCTCTACTCAGTGATGCAGACGATCTCGCCCTCCTATGTGCGCGCGGCGAAATCCATGGGGGCAAATGATTGGACGGCGTTCTGGCGGGTCTATTTCCCCAATACGATCCCGGGCATCGGCGCGGGTGCGATCCTCGTCTTCATTCTGGCGATTGGTTACTACATCACGCCAGAGCTGGTTGGCGGCACGCAGGGCGTCTTTATCTCCAACCGGATCGCCTTCCATATTTCATCCAGCTTGAACTGGGGGCTTGCCGCCGCGCTAGGTGCCATCCTGCTGTTACTGGTCCTGTTACTGTTCTACTGCTACGACAAGATAGTCGGCATCGATAATGTGAAGTTGGGGTAAAGTTCGATGGCATCACCTCTTCCACCCTATGCATCCTCACTCCAGATTTTTTGGTACTATGCATTTCGTGTCATTTGCGGGCTGATCTTCTTTTTTCTGATCTTTCCGATTTTGACCATCATACCCCTGTCTTTCAACGCGCAGGATTTCTTCACCTTTACGCCGGAAATGCTGCGCTTTGATCCGGCGGGCTATTCGTTCAAACACTATGTGGATTTCTTCACCAATCCCGATTGGCAACAGGCGCTGCGCAATTCATTCATGATTGCGCCGATGGCGACAATCATCGCCACGGCGCTTGGCACCCTTGCCGCAATTGGCCTGTCTCAAAGCCACGTGCCGGCGCGTTCGGCCATCATGGCGGTCTTGATTTCCCCGATGATCGTGCCGCTGATCATCTCGGCCGCAGGCATGTATTTCTTCTATTCACGCCTCGGCTTGCAGGGCACCTATTGGGGCGTGGTGTTGGCCCATGCCGCGCTCGGTACGCCTTTCGTGATCATCACGGTTACAGCAACACTTGTTGGTTTTGACCGGTCACTGACCCGCGCTGCGGCCTCCATGGGGGCCGATCCTGTGACGACATTCTTCAAAGTGCAGATGCCGTTGATCCTGCCGGGCGTTATTTCCGGCGCGTTGTTTGCCTTTATTACGTCGTTTGACGAAGTTGTGGTGATCTTGTTCCTTGGTTCCGCCTCGCAGCAAACCTTGCCCTGGCAGATGTTTACCGGCCTTCGAGAACAAATCTCACCGACGATTCTGGCTGTGGCGACCATCATGGTGGCGCTTTCGATCGTGCTTTTGGGGACGCTTGAATTCATCCGACGTCGCTCTGAGCGCATTCGCGGTCTGTCACCCTCCTAAGCGGATCTTTTTTGGCTCACACAATTTTACTTGCAGTTTTCACGGCACAGTGCATACGTATGCATAATTGATCGGGGAGACTGCAATGGCGCTAACCAAGGAAGAGATTGAGCGGCGAATTGTTCGCTATGGTGAACTGCAACCGTGCCGTACAGCGTTTATCGATGCTCATACGCCGGGCTCGGACCAGAAAGAAAATTTCACCATCATTGGCGGCGGTGTTTCAGAAAGCGCCGACCAACATGTGCACATTGTTGATACGCCAGGCTTTAACATCGGCGCAGCGGGTCAACCGCCAAAATGCCGGAACTCATTGCACAGTCACCGTACTGCGGAGGTATTCTTTGTGCTCAAAGGCCGGTGGCGGTTCTTTTGGGGGCGTTGGGGCGATGCCGGTGAGGTTGTGCTGGAAGAGGGTGATATCTTCAACATCCCGACAGGTATCTTTCGTGGCTTTGAGAATATCGGCAATGACTATGGAATGATCATGGCCATCCTTGGTGGTGACGATGCCGGCGGAGGCGTTATTTGGGCGCCACAAGTGATTGAAGATGCGGATGCTCATGGGTTGGTGCTTGGTGAAAATGGTCGCCTCTACGACACCAAGGCAGGCCAGTCGTTGCCCGACGGTGTCGCGCCTATGCCGCTTTTAAGCGACGAGGAGCTCAAAGCTTTTCCCGAGCCCACAACGAAAGATGTGATCGGTGGTTATGTGAGCCGCTACTGGGATCTTGTCGCCTTGTCGGACAAAAAGCCTGCAACAGTCATTGGTGAACATGGTGTTTTGCGTGACAAACCTGGTTTTGAAGTCAACTTCGTGTCGCGAAAGGCGCCAATTTCCAATCCGATCAGTCACGACCATTCGAGCGTGTTGATGCCCGTAAAAGGCTATTGGGAAGTCATCGCGGACGGCACTAGCACTATTTTGGCCGAAGGCGATACGATGTTAGTGCCGGAGAATGTTGCATATACCGTGGTGCCGTCCATGACCGGTGAAGCAGGGCTTTATCAAGTGGTTGGGACCGATGACGCCGCTGGCCCAACTTATACCGGCTAAAGACTTGGAACCGCTCATTCTCCTGCCGGGAATGATGTGCGATGCCCGCTTGTTCGCTCCGCAAATCGCGCTGTTCTCGGGTGTGCGGGCCGTACATTGCGCGCCAATCGGGCAGGCAGACAACATGGCGGACATCGCGCGTGATGTGCTGGCGAATGCCCCGCCGTACTTTGCGTTGGCCGGACTGTCGATGGGCGGGATTGTTGCCATGGAAATTGTCCGTCAAGCCCCCGAGCGGGTACGCCGCTTATGTTTGATGGATACCAATCATCGGGCAGAAACTGCCGAGCGCCAAGCTTTGCGCGAACCCCAGATCGATGCGGTTCGCGGTGGCCAGCTATACTCCGTGATGCGCGACGAAATGAAGCCCAACTACCTTGTCGACAGCGACCGCAAGCCCGCCATTCTTGATACGTGTATGGACATGGCAGAAGCGCTTGGGGCGGGAATCTTCGAGAATCAGTCGCGCGCGTTGCAAAAGCGGCGCGATCAAACCGATACGCTCAAATCATTTACCGGCCAAACGCTCGTCCTTTGCGGCCGGCACGATCTTTTGTGCCCGGTTTCACGCCATGAAGAAATGAGGGCGTTGCTGCCGAACGCCGCACTGGCTGTCATTGAAAATGCGGGACATTTGCCAACGCTTGAACAGCCCGATGCGACAAACGGTTTTATGACGCACTGGTTGAACAATTGATCGACCTGCTTTTTAGCCCCTGGTCTTTGTTTGCCAACGCTCAATCGGTTTAAATCGTTGTCGCGTAAACTTGCAATTGTTTGCAATCAGCGCTTAGCTTGGCGCATCACTCTGGGAGGAAATGTGATGAAATCCATTATGAAGACCGGCGTACTTGCCGGCGCGGCGCTTGCCTTTGCGCTGACAACGAGCTTGGTTCACGCTGATACAATCCGTTTTTGGACTACAGAAGAACAACCTGAGCGGCTCGCCAAACAAGAAGAAATGGCTGCCCAATTTGAGGCTGCAACCGGCACCGCCGTTGAAGTGATTCCGGTGACCGAAAGTGATCTTGGTACACGCGCTACAGCGGCTTTTGCTGCCGGTGATTTGCCGGACGTTATTTATCATACCCTTCAGTATGCATTGCCTTGGGCGGAAGCTGGTATCCTTGATACCGAAGCTGCGACCGAAGTCGTTGAGGAGCTAGGCAACGGTACATTTGCGCCAGGTGCGATTGCGATGGCCGCCGTAGATGGCGGTGTTGCATCCGTGCCGGTTGATGGATGGACGCAGATGATTGTCTATCGTGCCGACAAATTTGAAGAAGCCGGTTTGGAGCCCCCAACCTCCTTTGCCAATGTGATTGCTGCGATTGAAGCGCTGCACAGCCCGCCGGACATGTATGGCTTCGTCGCTGCGACCAAGGTCGATGAGAATTTCATGAGCCAGGTATTGGAGCATGTGTTCCTAGCCAACGGCGTTTCGCCGGTCGGTGCAGACGGTTTTGCGCCACTTGATGAGGCCAAGACAACTGAAGTGCTTGAGTTCTACAAGGCAATTGCAGAAGCATCACCACCCGGTGAATTGTTCTGGCAACAGTCACGCGAGCTTTATTTTGCCGGTCAAGCTGCGATGATCATTTGGTCGCCATTTATTCTCGATGAGTTGGCCGGTCTTCGTGACAGCGCGCCGCCAACCATCAATGATGACCCCACATCAAGCGAGTTGGCTACCAAAACCGGTATCGTGACGACCTTCTCCGGGCCTTCCAATCCAGAAGGTGCAGCTTGGGGCGATGTCCGCTACTTCGGCATCACCAATGATGCAGATACTGACGCTGCCATGGAATTTGTGAAGTTCTCGATGGATGAGGGTTACACGCAAACTCTGTCCATCGCACCAGAAGGGAAATTCCCTGTGCGTCGTGGCACGACAAGCGAGCCTGCAAAGTTTTCAGAAGCTTGGGCGCAACTGCCGGTCGGTGTTGATCGCAAAGCGCCCTTGGGTGACCTCTACGCTCAAGAGATGATCGATGAGATCGTTGGTGGCCTAGATGTTGCGCAACGCTGGGGTGTTGCGGATGGTCAGCTGAGCCTGGCCTCCAAAATGATCAACGCTCAGGTTGTGAACCGCGTGGTGCGTGAATTCATTGACGGTAATATCGATGCCGCTGCTGCGGTTGCCGCGTTGAACGAGCAACTGGGTGCCATCGAGTAATCTCAAGTAAATCTGGTGTTCCGGGCTTTTCAGCTCGGGGCACTTTACCGATTGCCGAAGGCTCAGCCCATGACCGCCACAACGCCTCCTCGTGGGGTTGGCCCGTTGCAACGGCGCGAAGCGCGTCTTGCATGGGCGCTCCTTTTCCCGACCATCACAATCGTTTCTTTGGTTGTGATCCTACCTCTACTCGCGATCTTTTGGATTAGCGTCAAGCCAATCGGCCTTGCAGACTTACGACCCGCTGCGCCCATTTTACGTGAGGCGCTTCGTGGGTCTGGCGATGAGGTTCGTATCGAATATCGTCTGCGAAACTCCAGTCAGGACGTAGAGCTGACCGGCGTGACTTTCACCGATGTCATCCCCACAGAAGTGACCATAAGTGGCGAACTGCCCGAAGCTTGTTCGCTGGGCGGTCAGACACTTCGCTGCGAATTTGGAACCCTGGAAGCCGGATATAACGAACGTATACGCTTACCGGTAACAATTGCCCCCGGCATTGATGAGGATGCGGCCGAAGAAATGGTTGAAGGTTCTGAAGCGCGGGTGACTGGTTCGGGCGATTCTGTGTTGTTCAACAACGAATTTACCGCCGAAAACTTTACGCGGGTCTTCAGCGCTGATGAATTTTTTACTGTTTTGGGTGTGACGGTTTTCTACACATTGTTTGGGACCCTTGGGGCCATACTTCTCGGGCTCTTTGCGGCAATGCTGCTCAATCGGGAGTTTCGAGGGCAGGGCATTTTGCGGGGCCTTTTTCTCTTTCCATACGTCGCCCCGATCATCGCTGTGGCGTTCACATGGATCATACTCTTCGACCCGTTTTCTGGTTCAGCCAATGCGCTTTTGGTTCAGATGGGGGTCGCGGATTCTCCCATCAATTTCTTTGGCCAACGGCCGTTCGCGCTCATCATGGTAACGGTGTTTGCGATGTGGGGATATTTCCCGCTTTGCTTTCTGTTCATCCTGGCGCGCATGCAGTCCATTGACCATGACATGTATGAAGCTGCTGACATGGACGGTGCGTCACCATTCCAAAAATTTTGGTACCTGAGTCTGCCGATGCTGTTTGGCATCCTGTCGGTACTATTTCTGCTGCGCTTCATTTGGACGTTCAACAAGTTCGATGACATCTTCCTACTCACGGGCGGCAATGCGGGTACGCGAACGCTGACCGTCAATGTCTATGAGCAAGCGTTTGCTATTTCCAACATCGGAGCGGGTGCTGCGGTGGCTGTGGTAATCTTCGGCTGCCTACTCATATTTGCCTTCTTGTTCTTCCGCTTTATCAGCCGGGAGGAGGGATTATGAGTGCACTTAGATATGGATACATCACCGCGCCATTGCTCGCCATTTTGTGGACCTTCGTGATTGCCACGACCGTTGCGGTAGCAATGAGTTTTGCGACCGGTGATGCCTATCGCCCATCATTCTTATGGTCGCTTCCGGCTGGTGTTGGTTTGGGTCTTCTGGCCCTTGCCCGCCCCGATCGTTGGATTGTCTCCGGGGTCGCTGCCGTCATTGGTGCCGCATTGCTGTTTGTCGGCTTTGGGCCGTTGGTTTCCGAGACGCAAGTGCCTTTCCAACGTGTCGTTGCTGCGGTGCTTTTTGGTTTCGGGACGGGTTGGCCGTTGGCGCATTTTGTCAAAGAATTGCCGCGCGGTGCCCTCACACGCCACGAATTTGAAGAGGCTGTGATCCGCTTCTTGTTGGGTGTCGGTTACATCTTCTTCATCGCGATCGTGATTATCCCGTTTTATGTGATGGTCATGACCAGCTTGAAAAACCAAGCTGAACTGCTGGCTAACCCGCTGGACTTTTCACTGGATTACTCGAAGGGTTGGGACCTCTTCCGCAGCTACCGCGAGTTGATCACGGACTTCAATTTTGGCTGGTACCTCTGGACATCCTTCTATGTGTCGGTGCTTACGGTGCTTTTAACGCTCCTGTTCAGTGTGCCGGGCGCCTATGCAGTCGCGCGGCTCCGCTTTCAGGGCCGCGCTGCGTTTTCGCGCTCCATCCTACTCATCTACATGGTGCCCATGATTGTGTTGGCGTTGCCAATCTATATCGCGTTCTCGGTGACGGGTCTGCGTAACACCATCGCCGGTATATTGATGATCTATCCGGTCACGACGATCCCGGTGGCGCTATACATGCTGCAAGGTTACTTCCGCGGCCTCCCTGCGGAGGTAGAAGAAGCAGGGTTGATGGACGGTCTGACGCGGCTGCAAGTGATCTGGAAGATAACCCTGCCATTGTCTTTGCCTGCACTTGCGTCGGTATCGCTTTACGTCTTCATGATCGCCTGGAACGAATTCCTTCTGGCATTTATGCTGCTGGACGATCCATCAAAGTTCACGCTGACGCGCGGGATCGCCTCACTCAACTCGTCAGAAATTCCGCGACAACATTTGATGGCTGGTTCCGTCATTGCGACGGTGCCGGTGATGTTGCTTTTCCTCGGGCTGGAAAGATTCATGACGAAGGGCCTCACAGCGGGCAGTGTGAAGGGATGAGCGTGCCCGGTTTTGATCATCTGGATAGCCAGGCACGGGACATTCTGCATTTGAACGATCGTGGTGGCTACACGGTGCCAACAGCGGGCCTCTACCCCTATCAATGGAACTGGGATTCTGCATTTGCGGCTTGGGGCTTTGCTGCCTTTGACATGGATCGGGCTTGGCAAGAGTTGGAAACCCTATTCGCGGCACAGTGGTATACCGGTATGGTGCCCCACATAATCTTCCACCGTATTGATCCTGATTATTTCCCCGGCCCTGATGTGTGGGGCGGTGTTGGGCCCATGCCGTCATCTGGTATCAGTCAGCCGCCGGTTGCAGCGAGTATCGCCCGTTGGATGTACGAGATGGACCGGGAAGCGGGACAAGCTCGTGCAGCAGCTCTCTTTTCAAAGATGGTGCGCTGGCATCAATGGTTCATGGATTGGCGACTGCACGAGGGCGCGGTTTGTATCACGCATCCTTGGGAGGCTGGCAGAGACAATACGCCTGATTGGGATGGGGCGATGGCCGGGATCGATCCGGTGGGCGTCGGCGAGTATCATCGCCGGGATACGTCGCATGTGGACTCATCCATGCGACCGAAAAAGTATGACTATGACCGGTACCTTTATCTCGTGCAGATGGGTCACCGCCTCAAATGGGATGATGCCGGTTGGCAGCGGGACAATCCATTCCGTGTTGCAGATCCCACAATGACTTTTATCCTTCTGCGTGCGCAGCGTGATCTCGCCGCGCTTGGCCGGGCATTGGGTGAAGATGTCTCAGTAATTGAAGCGGCGATACAGGTGCTCGAAGCAGGTGCGCAGACACTTTGGAATGATAAGCTAGGATCGTTTGACGCGCGGGACGTGAAGGCCGGTGTTTGGGCCAATTGCGTTTCAAACGCGTCGTTTCTCAATTGGTATGCCGGAATTGAGCACGATGGCATGGTTGAGCAGTTTGACCGTGTCGTCTCGCTATGCCGCTACCCGGTGCCGAGCCATGATCCCGCATCTCCCCATTTTGATTCCAAACGCTATTGGCGCGGTCCGACCTGGGCGATGATGAACGCTATGATTGGTATCGGTCTCGACGAATTCGGCATGGGCGATCGTGCCGAAGCCTTGCGTATCGCGACCCGCGACATGATCGCCAATCATGGATTTGCGGAATATTTCGACCCGCTCAACGGTGACCCTGCGGGCGGCCAATCTTTTACTTGGACAGCAGCCATCTGGCTTGCATGGGCCTCGAAAGCGAGGGGAGAGCAGTAATGGGTGAAATCAAACTTCAAGCTGTCGAAAAATGGTTCGGTGACGTTCAAGTCATCAAAGGTGTCGATCTTGATATCGCTGACGGCGAGTTTGTCATTTTCGTCGGGCCTTCCGGCTGCGGCAAGTCAACATTGCTGCGGATGATTGGGGGGCTTGAGGAGACTTCGCGCGGTTCGATCGTTATCGATGACCGGGACGTCACAGCGGACCCACCATCCAAACGGGGTTTGACGATGGTATTCCAATCCTACGCGCTCTACCCACACATGTCGGTGCGCGACAATATGGGTTTCTCGTTGAAGACTGCCGGCGCGCCAAAGGCTGAGATCGATGAAAAGGTGGGCAACGCCGCAGCGGTCTTGAAGCTTGAGCAATATTTGGACCGCCGCCCGAAGGACCTTTCAGGCGGGCAGCGTCAGCGGGTCGCGATTGGCCGCTCCATTGTGCGCGAGCCTACAGCATTCCTGTTTGATGAACCGCTTTCAAACCTCGATGCGGCGCTTCGGGTCGAGATGCGCTATGAAATTGCAAAGCTTCACCAACGTCTTAAGTCCACGATGATTTATGTGACCCACGATCAGGTGGAAGCCATGACGCTGGCCGACAAGATTGTGGTTCTTGACTTTGGTCGGATTGCGCAAGTGGGGCCACCGCGCGAACTCTATGAGCGCCCTGCCAATCTGTTTGTCGCGCAGTTTATCGGCTCGCCCAAGATGAATGTCGTGCCATGTGAAACCAGAGGCAAAACTGTCCAGCTAGCTGGCGGTAAACCACAAAAGGTGTCACTGGATCATCCGGCCACGCATTTGGGCATCCGCCCGGAGCATATTGAACTTGGCAAGCCCGGGTCAGGTGTTCTTGATGGAACGGTCGACGTGGTTGAGTATCTGGGAGCAGATTGTTTCGTTATTCTTGATTGCGGCGATCTTGGCCAGCTGACAGCGCGTGTCGCAGGAGAGACCGAGTTGCGCGCCGGAGACCTAGTCGGCATTAGCATGCCCGATCACCGCCTTCATTTCTTTGATGAAGCAGGTTTGGCGATACGGTAGGCCACTGCATATTTGCTATGAAAAGTTGGTAGCGGAGGAGGGACTTGAACCCCCGACACGCGGATTATGATTCCGCTGCTCTAACCAGCTGAGCTACTCCGCCATACATGTGACGTCACATGTGCGAGGCCGCGTCTTATGAGCGGCGCTTTGGCCTGTCAAGACGGCACTTTTAGCAGATGCGTCGGATTGCTGATTTCCTGCGTTGCGTGGAAACGTGGTTGGGCCTATGCGGTTACCAGAAGTCAGGGATTATCGATGAGTTTACCGCGTATTGTTGCTTTTGGGTGCGGCTATTGGGGCCGAAATCACGTTCGCACGCTTGCGGAAATAGGCGCACTGGCCGGTGTGTGTGATTTGGACGTCGATGCAGCCACCGAGTTGGCGGCAGAATATGGTGTGCCATGCAAGTCGGCTGATGCGGTTTTTGCGGATAGCGATGTAGACGGGGTCGTGTTTGCGCTACCCGCCTCGGTGCATGCTGAAATGGCGACGCGGGCGCTCAATGCTGGCAAGCATGTGTTTGTGGAAAAGCCAATGGCACTTCAGCCCGATGATGCGCATGCGGTGGTTGCGTTAGCTGCGCAAAAGCAGCGCGTTTTGATGGTTGGGCATATCCTGCGTTACCACAACACTTTTCAAAAGCTGCTGGCTTGCATTGACGAAGGTATGATCGGCGAGTTGGTACATCTTCAGTCGAACAGGCTGGCGTTTGGCAAATTTCATGCGACTTTTGACGCCCTTTGGGATTTGGCGCCGCATGATTTGTCGCTGGTTTTAAGTGTCATGGGCAGGGTCCCGCTTTCTACGCAAATTGTCCGTCACGCGTTCGCGTCCGAGCAGGCCGATAGCGGCCATATACACCTACAGTTCGATGGCGGTGTTGCAGCTGACATCCAGGTGTCGCGCCACTCGGCCTACAATGAGCGACGTTTTGTGGCTAAAGGAACCAAAGGCAGCCTGGTTTGGGACGATTGGCTCGATTGGCCGGAAAAACTCTCATTTGTCTCCCACGCTGCCTCTGTGACAGCCGATGGTTGGGCATTCGAGCGCGGTGAACCGGTTTATATCCCAACCGAGCAGGGCATGGCGCTGACCGATGAGCTGCGCCACTTTTTGACCTGTATCGAAACGGGTCGGCAACCCTACACCGATGGCGCGCAAGGCGCTGCTGTGGTAGAGGTTTTGGCCTCGTAACAAGGTTCACCGACAGTTACAGGTTGGACATAGGTGTGATTGTGCCACACTTTATTTCCTGTCGACGTGCGCGTAGGGGAAGGGTGGGGCCAAAAAATGATATGTAAGAAGAATTCCGGCTGGGGATAAAATGCAGTTTATTGATCTTGCCGCCCAACGCGCGCGCCTAGGCGCTGAGCTTGAGGCAGCTGTAAACGCCGTGGTGCAAAGCGGCCGTTACATTTTGGGCCCGGAAGTCGGTGAGTTCGAACAGCGCTTGGGCGATTATTTGGGCGTCTCGCACGTCGTTGCTTGCGCCAGCGGCACCGATGCGCTGCAAATCCCGCTTATGGCATGGGGTGTTGGCCCCGGCGATGCGGTCTTCGTGCCCAGCTTTACATTTGCCTCCACAGCAGAAGTGGTTGCTTTGGTGGGCGCCGAGCCGGTTTTTGTCGATATCGATCCGCAGACATATCTTATGGATCCTAATTCCCTTCAGGCTGCTATCGCAGCGATTGAAGCTGAGGGTCGTTTGAAACCAAAAGCCGTCATCCCAGTGGATCTATTTGGCTTGGTGGCGGACTACGCTGCTATCGAGCCGATCGCCGCAAAGCATGGCCTTAAAGTCATTTCCGATGCGGCGCAGGCGACAGGCGCTAAGATGGGCAATGAATATTGCGGGTCCTTCGGCGATGTTGCTGCCACCAGTTTTTATCCCGCCAAACCGCTTGGCTGTTACGGTGATGGTGGTGCGGTGATGACCGATGATGGCGACTTGGCCGAAATCATGCGGTCTGTAGCATTCCACGGCAAGGGTAGTAGCCAGTATGACAATGTCCGCGTTGGCCTGACTTCGCGTTTGGATACAATCCAGGCGGCGATCCTTCTTCTAAAGCTCAATATTCTCGAAGACGAAATGGAAGCGCGCAATCTTGTCGCTCAGCGTTACCATGACGGGCTGAAGGATGTGGTCAAAACATCATTCAACCCGGAAGGCATGCGCTCAGCTTGGGCGCAGTATGCCATTGAAACGCCGGTTCGTGATGGCCTCAAAGCTCATTTGGGCGAGAATGATATTCCCAGCGTCATTTATTACGTCAAACCGCTGCATCAGCAGGTTGCGTATAACATGTACCCGACCGCACCCGGCGGTTTGCCGGTCACCGATAGAAAGCCGAGCCAGATCCTATGCTTGCCAATGCATCCCTATCTGACCAACGATGATGTGGATCGCGTGATCGAAACCATCCGCGTTTATGTGGCCAAAAACGCGCTGCCTCTCGCCGCCGAATAGCGGCTAGAGAGCTGGGACAACAGTCGGGGCATCGAGCGCCGCTAATTGGGCTTCAGCCTCCGGCGTCCGTTTCGTCGTATCGATGAAGCCACCACCGAGGACGCGTGCGCCAGCGCCTTCACCGTCATAAATGACGCAAGCTTGTCCGGGTGACACGCCTTCTTCACCGCCGATCAGTTCCACGGTGGCTTTCCCATCTTGCCACAACAGGCGCGCGGGTTTGGGTGGACGCGTGGAGCGCACCCGCGCGAGCACGTCGATCGGTTCGTTGATTTCATCGGCAGGCATATCGCCGAGCCAATTGAAGTCACGCAAACCTATGAAATGGGTGTCCAAAGCTTCGCGCGGGCCAACAATCACTCGGCGGGTTCGCGCATCAATCTTGACCACATAAAGCGGTTCGCCAACTGAAACGTTCAGGCCTCGCCTTTGGCCGATTGTGTAATGCAAAATTCCCGCATGTTCGCCGAGCATCCTTCCATCCATATGGACGATCTCGCCAGCCAAAGCGGCATTGGGGCGCAGCTTGGCGATAACATCGGCATATTTGCCTTCCGGTACAAAACAAATGTCTTGGCTGTCAGGTTTGTCGGCAACGACCAAGCCCATTTCCGCGGCAATATCGCGTACTTCATCCTTGGTCATATGTCCCAAAGGAAAGCGCAAGTAATCGACTTGCTCCTGGGTAGTTGCAAAAAGGAAGTAGCTTTGATCCCGGTTAGCGTCTGCCGGCCGCAACAAACTGCGATGGCCGGAACTGGGGTCCATGGCCGATGCAATATAATGACCCGTCGCCAAACAGTCCGCATCAAGATCGCGCGCGGTCTTCAGCAGGTCGGCAAACTTCACTGTTTGGTTGCAGGAGATGCATGGCACGGGCGTCTCACCGGCAATGTAGCTGTCGGCAAAGGTATCAATGACGGCTTCGCGAAAACGGCTCTCATAGTCGAGCACGTAGTGAGGAATGCCCAATTCTTCACAGACGCGCTGGGCATCATCAATATCCTGGCCGGCGCAACAGGTGCCAGTTTTGCGCGCGGCCGCACCATAATCATAAAGCTGAAGCGTGATCCCAATGACCTCGTAGCCTTCGCGCGCCAGAATGCCCGCGACCACGGACGAGTCCACTCCGCCCGACATGGCTACCACCACGCGCGTGTCTTCAGGTCTTTTTGCAATGTCCAGGCTGTTGAGGGTCATGTTTGCTCCGAAGCTGCGCATATAATTTACAGCTGAACACATATCCAGTCCCTGCGTTTGGCAGCGTTGAAATTCTTACCAGTTCCTTAGTGAGGGCTTAGCCGTTTTTTAAAGCTGTCGCGGTAATGTGAGGTCAGTACAGGTCGTGTGTGTAGAGAGTAGAATGGCCGATCAAATTAGACCGCGCGTAAAATATGTCATTGGGCCCGATGGTTCGCCGCTGACAATCAATGACCTTCCGCCGACGTCAACGCGTCGTTGGGTCATTCGCCGCAAGGCGGAAGTAGTGGCTGCTGTTCGTGGTGGTTTGCTGAGTTTGGAAGAGGCGTGTGAGCGCTATACGCTGACAGTGGAAGAGTATCTTTCCTGGCAAGCCTCGATCGATGAGCATGGTTTGGCTGGCTTGCGTACAACACGCATCCAGCAGTATCGACACTAAATCTATCTTGCTTCAGATGTTGCTTTAAGCCGGAAGACAAATCCGGCCGCAATGCTGCTGGCCAATGTTGAGGCCGCGAAGAACCAGATCCCGGGTTGACTGACTGCGGTGGCAAGGCCGCTTGTCTTTGCAGCAAAGATTGCCAAAGCAACCAGCACCACGTCCAGCATCGACCACTTAGAAAAGATGGCGAGCCAATTGCTAATCCGATCTGCCTTTTGGGGTGTTTCGGTCGGTGTCGCGACGATCAAGGTCAAGGCGGAAAGTTTGGCCATCGGGAAAACAAACGAGACCAATACAATAATTGCCGATAGCGCGGCATCGCCTTCGGACCACAAGCCCACTACCAAATCGACCAATGAAGGCGTGTCTTTAAAAAAGTAGAGCCGCTCTAGCTGTAGCAGCGGCAGCAGCCATCCCAGTGGGAGGCAAATGGCGGCGATAAGCGTAAGCAAGGCAATGGCGGAGCGCATGCCACGTAAATAGCGACGCCACATGGGCGTCGCAACGCGTTTACGGGAGTTTTGTGATTTTGGCGTTAGCCAATCATAGCGCTGCGATCGATAACCGGTTCGACGGGCACTTCCTCAATGCCGCGCGCTTCGCGCACTTCAAGCCGCTCAGCTTTTTGCAGTTCTGCTTCGGCGTCCAGCAAAGCAGTTTCCGCCGCTTCTTTCTGCGTCTTGAGGTCATTGATAGAATTCATCAAATTGTCCCGGCGAGTCCGGGCCGCTTTCGCGAAGGTCGGATATGCAAAGTGGTTGACGTCAGTTATCTTTGCTTTGCGCTCTTCGGTTTGAATTTGATTGTCGAGTTCACCGGCCATGCGTTCGAATTCGGCGATCATCGTGTCCAGTTGATCGACCTGGCGGTGTTTCTCCGTCACTTGAAATTGCTTGAGCCGGATAAGGCTATTTTTCGGTTTCATACGCATTACTCCAAAACCACACGACCCAAAAACGCGGGCCTGAGAGGACGTAAACGCCGCCTGGGCGGTAACCATTCGTTTACGTGTGGAGTTAACAATAGTCGGTAACCTTTAAGGCACGGTAAACTGCTGAAGCCAAAAAAATGTTTTGAAGCGCTGATGGCAAATTTGTTGAGTCAAAGCGGTGGCTTAGAGACGAAAACTGAGAAAATGATTCAAAAATGAATATTAAAAAACTATTATTTTTCAATGTATTAAGAAAAATGATTAATGAAAATTCAAGCCTTGCCAGTGGCGAATAGGTTTTGTTAACCATTTGTTGGCAGGGTGCTTCGGAGAGGCTTGAGGGGTTCGCAGCAATAAGCGGAACTCGAGCTATACAAGGGGAATAACATGCGTGTTTTGCTGATCGAAGACGATAGTGCGATCGCCCAAAGTATTGAGTTGATGCTTAAATCCGAGAGTTTCAACGTCTACACGACTGACCTTGGTGAAGAAGGTGTCGATCTTGGCAAGCTCTATGATTATGACATCATACTGCTCGACCTGAACCTTCCTGACATGTCCGGTTATGAAGTGCTTCGGACATTGAGATTGTCGAAAATCAAAACGCCGATCCTGATCCTTTCTGGTATGGCAGGTATTGAAGACAAAGTACGTGGTCTTGGATTTGGTGCCGACGACTATATGACCAAGCCGTTCCATAAGGATGAACTGGTCGCGCGCATTCACGCTATCGTTCGTCGTTCCAAGGGTCACGCCCAATCGGTCATTACAACCGGCGATTTGATTGTAAACCTGGACGCAAAGACGGTCGAGGTAGGCGGTCAACGGGTACATCTGACCGGCAAAGAATATCAAATGCTGGAACTGCTTTCGCTTCGCAAAGGCACGACCCTCACAAAAGAAATGTTCCTCAACCATCTTTATGGTGGCATGGATGAGCCTGAACTTAAGATTATCGATGTGTTCATCTGTAAGCTTCGCAAGAAGCTCGATGCAGCATCCGGTGGTATCAACTATATTGAGACAGTCTGGGGCCGCGGATATGTATTACGCGATCCTGACCCAACCGAGCTGGCCGAATCTGCTTAGGATCCACAAGCTACATAAAATCTAAAAAAATACCGCCGGCGATCTCCGGCGGTTTTTTTGTTTTAGGCAGCGATGGCTTCGTTCACGCCGCGAAACATATTGAATTGTTCCTGCAAAATCTTGCGATCAAAAGGTTTGAGGAGAAGGTCGTTTGCCCCAACCCGCTTGGCGCGCGTCATCGTGATCAGGTCCAGCTCGTGCATGGAAACGATGATGAACGGCTTGAACTTTGCGCGCATACGGCGCAGCCCAACGATCAGGTCGTTCAACTCGATGTCACGAACACCGGCATCGATAATGTAGTAGTCCGCCATGTCGAATTCTGATTTGGCAAGTGTGTCCTGCCCGCTCTCAGCTTCAATCACGACCATGTCTTCACTCGTGAGGATGCGCTTGGCGACCTTGCGAATGATTGGTGCGTTGTCAAAAATCACACAACGTTTCATGGTTATCCCCTTCGACCTTCAGTTCAAAGGGAGCTTCTCACAAACGATTTGAGAACAGCTTAAGCGATAGCGTAAACCAATTTTCACATAGGTTGCTGAGATTTTAGCAATTTAGCCTGCTGTATAAACGATCGCCTCATCGCTGGCTGCGATGTCTATCTTCATGCCAACCTCGCGCGCGAGCAGCAGTGTGTAGTAGAATTGTACATTGTGTGCATCGACGCCTTCTTCCCCGAAACGCCCATCCATGAAGTCTTGAAACTTTTGTGGCACCCGCATCAAACGCCCAGACGATTTTAGCGTGAAGTGGGTTTCACCAGCTTCGTCAACAATTGTAGCATCAAGGGTGCCGCCTCGCGGGATGCTGGCATTGGCGATCAGGATCAAATTGAGAAACAATTTAACTTTGTTCTTTGGCAAAAAGGCCCGCGTACCATTCCATGTTAATTCGGGCTTTTCGCTGGCCATGTAGGCTTCGGTGACCTGTTGAGCATCGCCAGTGTCGATATCGGCACCGGCAGATCCAGATGCGCCAAATGCAATTCTGCAAAATTGCAGTCTGGACGAGGCGTTGGCGGCGCTGGTTGTAATAAGGTCCATCGCACCTTCATCGCCTTCGCTTTCTGCCAGTAGTTCCAATCCATTGTTGATAGCGCCGACCGGTGAAATCACGTCATGGCAAACGCGGCTGCAAAGGAGCGCTCCCAATTCAGCGGGCGATAGTTCTAGAAATTCGGCCATGGTGGTTCTCCGTCAGTGGCGGTCTTGCGCGCGGTTCGATGGTGTTACTCGTGCCTGCTTATCCTTAATGAAACGGAAACCACGATCGAATAAATTAAGAGAAAATCATACCTGTGGTCTCAAACCGACATAATGTCGTGCAAGGTCGCCGGTGAATTGTATTGCGTAGAACCGAGGTGATCGAGATGAAACACCAATCTTCCTTGCGGACTTTTGTGGCGCGTTTTTCACTAGCGCTTGTTACCTGTGTGCTTGTTTTCGCGCACACAGCTAACGCGAAGGCCCAAGCCGTTAACTCTGAATACACTGCTAACGAGATTGTTTTTGCGGGCCACAAGTTTTTCGGTGCCACCAGCGGCGGCCTGGCAACGGCCATCGAAAACATTTTTTCCACGTATGGCCTTCCGAACGGTTACATCCTGGGTCAGGAAGGATCAGGAGCCATCGTCGGGGGCCTGACGTATGGCGAAGGCGTGCTTTACACAAAGAACGCTGGCGATCACACGGTCTTCTGGCAGGGTCCGTCCATCGGCTGGGATTTTGGCGGCGAAGGTGCCCGAACGATGATGCTCGTTTATAACCTGGCCAGTGTTGAGGGATTGCATGGACGATATGGCGGCGTCGCCGGGTCGGCCTATTTGGTAGCCGGGGTTGGCGTCAATGTTTTAAAACGCAACAATGTGATGTTGGTGCCGGTTCGAACGGGTGTCGGTGCGCGCTTGGGTGTTTCTGTAGGGTATTTGAAGCTCACCAATCGCCCAACTTGGAACCCGTTCTAGAAACACTGTCGGTATTTGAGGCGGCCGCATGTACGGCCGCTTGATTGCCCGGTGGATTTACCGGGCAATCCGTGGCACATGGTTACCGTTGAGTTAAGTAGCGGTATTCGTTTTGATACAGTCGGTATTCCTCTTTGCGTTTGGCGCATTCTCAGCGTTCTTGTTTTGCTTGTTGATTGCTCCCGCGTTTTGGCGGCGTGCCGTTTATCTGACGCAGAAGCGCATCGAGAGCGCAGTCCCGCTGACGCTTAATGAATTGCAAGCTGACAAAGACCGTTTGCGCGCCGAACATGCGATTGCCATTCAAAAGGTTGAGGGAACGCTGAAGGAGCAGCGCGCCAAGAGTGCTGCCCATGCAAGTCGCATAGCCGAACTCGACGAAAGCGTCTATTCGCTAAAGCAGACAGCGGAAGCGCGGGAAGCAACGATCGTCGAGTTGCGATCCAAGCTTGCTGATACCGAAGGCGCGCGCCTTGCCAAGGAAGATGCACTGAACGTTTCTGAGTCTGAAAAAATGGCGATATCCGCGGACTTGGCGGCCCGGGTTTCTGAACTTGAGTTAACGACGATTGCTCGCGACGAATTTGCCAACAAGTCGGTTAAGTTGGAAGACAAGCTTACGGCCACGATCGCGTCTGAGGTCAAGTTGCGCGATACGCTGGAGAAAGAACGATTGAAGCGTCGCGAGGACCAGGAAAAGGCGAGAGACGCAAGACGGGAATTGGCGGAAGCCGCGCTGAGCGCCAAGAGCGAAAAGAAACGTGCAGATGGCTTGGATGGAAAACTGCAACAGTCCATTACCCGGCTGACAGACCTGGAAGAAAAACTGTCACGGCGGGAAAAAGAAGTGTCGCGCTTGCGCGAAGACCGATCAGCGGAAATTGTTGAGATTGAAGCGCTCGAGCGGCGTGCTGAGGACGCTGAAGCAGAGCGTCGGTCGCTCGAAACTGAAGTTTCGGAAATGACGTTGCGCGTCAATCGGGTTGCAGCCTTGTTGGAGGCAAGCGAAGAACCAGAAGTTGCGCTTGAGGCCATGAAAGCCCGGCTTGATCAGTTAGAAACAGACTTGAAAAGCGTTGAGGCTGAGCGCGATCAGGCGACCGCGGCTTACAAACAAACCGCAAAGATGCTCAAGAAGCAGGAGGCGGCGTTAGCCAATGGCGATGCTGCCCTTCGCGACGAGATGCATGAGCTCGCCGCACAGGTACTGCATATGGCCTCGTTGCTTGAGGGTGAGGGTTCGGAAGTCACTGCGTTAATCGCAGGTGAGGGCAAGGGCGCAAAGGATGGCAAGTCGTTGAGTTTGGCACAACGGGTCGTTGCCCTGCGCAACGCGTCAGCCTCAAATCCTGCGACATCAACGCCGTCAGCGAAAAACTAGGGTCGCTCGCTATTGGCATGGAGATGATGAAGTGCGATCGCAGCGGCGGTTGCAACGTTCAGGCTGTCAAATTCTCCATGCATTGGAATACGTAGCGTTGTCACGCGCATGAGGACCTCTGTGGGCAAGCCGGTCCCTTCTGATCCAACCAAGAGGGCGACTTGTGCCCCGGGTTTCCAGTTTGCCAGTTCAATGCTCCCGTTTGTGGCTAGCGCTGCGATCGAAAACCCGTTTTCTGCCAACTCTTTGATAATCGCATCAATGTGGCCGCCATGCCGAAAAGGCACTTCAAGCACGCCACCGACAGATACCCGGATTGCTTTTCGATAAAGCGGATCGCAACACTGCGCGTCGAGTAAGACCGCCTGTGCACCAAACGCGGCAGCGTTCCGGAATAGCGCGCCCATATTGTCGTGATTGGCAATCGCGCTTGCGACCACAATGGGCCCGGCATCCATTTTTGGCGCGGGAGCGTCCTTCTTTGTCGCTGTTGCCAGTATGCCGCGATGCATCGGAAAACCGGCAATCGCGTCCATCGTATTTCTGTTTGCTGTGTAAACAGGAATATTGTGTTCGATTGACTTTACAATGTCGGCGACACCATCGAGCCGATTTTGCAGGATTAATAGGCTCTTGATCGAAAAGTGTGCCTGGCGTGCCAGCACCTGCAGAACGGTTTTTCCCTCGCAAATGAAAGTCTGGTGATCGCGAATGAGATCGCGCTCGCGGATACTTACATAGTCTGCGATTCTTGGGTCGTTAGCGTCCGTGATTTTAATTGCGCGCTCAATCATCAGCGCCTTGGCGTAGCATTTCGTCGATCATGTCGCCCGATGCCGTGTTTTCAAGCGCTGAAAAGTCGCCGTCCTGGCACATTCCTCGCGTGGCGGCCACAATATGGTGGTGTGTTAGCCGCGCTATGGATGATCCAAGCGAACAGCGCCGAACGCCAATGGCCGCAAAGTCTTTCAGCTGAAATTGCCGAAAATCGCCGGCGACCAATGCATTGACGGGTTTTGTCACGCTTTTGACGATGAGTTGAAGGGCAACCATTGAGGGTGGTAGAGGCGCATAAAGAAGGTCAGCCCCTGCGTTTTCAAAAGCTTTTAAACGTCTGATCGCTTCATCGGTGTCATAGACGCCGTTCATGATGCCATCGGTGCGCGCGCAAAAAATGAAGGGGCGATTAAGGGCTCTGGCTGCTGCTACGCCGGCCTCTACGCGCTCTAGCGCGAATTCAAACTGATAGGCGCTTGGTTCAGAACCCATGATGGTGTCTTCAATCGAACAACCTGAAAGTCCAATTTCGCCTGCTCTGCGCACCGTCTCCGCCACATCTTCGGGCGTGTCACCAAAACCGTTTTCAAAGTCGCCTGACAATGGAAGCGGCGTTGCTGCCAATAAATCTTGTGCGTGTGAGAGCGCTTCGTCCCGGGTCACCGTGCCGCCGTCGGGCCTGCCAAGTGTAAATGCGTGACCCGCGCTTGTGGTTGCCAGTGCTTTGGCACCACTGGCCGCCATGACACGTGCACTGCCCGCATCCCACGGGTTGGGCAATACAAAGCAGCCGCTTTCATGAAGCCGCTCGAAAGTTTTATGTCTTTCTGCCACGCTCGTCATTTCAGGTTCCTCTCGCCGCAGTTGCCATGTCAGCAAGCAGCGTGCGTAGTTGTGATGCTTCTCCCATCGGATGGGGATACCAAACCCGCTTTGTTCTGTCGCCTGTTACCAGCGTCATTCCCTCACTGTCGATGGTTGCGAGTCGCCAGCCCGCTTCTATGTCGTCAGCATATAGCCCAATGGCATCGATATGGTCTTCATTCATGTGCTCAACAGCGCTTACCTCAAATCCGCGCAATCCACGCCAGTCCCCTTGCATGGACAGATCTTGTGCTGTCAGCGCATAGGCCCTCCCGAAACCGCCATTCAGACTTGCGCCATCGACCTCCAGCCTGAAGAACGAAAAGTCGCCGAAGTCCACATAGAGTTCTGCCTTTGGATGGCGCGACAAGTGGCGGTGACGCAACCGCGCATGGTCCTGACTTTGACGGTCCACCTTTTCGGCATTGGCGAAAAAAGTGGCGCGTGGATGAGCAAGCGGGTCACCTTTACCAGGTTCACCGATCAGCACCGATACTTGCGGCTGATTAATCATTGCCTGCGTATGGGGTGATAAGGAGGATGTGAGCAAGACGATAGCGCCGTCGGTGTCCGTTGAAACCTGCACGCGACTGACTGACGGATAACCGTCTGGATTGTTGGCAGCCAACGCCGCATGGCGTGCTTCATGTAAAAGGGTCTTTGCCTGCCGGACCGCCACTTCATCGGTTTCTCGTAGTACTTTTTTTTCCGCATCATCTGACATTTTTGACAAACCTCATCTGTTGAGAACCAAAGCGCGTGCTTCAATCAACATAGGAGGCGGACTAGGGTTGTCGTCAAGAAAAGGTGCGCATCTGAAATGGCCAAGCTGTATTTTCACTACTCGACCATGAATGCCGGAAAGTCGACCATGCTGCTCCAGGCTTCGCATAATTATCGCGAGCGGCAGATGAACACGCTTCTGTTCACCGCGCAGCTTGATGACCGTGCTGGCGTTGGACGGATAGCATCGCGCATCGGTGTGGGCGAGGACGCGCTCACCTTTACCGCCGCTGATGATTTGCGGGCCATGGTTTTAGAGGCCCATCGGACCAAAACAATCCATTGTGTTTTTGTCGATGAGGCACAGTTTTTGAGCGAGGAACAAGTATGGCAACTGGCAAGGCTCGCCGATCGCGATGGCGTACCGGTGATGGCCTATGGGTTGCGCACAGATTTTCAGGGCAAGCTTTTTCCAGGCAGCCAAGCGCTGTTGGCGATTTCGGATGAATTGCGGGAAGTGCGCACCATTTGTCGCTGCGGTCGCCGCGCCAACATGGTTGTTCGGGTGGGCGAAGATGGCAAGGTTGTGCGCGACGGTGACCAGATCGCGATCGGGGGCAATGACCGGTATGTGTCGCTGTGCCGGCGCCATTGGGAAGAAGAAATGGGGCGGGTCGACGGTGAGGACCTTGTTGGCTTTGTTGAGCCGACGAAAACCGATTTGTAACAATAGGTAGTACTTTCGACCACCATGTAGCACAGGCGAAACAAGTGCCGATCATATAGGGTTGGTCCGCACCGAGCGGGTTTCAATGTTGGAGAGTTTTTATGTCGTTGTTCAAGTCCACCGCTTTTTTTGTTTCCCTTGCATTTGTTAGCTTCACTTTTGCCCAAACTGCCAATGCAGATGAGCAAGCCGCTGGCAAAGAGAATTATATGCAAGCTGACGCCAACAATGATGGTCTTTTGACATATGATGAGTTCGTGACATTTATCGACCTCAATGCCGCTGACGGCTTGGGTAACGCCTCGATGGTGGCCTCGCGCAACATGTATTCGCGCGGGTTCAACCGTGTTGATGCCAACAAAGATGGGGTGGTTTCGCCCGACGAATTGCAGACTATTCAATAGGTGCCGATCGGCTGCTTTTCTGTCGTACCTTTTAGGGGTCTGACCACATCCAGCGGTTTTGCTCCCAAATTTTTTCCCCTATCCGACAATCCTGTTGGGTTGACGGCATATCCAGAACGCTGCTGTTGGCGGGGATGGTGATGTCGGAAAGATTATTGTTGGTTTGGCCCGCAAGCTCCAACACCAATTTGCGCCGAACAGCTTCGGGGAATTTCTCCCACGAAAGGACCGGGATCAGGAACGCACCCGGTCCGCCAATAACACAGTCTCGATAATATAAATCAAGACGCTCAATGTCGAATTGGCTATAGACCCCGTCGCGCGTCATCAGCGGCAACCCGTTGATCACAATACCGGCTGCGATTGCTTCGTCGCGGGCGAGTTGAACAAACGGTCCCTGATTGTTCGGACCGTCTCCCGACACGTCAATAATGCGCCGCAAGCCAATATAGTCATTATTGTCGATGGAGTGGGCAGCGAAATTTACGCCACCGGAAATGGAGGTTCGGCTCATCGATGAAGCCGTGTGGTCCACCAGTTGGTTGGCGAACGTTATCGCGTCGGATTGGCTTTCGATAAGTGTCCAGTCCACTACGACACGTTGGTTGTATTGCCCGGCCCATTCAACATATTGGACCGCAACTCTGCCGAGAAGTCCGTTTTGGATGCCCTTAAGCACATCCTCGCTTACAATTGCTTCGGCATAGCCGCGCCGTTGTATTTCCAGTTCCGCTTCGGACATGGAACGCGACACGTCTACGGCCAGGACCAGTTCAGCGTCTACTTCCAGTGTTTCGCCCAACGACGTTTTGCCCGAGATCAGCAACATGATTGCGAAAACGACGCAGCGTTGAAAATGCGCTGACATGAGGTCCTCCCTTGCATGGGAGTGCACCTATTTTGGGCCAAAGCGTCAAGTAGGGGCGCGGTGTGGATCAATCAATTTACACGGCCATGGAACCCTTTTTCTGGGATATTGGGGCATTAACAATCAGCAGCTCCCAAAATAGGTGTCGCAATATAGATTTTGGCACTCCTTTAATTGTTGTCCGAATTCGCTTCTTCAAATCGCTGCTTTCAACACCTATAAAAAGATGGAGAGTTGATGCGCTGATCGAGGGGTTTTCCAAAATGGCGACGCTGCAGAATTTTGATGCTGAAATTGAAAAGACAAAGCAGGTCGTTACCGACATGCAATCCAAGCTGGAACAGTCCGGCATTGTCCTTGAAAAATTTGCCGAGAGTGAGAAAGCGATCGGAGATGTCGATTTTGATATTGAGAACGCGCGGATCCAGGATGTTTTGAAGCAACAGCAGGTGATGGAAGGCAACATTGCCGATCTGATCATAGGGCTTGAAGATGCTACAAATGTATTCGGGGAAGAATTTGAATCGATGAAATCCTATTCCACTTGGGAACAAGTGGTGGGCATGTTCTCCAAACAGCGTATGCAACGGATGCGTTCCGATCGGGTGCGCAATATGTCACTTGCAGGCAATTTGCAGGAGTTGCTGGCGAAGTCGGATTCGATCGTTGGCATTTTGACGAACCAGAAGGATGTGCTCGACAAGCGTTATGAGACTTCTGAGGCGAGCCTGCGCACGGTCATCGACCGCCGTAAAAACACCATGACCGACTTGGAAACGACGCAAGCGCGCATCAATGAAATCAATCCAATGCTGCTTGATTTGGAGAACCAAATCGCTGCCTCGACCAATCAAAAAGACCGCACAAATCTTGAAGGCGAACGCTCAAAGCTCGCCACCGAATACAATCAAGCGCAGGCCAGAGAGCAAGAATTGCTGGCCGAAAGCCAGACATTGGAGCGCTATACGTCGATGTTCCAGACTTTTGTCGACTCGCTGAACAATCAGCTGGCCGCGCAGCAAACGCTCATCAACAAGCTAACGATCGATACTGAGCAACGCATTGTACTTTACAAAGCACTTGAAGATTCGCTGAAAACGGCCGCGCAACAGGATGTGGCCCACAAGATCAACACTCTCGGTAGCCAGGTAGACACGGCGGCAGAAACGACAATGGCCGGAATTGGCGCGGCGGCCCAAAAACACATCGGTGATCTTCTTGAGATGCATGAAGGCAATATGGTCGCAACAGCCGATATTCAGCGCCGAAAGAAACTAGCTGATGATGCCTTTGCGCGCCGCTTCCAAGCGGTCATGGAAAAGCACAATGCAGCGGATTATGTGCGCCAGTAATTGGTGCGTTTGATCCATGAGTACATTGGCTGCAGACAAGCCTGTTGCGCGTTATTTCGCCAGTATCAATGCCGCACTTGAAGGCCTTAGCGTTTTTTTGAGCGACGACCGTTCACCGCTTTACAAGCATGGGCTCGTCGCTCAGGCGCTCATGCCTTACATCGCTCGTTTGGACGGGTCGTTTGACACTTGGCTCAACCGCCTGAGTTATTCGTCTCGGTTCAAGATATCGCGTGCGGAAAGTGGCTTCCCCATTTTTCAACATGTCCTTGAGCTGGAGCAAGATCAACGTTCTGCAGAAGGTCGTTTGGCCGCGATTTCCAGCCCCGAAGAGCTGCGCGATGAAATGGCTGATTTCATTTTGCGGCATAAAGCCTTCCCGGAAGATCTGCAGGCGGCGATGGCAGAACGGCTTTATTTGGAGGCGGTTAAAGAGGGTGAGTTGTTTGGCTCTTACATCTTGCCGGAAACAATCAAAGTCTCGGTCAACCCGCGTACGATGCGTCCTTACTATATGACGCATTGGGGAACTTATGACGGTTCTGAAAACTTGCCGATGATTTATTCCTTGGTCGCGGAAGATTCTTCGCCCGATATGGTTCGCGATCTTGTGACCAAGGATGGGAAATTAAAACGAACCTACGACATACCGTTGCCGTTGGGTGGCCTTCTCAACCCGGCGATAGCAAAGGAATTTGACCGGATTGCTCAAGCCAACTCCGCCTATTCCTTATCGCCGGTTACCATTGCCAAGAATATTGATGAGGCCTTCGACCATTTACATCCAAAGCAACTTCGGCGGATCGTCTTGGGACCCTTTTATTCAGCGGGCATCACGGCAAACAATGATGTGGTCAACCGCATTTTGGACAATGTCCGCGACGCATCCAACGCTTGGCTTTTGACCTGGACCGTTCAGGATGTGTTTTCGAAATCCGAGCGACCAGCCAAGCGCGGTATTTGGTCGTCAGAACCGGCACGCGAAGAATTTCACATAGAAACGGATGATCTGGATGCAACACGCATGGGCGTATCGGCCTATGAAAGACATGCATTGGTGCCACACGAAGCCTATCAAGCGCTTTATGCAGAAGGTGAGGCGGCCAAGGTTTTTGATGGCTATGATGTGCACATTATCGCAAACGGTCAGGTGATATCAGCGGTTTAAGTCCACCAAATTTTGAGCGTTGCAGGTCCGCCGGACCATGAAGGACGAGGAGCAGAGATATGGATACGGGGCTAACGCAAATCGATGAAAAAGACATCGCCAAGCACCAAGCGACGGCGCAGTCATTGGTGACGCGTTTTGTCGTCATGGAGCAGGCTTCCAACCAGTCTAGCACCGAACTTGCCGGTAGCGGACGCCGCTTTGTATCGACCGTCTCAACCGGCGGCATGCGCCGCACGCGCGAGGTCGGCCTTGAAGGTGTGCTCGCCTCGCTGCGACCTGATGATCCTATGATGTCACCCGGCGAGCACGCGCTTTTGTTCAGGACGCGTCGCGGGATCGCTGTTTCGCTTGCTGTCGCTGATGTGTTTGGGTTGCAAACCGATCTGGATGACCTGAAAAAGCGCAATGCGTCAGCGCCACTTGAAGGTGATCGCGCCCATCAATTTCGCTCCCTGATGGAAGCGGCCAGCTATGTGACCGCTTTTACCTTGTCTGCTTATCTGCTGCACACGTTAGAAAGCAGCGCGGAACCAGGTGAGGATACAGAAGAACCAAACTACAATTTCGATACACCGCAGGATGCCGCCAAGGCGGTTGTGGCAGGTTTGGCGCAAGCCGTGGAAGGCGCCCCTGATGAGGCATCGCTCCTACAACGGGCGAAGGCTTTTGCGCGCATTACCGTTGAGGGACTGCTTCAGCGGCGCGGTCGTTTTGAGCAGCTCAGCGTTTTCGACAATAATCATATCCGTATCGAGAAAGATGATTTTACGCTCGATGGCTTTGATGTGCCGCCGGGCGAGCGTCGCAAGCCGCTGACGATGCAGTTCAAAAAACCCAATGAGATCATTGGTAACCACATTGCCAAGTATCAGGCGATGAAGCTCGCCAAAATGCTGGTTTGTTATGATTTTGACCGGCAGCTGAACCCGTTTGTCGAGATGGGCGGTTTCTTGTTCACATTCATCGGTGACGGTGCACCGGGTACGGGTAAAACGATTCTGATCCAAATGATTGCCGGGATGGTCAATGATTATTGTCAGGTGGCTGGTGTACCCTTCCATTATGAGAATTTCGGTGTCGACCAGATTTCATCCTATCAAGGCAAATCCGGTCAAAACTGCAAGCAGTTCGTCAAGAATGTCATTGATCCCAAGGCGATTGGCTTTGGTACCGTGGACGATATTGACCAGGTGGCGGCGAAGCGATCCGATGACAGGGCTTCTGCCGGTCAACAGGAAGTCACTGCGGTTTTGATGGAGAGCTTTGCCGGTGCGACAACGGTTGTGCGCGGCAATTGCTCTTTTGGCATGTTCTCCAACTACCCGGAAAATGTTGATGATGCGCTGCGTCAACGGGCTGGTGCGCGTTGGTTGGTTGATGGGCCGCAGACGCGTGATGATTATATCGACATCTTTCATTTATTGGCTGGCAAGAACCATGACATCCCGCTCGGTGATCATGATCTTTACGAGGCGCAGGTGATCCAGCAGGCGGTAGAAGCTGCCTATGATGGCCATGACAAGCCGCAGGAAGATGGTTTGCTCAACGTCTATGATCGCTTCGTCTCGCAATATGGCGATCCAAAAACGATGGCCGACGTCGGCAGTTATCTCCACATGATCAAGGAAGCCGAACCACGTTTTACCGGCCGTGCCATCAAGAACATCACCGATGCTATCAAGATGCGCGCGATGGATATTGAATTGCCCGATGAATGGTTTGAAGCGCCAGAAATTTTCCTGCACAAAAACTACGATATCAAGCGCGACATGATCGCTGAATTGCGCAACCCCTTCACCATCGACATGGTGATGCAGGAGATAAACCGCTACGCCGATTCTGAATTCCGCTACACGGACAAGTCCGATGCCTCCGCCGTGGACGAAATTATCCGCCGCCAGCGCGTCACCGAACGCGCCGCCAAGGAAATTACCGAGATGCAGGAGAAGGGGCTGTGGAGGTGAGCCGATGAAGCGCCTTGTCGACAATGATCTGATTTATGGGCGTTTGCTGACTGTCAATCAGCCGCATCTTGTGCGCCGGTATAATGAGGCGTTGCAGGCGTTTCGATTGAGCCCGACAAAGCTGGAGAGCTTTGATATCGACCGAACAGGGTTTTCGCCCCAGGTTGCTCGGGAGATGGATGATTTCAACTATCTAGATCCGAACGGCATCAATCGGCGCTTCATCATACTGACACCGGCGCAAGCGTCGTTGCCGGTGGTGCATACCCGCTTTTCCAACACCTCAAAGCTTATGCACGATTTCTACGCGGCCAATATGCGTTCGATAAACGCCTTGACCATCAAAGACGTCATTTATGGCGAGATCGATGACAGCGTGTCTGAGGTCGATGACATTGAGGATTTGCTCGCCATTGAAAAGGTCCGTTTCAACGTTTTGTCGGCCAATGATGTGCTGGGCAAGGCTGCGGAGCTGCGCACGCTGGTTGATCGTCTCAAAAATGAAAAAGACACATGGCGTGACGATGAAGTGCTAACGCGGATGGTTGATCTGGCAAAGGTCACTGGTGACATTCGCGAGAACCGTATGGTGCCGGACCAGGTGGTTTTTCACCATGATGCGTTTTGGACCAGCCATTTTGGCGGCACATATATATTTTTGGACAAGAAAACCACGACCGTCATTTGCGATCCAAAGGCACCGGGATTTCGCAAGTCACGGCCATGGCAGGTCAGTTATTTGGCGAAAAATGACCACAGGCGGATTTATCGGTTCTTGGCGAAAACACGCAGGATCGAGCTCCCGCGTGCGTCTTGGATGGAAGACACCGGATTTTTGGAACATCGCGCTGAGATGGTGCTGCGCGGGCTAGTGCATGAAGATGATCCCACGCGGGATTTAGCGGCAGTGGATGCGGTTTGGTTGCAAACCTGGATGCACCGCAACGCGTCGGCGATTAACAAGGATGGGGTCTATCCATTTTTGATGCGTTGCAAGCGTGAGCTGGATAGGCGAGGCCGGATTGACATCGATGAAGTTGATCACAAACAGCGTTTTCAAATTATCCGCGCGGCACCCAAGCATGATGATGCCTGGCTGACGAACCGTTTGATCAGCGAATATGTGCCGCATGACTTCGTCACCAAGTATGTTTTTAACAAGCAGGGTTTCTACAGTGACTATGAAACCTATGACGAAACCTACCGGGCACATGTTGTGGAGACGCTCAAACAATCCTACCTACGGGATAAGGCAGGTCTCAGACGGCGTTTGTTTGGTTTGCCATGATCGGATTTGAGGGGGAGTAGGCATGCTTGATCCAGTAATCGCTTTTTTTACGCGCGCTTTTGAATATCTGGGCCGCGCTATAGGTATGGCGGTTGCTTGGGTGCTCTGGCCGTTTCTTGCCTTTCGGCAATGGCTGCGGGGGAAGGGTTGGTTCGTCAAGATCCCTGTCTTCCTAATCCTGGCCGCACTGTTCGTTGGCTACGCCTACATGTTTTACATCACCCAGTTCTGGTCAGCGCCGAACCCTGCGGTTGCGCAGAAATATGTGAGTGAAGATTTTAGCTTTGCAGCCGGTGAGAATACCGGAAACGGCAGTTGCCAAGCGTCGGCTATGGTTGTCGCTGTCCAAGACATTATTGACATGAATGTTAATCAAGCGCCTTGGGTGTCTTCCAATCCGATCTACAAGGCAGGTTTCTTTTTTGTGGTCGACTGGAAGGACACGCCCTTCTTTGACAATCGCGCCGCGTTCCAACTGGGTATGAATACCGCTGTGCGCCGCACGAGCGTTGAATTGTTGGATAGGCTGGGTCGTGTTCGAGGCACATCGTCATTTAGTCAGAACCTTCAGGAGGCACGCGAAGCATCAAACTATCGCGAGACAGCTTGGTATGTGACGGGCTCTTTGCCGTTCTTTCAGCCCGCAACCCAGCAACGTTTGCGCGAGGCAAGCGTTAGCCTCGGGGCGTTTAATGATGAGTTGGTGTCGTGCAACTCGTTCTTCGACTCGCGTGCCGACAACCTGCTGCAGTTTCTGGATCGTGTAACCTCGGACATTGGCGCAACGTCGCAGATACTGCAGGATCAAATCCAGTTTGGTGGCATCACCGGTTTTGATCGGCGGGCAGATGATCGGTTCTGGTTCACTTATGGCCAACTGTTTGCCTATTATATGGTGCTTACCGCGGCGAGCAGCGATTTCCAGAATGTCATCGAACAGCGTAATCTGGATGACCTATGGCAGCGATTGGACGACAACTTCCAGGATGCGCTCAACTTGCAACCCTTCTTCGTAGCCAATGCCAATGCATCGAGCTTGATCAAGTCTCATCTGGAATCAATCGGCTTTGCACTGTTGCGTGCGCGCACAAATATTACTGAAATTCGCGACGTGCTGGATCGCTAAAGGTTTCGCGCCTCTGATTGGGCTTTTAGGTCCGCCAGAGCGTCTATGAAACCGGCAGTCGGCCATCGCAGCTCGAATGATCGGAAAACGCGGTCACGCAACGCAAAAGTCATTTCGCCGGCGTTAGCGTTTAGCGCATCGGCCAAGTTATCGGCCGCTGTTCCAGTCAATGCGCATTCACTGCCTGGCGGGCATAGAGCTGGGTCGAATTGCCATGTCACGGTGCTGCCGTTGACAACTCGCCAGGGTTTTGTGAACCGTACGCCCGCTTCATATTCAAAGTTGAATTTAAGCCCGTCATTTGCGTTGGCTGTGGCGAACACAAATAGGGCTCCAAATGGATTGCGCGCATAGGCATCGACGTACCGCAAATAGCAGCGCTTGACGCGCTCATCATCTGATCGTTGGTCACAGCCGACCGTCCACTCACCATAGGTGGCATAGTACTCGGAAGCCCACTTCCAATCTTCAGCGGTGTTTTTGCCTAGTGCATTTACGATGGAGCCCAAAAGCAGGGCGGCTGACATAGCATATTTTGTCGCGAACATGGCGTCGTCTCGCTTTTTGCTCGCTTTTTTTGCCACGCTTCTCCTTGGTCAGCCACTTACGAGTGATCACAAGCAATCATAGTTGTGTGATCCAATATGTCGCATTTCGCCCAGCCGATGCCTTGGCTGCGATGGTGGATCGCGTGGCTCAATGACAAGCATTATCGATAAAAAATGTTCGCGGCTTTTCGGGAGGAGCGCGCCATGGGTGAATTCAAGACAGACATTGAGATTGCGCGGTCTGCGGACAAAAAGCCGATCCAAGAGATCGGCGGAAAACTGGGCATCGGACCCGAGCACTTACTGCCGTATGGACACGACAAAGCGAAGGTGACGGATGAATTCATCAAATCCGTCCAGGGTCGTGAGAATGGCAAGCTAATTCTTGTAACCGCGATTAACCCGACGCCAGCAGGCGAGGGTAAAACGACCACGACCGTGGGTCTTGGCGACGGGTTGAACCGTATTGGTAAAAAGGCGGCTATTTGTATTCGAGAAGCATCGCTCGGGCCAAATTTTGGTATGAAGGGCGGTGCGGCCGGCGGTGGCTATGCGCAGGTGGTTCCCATGGAGGATATGAACCTGCATTTTACCGGCGATTTTCACGCCATTACGTCTGCCCATAATTTGCTGTCTGCGATGATCGACAACCATGTCTATTGGGGCAATGCGCTTGAGATTGATACAAGGCGCATCGTGTGGCGCCGTGTTGTCGATATGAATGATCGCGCCCTACGCGAGATCACTGCTTCATTGGGCGGCGTGTCAAACGGTTTTCCCCGTGAAGCCGGTTTCGACATCACTGTCGCATCGGAAGTGATGGCAATCTTGTGCTTGGCCACCGACTTAAAGGATCTGGAAGAACGGCTTGGCGCTATGATCGTCGCTTATCGGCGCGACAAGACACCGATATATTGTCGCGACCTAAAGGCCCATGGCGCGATGGCTGTGCTTTTGAAGGACGCAGTTCAACCGAATCTCGTCCAGACGTTGGAGAATAATCCGGCCTTTGTTCATGGGGGTCCGTTTGCAAACATAGCGCATGGTTGTAACTCGGTGATAGCCACCACAACGGCGTTGAAGGTTGCAGATTATGTTGTGACGGAAGCGGGGTTTGGTGCTGATTTAGGCGCTGAGAAATTCATGAACATCAAATGCCGCAAGGCGGGGTTGGCGCCCGATGCGGTGGTGCTTGTTGCGACCGTGCGGGCCATGAAAATGAACGGTGGTGTCGCGAAGGCCGATTTGAACGACGAGAATGTCGAGGCCGTCGAAGCGGGTTGTGCAAACCTTGGTCGGCATATTCGCAATGTTAAATCATTCGGTGTGCCCGTCGTGGTGGCGATCAACCATTTTGTGTCCGACAAGGAGGCTGAGCTCGTTGCTGTTCAAGACTATGTAGCCACCCAAGGCTCCGAGGCGATTGTTTGCCGACATTGGGCGAAAGGGTCTGAGGGCATTGAGGCCTTGGCAGAGCGGGTCGTGGAGCTGGCCGATAGCGGCATGTCTGCCTTCGCGCCGCTTTATCCCGACGAGATGCCGCTGTTTGAGAAGATCGAATTGATCGCCAAACGGATCTATCATGCCGATGAGGTGTTGGCTGACAAATCCATCCGTGACCAATTACGCAGCTGGGAAAGCCAAGGATATGGCGCGCTTCCTATCTGCATGGCAAAGACCCAGTATTCGTTCTCGACTGACCCGAATTTACGCGGAGCACCAACGGGTCACTCAGTGCCGATTAGAGAGGTGCGTTTGAGCGCGGGGGCGGGATTTGTGGTTGTGATATGCGGGCAGATAATGACCATGCCAGGCTTGCCAAGGCAGCCTTCAGCAGAGGCAATTTATTTTAATGATGACGGCCTCATCGAAGGTTTGTTCTAATAAAAATTGTACACGCTATTTGCTCGCTAAAAAGTTGTATTTGTAAGCTATTGGTTCTTTACATACATATGATTGTATCTTAGCTATCATACAACTTAAGCGAGATCACAGATACGGGTTCCCCTGCTTACCCCGTTCTGTGTGCCTGCCTCAAGCGGGCTGGGAGCCAGGTCAATCCGCCCGACCTGGCTCCTTTTTTCAATTTGTTGATTGCACATCCGCCTCGATGGCAATAACGTCACCACATGAACACTTTAATTGCACAAAACTGGTGGTGGCACTGCTATAGGCGGTGAATGCAACCTTTTGCGTGTATTGCAACAACCGCCCTGACTTGCCGGGCGGTTTTTTTGTGCGATGAAACTGCCCGATAGGTGCCAGGGCAAGAGGATCGGTAAGATGATTGATGCCAGCGAAACCTATGAAACAACGGGCGGCGTAAGTGTATCGCGGTCTCGGCGCCCAACAGATTTTTCAACCGCCATTGATATGGCGACCGACGCGCTTGATCAGAGAATGGGCGCAGTTCTTTCTTCCAACTATGAATATCCCGGACGCTATACCCGGTGGGACACGGCAATCATTGATCCTCCGTTGATGATTTCAGCGCGCAAGCGCGACATGAAGATCACGCCGCTTAATGCGCGTGGCGAGCCGCTGGCGGCGATGGTCGCCAAAGCGCTCCAAGACCATCCGCACATCGATGCAATGGTGTCGGTCGAAAAGGGTCTACAGATCACTATTTCTGCGCAGACTGAGATCGTTTCTGAAGAAGAAAGGTCGCGGGCACCCAGCGTTTTCTCCATCCTGCGCACTATCGTTCGACACTTCGGCTCAAGCGAAGATGAGGACTTGGCTCTCTTTGGTGCGTTTGGCTACGACATCGCATTCCAGTTTGATCCGATCGAAGAGAGGTTGGAACGCCCTGCAGGCCAGCGCGATTTGGTTTTGTTTTTTCCAGATCAGATTATCGTCGTCGATAACCATTCGGCTGAAGCTTGGGTTGATTTTTACGAGTTTGACGATGGCAACAATGCAACCGCCGGAATAGCGCGAGAAGAGACACCGGCACCCTTTGTACCGACCGATGAAAAGCCGCCGCGCGGTGACCATGTGCCGGGCGAATATGCAAAGCTGGTCACGAAAGCAAAGGACTCCTTTGCGCGCGGCGATTTGTTTGAAGTCGTACCGGGCCAGAAGTTTTTTGAGCGTGTCGCCAGCAAACCATCTGCAATCGCCAAGCGGTTAAAGGAGACAAACCCCGCACCTTACTCCTTTTTCATGAACCTCGGTGAGAACGAGTTTTTGATCGGTGCGTCGCCGGAGATGTTTGTCCGGGTGACAGGTCGTCGTATTGAAACCTGTCCGATTTCCGGGACCATTGAACGGGGCACTGACGCGATTACGGACAGCGAGCAAATTCTCAAACTCCTTAATTCCAAAAAGGATGAGAGCGAATTGACGATGTGCTCAGACGTTGATCGTAACGATAAGAGCCGCGTGTGCGAACCCGGCACTGTTCGCGTGATCGGACGCCGCCAAATTGAAATGTATTCAAGGCTCATTCACACCGTTGACCATGTCGAAGGGCGGTTGCGCGAGGACATGGATGCGTTTGACGGGTTTCTTTCGCACACATGGGCGGTAACCGTGACGGGCGCGCCGAAGCTTTGGGCAATGCGCTTCATTGAAAACCATGAAAAGAGCCCACGCGCTTGGTATGGCGGTGCGATCGGTATGGTCAAATTCAATGGCGATATGAACACAGGCCTTACGCTGCGCACCATTCATATCAAGGACGGCATCGCGAGCGTGCGTGCAGGGGCAACCTTGTTGTTCGACAGTGATCCGCAGGCGGAAGAGGCTGAAACCGAATTGAAGGCTTCGGCACTTTTGGCTGCCATTCGTGACAGTGCCAAATCCAACAATGACAAGAATGAGCGGGTGGCGCGCAAGGTAGGTCAGGACAAGCGTATCCTGCTGGTGGACCATGAAGATTCTTTTGTCCACACACTGGCCAATTACTTCCGTCAAACCGGCGCTGAGGTGCGCACTGTGCGGACACCGGTACCGGACGCGGTCTTTGATGATTTCAAACCGCATTTGGTGGTTTTATCGCCGGGTCCGGGTACGCCGAAAGATTTCGGAACGCGAGCAACCGTCAAGCAAGCCCGTTCACGCGATATGGCTGTGTTCGGCGTGTGTCTTGGTTTGCAAGCGCTGACTGAGGCCTATGGTGGTACTTTGCGCCAGTTGAACTACCCCATGCACGGAAAGCCCTCGCGCATTCGCGTGCATGAACCGGGCAAGGTGTTTTCCGGTTTGCCGAAGGAAGTAACCGTGGGCCGTTATCATTCGATCTTTGCCGATCCATCGCGTTTGCCTGACGAGTTTATCGTCACGGCGGAAACGGAAGACGGCGTCGTGATGGGGATTGAGCACAAGGATGAACCGGTCGCTGCCGTTCAATTCCACCCGGAAAGCATCATGACGCTGGGCGGTAGCGCCGGTATGCGCATGATTGAAAACGTCGTGGCGCATCTGGTGAAGTGATGTTGCCCTCTTAACTATTTTCCGTTATCGGGAACATATGGATAGGAAGCAGAACATCACAATTGGTCGCGACGCCGCTTTTGCGCGCACCCTTCTGCTTGACCTCCTCCTTATCGGCGGCTGCCGGGCCTGATCCAAACAGGGCGCCCGGTGGTCGATGAGCGAACTTTACTGTTTCGCATGCCCCGTTGTCTTTACATCCTGAGCTGAATTGACCATTGAACGCCGCCAGACGGGAAGCCTCGTGTTATGCGCGGCGCGGAGAAATGACGATGAACATACAAACTTCGAAATCGAAGGTGGGCATGCCCACCGCTCCTGAAAAATACCGACCCTATCCTACAATGGATATGGCTGATCGAACCTGGCCGAGCCGCGTGATTGACACACCGCCCATCTGGTGCTCGGTCGACTTGCGGGACGGCAACCAGGCGCTGATTGAGCCGATGGGGCATGAGCGCAAAACGCGCATGTTCGCGCTCTTGTTGCAGATGGGCTTTAAGGAAATCGAGATTGGCTTTCCATCAGCGTCCCAGACCGACTTTGATTTTGCACGGTGGTGCGTGGAAGAAGGCAACGTGCCTGATGACGTTTCGCTGCAGGTCCTTGTTCAGTGTCGACCCGAATTGATTTCGCGCACTTTTGAGAGCCTTGAAGGCACAAAGGCGCCGATCGTGCATTTTTATAACTCGACATCGGAACTGCAGCGCCGTGTAGTCTTCAACAAAGACCGGAAGGGCATCAAGCAGATCGCAACCGATGCGGCAAAGATGGTGGCGGACATGGCGGCAAAAGCCGGCGGTGGCTACCGTTTCCAATACTCGCCGGAAAGCTTCACAGGCACTGAACTGGAATTCGCCCTGGAGGTTTGCAACGCGGTCACGGAGATCATGCAGCCAACATCCGAAAACAAGTTGATCCACAATCTGCCGGCGACTGTTGAGATGTCGACGCCTAATGTCCATGCCGACCAGATTGAGTGGATGTGTCGAAACCTCGATAATCGCGACAACATTTTGGTGTCACTGCACCCTCACAATGACCGGGGCACCGCAATTGCCGCGACCGAGCTTGGGTTGATGGCCGGCGCGGATCGTGTCGAAGGCACACTGTTTGGTAACGGTGAGCGCACCGGTAATGTCGATTTGGTCACCTTGGCCTTGAACATGTTCACGCAGGGGGTCGACCCCGCCTTGGATGTTTCGAACATCAATCGGATCCGCGATGTTTATGAACATTGCAATCAGTTGGCGATACCAGAGCGGCACCCCTATGTGGGCGAGCTCGTCTATACCGCGTTTTCCGGCTCTCACCAGGATGCGATCAACAAAGGCATGAAGCATATCCGGTCGGCTGATCAAGATATGTGGGAGGTGCCGTATCTGCCGATTGATCCAGAGGATGTGGGGCGTACTTATGAGGCGATCATTCGCATCAATTCTCAGTCAGGAAAAGGCGGGATCGCTTATATCCTTCAGGAAGATTACGGGTTGAACTTGCCACGTGCGCTGCAGATGGAGTTCCGCGAAGTTATCCAGAAGATCACCGACGAGGAAGGTATCGAGCTGACGTCTAAGCGAATCTACGACGAGTTTATGCAAACCTATGTGGGTTCAACAGACCAGCGGATCCGTTTCTTATCGCACCGAACCGAGCCCGATCCAGAGGACGAAGATGGCAGGATCATGCAGTCCAAACTCATGGACGGCAATGTTGAGGTGGT
>JBCBYO010000002.1:0-159378 GCA_039815825.1 Pseudomonadota bacterium
AAAGACCTATGGCGTCCACTATGCCATGGGCGGAACCGGCTCTTTGGTCAAAGCAATTGCCTCCCTGGCTGAACGCCACGGAACCACCATCCGCCTTAATGCACCTGTCGATGAAATCATTGTGCAAAATGGCGCTGCCGCGGGCGTGCGCCTGCAATCGGGTGAGCATATTCATGCCGATTGCGTTGTTTCAAACGCAGACACCGCATCCACCTATGAAAAGCTGCTCAAGAAACACCCACGCAAACGCTGGACAGACCGCCGCTTGAACCGCATGTGGTATTCCATGAGCCTCTTTGTCTGGCATTTCGGTACAGACAAAAAATTCGACGATGTTGATCATCACACTATCCTGATGGGACCGCGTTACGAAGAACTGCTCCGTGATATCTTCAAGCGTCGCAAACTGGCAGAAGACTTTTCGCTTTATCTTTATCGCCCATCAGCCACCGACCCGACTGTCGCGCCGAAAGGGTGCGATTCATTCTACGTTCTTTCCCCGGTGCCCAACCTTGATGGCGAGACAGACTGGGAGACAATGGCCGAGACCTACAGGTCAAAGATCGCGCAATGCTTGGAAGAGACACTGCTGCCCGACCTTTCAAAGCACATTGTCACATCGAAGATCGTCACGCCGCTGACATTCCGTGACCGCTTCCGGTCCAAAAAAGGCGCGGCCTTCGGCATGGAGCCGGTCATTTGGCAATTGGCTTGGTTTCGCCCGCACAATGTCTCCGAGGAAGTCAAAAACCTCTACATCGTTGGCGCCGGCACTCATCCGGGCGCTGGCCTGCCCGGCGTGGTGTCATCGGCGAAAATTCTCGACAAGCTTGTTCCGCTCGCCAGCACGGTGACGAGGTAACGCACGATGGCATCCCAACTTTCAAGAAAAGAGAAACGACTGGCCCGCAAAACAATCCGCGCGGGATCAAAATCGTTTCACGCCGCTTCACTTTTCCTGCCCAAGCAAGTTCGGGAAGCAGCGCTTGCACTCTATGCTTTTTGTCGGTCTTCAGATGATCTGGTTGATCTGGACAATGAAGATGGGACCGCGTCCCATAGGCTGAAGCTGCGCCTGGATAAAATCTACGCTGGCAAACCTGAAGACGATCTTGGCGACCGTGCGTTTGCCGAAATCGTCGCAAATTATGACATTCCCCGCGTGATACCGGACGCACTCATCGAAGGGTTTGAGTGGGACGAAGCAGATCGAACCTACCACTCGATGGATGATCTGTTGGCATATGCAGCGCGCGTCGCGTCGACCGTCGGTGTGATGATGTGTGTAATCATGGGCCAGAGGCAACGCGCAACATTGGCACGCGCCGCAGATTTGGGTCTTGCGATGCAATTGACCAATATTGCCCGCGATGTCGGTGAAGATGCACGAAACGGTCGGGTCTATCTGCCCGAACATTTGCTGGCGCTGCATGGTCTGTCCCGGCGGCAATTAATCGACAACCCGAACTTCAGCGAACCACTAGGCTATGCGGTTCGCGACCTGCTCGCCAGCGCCGATATCTATTACGCGCGGGCCATGCGCGGCGTTGCCGGACTGCCCATGGCATGTCGACCAGCTATCAGGGGCGCAGCGCTGATCTACAGGAAAATCGGCAATGAGATTGTCCGCAATGGCTTCAATTCCGTCGACCACCGCGCGCATACGTCAAAATGGGTCAAGATCGAGACGATGGCGTACGCGGCAATGACACCACTTTTGCTCAAACCGGTCAGTGCGGAGCCAACCGATCCTTCTGTCGCCTTCCTGGTCGATGCCGTAGCTTCCGCTAGATCGGCCGAGCCCAGAACAATCGATGACAAGGTTGGGCGGATGGTCGAAATCATGGCGTCTGCAAGGGACCGTCGTTTAAGTGCCTTAACCACCGACGACACGGACAGCGGCTATGTTTGAGAACTATTTCGGCCTGATCGAGATGGGATTTGCGATCATCGTCTATGGCGGTTTCATCATTTGGCAGCGATGGTCACTGGCCAAAGATATCCGCGCGCGCGAAGAACGTGAACGGGCGTTGGCGGAGGCCGATCAGAAAAGCCAAAAATAGGCCAGCAGCCCTAATGCGCTCGGCGTGCCCATGAGCACCGGCAAATAGAGCAGTCCAAACCAGGAACGCCGTGGCATGCGGAATGGGAGCATCGCCTTGACCCACCAAGTGGCAAAGCGGTCGCCGGAAAAGCTTTCATGCATAAGGTTGATCGGTTGACCGTCGATCTGTGTTCGCACTTTGGCTCGCAGATAAAACGGACCATCCTCATATGAAGCAGAAACCGATGGCGAAAATTCCTCGTCAGCATGCGCATTGCGCATCACGCCCCAGACCCCACCCTTGGCTGATTTGCGTGGCGGTGCAGGAATATTTTCAACGCGCCCAGCGCTGTCTATCGCCAACGCCAGCATACCCGATGTACCGTCGCGACGCTGCGTATCATAAAAGATCAACGCACCATCATCGGGCGCAGAACCACGCGCCCAATCCCAATGATGGAATGTCTTCTCAAGGGGCTCCAAGCCCCAATTGCAATCCAAATAGCTATGTCCCGACCAATCGGGGATACCACCTTTTCGAATGCGCACATCGATCTCGCCGCTTGGCGCGATCGGCCACCACCGCTGGTTTCCGTCCGTATCGATGTCGAAAACCTGTGAGGTCACAGCCTTGGGGGTGACCGTGATTGTGCCTTTGATTTGTTTCGGCAACCATTGAAAAGGCGGATATGGCGGCGAGACTTCGTCGAACTCAATGACAAGTTTGCCATCCGCCCAATGGAGGCTTGAAGGGCCAACCTTGAAGTTGAAAGGGTCGCGCTTCAACGCGCCTTTGCGCCTTTCCGTCATCGACCATCGATTGGCGCCTGGTGCGTAGAGCGCCACATTAATACAAACATGGTCCTCGGGATCTTTGCGCCCTGACCACGCATAATAGGGTGAAAAAACCGAGCCGACGAACGCAATGACCGAAAGACCATATTGGCCGCAGTCACTCATACCGTCGACATACCACCACAAATAGCCGTCAGACGGCACTATCGCGTCAAAGCGTGGTCCTGCACCAGGCAATCCGCCGCCAGCTGCCCGGAAATCACCGCCATCGGCACGCCCGGCCCCGGATGGACGCTCCCGCCCGCCAAATAAAGTCCCCTGACCTTCGTGCGGGCGCCGGGCCGCTGAAATGAAGCCATCGGACCGTGATTGGCTCGACCGTACAACGCGCCGCCCGTCGCCGGAAACAAATGATTGAACGTCACGGGCGATGCCAGCTTTGCCACCATTTGCTCCGGCCGCAATTTCAGGCCGCACCGGTTCAGTTGCTGAATCATGGCGCTCTGACATTTTGTAATCTCCGTGTCGGTGAACGTGTCGGGACGGACATCCCCAACGGCAGGTGCGTTGACGAGAATGAGCAAACGCTCGGAACCGCGCGCCCGCGCCTCGGTGTGTAAGACACCATCGCAGTCACGATCCTGCGCGCAGATATAAACGGTCGGATCGTCGGGAACGGCCTGATGTTGGAAAATGGCCTCAAACTCGTCGCGATACTTGCTACCAAAGCAAACCGTATGGTGGGCTAAAGGCATTTCATTGGCGGGCACAACGGCGCTCCAGACCAAAGCTGAGAGTGATCGAGCCTTTGCCGGAACGGCAGCGACACCCAGCGCGCGTTTGGAGACCCCCATCTTGCCGCTGGCGAGCGCGGATACATCTCCATTATAGACAATGCTATCGCAAGTGATGACGCGACCATCTTCCAACCGGACGCCGCTGACAGCATCGCTAGACGTATCGACCGCCCTGACGGCCTGCCCTTGGACAAACCTCACGCCCAGCTCTTGCGCAATGTTACGCAACGCTAGAGCCACCCCGTGCATACCACCTTCCGGGATCCATACCCCGTCCTGTTCCACATGAGCGACTAACATTAAGGTGGCAGGAGACTTGTAAGGTGAAGAGCCACAATAGGTCGCATAGCGCGCAAATAGTTGGCGCAGTCGCTCGTCTGTGAAACACGTACCGAGCGCGCGCCATAGATTTTCCAGTGGTTTGAGCCGAAGCATCTGGCCCACATTGCGCGGCCCAATGCGTCCTACCAAATCAAATGGTCCGGGTCGCTGATCACCGATGTAAGTCTCTTTGAGCGTTTGGAAAACCGCACGGCTTTCCTCACAAAAACGCCGATACCCCATGGCGTTTTGCGCATCGGCGAAATCGCGAATCGCCTCAGCACTTTTGTCCACGTCAGAAAAAAGATCCAACGTAGAACCATCATGCCAAAAATGTCGGGCCAAAACATCAGCCCTGCGCAGACTAACGCGGTCTTCCAGCTTTTCGCCAATTGGGCTGAGCAGCCGCTCAAACGCCCATTTCATGGTCAATACGGTTGGCCCACCATCAACTGCCAGACCATCGACCATGATGTGACGCGCTTTACCGCCAACAGCCGCCTCTTTCTCAACCACGTTCACCGAGAACCCATGGGACGCAAGCTTAATGGCCGCTGACAATCCTGCCATACCAGCACCAATCACGACCACCTTATGCCCTTGCGCTACGCTGTTCATTCCACCCTGTCAGATTGATTGAGATGTCACGTTGACTTTTCACTCCATTATGTCAATTTTATTTTACAGTTTTATCTGTCGCTGTAAATTGACGATTGGGAGGACCACAATGGAGATGTCCAAGCGGATCGAAGGCGCACTGGAACGCGCCGTGCTGCAAGCGACCGCAACAGGCCGGCCCAAGAAAGTCTCAGACGCATTGCGTTACGCGATCTTTCCCGGAGGAGCGCGCGTGAGGCCACGCCTTTGCCTGGCAGTCGCTGCATCTTGTGGCGATGCGCATCCACAAGCTGCCGATGCCGCAGCTGCCGCCATTGAGATGCTACACTGCGCATCCCTGGTTCATGATGACCTACCATGTTTTGACAACGCAGATTTGCGCCGCGGCAAACCCACCGTGCATACGGCTTTTTCAGAGCCGCTTGCGGTATTGGTCGGCGATGCGCTTATCATCCTTTCATTTGAAACCATTGCACGCGAATGCGCGCTGACGCCGCAATTGATCGCACCGTTGATCGGCACGATAGGCAAAGCGGTCGGCATGCCGCACGGCTTAATCGCCGGGCAAGCATGGGAGAGCGAAACCGGCGAGATCCCGCTTGCGGAATATCATCGCGCTAAAACGGCAGCCCTTTTCACCGGCGCTTGCGTGGCCGGTGCAGTCGCCGCCGAGGCCGACCCCAATCAATGGCGAGGCGTCGGCGATGCTCTGGGCGCCGCATATCAGGTTGCCGATGATCTAAGAGATTTTGCAGGATCTGAAAACGAGCTTGGAAAACCTTGCGGCCAAGACGCGGCCAATCACCGACCCAACGCCGTTCACGAAAATGGGCTGGACGCAACATTGGCCAACCTTAAAGGCCTCGTAGGCGATGCCGTATCCGCTATTCCAGACTGTCCTGGTGCGCCAATGCTGAGAAAGCTCATCGAAGGCGAAGCAACACGGCTCGTACCCAAGGAGCTGGCGCAAAGTGCCGCTTGATGCAGCTCCTCTGACTGAAAACACCCACGGCACGCCGGATCGATCAACAGGTCGCACGGCGGCGGGATTTAACTGGATCACCAACCTTAAGCGGCGCCTTGTGGCAAATGCGGGCTTTCGCAGCTTCGTCCAAAAAACCCCGTTGTTTCGGCAAGTAGCAAGCAAAAACGCCGACGCAGTGTTTCAGCTAACCTCGGGCTTTGTGAATAGCCAGATCCTTTTGGCCTGCGAACAGCTTGATCTTTTTCAAACACTCGCCTCGTCGCACAAGACATACTCCGAATTGGCAAAACAGTGGGACATGCCCCCTGATAGGGCTCTGCGGCTTTTAAGCGCGGCGGCGGCACTAAAGCTCGTTTATCCAAACGGCAATGGCAGTTTCGCGCTGGATGAACATGGGATCGTCATCAGCCAAAGCCCGGGCATTCGCGCCATGATTCGCCATCACGCTGCCGTCTACCGCGACCTGACCGATCCTGTATCACTGTTGCGACAATCTAAAAGCGATACCGAAACGTCGGCCTTCTGGTCGTACGTGGGCGAAGGTGACTTGTGGGGCAAGAATGTGGGTGCCGATGACGCCCACGATTATTCGACGTTAATGCGCCTTTCCCAAGAAATGGTCATTGAACAAGTTCTGGACGCGTATGCCATCGGCCACAAACATGAGGGCTTGCTGGATGTTGGTGGCGGAAATGGCGCGTTTGTATCCGAGGCGGCAACCCGATGGAACGGATTGAATGTCGCTATTTTTGATCTACCCGCCGTCGCCGAAAACGCGCGCCTGAGACTCGCTCAAAGCAGCTTTGCTGATCGCCTAGCGGTTTATGGCGGTTCATTCTTTGAAGACCCGGTTCCCACCAATGCAGACTGTTTTAGCCTCATTCGGGTCCTTTACGACCATAATGACGATGCGGCCCTTTCCATCTTGCGCAATGTGCGCGCCGCCATGGCCCCTGGCGACACGCTTGTGATTGGGGAACCAATGGCAGGTGACAAGTCAGGTGAGCGCTTGGTTCAAGCCTACTTTTCTTTCTATCTTTTAGCGATGCAATCGGGCCGATGCCGCACGGCGAACCAGCTGAAAGATATGTTGAAGCGCGCAGGCTTTAGCCATGCGCAACAATTGCGAACGGCAATTCCCGTAATCTCAGGCCTGATCGTCGCGCGGGCCTGACACTTATCCAACCAAAAGTGTATAATTTAATTGACACTTATGTGTGTCATATTAAAGTGACTATCTGCCAGAGTCTAAAAAATAGGCATGTGAGGGGGTCTGAACGTGAAGGCAACGGCCATTGTTATTGATCAACCAGGTAGCGTTCAGCTGCGTGATGTTGCTTTGCAACAGCCGTCCGCTGACGATGTTGTGGTTGATATCCTTTGGTCCGGCATCTCCACCGGCACTGAAAAACTGCTTTGGTCAGGCAAGATGCCTCCCTTCCCGGGCATGGGCTATCCGCTGGTACCCGGCTATGAGGCCGTTGGTAGGGTCACCGGTGCACACTCAAAGGCAAAAATTTCCGTCGGCGACTTGGTTTTTGTGCCCGGCGCGCGTTGCTACGAGGATGTTCGGCCACTATTTGGCGCGTCCGCGTCACGCGTCGTCGTTAAAGCCGACAAGGTTTACCCCATCCACGAAAGCCTCGGTCGCAACGGCGTTTTGCTGGCTTTAGCCGCAACCGCCTTTCACGCGCTATCTGTTTCGGAGAAGCAACTACCCGACCTGATTATCGGCCACGGCGTTTTGGGCCGCCTGCTTGCACGCACTGCCATAGCGCTGGGCGGTGAGGCGCCAACGGTATGGGAAATCGACGAAAACCGCTTGGCCGGTGCCATCGGTTACGATGTCACAAACGCTTTTGAAGACGAACACAAAAGCTACAACGCTATTATGGACGCTTCCGGCGATCCAAAAGTGCTGGATTTGGCCATCGCCCATATGGCGTCCAACGGCGAAATCGTGCTGGCCGGTTTCTACAACAAGCCACTGAGCTTCAACTTCGCGCCCGCATTTATGCGCGAAGCAAGCGTACGGATCGCCGCCGAATTCAACAGATCCGATGTGTTGGCAGTCCTCGATCTGCTGGATCAGGGCGCCCTTTCACTTGATGGCTTGGTTTCGTCAATCGCCGACATTGAGAGAGCCGGCGAAGCTTATGAATCGGCATTCACCGACCCTCACTGCACGAAAATGGTGCTCAATTGGAGACAAGAGGCATGATGGACGACAGCGCACCCGCAGGCCGTGAAGCCTACAGCCAAGCACTGCGTGATGAAGCGGCCATTGAACCCGATGCGCCCGTAAGCAATGAAATCACCAAGGAAACGCAAATCATCGCGATTTACGGTAAGGGCGGCATCGGCAAGTCATTCACACTTGCAAACCTCTCTTACATGCTAGCGCGCCAAGGCAAAAAGGTTTTGCTGATCGGCTGCGATCCTAAGTCCGATACAACGTCACTTCTGTTCGGCGGCAAAGCCTGTCCCACAATCATCGAAACCTCTTCCGCAAAAAAGGAAGCAGGTGAGGAAGTTACAATCTCTGACGTGTGCTTCAAGCGCGATGGCGTTTTCGCCATGGAGCTTGGCGGTCCGGAAGTGGGCCGCGGTTGCGGCGGGCGCGGCATTATCCATGGTTTTGAAACGCTGGAAAAGCTCGGGTTCCACGAGTGGGACTTTGACTATGTTCTGCTCGATTTTCTGGGCGACGTTGTCTGCGGTGGCTTCGGGCTGCCGATCGCGCGTGACATGTGCCAGAAAGTGGTTGTCGTTGGCTCCAATGATCTGCAATCGCTGTATGTGGCCAACAATGTTTGTTCGGCTGTCGAATACTTCCGCAAACTGGGTGGCAATGTCGGCGTAGCGGGTCTGGTCGTCAACAAGGACGATGGCACCGGCGAGGCAGCCGCTTTCGCCGAAGCTGCCGGCATCCCAATCTTAGCTGCGATCCCGCAGGACGAGGACATTCGTCGCAAGTCCGCCAATTACCAGATCATCGGCTATCCCGACGGGCCTTGGGGCGACCTGTTTGGCGAACTGGCTGACAATGTGTGTGAAGCGCCGCCAACCCAGCCGTCGCCGCTATCACAGGATGAATTGCTTGCCCTCTTCGACACAGAAGACACCGGCAGTGATTTTCAGCTGACACCGGCAACCGAGGCCGACATGTGCGCGGCCTCCAAGCTCAACAAACCCTCGCTTGAAGTGATCTACGACGAGGTTTGACGCTTAACGATGACGACCACGCTGATCAAACACCCGCATATGGAGGCTGACAACGCATCTGCGCAGACAGATGCGGCTCATGATGCGCGTGTTGATATGGCGACAAGCGGGTGCCACGCAGGTGCAGAACAAATGGCTGCTGCCGCCAAAGCGGCGGGCAATGCCGAGCTGATGGAAGGGTTTGAACGCGACTATCCCAAAGGCCCGCATGAGCAACCGCAATCCATGTGCCCTGCCTTCGGATCGCTGCGCGTGGGCTTGCGTATGCGGCGAATGGCAACAATCCTGTCTGGGTCCGCTTGTTGCGTTTACGGCCTGACTTTCACATCGCATTTCTACGGCGCGCGCCGATCTGTTGGTTATGTCCCCTTTGACTCTGAAAGCCTGGTCACCGGCAAGCTTTACGAAGACATTCGCGATGCTGTCCAAGAAACCGCCGATCCAGAAAACTATGACGCGATCATCGTCACCAATCTGTGCGTGCCGACCGCATCGGGCATTCCGCTGCAAATGCTACCAAAAGAGATCAATGGCGTACGTATCGTCGGCATTGATGTGCCCGGTTTTGGGGTGCCAACACATGCAGAAGCCAAAGACGTTCTATCGGCAGCCATGCTTCGTTACGCGCGTGATGAAATTGCCGCTGGCCCGGTACCTATGCCACGTGCAGGGGTGGACGACCGCCCGACCATAACCTTGCTCGGCGAAATGTTCCCGGCCGATCCCATGATGATCGCCGCCATGATCGAGCCGATGGGCTTGGGCGTTGGGCCTACCGTTCCCGTCCGAGAATGGCGTGAACTATATGCAGCATTGGACTGCGCGACAGTCGCGGCGATGCACCCATTTTATACAGCTTCACTGCGTGAGTTTACTGCAGCCGGACGCAGCCATGTTCCTTCAGCACCCGTCGGCGTGGAAGGCACCCAAGACTGGCTCGCAGCAATCGCCAAGGCGTGCAATATTTCAAGTGCCAAGGCCGATGCAGCGCGCAACGCCATGCTTGGCGCGACACGCGGCGCCCTTGCCGGTGCGCCGATCAAAGGTCGGATCACCCTGTCAGGCTATGAAGGATCTGAGCTGTTGGTCGCGCGACTCTTGGTGGAAGCAGGCGCGGACCTTAAATATGTCGGCACCGCCTGCCCCAAAACGCCGCAAACACAAGCTGACGCCGAATGGCTGGCGGCAAAAGGCGTCCAGCTGCAGTTCCGAGCGTCGCTGGAACAAGACATCGCAGCATTCGAGGAATTCAAACCCGATTTGGCAATTGGCACAACGCCCGTTGTCCAACACGCCAAGGAAGCGGCAACACCGGCCCTGTACTTCACAAACCTCATCTCCGCGCGCCCACTGATGGGTCCTGCCGGTGCCGGCTCCATCGCGCAGGTTGTCAACGCTGCTATCGGCAACAAAGAGCGCTTTGATCGTATGGACGCCTTTTTTGCAGGTGTTGGCAAAGGCGATACGGCAGGTGTTTGGGAAGACGTCCCGCAAGACCGCTCAGCGTTCCGTAAAAAATATGCAGCACGTATCGCCGCGCAAGCCAAGAAGAACAACGCCGTTGATGCCGGCGAGGCGGTGGGCACATGACGCTGATTATCGATCATGATCGCGCCGGTGGCTACTGGGGCTCAGTCTATACCTTCACCGCGATCAAGGGTTTGCAGGTGATCGTTGACGGCCCGGTGGGTTGTGAAAATCTGCCGGTAACTTCTGTGTTGCACTACACAGACGCCCTGCCCCCACACGAACTACCTATTGTCGTAACGGGACTTTCCGAGGAAGAGCTCGGCAAGACCGGCACCGAACAGGCGATGAAAAATGCCCGGGCTGCGCTTGATCCAGATTTGCCCGCCGTTGTGGTGACAGGATCTATTGCCGAGATGATCGGCGGTGGCGTCACGCCAGAAGGCACAAACATACAACGTTTCTTGCCACGCACCATCGACGAAGATCAGTGGCAGTCCGCCGATCGCGCATTGAAATGGCTCTGGACCGAATACGGCCCCAAGAAAGGCAAGGTTCGGCCGCCTAAGCCCGTGCCGGAAGGCGGTAAGCCAAAGGTCAATATCATTGGTGCACAATATGGCACCTTTAACCTGCCGTCGGACTTGGCTGAGATACGCCGCCTGATCGAAGGCATTGGTGCGGAAGTCAACATGACATTCCCGCTTGGTTCTCATCTGGCAGATGTTCAGAAGCTGGCGGACGCACATGTCAATGTCTGCCTCTACAGAGAGTTCGGCCGTCTTTTGTGCGAAGCGCTGGATCGACCCTATTTGCAGGCACCGGTCGGCATTCATTCAACCACAGCTTTCTTGCGAAAATTGGGCGAGTTGCTCGACCTCGATCCCGAACCGTTCATCGAACGCGAGAAACACACGACCCTTAAACCCATGTGGGATTTGTGGCGCTCGGTGACCCAGGATTTCTTTGCAACTGCGTCATTTGCAATCGTTGCTACAGAAACCTACGAGCGCGGCATACGCAATTTCCTGGAAGACGAAATGGGCCTCCCCTGTGCCTTTTCCTTCCAACGAAACGCCGGCAAGAAACCTGACAATCAAGCAATCCGTGCAGCGATCAAAGAGACGCCGCCGCTCATCATGTTTGGCTCTTACAATGAACGCATGTATTTGGCCGAGACTGGATCGCGGGCAATGTACATTCCGGTTTCCTTCCCCGGCGCCATTATCAGGCGCCATACCGGCACGCCGATCATGGGCTATTCGGGCGCAACCTGGATGATCCAAGAAGTGTGCAACGGGATGTTTGATGCGTTGTTCAATATCATTCCGCTGTCCACCGATCTTGACCATGTCGATGCGACCCCTGCCCGGCTGAAACGCGATCTCGCCTGGGCTGCTGCCGCACAGGCAGAGCTCGATGACCTCGTGTCACGCGAACCGGTGCTCGTACGCATTTCAACCGCCAAGCGGCTCCGCGATGCGGCAGAAACCATCGCACATGCCGAGAACAGCAGCACAGTTGAGCCCGAGCAGGTCAGGCTCGCGCACCAGAAATTATCATCAGCGAGGGCTGCATGATGAGAAACTTTTCAAATTGGGAGAAACACAATGGCTTATGTTGAGCAAACGCCAGGCCGTGCACGGCGCACCCGCGCGCGTGACCGCTTTGAGTACCGCGCACTCGTTGCCTTGTGTTTTATGCCCTGCCTGCTTGTCGCGACCGCAAAACGTATCGGCGGCACAAGCACACACACTGATTCCATCTTCACCGAGGCGCTTTCGTCGGCACGTGCCGCCGTTGGTTACGCCTATTTGGCGTGAAGCATGGTTCACCTTTGGCGGCCGTTCGCGACCGTCAAAACGCGAAGGGACTTGGGTCACCACGTTCCAGAGCAACCCGGCCGCGGGGCCCCGCGGCGACGTGACTAGGAGGTATAATTATGTCCAGTCCAAATAGCGTTTCACTCTCCGGCATGTCCGAAGGTGAAGCCCAGGAGTTCCACAAGTTCTACCTGCAAGGGATGACGCTCTTCGTGATTATCGCGGTGGTCGCTCACTTCCTCGTATGGCTCTGGCGTCCGTGGATCCCCGGCCCGAATGGTTACGCTGCTCTTGAGAACGTAAACCAGACGGTATCGGCACTCCTGCCAATGCTTTCGTAAAGGAGAAGCGACATGTGGAGAATCTGGATGGTTTTCGACCCGCGCAAAACGCTGGTCGTCCAAGGCGTATTCCTGTTCTCGCTGGCTGCGATGATTCACTTCGTCCTGCTGTCGACAGAACGCTTCAACTGGTTCGAAGGCGCACCGGTAACAACCGGCTCGCTCGACGTGAACACGGCAGTGCAAGCACTGTCCATGCTCACTTAGGTTCCAGCGAAACTAAAAATGGTGGTGGGCATCACTCCTCTCGATCTTGCCCGCCACCAAACTAATCTCGTCCAAACACGCCAACCGGAACGCCCCAAAACGCACCGACTTGGCATCGGAGGTAACTATGGCAATGCTTAGCTTTGAGCGGAAATATCGCGTTCGCGGCGGCACGCTTGTTGGCGGCGACCTTTTTGATTTCTGGGTCGGCCCCTTCTATGTGGGCTTCTTCGGCGTGACCACGGCATTTTTTGCCGCGCTCGGTACCGTTCTTATCGTCTATGGTGCGTCGCTCGGACCCACCTGGAATATTTGGCTGATTTCAATCAATCCGCCACCCATCGAATATGGCCTCGGCCTTGCTCCCTTGGCGGAGGGAGGACTTTGGCAAATCATCACCATTTGCGCGATCGGCGCGTTCGTTTCCTGGATTTTGCGGGAAGTCGAAATTTGCCGTAAACTCGGCATTGGGTACCACATCCCCTTTGCTTTCTCGGTCGCTGTTTTCGCTTATGTCACGCTCGTTGTCTTCCGCCCCCTACTACTGGGCGCATGGGGCCACGGCTTCCCATACGGGATCATGAGTCACCTGCAATGGGTCTGGAATACCGGATACCAATACGGCAATTTCCACTACAACCCGGCGCATATGATCGCGATCACGTTCTTCTTTACGACAACGCTAGCGCTGGCGCTGCATGGCGGCATGGTTCTTTCCGCGGTTAATCCGCGCACCCACAAGTCCAAAAACGCAGAACGCAACGAAGTCAAAACACCGGAATATGAAGATACCTATTTCCGTGACACCATCGGCTATTCCATCGGTACGCTTGGCATTCACCGCCTCGGCCTGCTCTTGGCACTCAACGCCGGTTTCTGGTCAGCGGTTTGTATCTTCATCTCAGCCGGCCCGATCTATGGCGGTTCATGGATCGACTGGTGGGAGCCGCTTCGCGAGTTCTCACTGATGTGGGCACGCTAGGAGGATTGCATCATGGCTGAATATCAAAATCTTATCACCATGGTTCAGGTGCGTGGTCACCTCGAAGCTGGCGTCCCGATCGAAAGCGAAGTCGACCGAGGAAAAGGCTCGTTCTTTTCCTGGTTGGCAGGTGTCTTCGGCAACGCCCAAATCGGCCCGATCTATCTCGGGTTCCTCGGCACCGCTTCGGCGATCTGCTTCACGATTGGCTTTGTGATCATCGGTTTGAACTACTGGGCATCGGTTGACTTCAATCCGGTTCGCTTTGTGCTGGAGATGCCGTTCCACACGTTTGATCCGCCGTTTGAAGAATATGGTTTGTCTATCCCACCGCTCGATGAAGGCGGCTGGTACCTGATCTCATCATTCTTCATTCTGGCATCGGTTATTCTGTGGTGGGGCCGTATGTACCAGCGCGCAGTGCAGCTTGGCCTTGGCCTGCATGTATGTGCTGCGTTCGCCGCTGCCATCTGGCTGTTCCTGGTGCTTGGCCTGATCCGTCCAATCGCCATGGGTTCATGGTCTGAGGCAGTCCCATACGGCCTCCTGTCGCACCTGGAGTGGACATCGAACTTCTCGCTGATCTGGGGTGGCAGCCTGTTCTGGAACCCGTTCCACATGCTGTCGATCGTATTCCTTTATGGATCAGCTCTGCTGTTTGCGATGCATGGCGCAACCATTCTGGCAGTCAGCCGTTATGGCGGGGAGCGTGAGATTGAGCAGATCACGGACCGCGGCACCGCATCCGAGCGTGCAGCGTTGTTCTGGCGCTGGACCATGGGCTTTAACGCTACCATGGAAAGCGTACACCGCTGGGCTTGGTGGTTCGCTATGCTCACCTGTATTACGGGCGGCATCGGCATCCTGCTGACAGGTACAGTGGTCGACGACTGGACAACTTGGGGTATCAAGCACGGTATCGTGCCCGAAGACCCAACTTGGTGGCCTGACACACCAGACTCCACCGTCTCCGAGTGGGGCAAGTAAGACTGAAATAAGCTTTCGGGGCATGTAGTGTGCCCCGCTAGCAACTCGAGTTTGGACATGCATGGTCGGCAGTCCTCTACCCTCAAGCCCAAACTGCCGATAAGCAGAACCCCGTCGCGCAGCAGCGCCACGGGGTTTTCTTTGTCAACTTGCTGGGAAAATCAGACTTTTAGATCGGGGAACGTCCGCAGGTAAATCTGAAACCAAGGTGCAAACCGATTTGGATCCGCGGACAATTCTTCCTGCAATTTCGTTGGATGTACCCAACGAACATTTGCAACTTCTTCGGCATTAAACGGGATATCGAGATCGGACTTGTTGGCATAGCCGGCATAAAACGTGACCCGTTCATGCTCATGCAAACCGTTTCCACAATCAGCGGAATACTCAAAAACCCGTCGCTCATTGAGGATGACGGAGATACCAAGTTCCTCACGCAACCGGCGTGATGCGCTGGCCGCGAGCGGTTCACCCCAATTTGGGTGGGTACAGCAGGTATTCGCCCACAAGCCACCGCAATGATACTTGTCGCTTGCCCTTTGTTGGATCAGCAAATCACCGCTTGTCACATCAAAAACAAAGACCGATACCGCAAGATGCAAGATCGGCGCGCGGTGGGCCTCCATTTTTTCAATTGGATAGTATGATCCGTCATCGGCGATCCCTGGAATCACGATCGCGTTGGCATATTTGGAATTCATATCGGTAGAAGCCATTAAGCCACTGCTTTCTTCATCTCATCGAGTTGGGTTCGGTTATCGTTCACCAGACCATCCAACAGCGGCTGAACAGGGGCTAGTTCCGCCCAAGATCCCTCTACCGTAAGAAGGTTGAAGCGAGCGAACAAACTTTCGGCGAACCAATCTTCCCGATAAGCGCGCCGCACGGCTTCTCCATGTGTTGGGCTCGCTTTTGAGAAACGTACCATGTCTGCCTCATCACTCCAGATCGAAAAAGTAATCTGGTTGCGGTAGGGCACTTCGCCAAGACCAAGCATGAAGTGTTGTCTCTCTTCATCCTCCACAGCAGAAGAAATCGCGGGAACCAAAGACCAGAAACGGGCGATATGTTGTGCCCTCAGCGTCGCCCGGGTCAGCGCCACAATGGGCCCTTTTGGCTCAATTTCGGTCCCCACATGGAAAGGCTCAACACCGGACCAAAGGCCACGCGATTGTGTGGGTTGAAGGAAAAGTGTCACTGTCTCACAGGCACGTTCGGAAAGCCGCTTGATCGCCGTTGAGTTACCGAGCGCCAACTGCGCGCTCTCTTTGTTCGGCCAACCACCAAACAATCCATATCGAGAAAAGTTGGGCGTTGTAGAAAAACCGGCGCCTGCACCCGTGCCAACCATCTTAATAAATTGTAAGCCCGGCATGGACGAAATAGCCGAACGCGCCAAACCCATTTGGCCGAACATCCAAAGCTTGGCTGCCAAACTGTCAAAACGCCAAAGCGTCAGTGTCACGATCTGCGCTTTGTGGGTGGTCAATCTCGACCCCTTACGCCACATGCCTTGCGAGTGCGCATTGGCTCCACAGGTCGCACAGGCTTGATGCCAGATGGTCGATGTCCGCGCTCGTGTGGAACGGGGTTGGTGTGATCCGCAGCCGTTCTGTCCCCACCGGCACCGTCGGATAGTTGATCGGCTGCACATAGATCCCGTAATTGTCCAAAAGGATGTCGGAGATCCATTTGCATTTGCCCGCATTGCCCACCATCACGGGCACAATGTGACTGTCATTTTCCATATGCGGAATGCCACGATCATCGAGCGCTTGGCGCACCTGCGCCACCGCAGCCTGGTGCTGTTTGCGCTTGAGCGGATCATTCTTCAAATGCGCGATCGACGCCGCAGCGCCCGCCGCCAATGCCGGTGGCAAAGCCGTGGTAAAGATGAAGCCGGACGCAAATGAGCGCACAAAGTCGATCAAATTCTTCGAGCCGGTAATATAGCCGCCCATGCAGCCAAACGCCTTGCCGAGCGTGCCTTCAATCACATCCAGGCGGTCCATGATGCCTTCGCGTTCGCAAACGCCGCCGCCGCGCGCGCCATACATGCCCACCGCATGCACTTCATCGATATATTTCAGCGCACCATGCTTGTCCGCCACATCGCAAATGTCGGCGATCGGTGCGATGTCGCCATCCATCGAATAGACGCTCTCAAACGCCACCAGCTTGGGCGCGTTCGGATCATCGGCCGCCATCAATTCGTCCAAATGCGCAAAGTCATTGTGACGGAAGATGCGTTTTTCGCATCTGGAATGGCGGATGCCTTCGATCATCGACGCATGGTTCAAGGCGTCGGTGTAACAAATGATGCCCGGGATCTTCGCCAACAGCGTGCCCAAGGCCGCCCAGTTCGACACATAGCCCGAGGTAAAGATCAGCGCGCCTTCCTTGCCATGCAAGTCCGCCAGTTCGCGTTCCAACAAAACATGGTCATGGTTGGTGCCCGAGATGTTGCGTGTGCCCCCTGCACCCGTGCCTGAACGCGCAATCGCATCCTGCATGGCATCAACGACCTTCGGATGCTGGCCCATGCCCAGATAATCGTTGGAACACCAGACAGTCACTTCATGGGTCGACCCATCGTCGCGGTACCGCGTCGCCCGTGGAAACGCACCACGCTGACGCTCCAACTCCGCAAAGACACGGTAGTTCCCAGCATCGTGAAGCTGAGACAATGCCTGCTCAAAATGGCGCTCGAAGTTCATCATTTTACCCTCGCAAATTGACCAACGTCAGCGAACCCGATCAAGGTCGCTGCTTCTTGTTTCTCTTTTTTTTTCAACTCAGGCGCACGCAAAGCGCCATCCCCGTCCGCTACTGCCCACCACCACAATGCGGCATCGCGAATTGGCAGAACGAGAAATAAATGTTCAAGCAGCGCAAGCGCCGCAAATGTTGCCAGCAATGTCCAAAGCACTGCCTGGCCACCGCTGGCCTGAGCCGCGGTGTACGCAAAGATCGTCATTACCATCGTGATAACCGCAATCGACAATATGAACATCGAGTGGGTCCGATCAGTGCGAAAATAGCTGGTCAGGTAAGATAGGCGCTCGGGCAAGATCTCGCTGACCGCGTTGGGCGCACCGAGGAAAACATTGAGCTTCGTTGAAAGCCGCATGGCCCAGAGCAACATATATGTCAGCCAGCCGGCAGGATTATCAAAGCCGGCGAAAACTACAACAAGGACCAAACCTGTGCCAAAGAGCGCCAGCTCATGATCGCGAATGGCAAGAAACGCTTTGTAGAACCGGTCAGCGCCCCCAACATCAGCCGTGATACCGACACGTCGTGGCCCAACGATGAGCCCGGTCAAAAACGTAACCTCATGCCAAGCCCAAAGCGCCAAAGCGCCAAAGAAGCCTTTATAGACAGCCAGTTGCGTCGTCTCGTTTCGCGCATCCCAAAGCAACACCAAGCCGAGAAATGCAACTGCCGTGGCGATCATCAGAGCCACTGAACGCCCGCCTAAACCGCGCACAACCATAATCACCAACCCGGTGGACACCCACCAGGCGGCAATCGCAATGATAATGGCGGTCAATGCGTTCATAAGCTGATCACCAAACCGGATGGAGACGGCTTGTCTCGGGAATTTCGTTCGTGTGTGCTGGGATCATGTAAAGGCGCGCAAAGTTCGCGGCTGCGCGGGCCCCATGCCAGGCTTTGCCGATATTTCCTAAAATCCCACCGCGTTTCGTCGCCGTTTCCAGATCTTCGTTGATCTTCAACATGCGCTTGAAACCGGCCACCAAGGCTGGATTGTCCAAATCAAGCGTCAGCGGGAAGACTTGCTTTGATATCTCACTCGTCAGGTGAAAGACCTTCCAGTCATAATCGTCAACATCGACACCAAGCGCCTCATGAAACGCCGGACGTTGATGGTCACGCACATGCATGGTCACAAAAACGGCCAACAGGAAGAATTTGATCCAATATTTGTTACGGCCCGAAAGCAACTTCGGGTCCGTGCGCATCAGAAGTGAGAACGCTTCGCCATGGCGGAACTCATCATTGCACCACTCCTCAAACCATTTGAATATCGGGTGGAAGCGTTTATCTGGATTACGCTCTAAGTGGCGAAAGATCGTGATGTACCTTGCATAACCGATCTTCTCAGACAGATATGTTGCGTAATAAATGAACTTCGGACGGAAGTAGGTGTACTTTTTGGCTTTGGCCAAAAATCCCATATTCACGCCGATATCAAACTCTTTGAGCGCATCATTGATAAAGCCCGCATGGCGGCTTTCGTCGCGGCTCATAAGACCAAACAGCTCGCAGATTTCCTTGTTGTTTCCCCGCCGCTTCATCTCCTTGTAGAGCACACAGCCAGAGAACTCAGCGGTGAGCGATGAAACGAGAAAATCGATGAACTCTTTGCGCAATTCAGGATCAAGCGCGTCGATGTCGATCTGGTCCCAATCCTCGTTTTTCTTAAAGTGTCCTTTATTGGGGTCAGAGCGCATTTCTTCAATCAACGCATCCCACTCAGCACGAACAGGTGACACATCAATCCGGTCCATTTCATCAAAATCGGTCGTATAGAAACGCGGATTGAGCATGGTCGTTTCGGTCGCCATGCGTGTGGTTTCGCTTTGCTGTTCAAGCGGCGCACCTTTGATAGGCTTGGTCAGTTGCTGGTTCATAGGGCTGCCTCCTCAGAAAATGAGAACTCACATAGCTCCATAAACTCCAGATCGCCCGTCGCCCTGGTCCAAGCCCGTTCCAGAGCACTGGCCCGTGTAATGGTTGCTTCGCGCTTGAAATTGGCAGCTTCGCCATATGGTATGGAAATCGGTGAACCATGCACCATCACCTCGTCGCCGGGGTGAACGACAGCACCATTGTCGAAGCGCACATGAGCGCTCAACTCTTCAAACGTATTATTGATTTCCACCGTACATGGCGCGGTTTCGCTCGTGCGAAACAAAATAGACTTAATTGGCATTTGCTAATTCTCCCGATCCATTAGCAATAAGGGCGCGCGCGATCTGCTGCGCTTTTGCCCGACTGAAAGCGTCCAAACTGATGCGATCTCCACTATCCACTCGCTCCAAGAACACCAGACCACCGCGCACCTGCAGTACACGGAATTGAGTATCTGCCAACAAAGGGCCACCGTTCATACGCTCCAAGGACCGTATGGCACCTTGCGCGAAAGCTGTTTGATCTGAGTCAAACAAAATGTCGTCACCCACGAGTTCAAACCCCTCGCCCGCCGGCGCATAAGACAAAGTCCCAATTTGCTTTATGTCCGCGCCGCCGGTTTTGAATGTGCCGTTGCCTGTTACGCGGGCATAAGTGACGACCATCAGTGAGAAAACGACCAGCGCCACGACCATCAGTATCGAGGTCTTTGAAATGCGAATCTCGCTTTCGGGGATGACGGGTTGTTTCATGGTACGCGACACGGAAGGCTCCTATTCGGCTGCAACAGGCATTTGAGGTTCAAGCGTCAGGACGCCGTCAGTTGTTTCTGCATCCTGATTATGGTTGCGCGCCAAGTGAACACTAAGCTGCGCTCTAAGGTGTTCAGCTGCTACGCTGGCATCTTCCAAGCCGGTCAATTGCGGCTCGGTGCGGGCCATGCGAAAGCCGCGCACATGAGGCCAAAAAATCAACCAGGCAAGCCGCACATCATCTTTGAAGCGTAATGCGATATCGCCGCTCCCATCAGCGCGAACGCGCGCATCAACGGCCTCAAACTCGCTAAAGGGTAAGTTGAAAGCCGTTGGTAATATGATGCCGTATCGCATAATGACGCGGCGGTTGGTGATCGTGTAGATCGTTGAGCGAGCCACAGAACGGGCGATCAGCCACAAAAAGCCGCCAACAAGGGCACCAGCCGCCATCATGATCAACATTGACATGATGATGCTTTCTGCGCTCCGACCCAGATAGAGGCCAGAGACCAAAAGCCACGCAGTCAAGACCACAAAATAGCCAACGATCCATCGTATTTTAAGAACCTGATTGGCGATCCGCCGCGCCACGGGCGAACCCTGCCAGACGATGTGCTCGCCCTGCGGCAGCGGTCCCGGCAAACCCGGAACCGGCTCGTTTTCATAATCCGGCGCGACGTAGCCAACCATATCAGATCACCGATTCTTGACGGCGCGGTGTCGCGTACAGAAGTCCGGAACCGAAATAGCCCATGATCTTGTCTTCCTCCAGGAAGGTGACCTCGGTGCGCTTACGGGTCTTCGGCACATCGGCAAATTGCTCGCCGGTGATCGCATGAACGTAGAAGATCTTTTCTTTGTCACGCGGCGTGCGGATCAGCGTGAAGTTGAACGGTACGAGAACAGAACCGCCGTCGTCACCAACTTCCAGATCAACCTCCAGATAGCGGATTACCTGCTCGGCCTTGTCCACCCACACGTCCTTCACGCGGCCCGCAATGATGGAGTCGCAACCCACGACCCGCAGTCCGCGTGGGTCAAGATCACCATTGGCAATCTGGAAATCCTTCGCGTTGCGCATCGGGACGATCTTAACGTCGCCCTCAAAAGTGAGATCCGGAACATTCGCGCGCTCGGCGTAAGCGCCAGGGCCAATGCCATCGAGCATCGGATTATCAGCGGTCGGGCGGATGGCTGCGCCGTTCATTTCCATGACAGGCTCGCCGTTGACGGCCTTCGCTTCACGCTTGTCATCAGGCACGGTCACATCGCCATGACCGTGGCGCAGATGAAATGCTTTGGGACTTGGTGACATTAACCAAGACTTGCCATGCACCGTGCCGTCATCTTCTTCCACGGGGAAGCCTTCGCGGCGGCTTTCCATTTGCAGGTGGATTACCAGCCCGGCAAAAAACACAAAGAACACGTAAAGCGTGATCTGTGCGACATCGATATATTGTGTGACTTCAACCATAGTGGTTCTCCATCGTTTTGGTGTTTATCCGGGCAGATCGGCTAACCCGATCGGCTTGGAATCTTGAATTGCGTTTTGCGAATGCCGCACGGTGCCGACGAGCGGCCCCAGAAAGACAAGCGCGGTGAAGAGAAGACCAATCTCAAGGTGGTAAACCACGGAGTATCCGGCGGACGGGGATGAAAGCGCGGAGCCAAACATGCCATGATCGGCAGCTGTATTGATCGCATCACGTGCAAACCCGCCAAAGGCGAGGCCAAGACCGATTGCCGTGGCCTGCACTGCGCCCCAAGCGCCAATGATAATACCATTGTCAGCGCGACCGCGGCCCATCTCCATACAGGCCAACATGGTCGCAACGCTGAATATGCCGCCGCCAAGTCCAATAAGACATGTCCCCAAACGGAAGAGGTTGGCAGAACCCAAAGGTTCGGCAAAGACAATGCAGGAAAAGGAAACGACGCCCAACAGGGTGCCTGTGGCAGCAAGCCGGTATTTGTCTTTTCCTTTGCCGACAGCGCGGGCGGCAATTGCAAACCCAACTAACGCACCACCGGCCCAAAGTGCGGTCAACAGCGTCGTTTGGGCAACCGACAGGCCGAGAACCTCGCCACCATAAGGTTCAAGGAGCACGTCCTGCATGGCAAAGCCAGCAGAGCCAAACGCAATCGCGAGCAGCAGACGTTTAAGACGAACATCAGCCCCATAAACCTGCAATGCGTCAGCCAAGGATACCTGCGGCCGATCCGGAAGGGTGACCTGCGGATTGCGCGGCTCCTGTTTCCAAAGGGCAATGACATTGATCACGATCGTCGCGACCGCTGCACCTTGCACTACTTGGATCAGAATCTTGGCGTTGAAGTCTGAGAGCAGCCAGCCAAATGTCAGCGCCGATGCAATCATCCCGATCAGCAGCATGACATAGGCCAAGGCTACAACGCGGGGGCGATTGTCTTCCGGCGCTAAATCCGTGGCGAGCGCTAATCCTGCAGTCTGCGCCATATGCATGCCGATGCCGGTCAAAAGGAACGCCAGAGCCGCACCTACAGGGCCCGCCCAAGTCGGACCGACGGTCTGCGATTGTAGCAACAAGAGCGCAAACGGCATGATTGCAAGGCCGCCAAATTGCAGCATCGAGCCAAGCCAAATGTAAGGCACGCGCCGCCAACCGAGCAAAGACTTGTAGGTGTCGGAACGGTAGCCCATCAAGACGCGGAAAGGCGCGGCCAAAACGGGGATCGCAACCATCAGCGCGACAAGGCTCGTCGGCACGCCCAGCTCAACAATCATGACGCGATTCAACGTGCCAGTCAGCAGCACCATCGCCATGCCCACGGATACTTGGAACAAGCACAGGCGGAGCAACCGACCCAAAGGCAGATCATCGCTCGCGGCATCAGCGAACGGCAAATAGCGTGTGCTTACCGTTTGCCAGAACATGGCAGGAGACTGCTTTTGCGGCGCAGATGACGTCATGCCGTGTGCACCTCCATCCCTTGGGAAATGTAAAAGCCGCTCGAAATGCGCTCAGTCGGAACTACGCGCCCACCGCTTCGATCGTTGACCGCTGATGCCAAAGCCTGCGGTTTGGTTGGCACGACGGCTGGAGATCGATCAGAGCGCGGGAACAATTTGCCTACACGGTGCATCGCGCCAAGCGCGGCGGTATAAGGCGCAATGGTAAAGACCGCTTGGCGTTCGGTGTGATCAATGATCCGAGCCACCGCATCCGCTGCGTCTGACAAATCATAATGGATCAGCGAATCCATCGCCACGACCGCGTCAAACCGACCGTCTTCGAAAGACAGCATATCGCCCGCTTTGAAGGCCAAAGAACCGCGGAATTTCTCGGCGCCATAGCGCTCAGCGGCAAATGCAACCATCTGCGGTGACAGGTCGATGCCCACCACATCCGCACCGCGCACCGCCAGTTCGTGCGCCAGCACCCCTGAACCGGATCCGGCATCCAAAATGCGCCAACCGTGCAAGTCAGCGGGCAAACGGCTCACCAGATGGGCCCGCATGCGATCACGCCCCTGGCGCACTGTCTCGCGAATACGACTGACCTTTTCGGTGGAGACAAGTTTCTTCCAGCCCTCGACCGCCGTGCGGTCGAAGTAAACCGCCAGCGCATCGCGCCTTGTCTGATATGTGCGGTTTGCTACAGCCAATCGATCACTCAAAACCCAAGAAATCAAAGATTTCCCGGTCCTTCATCGGTTCGGCTTTAAGTGCTTCAGTCCCGCTCCAAAGCTGTTCGGCCAGTTGGAGATATTCGTTCTGGATCGCCACAATTTCCGGATGATCACCCAGTTCAAAAAGCGTAGACTTTTTCAGACGTGACTTGCGCACTTCATCGCTGTCGGGAATGTGAGCGAGGCGCTTCAAACCGGTCGCTTCATTGAAGCGATCAATCTGGTCAGTTTCGCGCGAGCGGTTGGCGATGACGCCGCCAAGACGCACATCATAGTTTTTCGATTTGGCTTTAATCGCAGCTATGATCCGGTTCATCGCAAAGATGGAATCAAAATCGTTAGCCGCGACGACCAACGCGCGTTCAGCGTGCTGCAACGGCGACGCAAACCCGCCGCAAACTACATCACCCAAAACGTCGAAGATCACGACGTCCGTATCTTCCAAAAGGTGATGCTCTTTGAGCAATTTTACAGTTTGACCGACGACGTAACCGCCACAACCCGTGCCAGCTGGCGGACCACCCGCCTCCACACATTGCACGCCATTGTAACCTTCAAAGACAAAGTCTTCCGGGCGCAATTCTTCTGCATGGAAGTTCACCTGCTCCAAAATGTCGATGACCGTAGGGATCAGGCTTTTGGTCAGCGTAAAGGTGGAATCATGCTTTGGGTCGCAGCCGATTTGCAGCACTCGTTTGCCAAGCTTTGAGAAGGCGACCGCCAGGTTTGACGAAGTCGTCGATTTGCCGATACCGCCTTTGCCATAAACCGCGAACACCTTAGCACCATCAATCTCCATGGTGGGATCGAGATGCACTTGGACGCTACCCTCGCCATCATCTTTGTGATGGGCGGCGCGCTCCAGTGTTTTCGGATGCGTGAAAATGTTCATGCTGCTTCTCCCACCGCAATGCCTTCCACGCGGTCTTCCAATTCTTCGGTCGCGGCACAAAGCGCGTCCCATGTTTCATCATCCGGCTCCCAGAAAGCGCGGTCGCGCGCTTCGATGAGACGGCCAGCAAGCTTGGCGCTTGATTTCGGATTGAGCTCGGCCATCCGCCGACGCATGTCGGGGTCGAGTACAAAAGTTTCAGCCAAATTCTGATAGACCCACGGCGCAACCTGCCCTGTTGTGGCGGACCATCCCAACGTGTTGGTCACGTGTGATTCAATGGCTCGTACGCCCTCAAAGCCACTATCGAGCAAAGGCTCATAAAATTTCGGATTGAGCGCGCGTGTCCGGCTTTCCAGCGCAACCTGTTCGCCAAGCGTGCGCACCTTGCCTTTGCCCGATGTCTGATCCGAGACATAGACGCCCGCATCCTTGCCACCAGCCTTTTTAATCGCGCGGGAAATGCCGCCAAGCGTGTCAAAATACTGGTCGATGGATGTCACACCAAGCTCGACCGACTCGATGTTTTGATAAGCTGCATCGACGTCTTTCAAAATGCTGTGCAGCATAGCCGACTGACGCACCGGCTTGCCATCAACGCCGTAGGCAAAGCCTTTGCGCGCTGTGAACGCTTCGGCAAGTTCGTCTTCATTGTCCCAAGCACCGCTTTCGATCAACAAATTGACATTCGCACCATAGGCTCCATCGGCGTTGGAGAAGACGCGTAGCGCCGCCGTTTCCAAATCGCAGCCATGCTCTTCAGCGTAGGCCAGCGCATGAGCGCGGATGGGGTTTTGATCCAGCGGCTCATCTTCCGCCATCACAGCTTCAAGGCTCGCTTCTGCCAAGAGCTTGGTTTGCAACGGAAGAAGATCGCGGAAAATGCCGGAAAGCGTCATCACAACATCAACGCGCGGACGACCAAGTTCTGATAGCGGCAGCAAGTCAGCGCCCGCCAAACGCCCAAAGCTATCAAAGCGCGGCTTGGCACCGATCAGCGCCAGCGCCTGGGCTATGGGTGCACCTTCTGATTTTAAATTATCCGTGCCCCAAAGCACCATCGCGACAGTTTTGGGCATTTCACCATTATCAGCGATCAGGCGTTGCAGCAGGCGCTCGGCCTGTTTTGTGCCGTCTGCCACGGCAAAAGCGCTCGGCAAACGGAATGGATCAAAGCCATGAATGTTGCGCCCTGTCGGCACAATATCTGGCGAACGCACAATATCGCCACCAGCAACAGGACGGATGTAACCGCCATCCAGCGCATGCAAAAGCGCAGGCAATTCATGGTCTTTGCCAAGGTTTTGATCAAGCGCCGCCAAAACCTCTTGCTGCTCGGCGGAATCGAGATCGACACCGGCTTCGATCATCGCTTCACGCGCGGTTTCAACCATATCAACCCGGGCATTTGGCGAGACCGGCTCGCCCACAACATGCAGACCATGCGGGATAAGCATCGTTTCATATTCGTGCAGCTCGTGCGCCAGCTTCGGCACTTCGGTCAGGCCCTGCTCGCTCCACGACACATGCTCTTCCACCATATCCAGCGCGACAGCCTGTGCATGGATTGCCGTGGTAAGATCAACCCGCTCTTCGATTGCCTCTGGCTCACTGGCGCGCCAACGGTCAATGGCGGCTTTCAAGTCCAACAAACCTTTATAAAGGCCGGCTTTACCGACCGGTGGCGTCAGATAGCTGATCAATGTTGCTGCGGAACGGCGACGTGCGATCTGTCCTTCTGACGGGTTATTAGCCGCATAAAGATAGAAGTTAGGAACATCGCCGACGAGACGATCTGGCCAACAATCGCCTGACAGACCGACATGCTTTCCGGGCATGAATTCCAACGCGCCGTGTGTGCCGAAGTGCAAATAGGCGTCGGCGCCAAAATCTTCGCGCAAGAACCGGTAGAAGGCTGCAAAGGCGTGCGTTGGGGCAAAACCCTTTTCAAAGAGCAGCCGCATCGGGTCGCCCTCATAACCGAAGGCCGGCTGGACACCGATGAACACATTGCCGAACTGCGCACCATAAACGAAAATGTTGCGCCCATCGGACTGCGCGCGACCCGGTGCTGGGCCCCAAGAGGCTTCAATCTCGTCGAGCCATTCCTCCCGGCGCACATGGGTTTCGGCATCAATCAGATGGGCAACATTGGCTGGCGCGCCATATTGTGACGCATTGCCTTCCAAGATAGCATCACGCAGCGCATCTACGCTCTCTGGTACCTCAACGCTGTACCCGGCCTCGCGCATACTCGTCAGCGTGTTGAAAAGCGACTGGAACACCGACAGAAATGCCGCTGACCCCATCGCCCCACCGTTCGGCGGAAAATTGTAGATGATCGTTGCAACCTTGCGGTCTGCAATGTCAGTACGGCGCAACGCGATTTGCTTGGCCACACGGTCGACCATCACGTCGATACGCTCACGGCAGGGTTGCATGTCAGCACCAACCACGCCGCTGTCAAACTGGCATTGACGTTTGCAACCGGTACAGCCAGCTGCGCTTTCGCACCGCCCGGCAAAAAGAACTGGACCAGTACCGCCATCAATCTCGGGGAGCGAGACCATCAAAGTTGCTTCGATGGGGCTTAGACCGCTGTCCGACCCTGCCCACTTTTCAAGCGTCTGAAATTCAGAAGAAAAGGCAGTGGTATAGGGCACATCCAACGCCGCCAACGCCTCTTCGGCAGCGCGCGCATCATTATAGGCAGGCCCGCCCACAAGCGAGAAACCGGTCAGCGACAACACATGATCCACAGTCGCTTTGCCGTCCGCCATGAAGAATTGTTCGATGGCAGGTCGGGCGTCCAAACCACTTGCAAACGCCATCACCGCATTGATGCCGCGGGCACGCAACGACCGCAAAACATCTTCATAATGCGCCGTGTTCTTCGCCAGCACATAAGAGCGCATGATCAAGACACCAACCGTACCGAGGCTGGGATCAAAGCCGGTTGCTTGCTTGTAGACCTCAAAATCATCGGTAACGCCATGCGGCAGCGCTGGATCGAAAAGCCCGACTTCAGGGTAGACAACCGGATCAAGCGCCTTGACCGTTTTCTTCAGTTCTGAACGGTCGCCAGCGGCATAGCGCGATACCAAAAATCGCACTAAATTCGCGATGTTTTCGTCAGAGCCCGCGAGCAAATACTGCAGCGTCATAAAATAGGCGCGCAGATCCTGCGCTTTGCCAGGGATATATTTGAGCAAGCGCGGGATCGCGCGCAGCATCTTCATCTGGCTAGAACCAGCTGAGCCACCCTTCTTATGCTTACCACGCAAACGCTTCAGCAATCCAAGCGCACCGCCGGTTGGTTTGGCCATGTCAAAATCACCCATCTTGGTGAGTTTGACGATTTCGGCGGCAGCCAACGAACAGACGGTGCAATCGTTTTGAGCGCGCGCTTCTTCAAGCCAAGGCGTGAGCGTACGCACATGATCTTCCAGGAAGATCATGTTGGCGACGACAATGTCACCGGTCAGAATGTCATCCCGGCACGCGTCTTTCGCTGCGCCACTATCAGCCCAGTCCGCTACAGCGTGGAGGCGAAGATCAAGCCCTGGAATATCATCGGCAAGCGCAAGACGCGCGCGCTCCGCCGTGCCAGACATATGATTGTCCAACGTGACAATCACCACCTTGATCGGAACTGCTGCCACTGATGCGGCAGCCATTTTCGCCTCAGCGGGCGTAATGTGCTTTTGCATCATAAAGTGTATCTACAGTGATTGGATTAAAGCCGCGCTCGACGGCAAAACTCTCTGTGTTCCGGCGGGCCTTACCCCGCACGAAGAACGGTATTTTTTTCAGCTCTTTTTCAGCGTCCTGCGTCCAGGCCAAGACATTGGACTCGGCAGCTTGCTCGCGCTCCGCCGGCGCATGATTCTCATTGGCATGAACAGCAGCGAGGTGGGATGATTGCGCGTCATCATTAAACTCAAAATCGTCTCGGAACATTTGCAACAAATGCTCCTCCAAGCCCATCATGAGCGGGTGGACCCAAGTATCGAAAATGACATTGGCACCCTCAAAACCCATTTGAGGCGAGTAACGTGCCGGGAAATCTTGAACATGGACAGGCGATGAAATCACGGCACAGGGAATGCGCAAACGCTTAGCGACATGCCGCTCCATCTGCGTGCCCAAGACGAGTTCGGGCTGAGCCGCGATGATCGCGTCTTCCACTTCCAGATGATCATCAGTGATCAGTGCTTCCACACCATACTGTTCGGCCGCAGCGCGGACATCGCGCGCAAACTCACGCACATAGGTGCCAAGACCGCAGACCTTAAAACCAAGCTCTTTTTCCGCAATGCGCGCTGCGGCAATGGCATGCGTCGCATCGCCAAAAATGAAGACACGCTTGCCGGTAAGATAGTTGGAATCGATCGAGCGTGAATACCAGGAAAGCCGCTCGTCTTCCGAAGCCAAAACAGGTGCCGGATCGACATCCGCCAATTCAGCGATCGCGTTGATAAACTCTTTCGTCGCGCCGACCCCAATCGGCTGCACATCAATGATCGGTTGCTTGTAGGTGCGCTTAAGCCATTGCGCGGCTTGGCCCGCAATTTCAGGGTAGAGCACAATGTTAAAATCGGCATTCGGAAGAAGCGTCAGATCATAGGGCGTCGCATGCAACGGAGCGACGACATTGACTTCAACACCAAGCGCCTCCACCAAACGGACGACTTCAACAATGTCATCTCGGTTACGGAAACCGAGCGCGGTGGGCCCCAATATGTTGCAGCTCTTCGGCGCGTTTTCATCTCGTTCTGCAGGCGTACGGCCGCCAGCAAATCCACGAACCAGTTGGAAGAACGTTTCCGCCGCGCCCCAATTTTCCTTCTTTTGATAGGAAGGCAGCTCAAGCGGCACCACCGGAATATCGAGACCCAGCGTCTTGGCCAAGCCGGAGGGATCATCCTGCAATAATTCAGCCGTACACGATGCACCAACAATGATGGCTTTGGGATCAAATCGCTCGACGGCATCATGACAAGCCGACTTGAAGATTTCAGCTGTATCACCGCCCAAATCTCGCGCCTGAAAAGTCGTGTAGGTGACCGGCGGACGCGACTTGCGCCGTTCGATCATTGTGAACAGAAGATCGGCATAGGTGTCGCCCTGTGGAGCGTGCAGCACATAGTGAAGGTCACGCATAGACGCGGCTACACGCATCGCGCCCACATGTGGCGGCCCTTCATATGTCCACATGGTCAACTGCATTACGCTGCCTCCCCCGCAAGGGTGACATCAAGCCTGCCGCGGCGCATGAGCGGGCGCGCAAAAAGTTCTGCCAAGTCGCCTGCCTGGTCGTAACCCTGGATGGGTGTAAACGCGAACTCGATCGACCATTTGGTTGAGCGGCCTTCCGCCTCAAACGGATTGCCAAGACCCATACCGCAGATGATCAGATCGGGATCGGCTGCGCGGCAGCGGTCTATCTGCTTTTCAACGTCCTGACCTTCAGAAAGGGTAACGTTGTCAGGTAGCCGATCCAGCTCAGGCGCAACAATTGCCTTGTTCAAGAAAGGTGTACCAACTTCTACGATATCAGCACCGACCTCGGTGGCCATAAAACGGGCCAAAGCGGGCTCCAACTGGCTATCGGGAAAGAAGAAAAGCCGTTTGCCTTCAAGTTGTTGCCGATAGTTTTCCAACGCACGACGGGCGCGCGCCTGCCCGGTTGCAACCACCTTATCAAAGTGCGCTCGATCAACCCCAAATGCCTCCGCAGCCGCCCATAGCCAAGCCGTGGTGCCCTGCTCGCCCAGTGGCATCGGCGCCTCCAAACGCATCGCACCACGTTTTTCGATGAGATGCGCAGCCTCGGTAAGATAAGGCTGGGCAAGCAGCAATTTGGTTTGCGCCCCAATCGCCGCTTGCTCCAACCCCGAACGCGCTGGGAGGAAGGATACGCGCTCGATGCCAAGGGCAGAAAAAAGACGTTTGAATTGATCTTCAACAACGTCGGCAAGGCAACCCATCACTAAAAGATTAGCCGGATCGCTATCGGCCGCTGCCGGCAGCTCTTCAACAATCGCTTTCAGGAAATTGTCTTCGCCTTGCGTGAAAGTCGTTTCGATACCACTGCCGGAATAGGACACCACCCGTAGGTCAGGGCCATGAAGGCGACCAAGGCGCTGTGCGGCCCGCGACAAATCCAACTTGATGACTTCGGAAGGACATGAGCCGACCAAGACAAGCATTTTGATATCCGGCCGTCGCGAGACCAGACGGGCGACCACCTTGTCAAGCTCATCATTCATGTCCGCCATACCCGACAGATCCCGGTCGTCGATAATGGCCGTGCCAAAACGTGGCTCGGAAAAGATCATCACGCCTGCCGCAGACTGCATCAAATGGGCACAAGTTCTGGAGCCAACGATTAAGAAGAATGCGTCCTGAACCTTGCGGTGGAGCCATATTATGGAAGTCAGGCCACAGAAAACCTCATGCTGACCACGTTGTCTGATGGGTGTTGAACCGGCAGCTTCAGCCGCACGCGATTTGGCAACATGAGGCGGGACATGTGTGTTCATCACAGCACCTCGACCCCGTTAGGGACCTCATAGCCAGACTGCTGAAGACGCGCCATCCGCAGTTTTAGGACGAACTGCGCAGCGTTTATCACGTAAGTCGCGTAGGCAGCCAGAGCCAGCCACATCAAACCCTCTGGCGACAGTAGACCGCCGAACGAAGCAATGAGGTAAGCGGTGTGCAGCGCCAAGACGAGAATGGAAAAAACATCTTCCCAGAAAAATGCTTCGGCAAAGAGATATCGTCCAAAGACAACTTTCTCCCAAACGGCGCCTGTCACCATGATGGTGTAAAGTAGTGATGTCTTGATGATGATCGATAGGTCAGCAACCAGCAGCCCGTTACCAGTAATCAAGTAGCGGATCACCAAACCAAGGCTGATCAAAAAGACGGCAAACTGAAGCGGCGCCAGAATCGCTTGTACCAACGTCCACGGCGTTTCATCCCGTCTTTTTCTTTGTTCCGGTGTATAAAGCGGATGCACCGCAAACCGGCTTGTCGACTGGACAGACATCGACCCAGCAGCCTCCCTCTAGGATGCACAAAGATTAGCCGTTATACGCAAAGTGTCAACTTTAATTGACGTATATTTTTGTTTACAATCATGCGCACGTCGGCCATCTTCAGCGCGTTTGGCGCCAATCAGTAACTGATCGTCACCAAATCAACGTTGCGCAGAGCATTTGCGGACGTTGCCTAGCCATCGAAAGCCTTAGCTTTTGCAAGGTCGAATAAACAACCACGGCGGAAACGCTGCATGGAACGGGACGAGCACATTGTTGGCATGGATGACCTGGACAAAGATGTCTTTGACCGGGCCGATCCCGTTAGCGCTGTTGACAAGTCGGACTCAGAGCCTGAAAACCCTATAGAAAACGGGGCTCTAACGGCATACCTAGCTGTTCTGGTACGCACCCATGTCCTTAACGCGGCGATCGAACGGTTGGAAAAGCGAAACGTTACAGATCAGGTTCTAGACCGGAGAGTAGAAAACGTCTCCCGGCTTGTCGCCTCCTATGTAACCGACTTGGACCTTAAGAAGCTTCGCGAGGAAGATGAGGGCTCGCCGGTCACCGAGGCTGAACTCATTAAACAGCTCTTTAGCCTCACCGGCGACCTTCGCGGCGGATTTAAAGTGCTTGAGCGCAGCGCTCAAATCCTGGGCAAAGCTTGGGAAAGCGATTCCAGGAACTTCTTGGAGGTCACCATTGGCATGACCAGGTTGCAGCTTTTGATGCGCAAACTGGTCGAGTTCTCACCTGACATCCATCTGTCGACGACAAGCGGTAAGGCGCTCGTCGCAGTTGCAACCGGCGAGGAGCACACCTTCGGCCAGTGCATGCTGGAAGAAATCTTGCGTGCGCATGGCTGGCAAACAATCTTGTTCAATCCGAGTGATACAAAAGGGTTGGCCAATCAGATCAAGCGTGAACGTGTTCAGCTTGTATGTTTCTCTTGGATATCGTCACACCTTGAAAAACAGGTTCAAGAAGAGTTGGACGCCGTTCGAGCCATGCCAATTCTGACACGCCCAATCATCATCGCCGGCGGACAGGCGGCGTTGAAAAAAGACAAGTGGATCGTCAGCCACGGCGTTGACCAACTTTGCGACAGCGCCTATGCCGCGACCGAAATCGCGTCAAGAATCACAAAAGTTATCGAGAAGAACGCAACAACGTGGGGAATTGAGGAACCCCTCGAAGATGCAGGCGGGCTGGGGTAAATGGAACAAAAAATAGTTCGCCCACTGCATAAACCGTTTTCTGAAACGAACAAAATGTTCGCTAAGCTCGATGCGAAGGCCGTTAATGCTCTGGCCGCGATCGGCGCTGACATAACTTTGATATTGACCGGGCAAGGTGATATTGTTGACGTAGCGTACGCCGACGAAACACTGGACCGCTACAACCTCAATGATTGGATTGGACGTAAATGGTCTTCGGTCGTCACAAGCGAGTGCCTGGACAAAATTGAAGGCCTGCTCGACGAAAACGCCCAGAACGGGACAACCCGTAAACGCCAAGTCAATCACCCGGCTGACGGCCTGCCCGACTTACCTGTCGAATACTCACTGATTAGCGTAGAAGGCCTGCCCTATAAGGTCGCGGTGGGCGACGACCTTCGCCGCCTTTCTCAACTGCAACAACAGCTTGTCAAAGTCCAAGTTGAGCTGGAAGCAGAGTACCGGCGGATCCGGGAAGCCGAAGGGCGTTACCGCACAATTTTCCACAAGTCGGAACTGCCAATCATCATTGTGGACGGCGAAACCAATTCAGTCGTCGATTTGAACCTGTCCGCAACAAACTTTATGCGTCTTGCAGCGGCCAAGATCATCGGCAAGAACATCCAAAACACCGTCCACCGTGACTCACGGGCACAACTGGCAGAAGCCATCAACGCCGCGCGCCATGGCGGGAGCCGCCAACACACCAATTTGCTGTTAAACGACAACTTGGCAGTGCAAGTTACGTTGGAACCTTATCGGGAAAACGGCCGTAGCAACGTCATGATCACGCTGCAATCAGCCGACAGCAACAAAGACCAATCGCTTCAATCGGTCGATGCAATTGCGCTCGACAGTTTCCCCGAAGCGCTGGTGATCATCAATCGCGATGGTGCGATTGTTAGCCCGAATGAGCGCTTCCTTGATCTTATTCACATGATGAACAGATCGCTGATCATTGACCGCAACCTCAATACTTGGTTGGGCGCTTCAGCGGTTGATCTGCAGGTGCTCCTTTCACGAGTAAAGGACGAGGGACAGGTGCGTCAGTTCTCGACGGTCGTGCGCGATGAAATTGGCACGACAACACCAGTGTTTGTCTCGGCCGCCCGTTACGAAGGCGATGATAAAATCGGCGTTGTCATCACGGAAAATCAACGCCGCGAGAAGCAATTCCCGGTTCCAAGTCCATCAGCGGACGATGGAAATTCGGATTTCTCGCAGCTCGTCGGACGCGTCCCACTCAAAGAGCTTATCCGCGAAGCCGCCGATGTCATCGAAAAAATGTGCATCGAAGCAGCACTGCGTCAGACCGAAAACAACAGAGCTTCCGCAGCGGACATGTTGGGCCTGTCACGACAAAGCCTTTACATCAAACTTAAGCGCCACAATCTCGAAGATTTTGACGCGGACAGCTGACGACCTCAACTGTCAATTATAGTTGACAGTCAATTCTGTCACACTTAATCTTCAACCATGGCTGGAGGCTCAGTAAACCCGCAATCCCTGATGCGATCGCGCAACCCATCGTTGCCGGCGCCAAGCGCCGTTTTAGAGCTTTACAAGCCCATTACATGGTTTCCGCCAATGTGGGCCTATGCCTGTGGCGCCATATCCGTTGGCGCCAATTTCGCCGACCGTTGGCCTTACATTCTAGGAGGCATCATTTTGGCCGGTCCCATGGTTTGCGGAACGAGCCAGGCAATCAATGACTGGTATGATCGGCACGTTGACGCCATCAATGAGCCGCACCGCGTCATCCCTTCGGGCAGAATGCCCGGCAAGTCCGCCCTTGTCATCGCTATTATCGGCACGCTTCTTTCTTTCGCCTTTTCGCTCTTGCTCGGATTTTGGGTTGCCGTCGCCGCAGCGGTGGGGCTCGTCGCTGCTTGGGTGTACAGCGCGCCGCCCGTGCGGTTGAAGCAAAATGGCTGGTACGGTAACGGAGCTGTAGGCATATCATACGAAACGCTTCCGTGGATAACCGCAGGCGCAGCCGCTCTAGGCACACTGCCAGAGGTCAACGTACTTTTTGTCGCGCTTCTCTATGGCATCGGCGCACACGGCATCCTGACGATCAATGATTTCAAGGCGATGGAAGGCGACCGCAAAATGGGCGTCGCCACGTTGCCTGTTCAATTGGGTGCAAAAGCGGCGGCAGTGGTTTGTGCCATCGTGATGATTACACCGCAATTGGCGGTGGTTGCTCTCCTGATATCGATGCAAACACCGTGGCACGCGACTGCGGTTTCCGCCCTGATCATCGGCCAAGCAGTTGCTGCGGTACGCTTCATCCGCAATCCGGAAGAATTCGCCATTTGGTACAGCGCGGTGGGCGTCGGCCTTTATGTCATGGGGATGATGGTCACCGCCTTCGCACTACGTATCGGCGCATTGGGGTAAGGGGTAAACGGCAATGTTCAAGTCAAGCATACCGTTGGAACGTCCGGCACGCAGATATGGCCTGTCTTGGATTGGCATTTTGCGTATGGGTCTCGTTCAGGCATCGCTCGGGGCGATCGTTGTCCTGACCACATCAATCATGAACCGAATTCTTGTTGTGGAAATTGCGCTGGCCGCGATCATCCCCGGCATCTTGGTTGGCATGCACTACGCCGTCCAACTTGGCCGCCCTTTGTGGGGCCACGCGGCTGATGTGAGCGGCAACAAAACCCGATGGATCGTCGGCGGCTTTGCCCTGTTGGCTTTCGCAGCAACTTTGGCAGCCACCACACCCATCTTTTTTGAATTGAATTTCTGGATGGGCATGGCAGTTGGTTTGATTGCCTACACGCTGATCGGACTTGGCATCGGCGCTTGCGGCACATCACTGCTTGCGCTTCTAGCAAGCCGCACCGCACCGGAACGGCGCGCCGCCGCTGCGACGACAGTGTGGATCATGATGATCATCGGCATCATCTTCACGTCCATTGCGGCAAGTGCCGTCCTCGACCCATACTCACACACCAAGCTTTTGATGCTCACGGCGATTGCAGGCGTCATTGCGCTCATGATCGTCATTCTCGGTATCGCGGGTATTGAGCGTCGCTTTGCGCCAATGCGCGAACGCCCACCATCAGAGGCAATTAATTTCCGCGAAGCGCTGAGCGATGCTTGGCGTGACCCGCACGCACGGCTCTTCACCATTTTCGTTTTCGTGTCGATGTTGTCCTATGCAACACAAGACCTGATCTTGGAGCCCTTCGGCGGACTTTTGTTTGCGATGACACCGGGTGAGACAACCGCGTTGAACGGGCAGCAGCATATCGGCGTTTTATTGGGCATGCTGCTTGTTGGTTTCGCCGGCAGCGTTTTCAAAAGATGGAAATCCAACTTGCTGAAAGCCTTCACCGTCATTGGCTGTTTAGGCTCGGGTTTGGCGTTAGCGGCGCTTGCCTATGCGAGCGGAACGGCACCCGATTGGCCGCTGCAATTGAATGTTATGCTGCTTGGTTTCATGAACGGCATGTTTGCCGTTGCTGCAATCGGCACAATGATGACGTTGGCCTCAAACGGCGACAAATCCCGCGAAGGCATTCGGATGGGACTTTGGGGCGCGGCCCAAGCCATCGCCTTCGGCCTTGGCGGATTTGCCGGTACCGTCATTTTAGACGCTGTGCGTTGGCTGACCGATAATGTGCCCTTCTCCTTCAGCGTTGTGTTCAGCGTCGAGGCCTTGTTGTTCTTGGCTTCAGCTGCCATCGCAACCCGTATCAATTACACTGGCTCACGCGAAACCGCACCTACCCAAAGCGTAGCAGAACCCTTTCATGCTCAACCGGCGGAGTAAGCCATGTCCGATATCAAGCATACTTATGACGTGATCATCATTGGCGGCGGGCCAGCTGGAGCGACTGCTGCACACGATCTGGCAAAGCAGGGACGAGACGTCCTGCTTGTTGACCGTGATGGGCGGATCAAGCCGTGCGGCGGCGCCATTCCCACCAAAGCCATTTCAGAGTTTGATATTCCCGCAAGTCAACTCAAAGCACGTATCGGCGCGGCCCGTATCATCTCGCCATCTGGCAAGAAGGTTTCGATGGAAATCGGCGACATCGGCTTTGTTGGTATGGTCGACCGCGATCTGTTCGACCCGTTTTTGCGCGACCGCGCCCGAGAAGCGGGTGCGGCCCTACTTTATGGAACGTTCAAATCCCTAGCATACAATGCGGACGGTGACGTTGACCTGATTATTATCCGCAAGGAAGACGGTGAAGAGCTTAAGCTAACAGCACGCACGGTCATCGGGGCCGATGGTGCCAACTCAGCGGTTCGGCGCGCGGTTTTCGGGCCCAATGTTCGCCCCCCTTACGTGTTTGCCTACCACGAGATCGTCAAATCACCGGAAGCACCGAACCCCGAGAAGTTCGACGCCGACAGATGTGACGTTGTTTACGACGGTGAGATTTCGCCGGACTTTTACGGTTGGGTGTTCCCGCACGGCGAGCACACATCGATCGGTTGCGGCTCCGCACACAAGGGGCACTCGCTGAAGGAAGCAACCCGGAAGCTGCGTGAGGATGCAGGGCTAGGCGATGCAGAGACGATCCGGGAGGAAGGCGCTCCCCTGCCGCTCAAACCGATGCGGCGCTGGGATGATGGCAAACGTGTCGTATTGGCTGGGGACAGCGCTGGCGTAGTCGCTCCATCATCGGGCGAAGGAATTTACTACGCGATGCTCACGGGTCGCCTTTGCGGCGATGCTGTCGTCGAATTGTTGCAATCCAAAAAGGCCGCAGCGCTGAAGGCGCCACGTAAGCGCTTCATGAAAGACCACGGACGCGTCTTCTTTGTTTTGGGGATGCTGCAATGGATTTGGTATTCATCCGACAAGCGTCGGGAGCAATTTGTTACCATGTGCGAAGATGCTGATGTGCAGCGCCTCACCTGGGAAAGCTACCTGAACAAACGTTTGGTGCGCAAAGAGCCCATGGCTCATTTGCGGGTGATGTACAAAGACCTCAAGCAACTCATCGGTCTCGCACCACGGACGTCCTGACATCATGTTCTTTTGGCTGGAAGGCGCGATCTATACCGGCACCATTCCGGCGATTGCCATTGGGTTCTTGTCGTTGGAGACCCTGTTTCTCCTATGGCTTTATAGAAGGCACAAAATAGCGCTGATGATTATCACAAATGCTGTGGCGGGCGGCGCGGTAATGGTCGGTATCTACCTGATGGCAACAGGCGGTTCAGCGCTGGTTGTCGCAGCGCTTCTCGTCGCCAGTTTGGTCGCGCATTTGTTCGATCTCAAAGCGCGGCATCGGCTCATTGAAGCGGCTGAGCATCGGGATTCATCTTCCACACACGCCAGTTAAGCGCCGCAGCAATTGTTACCCAAATAAGATACGGCACAAAAAGGAGCGAGGCGACCGGCGAAACCGGCGCCGCGAGGACGATGTAGGTCGCGATCACCAACCACATGGCGGACACATCCACCATTGCCTGATCCATGCGCCTGCGGCCAAAAAACAGCCAAGACCAAGCACCGTTCAATAGAAGCTGAAGTACCCAAAGCGAAAAAACAGCGCCGAAACCCTGAGCCTGCCAGATAATCCAGCCGGAATAGGCAATCATGACATAAAGGACGGTCCAAACGACCGGAAACGCCCAACCGGGTGGTGTCCATGATGGTTTGTTCAACGACAGGTACCAATCACCTGGCTTGAAAACCGCACCACTACAGGCGGTGAGAAATACAGCTATCGAAATGACGATGGCACTGCCCATGGTTCACCTATCTCAGCGCGTAACACGCAGTTGAATGAATGATCCTTGATATGGGTAACGGCTAGCCCGCCGTCCACCCGCCATCGACAAGCAGTGATGTACCGGTGATCAACGCGCTGGCATCGGAAGCCAAGAATACAACCGGACCCATCATGTCCTCAACCTCGCCAACGCGGCCCAGTTTGATCTTTTCAGTGATCCACGCGACCCGCTCGGGATTGTCAAATGTTGATTGTGTGAGCGGCGTTCGTATGAAGGTCGGGCAGATCGTATTTACGCGTATACCAAGCGGGCCCCATTCGATCGCCATGGACTTGGTCATGCCTTCGATGGCGTGCTTGGAAGCGGAGTAGACAGTCCTATCGATACCGCCAACATGGCCCATCTGAGAGGAAATGGTGATGATCGAGCCGCCGCGTCCACCCTCTTGCATTTTGCGCGCGGCCTCACGCGCTGAAAAGTGCGCGGCCTTCCAATTAATATCTGCAACCGCATCAAAATCCTCTTCTGTTGTGTCAAACCCCGGCCCGTGGCGGGCCAACCCGGCCGAATTCACATAGACATCAAGTGTCGGCAAACCTTGGATAGCGTCGGCAGTGGCCGCCGTGTCTGTCACATCTACGCTAACTGCTTCTGCCGACATGCCAGCGTCTGTCAAAGCGGTAACCAGCGCTTGCAACTTGTTTTTGGTTCGAGCTGCGCAAACCACATGCGCGCCGGCCTCGGCCAGCGCTACTGCGCATGCCAATCCGATTCCAGATGATGCACCTGCAACCAACGCTGTTTTGCCGTCCAAACGGAACGAAGGTGTGTTTGGTAGGTCCATTACGCGATCCCCAAAGGCGTTATGCGGCCCGGCACCCGAACCTTGTTAAATTCGCGCATACGACCCAAGACATCGACGCCAATCTGGCGATACATATCAAGCAAATCTACCAGCACCCAATTTTCCCGGATCAAACCGTCTGCCCCGACACGCCAAAAATCAAGACTGCACAGAAGGACTTCCTTGTCCGCCGGTGCAATGCCCATCCAACCATCACCTGAAAGCGTGAGCCGCATATTCGGCCAACCCGTTTCAGCAACATAAGGTCCGGCGGCAAACCAATGTGACATCAGATCGCCCATTGCGTCGAGCTTGCGGTCCGGCATCGCACGTAAAAAAGGCTTTTGGTGCCAATGGCGAAACCCGGTCATACCACGCGCTGTGCCAATACCGGCGGGACCATACCAATTCACTTTCGGATGCCAGTGCTCGTCCAACTGCATGATTGCAGGGTCTGGGTCGGCGGGATGTTTGCAAAGGTCTGTGAGCATATCGACCACACGCTTGTAGGGACCTTTATCGTCACCGCTTGGCCATAAACCGTCACTCGTCATCGGCGCAGGCGTCATGATAAAACCGCCCAGCTGCGGTGCCATCGGCCAGGCGCCCGCTTGCATCATCAATTCAGGGATATCCCAAATCGCCTGAACCTGGCAGATATTCCCGTCCTTAATCTCGAAGAACTCATGATAGCGCATATGCGCCAAATGGCCGGTTGGTGGAATGTCCAGAAAGGGCGCCAAAAACGTGCCGACATAGTTGCCCATCGACCCTATCCAGTCCCGCCCCTCCGGCGTTCTTCCGGACATCACGATCATGTCACGACGTTCCAGGTCAGGCATTGCTTCCAAAAGCGGCGCATAGGCTGCAGCAAAAAACGCACTGGGTCCGCGCAACTCACCAAAAGGATGGCACAGTTTTACAACGGCATCTTCGGCAAAACACTCAACCATCACACGTTCAAGCGCGGATGGTTGATCGAACTCAAACGCGTTCTGAAAAGAAACAAATCTATCTGTTGTCATTGGGGCCACTCGGAAGGGTTGGTAATCATGCTGTGCGATGAGAAGGTCCATACATGACCTTCCAGGTCTCTGACGCAGTACCGGCGCGTACCCCAATCCGTTTCCTCAGGCGCGAAGACTGGGTAGGCGCCAAACGCCATCGCATTTTTGTAGTGCGGGTCCAAATCGTCGACTTCCACATACACCGATGACCAACCTCGCGGCTCTTCAATTGGCCCGACCATTACAATACCATTCCCGTAAACGAGCTGTGCGCGGCTGGCAGAACCATCTTTCATGTCCACACGAATCTGCACATCAAATCCAAAAGCTTTTGTCAGAAACTCAATCGCGGTATCCGTGTCTTCATAGGCGAGGTAAGGCGCGATTGATGGACGCATAGGCGGCTCTGCTCCAGGTCAAAGGGCTACTCCGCCGCAAGTTTCGGTTCAGCTGCCGCGCCATAAGGCACATTGCGACCACCATAACGGCGAACTCTAACATTGCATTGTTCAGCGTGGCCGACGAAGCCTTCCAGCATGCAAAGACGCGACCCGTATTCACCGATCATTGCCGCCGCCTCGTCTGTCAGAACTTTTTGATAGGAATGTGTCTTCAAATATTTTCCGACCCAAAGCCCGCCGGTATACCGCCCTGCCTTTTTCGTGGGTAGCGTGTGGTTGGTGCCGATAACCTTATCGCCGTTCGCCACATTTGTGCGAGCGCCAAGGAAAAGAGCGCCGTAACAGGTCATATTTTCAAGGAACCAGTCATCACGGTCTGTCATTACCTGCACATGTTCCGATGCAATGTCATCGGCCACCGCCAGCATCTCATCAAACGTGTCGCAGACAATGACTTCGCCATAGTCTTCCCAACTCTTTCGCGCTGTCTCAGCCGTCGGCAAGATCGCCAACAGGCGGTCGATTTCCTGTAACGTATCTTTGGCCAGCTTTTCGGAATTGGTGAGTAAAACAGCCGGCGAATTGTAGCCATGCTCTGCTTGTCCCAACAGGTCTGTGGCGCACAACTCTGCGTCCGCACCATGCTCATCGGCAATCACCATTGTTTCGGTTGGACCGGCAAACAAATCGATACCCACACGGCCAAACAGCTGACGCTTGGCTTCGGCGACAAAAGCGTTGCCCGGCCCGACAAGCATATGCACCGGGTCTATGGTCTCTGTACCAATCGCCATGGCGCCAACGGCCTGAATCCCGCCCAAGACATAGATCTCGTGTGCACCACCAATTTTCATCGCAGCTATTACGGCAGGGTTTGGTTCGCCCTTAAAAGGCGGCGTGCAGGCAACAATACGGGGAACTCCGGCCACATCCGCTGTGGCAACAGACATATGCGCGGACGCCACCATCGGGAACTTTCCGCCAGGCACGTAGCAACCCACTGACTGGACCGGAATATTCTTGTGACCCAAGATCACCCCAGGCAAGGTCTCCACTTCCACATCTCTCATGGAATCACGTTGAACTTGCGCAAAGTTACGCACTTGATCTTGTGCAAAGTGGATGTCGTGCATGTCCTGAGCCGACACCTTGTCCATCAGCGCGTTGATATCATCATCTGACAAGCGAAACGCGGCCGGCGTATAATTGTCAAACTTTTCAGACAGTTCGCGAACGGCTGCGTCGCCACGCTCCTCAATCGAGCTGAGCGTGTTTTCGACGATAGCGCGCACTTTCGCGTCATCTTCTGCGCGCTCGGTTTCCGGTCTGGCCGTTTTCAAATGTTTGATCATCACGCTCTCCCACGGTTCATGACAGTGAATAACCACGTTTTGCATTCGTATGCAACGCGCTTTGTAGAGCCTTGCAGAGATACCGTTTTCACCGACACTAGGCCGACGTGCGAATGATCAATTCTGCAGGCAATCGAATGGTTCTGGCCTCCACACGCTTACCATCGATCTGTTCGGTAAGGAGCGTAACGGCATTTTCAGTCATGACTTCTGATGACTGACGAACCGTTGTCAGCTGATAAGGCGCCCAAGCCGCTTCCGGGACATCGTCATAACCGGCAATGGCGATGTCTTCGGGCACCCGCAGCCCATAATGCGAGCGTACAACATCCATGACGGCAAAAGCCATATAGTCATTTGCCACGAAAATGGCGTCCGGCAGATCGTCGCCACCGAGCATCTCTGTAGCCACTCTTGCGGCCTCTGAATGATTGTAGTTCGCGCAGCCGCGCGCGTGCAATTGCATCCCGTGCGCGGAAAGGCCTGCCAAAAAACCCCCTTCCCGATCCCTGTTGGTGGAGGAATTTTCATCACCGGCAATGTATGCGATTTTTTTCCGGCCTGTTTGTACGAAACGCTCGGCAATGAGTTTGCCACCGGTAAAATTGTCTGATGCAACACAATTGGCAACCGGGTCATCAATCTCCCGGTTAAGCAATACAACAGGTATGCCCAGCTCGCCGCACCGGGTCGCCAAATCCGACGACAGGGTCGCCGATGCGAGCACCAAACCTTGGACCTGATAATCGAGCAGGCGCCTGACGACTTCATCTTGCTTACCCGTTTCGGTCATGAATAGAAGCGGGTGATAACCCTTGTCCTGCAGGGCGCGACACATTTGCTCCAAAAGAACCGGGTAAAACTGATTTTCCAGATAGGCAAACATGACGGCAATCAGCTTTGATTGACCGCTAATCATCGCCCGCGCCAATGCGTTGGGCCGGTAGCCGAGCTCTTCAGCAGCAGCGAGCACTCGTTCTTTGGTGGATTTTGAAACGCTAGCGCCCGGCGTGTACGTGCGGCTTACAGCAGATTGCGACACGTTCGCCAAACGCGCCACATCCGCAGATGTAATGCTGCCTTTGCCCAAAAATGTTGCTCCTCACCAAGACGGGCTGACACAAGCAATCCCATCTGTGCCTAGTCAAGCGCCAGCAGCGCGAAAACACAACCGCGCGCACCCAACGAGCATGATGCGATGAAAAGATAAAAGGTCGCGCCCAATTTTTTCGCTGGATTCAATCGTTTCACTTTGTCTAGACTTTTTTCAGTTTGCCGATCCAGGCAAATTCACATGAGGGAGATTTTCATGACTGCCAAATTCAAGGCCGCTGGTGCGCTGCTCACAGCCGTACTCTTGGCTGGAACAAGCACACTGGCTTCTGCAGAGACGCTCAAATGGGCGCGTGCCGGTGACTCACTAACGCTTGACCCCCATTCTCAAAATGAGGGCCCAACTCACGCGCTTGCGCAACAAATCTACGAGCCTTTGATCGCACCAAACATGGAGGCCAAGCCGACACCTGCGCTGGCAACCGATTGGGGTGTTTCTCCCGACAATCCAAATGTTTGGGTCTTCAACTTGCGCGAAGGCGTTAAATTCCACGGTGGCGAAGACTTCACCGCAGAAGACGTGGTGTTCTCGTTTGAACGCGCAAAGCTTGAAAGCTCCGATATGAAGGAGCTGTTGGTTACCATCACTGAAGTCCGCGCAGTTGACGATTATACGGTCGAGATTGAGACCGATGGCCCCAACCCTATTCTGCCAAGCAATCTGACCAACCTGTTCATGATGGACAAGGGTTGGGCGGAAGCAAACGACGTTATGGCGCCAGCAGAATTTGATGATGCAGAAGAGACGTATGCAGTCAGAAATGCAAACGGAACCGGCGCCTTCAAACTGGTGAGCCGCGAACCCGACACGTTGACAGTACTGGAACGTAACGATGACTATTGGGGCATCGGAACCTTCCCAATGGAAATCACGCGGATCGAATACACGCCGATCCAAAATGCCGCGACGCGCGTCGCAGCCTTGCTTTCCGGCGAAGTTGACCTCATCCAAGACGTGCCCGTGCAGGATTTGGACCGCGTGGCTGGCGCCGATGGCCTGAAAGTTGAAAATGCACCGCAGAACCGGACAATCTTCTTCGGCGTGAACGGCTTCGACGATGATTTGGTCAATGATAACGTCGAAGGCGCAAACCCGTTCGCAGATGTGCGGGTTCGCAAAGCCATGAATATGGCGATCAATCGCGATGCGATCCAACAAGTTGTTATGCGTGGGCAATCGGCACCAACAGGCGTGATCATCCCGCCTTTCGTTAACGGCTGGACAGAAGAGCTTGATGCCTACCCAACTACTGACGTCGAAGCGGCAAAAGCCCTGATGATGGAAGCAGGCTATGGCGACGGTTTCGAAGTCACACTGCACTGCCCGAACGATCGCTACATCAACGATGAGGCAATCTGTCAGGCCGCTGTTGGTATGATGGGTCAAATTGGAATTGATGTGAATTTGGTTGCGCAAACCAAGGCGAACCACTTCCCGCTCATTTCGCAAAAAGAGACTGACTTCTATCTGCTCGGTTGGGGCGTCCCGACATTCGACTCAGAATATGTCTTCAACTTCCTCGTTCACTCCACAACAAGTGATCGCGGTTCTTGGAACGGCTCACGCTTTGCAGACCCTGAGGTCGACGCTATGATCCAGTCCTTGGGTTCCGAGGTCGATTTGGACAAGCGTAACGAAACAATCGGCAAAATCTGGGCCGCTGTGCAGGAAGAGCAAATCTATCTGCCAGTTCACAACCAGGTTTTGAACTGGGGCATGAAAGACGGCATCAACTTCCCGGTACAGCCGGAAGATCAGCCACACTTCAAATACCTGCAGTTCAACTGATCACATTTTGATCATCGGGGTGGGCGTGGATTGCGCCCACCCTATTCTTATGCCTTCATTGACAGATTGTCGCAGTGAGGGAGCCCATGAAAAAACTATTCCTGTCCGCGCTGGCCTTGGCTGCCAGTGCTTCTTTTGCCCACGCCGAAACGTTTAAGTGGGCATCACAAACCGACCCGCAAACAATGGACCCGCATGCTGTAAACTCAGCGCCGGTACTTGGGTTTCTCAATAACGTGTATGAAGGACTTGTCCGCCTGGGTAAGGACGTCAAGCTGGAACCAGCGCTCGCCACATCATGGGAGCCGATCGGTGAAGGCGAAGGTTGGCGGTTTACGCTTCGCGAGGGTGTGAAGTTCCAAGACGGTTCAGACTTCACCGCGGAAGACGTCATCTTTTCCTATGAACGTGCTTCGTCCGAAGAAGCCGACACCCGGTCCTGGTTTGCCCCGGTTTCCGAAGTCGTGATGGTGGATGATTACACCGTCGACATTTTCACGACCGCACCAAACCCAGTTTTTCCAGCAAGCATTGCCAACTGGATGATGATGGATTCCGGATGGGCGCAAGCCAATAATTCGCTGCGTCCAGACAAGGAAGCCGGGAATTTTGCCACCTTGAATGCAAATGGCACTGGTGCATTTCAGATTGAAGAACGCCAACCAGGCCTAACGACCGTGCTCGTGCCCCATGAAGGTTGGTGGGGTGAGGTTGAACACAACATCACCCGCGCCGAGTTTACGCCGGTGCAAAGCCCGGCTACCCGGGTTGCCGCACTACTTTCCGGCGAAGTCGACATGATCAACCCGGTGCCCGTTCAGGACGCCGAACGCGTTGATGGGCGCGACGGATATACCGTTATTCGCGGCGTCGAATCCCGCGTTATCATGCTGGGGTTTGGGCATGAGGCGGACCAACTCAAATATACGACCGCTGCAGGCGAACCAAATCCGTTTCAGGATGTTCGCGTTCGAAGCGCTGTTGCTCACGCAATCAACGTTCCGGCAATTTTGCAGACCATTATGCGCGGAAATGCTGAGCCCGTAAGCCAGCTGGTCACGCCGGCTATGCGCGGCTTTTCAGAGGCAAATGCTGAACGTCCAGCCTACGATCAAGATTTGGCACGTTCGCTGCTCGCTGAGGCAGGTAATCCCGACGGCTTCTCTTTTGGCTTGAAATGTCCCAACAACCGGTACCTTAACGACGAAGCCGTTTGCCAGGCCGTCGTTGGCATGTTGGCACAAGTAGGTATTGAAGCAGAACTCGACGCGATGCCCGTATCCAACTACTGGCCGGAACTTCGCGCCGATAACTTCGATATGTATCTGCTGGGTTGGTCGCCGGGCGGCGCGTTTGACCACGAACACCCAATCCGCTTCCTTGCATCAACGCCAAACGAGGAAAAGAGACTGGGAAGCTGGAATTTTGGCGGCTACTCGAACGCCCGCGTCGATGAGCTGTTGCCAATGATCCAATCGGAGATTGACGAAGCCAAACGCCAGGCAATGATCGACGAAGTCGCCAAGATTCTGCAGGATGAACAAGCCTATGTGCCGCTCTACGTGCAGCCCTTGGTATGGGGTGTTGCAGACGGTGTGGAACTCACACAAAGGCCTGACAACTTCTTCATTTTGCGGTGGGTAACAAAGGGCTGATAGTTATAATGAAGCAAATGTCGTGGCAGGCTCTGCTTGCCACGATTTTTTTGTTGAATCACACTGAGTTAATGCGCAGTCTGGCGCGGTGTTTGGCCGCGAATGTAAGTTGTGGCCGCTTGTGCTTGCGGGGATTGCTTAGTGCTGAGTTACATTTTGCGACGGGTGCTCCAGTCGATCTTCGTGCTGCTTGCAGTGGGGTTGGTTGCTTTTTCCCTGTTCCGCTTCGTCGGTGATCCGGTTGACAATCTTCTCGGCCAGGAACGCACGATTGAGGACATAGAACGCGTTCGAACACAGCTAGGCCTCAACCAACCTTTTCCTGTTCAATATTTCAACTTTCTCAAAGGTATTGTCGTCGAAGGCAATTTTGGTGTGTCGTACCGGCAGGGACGCCCCGTTGCGGAAATTATCGCAGAACGAGCGCCAGCAACGCTCGAACTTGCCGCTGTTTCAGCGCTCTTTGCTATCGTGTTCGGGGTCGGCTTTGGCGTTTACACCGCCATCAATCGAAACGGGTGGATATCCAATTTCATCATGACCACATCGCTGATCGGTGTGTCATTGCCCACATTTTTGATCGGGATATTGCTCATCTATGTTTTCGCCGTCGAACTTGGCTGGCTGCCCAGTTTCGGGAGGGGCGAAACGGTCAAGATCGGCTGGTGGTCGACCGGCTTTTTAACGGAAAGCGGACTTAAAGCGTTAATTCTACCCGCGATCACATTGGGCCTGTACCAAATGACCTTGATCATGCGGTTGGTCCGCTCCGAAATGCTGGAAGTACTCCGAACCGATTATGTGAAATTTGCGCGCGCCCGCGGTCTGCCCGAAAGAACGGTCAACTTCCGCCATGCGCTTAAAAATACCATGGTGCCGGTTATCACGATTACCGGCCTGCAGCTTGGTTCGATCATTGCGTTCGCGATCATTACCGAAACGGTGTTTCAGTGGCCCGGCGTCGGCCTTCTCTTCATCAATGCTATCCAGTTCGTGGACATACCGGTCATGGCATCATATTTGATGCTGATCTCGGTGATGTTTGTGGTGATTAACCTCGCGGTGGATCTACTGTACTTCTTCATTGATCCGCGGCTGCGCGCATCGGCGAATGGAGGCCACTGACATGATCAGTTCATTGCGCACCTTCGCTGACTCAGACCTTGTCTATCAATTCAAGCGTTCGCCAGTGGCGATCCTGGCTTTTTTGGTGACCGTCATATTGATCGGAGGCTCCATATTCGCGCCACTGATCACAACACAAAATCCGTTTGATCCGGCCTCGCTGAACCTGATGAACGGTTTCTCCAAACCCATGGAGCCGAACCAATTCACAGGTGAGAGCTTTATCATGGGTACCGACGATCAAGGCCGCGATGTCTATGCAACAATTTTGTACGGCATGCGCATTTCTTTGTTTGTCGGCTTTTCAGCGGTTCTGTTTGCCATGGTGCTGGGCGTCACGCTGGGCCTTATTTCCGGCTATGTGGGCGGGCGCACCGATTCCATCATCATGCGTATCGCTGACATTCAGCTGACTTTTCCGGCCATCCTTGTTGCGCTGCTGATTTTCGGAATTGCCAAGGGCATTACCCCTCCGTCCATGCGCGATGAGGTCGCCATCTGGGTGCTTATTCTTGCGATCGGATTGTCTGACTGGGTGAACTTCGCGCGCGTGGTCCGCGGATCCACCTTGGTAGAAAAGAACAAGGAATATGTGCAAGCAGCCCGCCTCATCGGGCGCTCACCCTTTGCCATTATGATCCGGCACATATTGCCGAACACGCTTTCACCGGTGCTCGTCATCGCCACCATATCGCTCGCGCTGGCTATCATTGCAGAAGCGACACTCTCATTTTTAGGTGTCGGCGCACCGCCAACGCAGCCATCGCTGGGCACGCTTATTCGTATCGGCCAAGGCTTCCTCTTCTCGGGCGAGTGGTGGATCCTGTTTTTCCCAGCCATGGCGCTTCTGGCACTTGCCCTTGCCGTCAATTTGCTCGGCGATTGGCTGCGCGATGCCCTGAACCCGCGGTTGCAATAACATGACACTTCTCACAATCGACAACCTCACGGTTCAGTTCCCCACCCGCAAAGGGCCATTCACCGCCGTCCGAGACGCCGCACTCACGGTTGAGCCGGGGCAAATTCATGGATTGGTTGGTGAAAGTGGCGCTGGAAAATCCACCATTGGCGCGGCTGTGATGGGCCTGTTGCAGGGTAGCGGTCGGATCACCAATGGGACAGTGTCGTTACAGGCCGACACAATTTCCGGCAGTGACGAAGCGGCCATGCGTGCCATTCGCGGCAAACGCATTTCCATGATTTTTCAAGATCCGCTGACATCACTGAACCCACTCTTTACCGTTGGCGAACAATTGGTGGAGACAATCCAACGCCATCTCGCGCTTGGATCATCCGATGCAAAAAAACGCGCGATCGAGCTCCTAACGCGTGTCGGCATCCCCAATCCAGATGTCAGGATTGACCAATATCCGCACCAGTTTTCTGGTGGCATGCGCCAACGTGTCGTTATCGCCCTAGCGCTCTGCTCGGAACCAGAAGTCATTATTGCCGACGAACCAACAACAGCGCTCGATGTCTCGATACAGGCGCAAATCTTGGAATTGATCAAAGATCTGGCTCGCGAGCGGCAGGTGGGTGTGATCTTGATCACCCACGATATGGGTGTCATCGCTGAAACGACGGATGTCGTCACCGTCATGTATGCCGGTGAAGTGGTCGAGACCGGACCGACAGCAAAAGTGCTCGGTCAGCCAACCCATGAATACACCAAAAGCCTGATCGCAGCTGTTCCACGCCCGGACCAAAAGCTGCATCGTTTCCCGCAAATCTCCTATGGCGGACGCGAAACCACTTTCAAGATTGAGGATTTGGCCAAGAATTGGCCCAAACAGCAAGCACCCAACGGACCGCTACTGCGTGTGTCCAACATCACCAAGAAGTTCCTGGAACGCGGTGCGATCCTTCCATCGCGCCGACGCTATTTTACGGCCGTCGACAGCGTCAGCTTTGAGATTTACCCCGGCGAAGTGTTGGGTTTGGTTGGCGAAAGTGGTTCAGGCAAATCCACAATCGCGCGCATGATTGCTGGCCTTTACGAAGTCGACGGCGGCGACGTTAACTTCAACGGAACAACTGTCTCACAGGCCTCAAAAGAAGAACTGGTGGACTACCGCCGCCAAATCCAGATGATCTTCCAAGACCCGTTTTCGTCACTGAACCCAAGACATCGGGTCGACGCGATCGTGGCCGAACCAGCACTGCATCTTGGCGTTATTCCACAATCAGAAATCCAGGACCGGGTCGCCGAACTATTGGATCGCGTGGGCATCGGCGCTGATGCCGGGACCAAATATCCGCACCAATTCTCAGGCGGCCAACGGCAACGCATTGCGATTGCCCGTGCTTTGGCAACGCAGCCGCGCTTCCTGATATGCGACGAGCCAACAAGTGCCCTGGATGTATCCATTCAGGCGCAAATCTTGAACATTTTGAAAGACCTTCAAGAGTTCCTTGGACTGACGATGCTTTTCATCAGCCATGACCTGCCGGTTGTGCGTCAAATGTGCGATCGCATCGGCGTACTCAAGGACGGGAAGCTGGTCGAAGTTGCAGAAGCCGAAACGCTGTTTAAGTCTCCGGCTCATCCCTATACACAAGAGCTGCTGTCGCTCATGCCAAAAACGGATCTCTTGTCCAAACAAGGCTTGGTCGACACAGCGGCGTAGTGCTTAGGGCTTGCCGAGCTTTAGAAGCCCCACTTCCCCATCCTCACGGATAAATCCAAGCCATTGCGCGTCAGCCGAAAAGTGCAACTCTGTTACAGGCCCCCTCTCGGATGCTGCCGCTATTGGATGGTGTGTTTGGCTTTTGCGATCATAGATCCCAACCGATCCATCAACATATCCAATACCTACTTGCTGCGATCGCGGACGTGACGCCACTGAACGAAGCATCTTCTCTTTGGGCGCCGGCGCCACCCCCGCGCCTTGGCCGATAGGCCCATCGGCATGAATAAAGGGCCATAAAACCAGAACATCAGCACCAGCGGTCGCAAGGTATCGCTCGTCGGCTGTCCATGAAAAAGACAAAGGTTTGGCCGGGTAGCCTCCCATCCGACCGTGTTTGTCTTCAGGCTTGTCGATGCGCCACACATGCAGCGCATTTTCCAACATGGAAGTCACACAAAAACGGCCATCTGGAGAAAAACCGATGCCATTGTGGCTTCCCTGCCATTCCAGCATGCGTGTCCGTGATGGGTCTGACAACCGGATCAACAACGCACCACCATAAACAGCTGCGCCCAACCATTTCCCATCGGGCGAAAACGTTAAGGCACCAACGCTCGATGGCGCGGCAATTTCCAGCGCTTCGTCAGCCCCGTTCATTAACAAATGAATGCTTTTGCCTGCCGCCCAAGCCACCTGGCCTCGGGCACTCGCCGAGATCACGTCCACCCATTTGCGACCATCATGCAGCAATTGCGGTTCATGACTTGATCCGGCATCGAAAACTTTGCCGTCGTCACCCGCGGTAAATACCGAGCCTGACTTCTCATCGGTTGTACACGAAAGAACTGCTCCCTCATGCAAGCGCCTTTTTGAAATGGCACCGCTGAACTCGAGAGCATGAATGTTCCCGTCCCCATCAGAGGCAACGAATGAGGGGCCCGCAAAACCACAACCGGTCGCGGGCGCATCAAGCGTCAGGGTTTTGAGGTCTAGATGATCGCTTTGCACTTCTCAAAGCCATCTTCGATGATATCGCGGGGTAGATTACGGCCGATAAAAACCATTCGGCTGGTTCGCGGTTCGCCATCGCGCCATGCACGATTATGGTCGCCTTCCAACATCATGTGTACGGCTTGAGCCACATAACGACGGTCTTCTTGAGGAAAGGCCAAAATCCCTTTCATACGTAAAAGATCGATGCCGAACTCCTGGCAAATCGTTTGGATCCAAGGGAAAAACTTCTCTGGGTCAAGGGGCGCGTCGGAGCGAAGTGCGAACGATGTAATGTGCGGATCATGCGCCGCGTGGCTATGTTCATGGTAGTGGTGATGATCGCAATGATCGCCGCACTCATGATCGGGATGATGATGGTCATGAGCCGGATCGCCCAACGTATCGGGCGCATCTTCCAAGATCCGGTCGGGATCAAATGCCGATAAGCCCAGTATTTTTTCCAACGCGATATTGCTGCGTTCAGCACGCTCAATGCGGACCGTCGGATTGATTTGGCGGATCAGAGCCTCAACCGACTTTAACGCCGTTTCGTCGACAAGGTCGATTTTGTTCAAAACTACAATATCTGCCAGCGCGATCTGTTCGTGTGCCTCTGGCGCACGACCCAGTTCACCGCTCAAGTGCCGCGCGTCCACCACAGTGACAATGGCATCCAGACTGGTCTTGGCTGCTATGTCCTCATCGACGAAAAACGTTTGGGCGACAGGCGCGGGATCGGCAAGGCCGGTCGTTTCTACCAAAATCCCGTCAAACTGGCTTGCGCGCTTCATCAAACCGCCAAGGATTCGTATCAGGTCACCGCGAACCGTGCAGCAGATGCAGCCATTGTTCATCTCAAAGACTTCTTCGTCAGCGTCGACAACGAGATCATTGTCGATACCGATCTCGCCAAATTCATTGACGATGACGGCATATTTCTTGCCGTGTTCCTCGGTCAGGATACGGTTTAATAGCGTGGTCTTACCCGCACCCAGATACCCGGTCAGAACCGTGACGGGTGTTTTTTGCGCCGTGATGTCCATCGAAAAGCTCCCTGACAACGCCCATAAGTGCGTCAAGAGAGCTGAGGTTTCAAGTCATAGGCAAAACACCGATCGACGAAGATCAAGCGATGTCGTTTTCGCCAATACGATCAACCAATTGAATCAGCCAATAGAGTATTTCGCGTTGTTCAAGGTCCAGCTCTCCTTCAACGTCCAGAGCTGGCACAATCCGCTCGCGTAATTCGTTCCAACGGAGATAGAAATCCGGGACATCCCGGACACCCGTTTCGTTCTGAAATCCATCGTCGGCTGGTAGTTGTTGTAGGTGCATGGGACGCATCATAACCTGCTCTCATAAAGAACGGCATGAGAAAGCGGTTATGCATGCGTGAGAAAAACGTGAGGCGCTTTCACCTATGTTGCCCTATTGGTAGGCTAATGGTGGAGATTGAGCGATGTCGCGTACAAAATTGCAGATAAGCCTATATGGAGGGTGCGTTATGCGCACCGTCGGCGCTCGTTCTGTGGAAATTTCCGGCAAAAAGCAAAAGGCGATGATCGCTTTGCTTGTTGACGGGAACGAAGGACGTCGTTCGCGCGACTTTTTGGCTAAAACACTGTGGCGCGATAGCACCCTGGACACCGAGCGTGCAAAAGGGGTCTTGAGGCGCACGCTTACGGATATGCGAAAGGCGCTCGGCGAAGATTTTGCGTCAATTTTCGAGACCAACAATCAAGAAATCCGAATAAACCTTAGCCTCGTTGAGCATCTTACATTTCCAAGCGATGGCTTGTTTTTGGAAGACTTTGAGATCCAGGAAACTGCTTTCAAACACTGGCTCAATCAAAAGCGCGATGCTCAAGCCCTAGTGACATTGTCGCCAACGGCAATTCGTCAAAAAAATCAGCTGAAATTTACGCCAACGATTGCAGTGCTTCCATTGATGTCGCTCAATGGCGGACGCGATAGTGCTGTTATAGGCGATTGGATGGCTGAGGACATCAGCCGTTCACTGGCGCGTTCAAGCCTCATCTCAGTCATTTCGCACCTCTCAGCGCGCCGTTTGAACCAACGCGCCGTTACAACCGATGAGATCCGCGCGAATTTGGGTTCTGATTATGCCGTGACCGGCACAGTGCGCGAAGGCAGCGGACAGATCATTGCTGAACTCGACTTTATTGAGACCGCGACTGGTGAAATCCTTTGGACCCGTCGGTTCGCTGCGCAAAAGAACAGTGTCTTTGATCTCAACAGCGAGTTGACCGGACAAGTTACCAAGGCGATCGGCGAGACAGTGGTCAGTGAAGCGATTTACGCGGTGCGTAATATTGACGTTGTCAATGTGCCTAACCGGCGGCTCTTGCTAGCTGGCATAGGGTACATGCACCGAAACACGCTTGGCGCGTTTTCAAAGGCAAGGCCGCTGCTCGAGGAGGCGATCAATCGAGCCACAGGTCGTAGCGAACTTCTGGCCTGGTTGGCTAAATGGTACATTTTGGCTGTAACGAACGGCTGGTCCAGCAATCCCCAACGTGACATCTCGTTCGCATTTGATGCCACTGCTCGGGCGCTCGATATCAATCCAACATGTCCGATGGCGTTGACAATGGATGGCTTCGCGTTGAACAATCTGCGCCATGACCTCGGCGTGGCCGGCGACCGTTTTGAGGCGGCTTTGGATGTCAATCCAAACGAGGGTTTGGCGTGGCTGCTGAAGGGCGCTCTATGCGCGTTCGCGGACAGATCAGCGGAGGCGGTTAAAAACGTCGGCCACGCGCGGCATTTGTCACCGATCGATCCACTTGGTTATTTCTACGACAGCCTTTCGGCGACCGCGCATTTTGCCAATCATGAAAACGACAGAGCGCTTCAGTTGGCTAGCCAGTCATTGTCGTTGAACAATCGACATGCATCTACCATGCGCGTCAAACTTGCCGCCCTTTCAGAGTTGGGACGTGACGAAGATGCGGCAAATGTTGCTGCCGAGATCTTAAATCATCAGCCGAATTTCACCGTGGACGGTTATTTGGCGACACATCCTGCGGCGCATTTTGAAATAGGCAAGCGAATGGCAAACGCCTTGGCAAGTGCCGGCATCCCGAAGAGTTAGGAGTGGACGCGACCATACAATAGAAATTCAGCAATCCCCTGGGGCAGTCGGGGTGCGTGCGTTTGCTGGCTGCGACGCACGCCTGATCGGGACCCTGCCAGGCTCGCGAAGGGCTTGGCAGGGTTTTCGCTTTTTTGAGGTCCAGCTCAAAAAACAAGACCAACTCCGGGCTCAATGCGCGCAACTAGACGACTGATCACTGCGCATCGCCTAGAACGCCTTCATTTTGGCATAGACCTTGGTCAAAAAGGCACCCCGGGTTTCGGCTGTTGAAACGTCCATCAGATAGTGTGCCAAGAAGACCGTTTTGCACCGCCGGGCAAAAAGGGCACGCATACCCCGGGTGAGCGTTCGAACTCCCGGATGCCCAACAAAATAGCTCCACCATCGCGGTGCGCCGCAAGTGGTAACAACGCCTAGCTTGGTCACATGCGTCATCAATGGACGAATAACACCGCTATCCATGTTAATGTCAAAAGTGATCGACGGCGTCCAAACTCGGTCCAACCAACCCTTGAGCATGGCGGGCAAGCCGTACCACCAAGTTGGGTATACAAAGACGATCCCCTCGGCCCACGCTAAATGCTCCGCTTGATCTGGCAGCGGGTGCTGGTCTTCGGTGAGATCATTGTAAACACGGCGCTCATCGCACCCCATAATGGGATTAAATCCCATGGCGTAGAGGTCAAGGAGACGGACTTCATTGCCTCCATGCTCTAGACCACCGACCACTGCGTCACGCACAGCAGCACAAAAGCTCTCCGGCACCGGATGACAATAGACAACAAGTATCCGCATGACTGACCCCTCAAAAACCATCCATGACTGATTTTACACGTAGGGTGAATCGCTGGCGCGTATCTGGCGTCGATCGGTTCATGTCATAATGCGCCAGATAATGAACTGGCGCGCCCGGTTTGACGATGACCCGCAAAACCCGATTGACCGCCTTGCGCGGTGGATCCCCAACCAAAAAAGCACGAGTGCGTGACCCGCCATAAGTCGTCACCACGCCAACTTTCTTGATGTTGTGAAGACAAGGGCGCACTTTCCCGTCTACGATATTGAAGGAAACCCCCGGCAAGAAAACGCGATCAAAAAAGCCCTTCAGGATCGCCGGATAACCGAAGTTCCAAACCGGATAGTTCAGCACCAAAGCATCGGCGGCTTGCAGCCGCTCGACATAGTCACGAACAGGCTCCTGGTTGGGCCCGATATCATGATAGCCGAGGCGTTCTTGCCGCGTCAGGCGCGGGTCAAAATCCTCGGCATAAAGATCACAATCATCAACATCGTGCCCTTTTGCCTGCAAGCAATCGACCACCAACCGATGCAGCGCGCCGTTGAAGCTCTCTTCGACGGGGTGCGCGTAGAGCACCATGATACGCATGGACTACTCCGCCGCCTGTTGGCGACCCTGTAACCCTTTAAACAGCCAAGTTTGGCCGGAATCGAAGTCAAAATTCGGATCATCCCAAGCAATCATTTTGCCGGGATTTAGGAGGCCTTTGGGATCTGCTTCCTTTTTGAAAGCAAGCTGCACTTCGTCAGTTTGTTTCATCCCACCTTCTTCCAACGTGTAGCGATGCGGATTGAAGATTGGTGCACCTTCGGTGGTGAAAATCTCCATGATCTGCTCAAGCCGCTCGTCAGTGCTGTGGCGCACCATAGGCAGCCCAAAACAGGTCACATCGCCGTCAAAGCGCACAAATTCCAGATGATCGATGACCTCGCCCGCAAACATTGTATGAAGCTTTTCCAGCGTCTCCAAATGGGTGGGGAACGGGTAGAGCACCTGCAGGTAGGTAATCTTCTCATCAACCCTTAAACCACGCAAAGTGGTATGGTTCCATGAGCACTCAAAGGCCGCAGGAATGCCTTTCAATTCATCTTCGCTCATCGTGGCCGTATTAAACGCGACCCGACCCCCTTGCGATGCGGTGAGCGCCATAAAAGCGTCAAGTGAGTGCGGTGCGACCATGAAAAGGCAGAGATTTTCACCCTCTTCAATAAACGGCTTGTGCCGCTTGAAATAGTCCTGCGGCGCCGGTGACGCGACAACGCAGTTAAGCTTCAGCAGAATCCCATCCTGGCGCCCCACCAGGTTGGAAAAGCGAGCCGCATCCATGAAGTCATCGAATGCCACAAACACGTCGACCCAGTCATAGGCGGGTGCCAAAGGCATCTCTATCTCGGTAATGATGCCGTTGGTTCCATAGGCATGCGTGACCTTGTGCAAATCCTCGCCAGTCAGCTCCAAAATGCGCGGCTCCGCCTCCATGGTCACAACGCGCAAGCGAATGATATTGCCCCAATCGCGCAATCCACCCCAGGTACAAGAGCCAACACCGCCAGAGCCACCGGCGATAAAGCCACCCACTGTGGCTGTATGCGCGGTCGATGGGTGCATCCGCATCTCTTGGCCGGTTTTGCGCGCCTCCACATCAAGGTCATGGCAGATAACACCCGGGCCGCACACCACACGTCCGGGTGAAATCTCCTTGATTTCGTTCATATCGGCCAGAGACAACACAACACCACCCGACAATGGCATCGCCTGCCCGTAGTTGCCGGTGCCGGTACCACGGGGTGTTACTGGAATATCATATTTGTAGCAGGCCCTGATAACTTGGATGAGCTCGTCTTCGGTCTTTGGAGATACGAGGAGATCTCCTGTGACATGGTCGAGCTGTTTCTTCAGAATTGGCGAGTACCAGTAAAAGTCACGGCTCTTTTGTTGGACAATTTTCTCATTGTCTTCAATCGCAATGCCGGCAATGTCGTCACGCAACGCGTCCAGGTTGAACATCGGTAGTCTGCTCCATCAAATGGTCAAGTTCATCGTAAGTTGGGAGGATGCGTTCGATGATCTTACCATCACGCACCAGGATGCGGTTGCTCTCCGGCCTTGAGAGAAGTTCGGTCCAAGTCCGCCCTTCAAAAACCAAAAAGTCCGCCGGGTCTCCCAGCCCGATGCGGCCGTAACTACCGTCCAATCCCATCGCCGCAGCGGGATTGGCAAGGAGTGCCCGGGGCCAGTCAGCCACGGGGTGATCAAAATGGCAGGTCCGCGTGGCCTGCCGATAAACCTCTAGCATGTCGAGGTCGCCATAGGCGTAAAACGGGTCGCGCGTATTATCGGACGCCACGCAAACATTGATGCCGCGCGCTTTCATCTCGTGCAAAAGCGTCACACCGCGCCAGCGCGGCGTGGTGCCATCTGAGCGCCTATCCTGCAGATACATGTTGCACATTGGCAGCGAAACCACAGAGATGTCGGATGCCGCAACATCGTCAAGCGTCGCCTTGACCACATCGTCTGGTTGTCGAGCCAGCGAGCAACAGTGCCCCACTAGGATACGCCCATCATAACCGTTCCGCTGCGCAGCTTTGGCAATGTGGTGGAGTGATTTTGCCTCCAAATCATCAGTTTCATCGGCATGAAAATCGAGTTCAAGCCCATGGTCGATCGCCGCACGGAAGATGCGGTCCAACAGCGCATCAAGATCCGGCACCATGTACGTCACGCAGCCCAGCACACCGCCGGACGCCTTCACCAAGCGAACGAGCCGTTCGAACCATACTTCGTTATCAACCTGATCGACCGCAAATAGGCACGCCGCTTGCAAAACAATTTTGCCTTTCCAACGATCACGAACAGACTGAAAGACGGGCCATGAAATATTTTCTTGTGGGGCAAGGGAGTCAATATGCGTTCGCACGGCCTTGGTGCCATGGGCGTATGCACATTTCAGCGAAAACTCCATACGCGCTTCAACATCATCCGCGGACCAATTGGCGGAGCGGTCTGTCGCGACACTATCGAGTGCACCGGTGAAGGTACCATCCACATTGGGCGACCGTGACCATATATGGCCTTTGTCAATGTGCGTGTGACAGTCGATGGGACATGGCATAGCGATCCGAGCCAAAGCCGCCGTTCCGCCCGCAGCAGCAAGCCCAGTGATCTTTCTGCCCTCAACCGCAAGCTTATAAGTGCCAAAACCATCACTGTCGTGATGCGCAGGCATTTGCACCTCACCCAACCAGCTTGAGTGGAGCCTGACGTTTAGATCACGTGGCAGTTCCGCGGCCGTCGGAAACATTCAATGCTCCGCCTGCAATGCACTTTCGTGCCAACGCCGGAGGATGCGGTTTGAAAGCCAGGACAACACAATAAAGATGATGATACCGGTCAGCGAAATTAAAATAAGCGCCGCAAACAGGCGGGGCGCGTTAAGTCGGTAGCCGGCCTCAATGATGCGGCTGGCAAGGCCGGAGGATTGGCCCACCGTGCCGGCAACAAATTCGGCGACAACAGCGCCGATAAGCGCCAGTCCACCAGCGATCTTCAGACCACCAAGAAAATAAGGCATCGCCGCTGGGAGACGCAAATGCCATAGGGTTTGCCAACGGGTAGCTCCATTGAGCTTGAACAAATCAAGCAGGTTGCGGTCAACGGAATTTAAGCCGAGCGTCGTGTTCGACAGGATCGGGAAAAACGCAACGATCCAGGCACACAAGAGTAGCTTCGCTGTTTGGTTTTCAACATAGATATTGATCAGCGGAAAGATCGCGACAATGGGCGTCACCTGCAAAATGACCGCGAACGGAAAGAGGCTCATTTCGATGAACTTGGATTGCGTAAAAAGAACCGATAGGCCAACGCCACCCACTACGGCGAGAAGCAGCGAAAGGCCGGTAATTTTCAGCGTGACCCAAAGCGAAGATAAAAGCAGCGCATAGTCCTCGATCAACGTACCCATGACGACGTGCGGTCGCGGCAAAATATAGCGGGGAATCTCATTCCAGACGCAAATGCGGTCCCACAAAAATATGGCGAGCAACATGATGCTCAAAGGCAAAGCCCACTTGCCGATCCGCTCCAGTTTACGCTGCCGAAGACGTGCTAACTCCTCGGCGTCGACTTTGACCGGTTCAGCGATGTCAGACATCTGCGCTTCAATGGAAGACATCATTTTCTCCAGGCTTAAGGCCCATCGCAGACCGCAACATCGTTGAGGCCGCTCGTGTTAATCCGGCATATTGTTCAGACGTACGAAACGCTTCGTCCCGCGGATAGGGAGCGTCCACGTCCATTTCATCAAACACACGTCCTGGCTTGGCTGCCATTACGATGATGCGGTTGGATAGAAACACACTCTCAAATACCGAGTGCGTAACAAAGACGACCGTAAAGCGTTCTTTTTCCCAAAGTGACAAAATGTCATTGTTGAGTTGAAACCGGGTAATCTCATCAAGTGCCGCGAAAGGCTCATCCATTAACAAGACGCGAGGCTTGGTCACCAGCCCACGTGCAATGGAGACACGCATTTTCATTCCGCCCGACAATTCACGCGGAACCGCATCTTCAAAACCCGTTAGGTTGACCTGCTCCAATACCGTCGCAACCTGGTCGCGAGCAGCCTCACGGGTGACGCCTTTCAAACGCAGCGGCAACCATACATTTTCAAAAACTGTTGCCCAAGGCATGAGGGTAGGTTCTTGAAAAACAAAACCAATGTCGGTTCTGCCCATTGGCGGTCCACGCCAATCCAGCGTGCCCGATGTCGGAGCCGACAAGCCGGCAACCAACCGCAAAGCGGTAGATTTACCGCAACCGGAGGGCCCGAGAAGCGACACGAAATCGCCTTGGCGGATGGTCATGTTTACATCGCGCAAGGCAACCACGCTGTTGCCAAATGTTTTTTCGACGTCCCGCATGATAAGATGCGGGGCGCCGATTTCTGTTAGATTTTTAGTCGCTGCGCTCAAGCGCTGCTCCTTACTGTTTCAGCTCAAGGCCAAGACCTTGGTTCACATACTCCAGCGTGTAGGATTTGCTGATATCAATGCCATCGGCAATGACCCCGGCTTCTACCATTTTAGCGTAAAAGGAGTTCATGCGCTCTTCTGACATGGCGCCGATACCTAACGTCTCCGTGTCACCACTATCGATGATGCCGTACTCTTTAAGGGTTTCGATAGCGAACTTGACCTTGTCGTCAGACATGTCCGGATTGTCCGCCTGGATCAATTCCACAGCTGCGGCGTTATCGCCGTAGAGGAAATTGTACCAACCCTTAATCGAGCCTTCTACAAAGCACTTCACCGCATCAGGATTTTCTTCCATGTAGGGGGCCATCATTTCAATGGTCGTGGAATAGGTATCGAAACCAAAATCCGCGATTAGAAACAGGTTTGGCTCAAAGCCAGCTTCTTGGATGACCGCATAGGGCTCCGATGTAATGTAACCCTGCTGCGCTGACTTTGGATTTGCGATAAATGGCGCCGGGTTGAAGGTGTAAGGCACGCGCTTGGCAGCATCAAAACCAAACTCTTTGATCATCCACTGATAGTAGGATTGAAAGCCAGCATCGCCGAGAATGTACTCCTCTGCGTCGAGAAGGCTTTCCCATGTATCAAGCCCTTGATCGGGATGGGTCATCAGAACCTGTGGCTCTTTTTGGAAAGAGGCAGCGACGACGACAACCGGGATATCCTCAGCAACGGCGTTAAAAGCTTCGAGCATGTTACCGCCCATGTGGCCTTGGATACGACCGGCCAGCAAAAGCGCGCGGTTGTTGACCTGCGGCCCACCTTGCTGGATTTCCACATCAAGTCCACATGCTGCATAGGTTCCGTCCGCGACAGACTGATAGAATCCACCATGCTCTGCCTGTGCCAGCCAGTTTGTGCCGAACACAAATTTTTCTAAGTGACCACCCGCAAAGGCGCTTCCCGTCCCGACGGCCAGAACTGTTGTCGTTAAAAGGAGCTTCTTCATTGCCTTACCTCATCTAATCCCAGGCCCATTTGGCCTACATTTTACCAAAATGCTGCCATGCAAAACGCATGCCAGCACAATTAGAGCGCAGCCGATGGTCAATTTGTAGGCTGCAGACGATAAACGCCAAAATTGAATGCTCAACATTTGTGCACTCTTGTCAAACCCCGCGGTGTTTGCATGATCGCGCGCAAACAGGAAAATCCAATGCTCACCTACTTAACGCCTGACACCATCTGTCCACCCTTTGCGAAATACTCCCACGCGGTTGAGGTTCCAGAGGGTATGCGCCTGATCGCCTGTTCGGGCCAACTGGGCATAACCGCCGATAAGCAAATACCGCCCGACACCGAAACGCAGACACGGCTGTGCTTTGACAATATCCGCGCCATATTGGGCGAAGCCGGCATGGATTTAAGCAATATCGTCCGGATCAACGCCTACGTAACGGGTCGCGAGCACCTCAAACCCTATATGAAAGTGCGTGACGAATTGTTCGGCGACCCCGCCCCAGCCTCAACACTGATTATCGTATCGGGGTTTGCCCGCGAAGAATTTCATGTCGAAATTGAAGCGCTGGCTGCAGGGTTGCCACGATGAGTCGGCGCGTTTGGTGGGGCGATTTCACAGCCCGCGAATTCGAAGACATCGATCCGCACAAAACCATAGCGGTGCTGCCCATCGCAGCAACCGAACAACACGGACCACACCTGCCCGTTTCAACCGATCATGCCATCATGAAAGGCATGCTGGACACCGTCTTCCCATTGCTACCAGACGAGATAGACGCTCGCTTCCTGCCGATCCAATGTATTGGCAAATCCAATGAGCATATCCGCGTGCCCGGTACGCTCACGATGGATGCAACAACCATCATCGATGCGTGGAACCAGATTGGAGACAGTGTTGCGCGCACCGGGATTCGCAAGCTGGTTATTGTGAACTCGCACGGCGGGAACGAAGAACTGATGGGCATAGTGGCCCGCGACCTACGGGTGCGACACGATATGTTGGCTGTTAAAACCAGCTGGAACCGTTTTGGTTTTCCCGACGGGATGTTTTCGCAAGACAATCGGACCCACGGAATCCATGGCGACGATTATGAAACTTCGCTCATGCTGCACTTTGCGCCGCAAACCGTGAAAATGGAGCATGCGCAAAATTTTGCGTCGGCAACCCCCCGCGCGCGTCAAACCTTCAAGCATCTGGCACCGCAGAGCCCGCATGCCTATGCGTGGATAGCAGGAGACATCAATCCCGACGGTGTGGCCGGTGAAGCGCATCTCGCCACCGCCGAAAAGGGCGCCGCCGCCGCGGACCACCAAGCAACGGGCTTTGTAGAGCTGCTCACAGACGTCCGCGCCATGAAGCTGGAAGAATGGCTAACGGGTTAGTCACCCATCAATTGGCGTTTGATGATGGCTCATCAGTTTCCAGCCGTCATCGGACTTAACCCACGTCGTTGTGCAATGGGAGACACGGTCACCGCCAGCTGATATGCCACGGCCCTTGTAAGCCACCGAGACCGCATCACCTTGGTGGGCGACATGTTTCTCAGTCATTTCAACATCCGTGCACGGCCCCTCTTCGCCCATGGAAGACACAAACGCGTTGCCGGCGAAAATACCCATTGGCGGGGGAAACGCATAAACTGCCTGCTGATGCAGGATTCGCTCATAGTATGAACGGCCTTCCACCCAGCATTTGCGCTCCAATTCCCATATTTCATCCAGATCGACCATTTTTACCCCCTATGGCTCAGCGATGAAATTTAGGGCGTAAACTGCCCAAACTTATGGCTTCAAACTAGGCGAACACTGCCCTAAGGTCGATAAAAAAGACCACGGGGAACACCATGCAATTATCGCCACGCGAAAAAGACAAACTTCTTGTCGCCATGGCCGCCATCGTTGCGCGCAAACGTTTGGAGCGCGGCGTCAAACTCAATCACCCCGAAGCCATCGCACTGATAACCGACTTCGTTGTCGAAGGCGCCCGGGACGGAAGGTCCGTCGCCGACCTCATGCAGGCAGGCGCTCATGTGATCACGCGCGACCAGTGCATGGAGGGCGTGCCCGAGATGATCCACGACATTCAGGTGGAGGCAACGTTCCCCGACGGGACAAAACTCGTCACCGTGCACGAACCGATCAGATAGGAGGCGTCAAATGATCCCCGGAGAAGTTATTACCGCAGGCGGCGACATCACGCTCAATGCTGGTTCAGAAACCCTCACCATCAAAGTTGCCAACACCGGCGACCGCCCGGTTCAAGTCGGCTCGCACTATCATTTTTATGAAACCAATGCGGCGCTCGACTTTGACCGCGAAGCGACAAAAGGCATGCGTCTCGATATTGCTGCTGGCACTGCGGTGCGCTTTGAGCCCGGGCAAGAGCGCGATGTGACGCTCGTGCCGATCTCCGGCAAGCGGGAAATCTATGGCTTCAACCAGAAAGTCATGGGCCGCCTATGAGGTTGGTGCTGGTCGCGCTTTTGGCAGCCCTGCCAACCACCGCGTTCGCGCAGGATTGGGATTGCGGTGACGCCGGCAATTTGCCCCAACAGGGCATGAACTACTGCGCCTATCAGGATTGGCAGACAGCCGACCGCGCGCTTAATGCGCTATGGCCTCAGGTGAAGAGTTGGGCCAAGGTGACCGACGAAAACACCCGGGAATGGCAACCACAATATGCCATCGCCGAAGAAAGCCTTTTGAAAGCACAGCGCGCTTGGATCGACTATCGCGACGGCCATTGCGAGAGCGAAGGCATGAAATATGCGGGCGGCTCCATTCAACCACTCATCGTCAATTCCTGCAAAGCGGACCTGACCCGCAAGCGCAACGAAGAATTAGTACTCCTCCTCGAAGAAGGATAACCACCATGCCAGCATCCATTTCCCGCGCCGCTTACGCCGATATGTTCGGCCCTACCACTGGCGACAAGGTGCGCCTTGCCGACACCGAACTCTTCATCGAGGTGGAAAACGACATGACCGCCGATCTGGCGGGTGCCGGTAGCGGGTCGGGCAACAATTCGCCGGTCTATGGCGAAGAGGTGAAATTCGGCGGTGGCAAGGTGATCCGCGACGGTATGGGCCAGTCACAGGTGACGCGTGCCGATGGAGCCGTCGACACAGTCATCACCAACGCGCTGATCGTCGATCATACCGGCATTTACAAAGCCGATGTCGGCCTGAAAAACGGGCGCATCGAAGCCATCGGCAAGGCGGGCAATCCGGACACTCAGCCCGGCGTCAACATTATCGTCGGCCCGGGAACAGAGGCAATTGCTGGCGAAGGTAAAATCCTCACAGCAGGTGGCTTTGACAGCCACATTCACTATATCTGCCCGCAGCAGATTGAAGACGCATTAATGAGCGGCCTGACAACCATGCTCGGCGGCGGCACCGGCCCGGCCCACGGCACGTTGGCGACCACCTGCACGCCCGGCCCTTGGCACATAGGGCGCATGATCCAGTCGGCCGATGCCTTCCCGATGAACCTGGCCTTTGCCGGCAAGGGCAACGCCTCCCTGCCCGCCGCACTGCATGAGCAAGTGCTTGGCGGGGCCTGCGCGCTGAAACTTCATGAGGATTGGGGCACCACGCCGGGGGCCATCGATTGCTGCCTGTCGGTGGCTGACGAGATGGATGTGCAGGTGATGATCCACACCGATACGCTCAACGAAAGCGGCTTTGTGGAGCGTACCGTTGAGGCCATGAATGGGCGCACGATCCACGCCTTCCACACTGAAGGCGCCGGTGGCGGCCACGCGCCGGACATCATCAAGATTTGTGGGCAGGAAAACGTCCTTCCCTCCTCCACCAACCCGACGCGGCCCTACACGGTCAACACGCTGGAAGAGCATCTCGACATGCTCATGGTCTGCCACCACCTTGACAGCAACATCCCCGAAGATGTGGCCTTTGCCGAAAGCCGCATCCGCAAGGAAACGATCGCGGCGGAAGACATTTTGCACGATATGGGTGCGTTCTCGATCATCGCCTCGGACTCTCAAGCCATGGGCCGCGTGGGCGAAGTCATCATCCGTACATGGCAAACGGCGGACAAGATGAAGCGCCAGCGCGGCGCGCTCCCGCAAGAGACCGGCGACAATGATAATATGCGCGTCAAACGCTACATCGCCAAATACACGATCAACCCCGCCATCGCGCATGGCATCAGCCATGAGATCGGCTCGATTGAGGTGGGCAAACGTGCCGATTTGTGCCTGTGGGACACGGCGTTCTTTGGCGTCAAACCGGCCATGGTGCTAATCGGCGGCTCCATCGCCGCCGCACCGATGGGCGACCCCAATGCCTCCATCCCCACCCCGCAGCCGGTGCACTATCGCTATATGTTCGGCGCCTATGGCAAAGCCGTCACCAACAGCGCCGTGACCTTTGTTTCAAAAGCCGCGATTGAAGATGGCTTGGCGCACAAGCTGGAAGTCGAAAAACAGCTCCTCGCCGTCGATAACACCCGTAAAATCGGCAAGAAGGACCTCATCCACAATGACGCGACCCCGCATGTGGAAGTCGACCCCGAAACCTATGAAGTGCGCGCCGATGGTGAGCTATTGACCTGCGAACCGGCAACAGTGGTGCCGATGGCGCAGCGGTACTTTTTGTTTTGAGGCAAAGTTAGCTCATGCAAAATGGGCTTTGGATAGCTGCAACGTTCATGTTGCATTTGGCGGTGCAAGCGGAGGCGTCCGAAGTCGGCACCCCTTCACCACCACCACAACCTCGGCCGGAGCAAGCCGTAGAGCCGTCGGCTCCAACGTTTGACCAAGCGGCTTACACCCAATGCATCGCCGACCTAAAATCCCTCGGCGCGAGGTTCACCGAACTCGACCCCGTCACCTCTGAAGACCCCGGTTGCGGGGTGGCCAAGCCCATTGATGTGGATGAGATCGTGCCCGGCATCTCCATCACGCCGGATACGCAAATGCGATGTGCAACGGCTTTGGCGTTGGCCAACTGGGTCAATCAAACCGTGATCCCCGCCACCAAAAGCCTTTCAAACGACAACACGCCCGTAAAGCTGACCGCGCTCCGGCACGCCTCCACCTATGTTTGCCGCCGTCGCAACAACCAGCCGGACGGCAAATTGTCTGAACACGCCATCGGCAACGCCATCGATATTCGCGCCTTCGAATTTGAAGGCCGCAACCTGATCAGCATCGAACCGCGCGAACGAACCGGCAAAATCGAGGAAGCGTTCCAAAAGACGGTGCGCGCAGGCGCTTGCCTGCAATTCACTACCGTTTTGGGTCCCGGGTCCGACGGGTTCCACCAAGACCATATCCACCTTGATGTGGCGCAGCGAAGAGGTGGTTATCGGTTGTGCCAATAACTGCTATTACCAAACCTCCCATGCTGACCTCCACGCCGAACGGGGAGCGATAATTCGGAAATCCCGCCATGCAACTGCCACGCCTCACACTTTTGGTTCTTTCATTTCTATCTGCACCCGTCGCATTGGCCGCCTGCCCGACCGCCGCTGACATGGTCAATGGCGTAGAGGTCATGACAGATTACGGCAATGTGGAGGTGCACCGGCGCGCGGGTAACGACCGTGTTCAAGTTGAGGTGACATTTGAGGGCGGCACGGAAGGCTCGCTTTTGGATTTCCTGCACGGGATATATCTCATGAGTGCCATCCCCATGGAAAACGGAAAGGCGCTGACAGGCGAGGCACAGAATTTTGGCGAAATGTCCGACGCTATCGCATGGCAGGCCCCCGCGCCCAATGCGCAATGGGTAACTGAGGGCCTTGGTGCAGCTTCGATCACTGCCGGCGAACCTGAGACATTTCAAATAGGCTCGTGCAGTTTAGCCGCCTATGAAGTGAAGCTCGACTATGAGGGCGAGGACTATCAGGAAGTCTACATGGTGCTACAAGACCTTGGCATCGGTCTCATGACCCAGAGCACGCTCGACACCGATGTCGAGAATACGAGCTATGTGAGCATCAAGGCGGTCGAGTAAAGCGACCATCATTAGCCGCTTAAATCCTCTGGATAATGCATGCGCTGGCCGCTAACGTCGGCTCATGTCATTGCCCGTTTGCACATCCGTTGAGTCCCACACCCACAACCCCGCCGACACGATCACGCTGGATGAAACCGCGCGGCACAGACGGCGTATCAAGCTGACATCGGACAATGGCATCGCGTTTCTGCTCGATCTTTCCGAGGCACGGCTGTTGCGTCACGGCGAAGGTTTGGTTTTGTCGGATGGCCGGATGATTGAAGTACGCGCGGAACCCGAAGCGCTGATGGAGGTGCGCGGGCGCAACGAACGTCATCTTCTCGCGCTGGCTTGGCAAATCGGCAACCGGCACCTAGCCGCGCAGATCGAGCCGGAGCGAATCTTGATCCGCCAAGACCATGTGATCAAAGACATGCTCGTTGGCCTGGACGCGACTGTCACCGAGATTAACGCACCTTTTGATCCAGAGGGTGGCGCTTATGGGGATGCGCACCATAATCATCACCATGACTAAGCAAAAACGCCCACCCATCACCGACCTTAAGACCGGCGCAGAACTCAAAAACTGGTATTGGCTAAAGGAAGAAATCGTCGAACACGCGCGATCTCTGGGTGTGTCGCCAGCGGGACAAAAATTCGACATCATCGACCGCGTGGCGCACTTTCTCGATACCGGCATCAAGCGAAAGCCGAGCGAAGAAAAGCCAAAACCGACCAAAACAGCAACCGAATGGCACAAGATGCCGCTCGACCGGGACACGGTGATCGACGAAGGCTACCGCAACAATCAAAATGTTAGGCGCTACTTTAAAGGTGAGATTGGCAACCGCTTTTCGTTCAACATCGAGTTCATGAACTGGATGAAAGCCAACACCGGAAAAACACTGGGCGACGCGGTCGACGAATGGCTCGCCATCGAGGCTAAACGAAAATCGGGCGTGCGCGCCGAGATCCCACATCACAACCAGTTCAACGCGTATGTGCAGGCGTTTTTTGATGACAATCCGGGCCGCTCGATGGACGATGCGCGGCATTACTGGCAGCTTAAACGTTCACTGCCGGGCCACAATCGGTATGAACGCGGCGACTTGGAACTGACCAATGAATGACACCGCAGCCCTTGTTCGCCTGATGTCTTGGTTATCACCGGTTTTCCCAACCGGTGGGTTTGCCTATTCAGCCGGGTTAGAACGGGCCGTGCATGACGGCCATGTGACCGGTGCAGAAACGCTGTTCCAATGGATCACCGCACAAGTGACGGTAGGCGCGCTGTGGAACGATGCGGTTTTTCTCGCACAAGCCCACAACCGCGCGGTCAACGGGGGAAATGTCGACGATCTCAGCGAACTGGCGCTCGCGATGACCACTGCGGTGGAACGATTGGAAGAAACGATCAAGCAAGGCACGTCTTTTCGCCTGGCCGTTGGCAACTGGTTTGGAGACGACCAATTACCGTCTGCGGGTACTCCCCTACCCATCCAAATTGGTTGGGCGAGCGAGCTCGGCGAGATTGCACTAAACGATGCGGTGGCAGCTTATCTGCACGCCTTTTCGTCCAACCAGGTGCAAGCCGCCATTCGGCTGAGCATCATCGGCCAGACAGGTGCCGCCGACCTCCTGGCAAAACTGGAGCCTACCATAGTCGATACCGCAGAACGCGCTTCAAGAAGTACGATAGAGGACCTTGGCTCCTGCACATTTTTGGCAGACATTGCCGCAATGAAGCACGAAACACTCCAACCAAGACTGTTCATGTCATGACAAACTCAAACGGCCCAATTCGCATTGGGATTGGCGGACCAGTCGGTTCTGGCAAAACGAGCCTGACAGCTGCCCTTTGCAAAGCGATGCGTGACAACTATTCGGTCGGTGTCATTACCAACGACATTTACACGCGCGAAGACGCCGACGCGCTGGTACACATGCAGGCACTGCCATCCGATCGCATAATCGGCGTGGAAACTGGGGGCTGCCCTCACACAGCAATCCGCGAAGACGCGTCTATCAATTTGCGTGCTATCGACGAAATAAACGAGCGACACGCCGATCTCGATATCATCTTCATCGAAAGCGGCGGCGACAATCTGGCGGCGACTTTCTCGCCTGATCTCGCCGATTTGACGCTCTATGTGATTTCAGTTTGCCAAGGCCAGGATATTCCACGCAAAGGCGGATTGGCGATTACCCGCTCGGATATGCTGATCATCAACAAGGCAGATCTTGCGCCTCATGTGGAGGTAGATCTTGATATAATGGATGCCGATGCCACGAAGAATCGCAAAGGTCGGCCACACATTTTCACCGACTTAAAGCGCGGCAAAGGCGTGGATGAGATCATCGATTTTCTCATCGAAACCGGCGGGCTCGCGCAACGAAACGCGGCCTAAAACGCTATCGTCAACAAATCACGTCCAACATGCAAAGGACAATCGTAGCCGCCTGAGCGTACGGCTTCCTGCCAGGTTTCATCGCTGATCAATGGGTCGTCCGACGGCACCAGATGGTGCAAGGCCAGCTGTTTGACGCCTGCATCTTTTGCAATCTGACCCACCTTCTTCGCATCAGTGTGGCTGGCCTCCAAATGCTGCTTGAGCCGTTCACCGTTGCCGACGCGTGCGACCAGTCGATCAACGCCCTCAGCAATCATGGCCTCATGAACCAAAATGTCCGCATTGGTTGCAAACGGTAAGAACGCGTCAAACGGTGCCGTATCACCTGAGAACACAACGGCCTTATCGGCCGTCTCAAACCGCAACGAAAAACTGTCGGCGATCGGCGGATGATTGTTGCGACAGGTCGCTAGCCGAATGTCTCCAACGGATTGAGCATCAGCGATCACATCAACCGATACCAGCGCCTCCAACGGTGGGCGGCCCTCGTCCTGTATGCGCAAATCGATATCAAACGCCATGGAACGCAAAAAGGCACGCCAATAGTCGGCCAAACCGTTTGGCCCAATCACACGGACAGGCGTTCTCAACCCCGCCGTCCAAGCTGTGTGCAATAGCGGGCCCAGTTCCAGATAGTGATCTGAATGAAGGTGCGTGATGACCATCGTTGACAGGCCCTTCAGGTCGATACCCGCTTGTACCAATCTGCCCGTGACGCCCAAGCCGCAATCCACGATTATTTGTTCACCCTTCAGGGACAATAACGAAGATGTCGGCATGCGGTTGGCCGAAGCCGGATAGACTGCAGGGCCACCCTTGGTGCCAAGCAAAACAAGCCGATCCATAACAATTTCTCCACATTCCGCACGCCATGAAACCGGCGAGCCATTGGTCCGTCAACTGCGCGTCGTAATCGGACCGCTACATTTCTCAAATGGGCATCGAAACCGATGTTGGACTGCGGCAAGCTGAAGAAAATCTCGGGAGGATGTAGATGGCAACACTGTCCGACACAAAACTGGAAAGCGTTATACGCGATGTCACAAACGCTAACGGCCTGACCAACGCCCACTACACGGACCAGGCAACGTTCGAGCTGGAAACACGCGCATTGTTCAGTCGGCAGTGGGCGGCGTTGGCGTTCGTACATGATGTGCCCGGGCCAGGGCACGTCAAACCGATCGAGTTTCTGGGTCAACCACTATTGCTTGCCAGCGACCGGGACGGAACCATCCGCGTTTTTTACAATGTTTGCCGACACCGCGGCATGGTTTTGGTCGATGAGCCGCGCGAAGTAACCGGCGCGCTCCGTTGTCCCTACCATTCATGGTGCTACGATTTGGCGGGAAAATTGCGCGCGACGCCGCATGTTGGCGGCCCGGGCCAAAATGTCCATGATGCGATCAACAATGACAAGCTCGGGCTCGTAGAAGTGCGCAGCCATATCTGGCGCGGCATTGTCTTCGTAAACATGGACGGTCATGCCTCAGCTTTCGAAACAGCAAATGTCGAACTGATGGAACGTTGGAGCGAATTTGAGAAGCCACTGCACTTTGGCGGCGCTGATTCAACGTTTGAATTGAAATTGAATACAAACTGGAAACTGGCCGTCGAGAACTATTGCGAGAGCTATCATCTGCCTTGGGTGCACCCGGCGCTAAACAGTTATTCGCGGCTAGAGGATCACTACAACATCGAAAGCCCCAACGGTTTCTCTGGCCAAGGCACGCATGTATACCGACAATTAAAAGGCGATGACGGCACCCTTTTCCCAGACTTGGAAAATCTGGCACCCAAATGGGATGCAGCAGCCGAATATATAGCGCTCTACCCCAATGTGCTGCTTGGCGTGCACCGGGACCATTCCTTTGCAATCATTTTAGTTCCGGATGGACCAACAAAAACGACAGAACGGATCGCCCTCTTCTACCACCAATCCGACGCGGCATCTGAAACCTATGCATCATTGCGTATAGCGAACACGGAACAATGGAAAGTCGTCTTTGAGGAAGATGTTTTTGTGGTGGAAGGTATGCAGCGCGGACGTAACGCTGATGGCTTCGATGGCGGTCGCTTTTCCCCCGTGATGGATGGCCCGACCCACAATTTCCATCAATGGGTTGCCTCCAACTTGATTAACAATGGTCAATCATAGCCAAACTCTCGCCCAATTGGTGGAGGCCGGCGACCATCAGGCCATCGTCACCGCTTATCGGCAAGCGGCGGAAGCGATGTTTGCGCAGGGTGAAAGCGATGCCGGATTTTTCTTCCTGACGCACGCCTTTGTTCATGCACTGGAGGGCGGTCTCGAGGAAACAGAGACGCTGGAGGCAAGACTGCGCGAAGCGGGCCGCCTATAGCGCCGGCTCGCCCTCATAGTTGCGGCGGCGCTCACGCTCATCGAGAATATCAAGTAGCGATTCCGCAGCTTTCAATACGTCAGTTCCGGGGCCGAAAACCGCTTCGATTCCATTTTCCCGCAGAAAATCATAATCCTGCGGCGGGATCACACCACCACAAATAACAACTTTGTCGGCTGCATCGCGCGCAGCCAATTCAGTTACCAGCATGGGCGCGAGCGTCTTGTGGCCAGCTGCGTGTGAAGAGACACCAACGATATCGACGTTATTTTCAACCGCCATATCAGCGGCCTCTTGCGGGGTTTGAAACAGCGGCCCAACATGCACATCAAATCCCAGATCCTGAAACGCGGTGGCGATGACCTTTGCACCGCGATCATGTCCGTCCTGTCCCATCTTGGCGACGAGAATGGAGGGCGTGCGCCCACGTGCAGTTGACGCGTCTGCAATACGCGATTTGATCGCAGCAAAGCGTTCATCGCCTTCATAGGCTGCGCCATAAACGCCGGTGATCGTCACAACCTCACCCTTGTAGCGCCCAAAGGCCGTTTCCATCGCATCAGAAATCTCACCAACGGATGCGCGTTTGCGCGCTGCTTCAACGGCTGCGCCCAAGAGGTTGCCTTCGCTGCTTTGTGCCACTTTCGCCAAAGCATCGAGCGCCGCTTGGCATGCATCCTCATCGCGTGAAGCACGCACACGCTTGAGCCGCGCCACCTGCGCCAAACGAACAGCGGTGTTGTCGATATCGAGAATGTCGATCTCATCTTCCTGCTCGAGACGATATTTGTTCACGCCGACGATGACGCTCTCACCGCGATCAACGGCGGCCTGCTTGCGCGCGGCTGCCTCTTCGATCTGACGTTTCGGCAGACCTTCCTGGACGGCCTTCGTCATGCCACCTGCCGCTTCGATTTCTTCCATCAAAGCCCAAGCGCGATCTGCTAGCTCCTTGGTCAGGTTCTCGACATAGTAAGACCCCGCCAGCGGGTCCACAGTGTCAGTCACACCAGTCTCATGCTGCAGGATCAATTGTGTGTTGCGCGCAATGCGTGATGAAAACTCGGTGGGCAACGCCATCGCTTCATCAAAGGAATTGGTGTGCAGCGACTGCGTTCCGCCCAGCACGGCAGCCAACGCCTCATAGGCTGTGCGCACAATGTTGTTGTAAGGATCTTGCTCCTGAAGCGAGACACCGGATGTTTGGCAATGCGTGCGGAGCATAGATGATTGCGGTTTCTTGGGCTCGAACTCTTCCATGATCCGCGCCCAAAGCAGGCGCGCTGCACGCAATTTTGCGGCTTCCGCAAAAAAGTTCATGCCAATGCAGAAGAAAAATGAAAGCCGACCGGCAAAGGCATCAACATCCATGCCCTTGGCAAGCGCCGCGCGCACATATTCACGCCCGTCCGCCAACGTAAACGCCAACTCCTGCACAAGCGTCGAGCCGGCTTCCTGAATGTGGTAACCGGAGATCGAAATGGAGTTGAATTTCGGCATTTCCTGCGCGGTGTATTCAATAATGTCCGCGATAATTCGCATGGAGGGTTCAGGCGGATAAATGTAAGTATTGCGGACCATGAACTCTTTGAGAATATCGTTCTGTATCGTGCCGGACAGCTTCGCACGATCAACGCCCTGCTCTTCACCGGCCACAATAAACATGGACAAAACCGGAATGACCGCGCCGTTCATGGTCATGGAGACGGACATTTCCTCGAGCGGTATGCCGTCAAACAAGATCTTCATGTCTTCAACGGTATCAATGGCGACCCCGGCCTTGCCCACATCGCCGACCACGCGGTCATGGTCTGAGTCATAGCCGCGGTGCGTCGCTAGATCGAAAGCGACAGAAAGGCCTTTTTGACCGGCTGCGAGCGCCTTGCGGTAAAACGCGTTGGATTCTTCCGCTGTTGAAAAACCTGCATATTGGCGGATGGTCCAAGGACGTCCTGTATACATCGTTGCGCGTGGACCTCGCACAAAAGGCGCGATGCCGGGCAAGCTATCGAGGTGTGCAATACCCTCAAGATCATCGGCAGTGTAAAGCGGTTTGACCGTGATCCCATCTTCTGTGAGCGTATCAATGTCGGAAAGAGGTTTTCCTCTCAGTTCCTTCTCGGCCAGATTGACCCATTTCCCTTTACGGTCGATCTCATCAGACAAAGTCAGCCTCCCAGGCGGCCTATTCACCACCAAAATGTTCAAGCGACGCCTCAATAATCGCATCGCGGACCGCATCGGTTTCGAGCCCGATACAATGGCGCGCCTCCGCAAAGTGGCGGCGCGTACAATTGCCAAGCTTATTGCACAAAGCGACCGATGCATCAGTATCGACGATGGTATCCTGTCCTGCGGTGAACATGATGACCGGTGCGCTTATGTTTTCGGCGTAGTCAGCGCTGAACAATCGGTCCGTTGATCGGATGGATTCATGGACCCAACGCGCAGTTGGACCATTGACCCGCTTTGTTTCGTCCAACGCAAAGAGCGCGTCGCGAACCTGCGCGCGTTGCGGATTTGCGTTGCATTCTGTTTGACTGCCAAACGTTACCTTTGCCACATCCCAAGGCCCTCGCCCCGGCGCAAACATTTCGCCGAGCCCCACATAAGTCAAGGCAGCTGCAAGAACACGTGATACGCCGTACGGGAAATCGCCGGTCAGAATTTTCGACATCGGCACAACAAGCGCGAAGCGATCCGCGCTGCCCAGGCCGTCGCCTGCCATACGCATCGTGATATGAGCACCTTGTGATATCGCGTAGATGTTCAACGAAAGCGCCGGTTGCCGAACTTGATCAGCGAATTTTGCTAGGTCGCCTGCAAAAATCGCATAATCTTCCACATGTCCCTTTTCCGGGTTCGCTAAAAGTCGCGTCGAATGCCCCTGCCCGCGATATTCAAAACCGTAGACCAAATAACCAGCCGAATGAAACTGATTGATCGAACGGGCAATCATCTCGAGGGGCGCGGTATAACCGGGTACCACGATGATGACGCCTTTCGGGTTTGCAGGTGCATCTTCAAATCGACCGGTCCGTAGCGAAATGCCCGCATCGGGCTCAAAGGTCTCCCAAACCCAACTCGCCGCTATCGGCTCAATCGCTTGATCAAGATAGGCTTGCGCCTCTTCCAGCTGACTTTCTGAAATTGGCGCGTAAGTGTGGGTTTCAGTGGCAAGCAAAAACTGAGCGTAACCCCATCCCGTAACGAGCAGCAGGGCAAGCACATAAACTATTCTCTTGAAAACCTTCATCAGCCCCGCCTCCCCACGGTGCCGCTTCAGCCCTTCCTGAAACGATATTGTGTCACTTGGCGCAATTTATCGCCAGGAAGCAACAGGGCACTTGGAAACTCCGGCCGATTAGGCGCGTCTGGCCAGACTTGCGTCTCCAAGGCAATTCCCGAACGCATCCCATATTGGAGACCATCGAGGCCGGGCAAGCTACCGTCCAAACCGTCACCGGTGTAGATCTGCAGTCCTGGCTCAGTGGTGGCCACATCCAACGTCACGCCGCTATCTGATGAATGAAGGCTTGCAACTTTCCGCAAAGGGCCACGCCCCTGAGACAAGCAGATGTTGTGATCGATTTCGCTCGCACCAATCAGCCGCGATCGCCGAAAATCCAGCCATGTTTCATCAATAGACACCGGCGCCCCGGCCGGTATGAGCAGCGCATCCACAGGCAAATAGGCATCGGCTTCCAGTTTCAGCGCATGCCCATGTATCGACGAGGCGCCACCATCGTGCAGATTAAAGTAGCTATGCTGTGCAAGTGAACAGACGGTCGGCGCATCTGTTTCAGCCTCAAATGTCACCTCCAGCGTACCGGCGTCATCGAGAGCATAAGTGCAGCGCACGATCAAATTGCCGGGAAAACCCATGTCGCCATCTGGGCTGTGGAGGCAAAGCGTAACGGCACCATCTCCAACTGCCTCGACCGACCAAACTCTCTGGGAGAAACCGTCAGCGCCCCCATGCAGCATATTACCATTTTCATTGGCGTTGAGCTTCAATTGCTTGCCGTCGATGGTAAAGCGCGCACCTGAAATGCGGTTCGCGAACCGACCAACTACAGCGCCGAAATAGGCTTTGTCGGCTTCATAGTCGGCAACCGAATTAAGACCCAATACAAGCGGATAGCCATGACCATCAAGCCGCAAATCCCGCAGCGCGGCGCCAAGTGTAATGACTTCGGCGCGCAACGGGCCTTTCTCAAGTAAAATGCGCTCAACAGGCTCACCTTGTGCGGTTTCGCCCCATACCTCACACGCGTTCAAAGACCTAGCCCGCCAACCGCAACAAACTTCTCGTCGAGGTAGTCAGCGATGCCCTGATGCCCGCCTTCCTTTCCGAGACCAGAGTGTTTTACACCTCCAAATGGCGCTTCGGGCGTTGCGATAACCCCTTCATTGATACCAATCAGGCCGTACCGCATGGCTTCCATCATACGGAAGGCGCGGCCCAGATCTTGCGTGTAGACAAAGCCCGACAACCCATAGTCAGTATTGTTGGCCATCGCGATCGCTTCTTCCTCGGTCTTGAACTTGAAGACCGGCGCGACGGGTCCAAAGATCTCCTCACCTGCAAAACGCATGTTACTGGTCGCATTCGCGATAACGGTAGGCTCATAAAATGTGCCGCCCAAATTGTGCGCCTTGCCCCCCGTCGTAACGCGACCTTGTTTTTGCACGGCATCTTCAACAAGCTCAGCGACTTTTGCCAATGCCGCCTCGTTGATCAACGGCCCTTGAACCACACCCTCATCTAGCCCATTACCGACCTTCATCGCTGAGGCTTCAGCGGTCAACCGCTCGACAAAGGCATCATAAATGCCCTCTTGCACATAGAAGCGGTTGGTGCAGACGCATGTCTGGCCAGCATTGCGGTACTTGGCAGCCATACCGCCGGCAATCGCACGCTCCAGATCGGCATCATCAAACACGATAAATGGCGCGTTTCCACCGAGCTCCATCGACACCTTTTGAACATTGTCTGCCGACTGGGCGAGCAGCAGTTTGCCGACCCGTGTTGAACCTGTGAAGCTTAACTTGCGCACATCCCTATGGCCGCACAGACGCGTTCCGATGGCTGCTGCGTCACCCGTGATTATGTTGACCACGCCAGAAGGCACGCCTGCTTCTTCGCACAAAAGCCCCCATGCCAGACCGGAGAATGGTGTGAACTCCGATGGCTTGATCACGATGGTGCAACCTGCGGCAAGTGCAGGGCCTAGCTTGCGGGCAATCATGGAAGATGGGAAATTCCACGGGGTAATGGCCGCAACGACCCCAACCGGTTCCTTGATGACCATCAACCGCCGATCGCTTACGGGACTTGGGATCGTTTCGCCGTAGATGCGCCGCGCCTCTTCAGCAAACCACCGCACATATGCTGCAGATCCGCCAACCTCGACCCGAGCTTCGGCAAGCGGCTTGCCTTGTTCAAGCGTCAATAGGTGGGCCAGCTCGTCCTGGTTCTCCAAAATGACATCATGCAACCGCATCAAGATATTCGCGCGATCCAAGGCGGTCCGCCGACGCCATGCAGGAAATGCGTTCGCTGCAGCTTCAATAGCCAAATCAGTCTCAGAAGCACCGCAAACAGGGATAGTTCCCACAATTTCGCGGGTTGCGGGGTTGTGGACCGGCATCGTCGCCCCGCTGTCAGCTGCAATCCACTGGCCACCGACAAAACTACTTTGCACCAAAAATTTGTTTCCACCGCTCATGGCGTTGTATTCTCCGTTTTGCCTCTGTTGGGCTGTAAGAGGTAGGCAGGTCAACCCGGTTTGCCAGTTCACCATTAGAAAGCGCCAAAACGCCCTTCCTTTGAAGATGTAAAAGGTCTACAGAGCCGAAAATGCATTTTGGGCGCACACCCTAAGAAGACTAATGAAAAGGAATGCCTGTGTCTGATACGTTCGACAAAGTCGCCGATATCATTGCGGAAACGAGCGAAATTGATCGCGAAACGATCACACCTGAAAGCCACACTATCGATGATCTCGGTATCGATAGCCTTGATTTCCTCGACATCGTTTTTGCAATCGACAAAGAGTTCGGCATCAAAATTCCGCTGGAGCAATGGACGCAGGACGTTAATGACGGCAAAGCGCCAACTGAAGAATATTTCGTCTTGAAAAATCTCTGCTCGAAGATCGACGATCTTCGCGCTGCCAAGGCTTAAACCGGATCACCGCGTCACATGGCTGCGCATGATGTTGTCATCACAGGAATCGGCCTCGTTACTTCGATGGGCGTCGGGGCTGAGGCCAATTGGAATGCGCTGACAAATGGGAGCGCACCGGTTTTTGACGGCGAAAGCTTTGCGCCGAGCATCGTTCATCCGCTACCGGAAATCGATTGGTCGGAGCAAATTCCAAAGCGTGGCGACCAGCGCCAAATGGAGACGTGGCAGCGCATCGGCACCTACTGTGCGGGGCTTGCGCTTGAGGATGCCGGCATCAAGGACAATGCCGATCTAACGGGCACCATGGACATGATCATTGCGGCCGCAGGCGGCGAGCGCGACAGTGATGTCGATACCATGATCCTTCAACAAGCCGCCGAGCGCGAAGATGTCGACGTTTTGCTCAACGAGATTTTGACCACTGAGTTGAGGCCAACGCTATTTCTGGCGCAACTGTCCAATCTCCTGGCTGGCAACATCTCTATCGTTCACAAGGTGACCGGTTCTTCTCGCACTTTCATGGGTGAAGAGGGAGCAGGCATGTCGGCGGTATTAACTGCTGCTGCACGCATTCGTTCAGGTCAGTCGACACATATGCTTGTGGGTGCTTCCTACAATGCCGAAACCGTTGACACGCTGTTAGGCTACGAGCTTGAAGGCCATTTGGCTCAAGACGGCTGGTCGCCTGTATGGGGCCGCGATACCGCGCACGGTGGCGGTGTGATTTGCGGTTCAGGCGGCGCGTTTGTCGTGTTGGAACAAGCAGAATATGCCAAGGCGCGAGGCGCGAAGATTTACGCGAAGTTGGACAAGGTAGCAGCCGATCACGGCTCCCCTGACGATGAAGCGACAGCAAAGAGACTGGCGGCTTTGAATGATCAGACATCGATTAGTTCTTGTGATTTGGTAGTAAGCGCCCCGACAGGCGGCAAAAAACGACTGTCCCAGGAGCAGGCCTTCAAAAACAATGTCATGGCGTCTCATCCCGTACGGGGCATAACAAGCATGACCGGCCATTTGCGCGAAGCGCAGTTTCCACTGGCTCTCGCGGTTGCCGCTCTGGCATGCAGCAAAGGCGAAACCATTCCGCAACTCGACAGCCTTTACGAATCCCCTTCGCCCAAAACCCCGCCTCAACGGGTGGGCGTAATGGCGCTTGGCCTGACTGATGCAGAAGGTATGGCGGTTGTTTCATCCGTGGCAGGTGACGCATGAGTAAATATACTGACCATATGGGACGCCCGATCATCGCCATCACTGGCGCGGGTGTAGTGACACCGCTTGCCAAAGGGCTGACGGAGAATTGGGCAGCCATTACGGCTGGAAAGTCAGGCATTCACGCGATCACCCGGTTTCCAACCGAACATCTGCGTACCACCATGGCAGGCACGGTCGACTTTTTGCCAGAAGCAAACCAAGGCGCATCGGCACTCACTTACGCTTTGGCTGAAGCTGCCGCCCTGGAAGCGCTTGAGCTCGCGGGCTTGGATCCGGATGGCTTTGGCGGACCTCTTTTCTTGGCAGCGCCGCCGGTCGAACTAGAGTGGCGCAGACGTTTTGAACTGGACAATGATGGTGAAACCGCTGGCCTGGGCGAAGCTGGAACCACTCGGTTGCTGGCCGCGGCGCGTGAAAAAAACTACCCTGCCGTGTTCCCTGAAACCCAGTTCGGCACCATCGCAACCCGGCTTAAGGAGCGCGTTGGCGCCCGCGGATTGCCGATCACCCTATCGACGGCCTGCGCGTCAGGCGCGACAGCAATACAATTGGGTGCCGAGGCCCTACGCCGTGGCGAAAGCGATCGGGTTTTGAGTGTCGGCACTGACGGCTCTGTAACCGCTGAAGCGCTTATTCGTTTCTCACTTCTTTCAGCACTGTCGACACAAAACGAAGTGCCGGAGAAGGCGTCCAAACCGTTTTCCAAGGACCGCGATGGTTTTGTCATGGCCGAAGGCAGTGGCGCCTTCGTGATGGAGACCCTTGAGGCAGCAATAGCACGCGGTGCGAACATTCTTGGTATTCTGGAAGGGTGTGGCGAGCGGGCTGATCACTTCCACCGAACCCGCTCATCGCCAGACGGATCGCCGGCCATTTCAGCCGTTCGAGCAGCGCTTGACGACGCCGGTGCAACGCCGGAGAGCGTTGACTATATCAACGCCCATGGCACCTCGACGCCGGAAAACGACAAGATGGAAGTCATGTCACTGACCGCCGTATTTGGCGAGAACTTGGGTGGAACGCCAATCTCGTCCAACAAGTCGATGATTGGCCACACATTGACAGCCGCAGGCGCGATTGAGGCGGTGTTCTCATTGCTGGCAATCCGCAATGGAATGATCCCGCCAACAATCAATCACGACAATCCTGATCCTAACCTGGAGCTTGATTGCGTGCCCAACACTGCGCGCGAAGCTGCGGTAAACCGGGTGCTTTCTAATTCATTTGGTTTTGGTGGGCAAAACACCTGTCTTGTCATTGCCAGCGAACCGGCCTAATCGCTGCTCGACCTAACTTAATTCTCGAGGCCGTTATGCGTGCACTGCAACTGATCGACGACAAAAAGCTGGAAATCGTCGATCAAGACCTGCCCCCTCCACCGGGCCAAGGCGAAGTGCAACTGCGGATTAAAGCCGTCGCACTAAACCACATCGATGTTTGGGGTTGGCGCGGTATGGCGTTCGCAAAACGCAAATTACCGCTTGTCATCGGCGCCGAAGCGTCTGGCGTCGTCGATGCAGTAGGGCCAGGTGTATCCAACCTATTGCCCGGTCAACTTGTTTCCATCTTTGGGGCCAGAACATGCGGCACCTGCGCCGCCTGCCGGTCCGGCAAAGACAATTTATGCGAACATGTGGGTGGTGTTCATGGTTTCCACCTGGACGGTTTTGCAGCCGAGTTGGTGAACATGCCTGCCCGAAACTGCGTTCCCGCTCCGCACGGTGTCGATGCCATCGCCGCGGCGCTTGCGCCCATAACCTTCGGCACCTGTGAACATATGCTGTTCGACAATGCGCAGCTTCAACCAGGCGAAACAATTCTCATTCATGCCGGCGGTTCGGGGATTGGGTCCGCGGCAATTCAACTGGCGAAGAAGATTGGCTGCACCGTCATCACGACAGTTGGTTCAGACGCCAAGATTGAACCCGCGAAAGCGCTGGGTGCTGACCATGTGATCAACTATCGCGAAGACCGATTTGAGGGTGTCACCCGCAAAATCACAAAGAAGAAGGGTGTCGATGTCGTATTCGAGCATGTCGGTGCTGACACTTGGGCTGGTTCGATGTTTTCCCTCAAGCGCGGTGGACGTCTTGTGACCTGCGGGTCGACATCTGGCGTATCAGCTTCGACGAACCTGATGATGCTATTCCAACAACAACTTCGGCTAATCGGCTCATTTGGGTGTTCGATGCGCAACATGGCTGACGCAATGGAAAAAATGGCACGCGGCATTGTTCATCCCGTCATCGATACGCAAGTAGGCTTTGATGGGATTGACGAAGCGTTGGCGCGCATGGAAACCCGCGACGTCTTCGGCAAAATCATCCTGACGCTCGACTGAGCGACCTGGAGAACGCAATGGAAGGCTGGCGACGCCACGCGCTAAAACTCCTACGCAATGGGCGGTATCGCCTAGAGGCGGCACTGTCTTTTTCAATTATGGCTGTACTGAAGCGTTTGCCTGCGGATGCGGCTATCGGTTCAATGCGCGCGACAGCAAAAACAATTGGACCGCTCTTGCCACGACATGCGGTGGTGATGGAGAATTTGACGAAAGCCTATCCCGAAAAGTCAAAAGCCGAACTCGGAAAAATCGGACGCGAAATGTGGGGGCATATGGGCGCCATGGGCGCCGAGTATGTCTTTTTAGACCAGCTGTTCGATTACGATCCGGAAAGCGGCAATGTCGGGCGAATTGAGGTCAAAGGCGAGGAAATCTTCCGCCAAATACACGCCGAAAAGAAGCCTTGCATTTTCTTCACCGGCCACACCGGCGCATTCGAATTACTCCCGGTTTGCGCTGCAACCTTTGGGCTGGAGGTCACCGCCCTCTTCCGCCCGCCTAACAACCCCTATGTTGCCAAACGCGTCCTGCAGGCACGTACGACCAACATGGGGCAGCTGGTTCCGTCCAAAGCCGGCGCAGCGTGGGGGCTGGCGCGCGCATTGGATGATGGCGGCTCTGTCGGTGTCCTCGTTGATCAGAAATTTGGCAACGGGATTTTGAGTACCTTTTTCGGACGCACGGTAAACACCAATCCACTGTTGCCAAAGCTGGCTCGGCAATATGATTGCCCCGTCTATCCAGCCCGGTGTGTCAGGCTCGATGGCGGGCGCTATCGTCTCGAGTTGGAACAGGCCATTGAGCTTCCTCGCGATGAACACGGGCAAATAGACATTGAGCAATCAGTGCAAGTGCTCAATGACACGGTCGAGCGTTGGGTCAGAGAGTATCCCGAACAATGGATGTGGCTGCATCGCCGTTGGCAAGTGCACCAACCGACAAAACGCAACCAGCAACAGCGCAAGGTTGCGGCGACAAAGTAATCCGCTTTAATCGCAGCCGACCTACCATAAAACCTCACGCTTTTGAGCATCGCTGCGTTGGGGCAATTCATGGACAAACCGCCACATTTCTTTCTTCTGGCCTCGGACCCGCTTGTTCACCTTTGGCCGGTGTCATCGAACGATAGATCTTTTGCATTCGTACGTGGTTCGGACGGTTTATCTCCCGTGGAACGGCTCTTGCGCGTTATTCACACCATGAGGCCGCAAGCCCCGGTCACACTTATTACGAACGAACGTATGCTGCTCGACGCAAAATGCGCGTTACATGAATCCCATATTTCACGATACGACATTGTGTTGGTGGACGCATCGACAGCATCTGGAACATTGGTCACACTTGCCGCGTCGCTCGCCAAACGCGAGCAGGACTGCCCAAAAGCAGTTATTCTGCCTGGAACGCTATTGGCGAGCAGCCAAAAAAGGCTTTTGAACACGGTCCTTCAAATGGTGGATCTGGATGTTGAAGATGGCGATATCATTGGTGTGTTGGCAAACCGCTGCCCAGACAACAAGGTCGGTCAGTTCGGCACTTACTTCTCCGCCAGCAATTCCGGCCGTGTGGACTGGACTTGGATTGAAAATCCGCGCCCGTCGGGGAAAAAAATAACGAGCAGAAAACCAACGACAGGCAGATCTGTTGAATTGGCAGGGGCAGTCGTCGCCAAGCCGCAAAGCCTGCTTGATGCGATTGCCAAGACAGACCCTCTTGCCATTCAAGCAAGCGCAAACGCCATTGCAATGGCAAAGGAGTTATCGCCGGGCGTCTTGCTTCCAAAGTGCAGTTTTCTGTCACTGGTTGGAGGAACCAGGCTGGATTTGGCTCTTAAAACCCAATTGGACAAATTGCGGGTTTTGCCGCTCGACGAAGCAAACGTGTCAACCGCCACCGATTGGAGCTGTCGGCTGGCTTGGGAGCTTTCAGCAACCACGTCAGAAAACCAGTATGTCGTCGCTACGGGGTATAGCAATGCGCAGCGCATCGACTTCGATGGCCAAACACTTCTACTCAATCCAGGAAAAGAACGGGAAGTTTGTTTTCCGTCGATGCAGTTAGAAAATTCACCAGAGGCACAACCCACGCTTTTCGCACCGCTTTATAAGCTTCTTACAACCGGATATGAAACAGAGGCTTGGCTGCTGGACCTTCCCGGTAATACTGCAACCGAGCGCGAATGCCACTTTACCCGAACAGAAAAGTTGACCGTTCTCAATGGCTCGATATCCATCGGGATCGAGAACGAGAACTTCAAACTATCGGCAGGTCAGCAGGCCAATATAGCGCCAGGCATGGCACACACGCTTCAGAACCATTCATCGGACACAGCCCGTATCCTGGAGATGCGGATCGGGCGCATTCTAGACGATGATGACCGCCTGCAAGTGCCAGAATCTGATCTATACAGTTCTACGGCAGCCTAACCAAACCACGGCCCTGAAGCGGGTTATCGGGTGATTTGAACGCGCATGTTACCGGGGCCAACCTGACGGGTCAGTTCAAACAAACGTCTGGCATTATCGGTGTGCAGCCGAACGCAACCGGCTGACGCCGGGCGCCCTAAGCGGGACACCGCACTCGTTCCGTGGATCGCATAAGGACCGCGGAAAAAGATCGAAAACGGCATGTTCGAACCATAAATCGTCGAGCGCCACTTTCGGTGCATGCGCTGAGGACGGAATGTGCCGATTGGCGTGATTTTACCCGGACGTGCTGTAGACACTTTCCAACGGTAAAGCGTGCGCCCATCCTTTTTAACCACCATCGTCTGCGAAGAAATATCGACATGGGCAACCAAACGTGCAGCCCAACCATTTTCAGATGTTCCAATAACCAAAGCTGCGCCCAAGATGAGCGCTACAAAAAGGTTCTTCATCCCCAATCCCCCAATCGATCAGAACTAGACAATACATAATGGCCTTGTGGTCGTCAAAAAACGAATCGCTGTTGGTTAAATTTGCGACGGGCCTGAAATGTTAATCGCGAAATTTGCTACGCTAAAAGATTGCAAGGAAGCGAGTGACGACGCAAACTCTGCCCATGCAGGAGAGACTTCAAGCGGCGATCGCCGACCGACGCGAAGATTTGGTTGCGCTAACGGTGGACTTGATCAGGTTTCCGACGGTCAATCCGCCGGGGGACGCTTACCGTCCCTGTACGGAGTATCTGGCAAAGCGTCTCGCCAAGTCGGGATTTGAAACGAAGTATTTTGTTGCCGAAGGCGAGCCGGGACATACGCAAAGATATCCGCGTGTTAACGTGGTCGGGCGCCGTGAAGGCAAGCGGCCGGGACCGACCGTACACTTCAATTCGCATATTGATGTGGTGGAGGCGGGCCATGGTTGGAGTTACCCGCCTTTCGAGGGAACGATAAAAGACGGCAAGATTTTTGGCCGCGGCGCCTGTGACATGAAAGGCGGTTTGGCGACATCCATCATCGCTGCAGAAGCATTCATCGCGGTATTCCCAGACTATCCTGGCACTATTGAGATTTCCGGAACCGTAGATGAAGAGTCCGGCGGCTTTGGCGGCGTTGCGTACCTCGCCAAGAAGGGACTTTTCTCAAAGCCCCGCGTAGACCATGTCATTATTCCTGAGCCGCTGAATAAGGACCGAATTTGTCTCGGACATCGAGGCGTTTGGTGGGCCGAGATAGAAACACACGGGCAGATTGCGCACGGTTCAATGCCCTTCCTGGGCGATTGCGCGGTGCGCCACATGGGTGCGGTGATTAATGCATTTGAGGATCAGCTTTTTCCGGCGCTTGACAGCAGAACCACAGCCACACCCGTAGTTCCGGAAGGAGCGCGGCGTTCGACGGTGAATTTCAATGCAATCCACGGTGGTCAAACCGACGAATTTACCGGCCTTCCTTCGCCAAATGTTCCAGATAGCTGCAAGCTCACGCTTGACCGCCGCTTTGTACAGGAAGAAAGCCTTGACGAGGTCAAAAGCGAAATCGTCGGCATTCTTGATGAACTGAAAGCCACTCGGAACAAGTTTGACTACACGCTGCGAGACATCATGGAAGTCTTACCGACTATGACCGAGCGGGACGCACCAGTCGTTAAAGCCGTTGAAGCGGCAATCCGCCAGGAGTTTAGGCGAGAACCGGACTATGTGATTTCACCCGGCACCTATGATCAAAAGCACGTGGCACGGCTTGGTCACTTGCACGATTGTATCGCGTACGGGCCGGGTATTTTGGATTTGGCCCACCAACCAGATGAGTGGATCGGCATCGATGACATGGTGCAGTCGGCAAATGTTATGGCAAACGCAATAAATGCCTTGCTGACAGGTGGGCTAGAAGCTGCATAATAAGGGCAATTGATGGATCGGGAGCATCAGATGAACACAAACAAACTTCTTATTACGGCGTTTGCCACCACAATCTTGGCAACCAGCTCTGCGCTTGCAGCACGCACAGATATTGACATCGGCGTTGTGCTGGAGCCGCCACACCTTGACCCGACTGCTGGCGCCGCCGCTGCAATCGACGAAATTGTGTATGCCAATGTTTTTGAAGGTCTGACACGGATCGGACCAGATGGCAGCGTCCAAGCCGGTTTAGCCGAGAGCTGGACAATTTCTGCTGACGGTCTGACCTACACTTTCAACTTGCGTGACGGCGCGATTTTTCATGATGGTTCGGCGCTTGATGCCGGGGACGTGGTATTTTCACTAGACCGCGCGCGCGGCGAAGAATCAACCAACGCACAAAAAGGGCTGTTTGACGCCATCGAAAGCGTTGAGGCGGTCAATGATGATACCGTTGTTGTTACGCTGTCACGCGCACAAGGTTCGTTTCTTTATAATATGGGTTGGGGCGATGCCATTATCGTCGCGCCGGAAAGCGCAGAAGGAAACAAGGAAAACCCGATTGGCACCGGGCCTTTCCGCTTCACCAATTGGACCAAAGGCTCTTCAGTTCAACTCGATGTTTTCGATGGTTATTGGGGCAACAAGCCTGCGCTTGAAACGGTGACGTTCCGTTTTATCCCGGACGCCGCAGCGGCCACATCGGCTCTTTTAGCGGGCGACGTTCAGGCGTTTCCAAACCTTCCAGCACCTGAGAGTATTCCGATATTTGACGCCGACCCGCGCTTTACGGTGGTCATCGGCTCTACGGAAGGCGAAACGATCCTTTCCACCAACAATGGGAAGCCGCCATTTGATAATGTCTTGGTTCGCCGAGCCATGGCGCATGCGATCGACCGGCAAGCCATCATCGATGGTGCAATGTTCGGCCTCGGCACGCCAATTGGGTCACATTTCGCACCCCACCATCCCGCTTATGTGGAGTTGGTAGAGATCTATCCCTACGATCCTGAGAAAGCCAAATCGCTACTCGCCGAAGCCGGATTTGCCGAAGGCATCACCGGAACGTTGAAGCTGCCCCCGCCCTCTTATGCACGCCGAGGCGGCGAAATCATCGCCTCCCAGCTTCGCGAAGTGGGAATCGACATGGAGATCATTCCTGTTGAGTGGGGACAGTGGCTCGACCAGGTTTTCAAGGCAAAGGACTATGATCTGACCATCGTCTCCCACACGGAACCGAACGATATCGGCATCTACGCGCGCGACGACTATTACTTTGATTATGCCAACCCTGTATTCAATGACGTGATAGCCGAGTTGGATCGTTCCGCCGATGAAGACCGCCGCTACGAATTGTTCCGCGCCGCACAGGAAATACTGACCGAAGATGCGGTCAACGGCTTCCTTTTCCAACTGGCAAAGAACGGTGTTTGGGACACCAAACTGCAAGGCATGTGGGAAAACTCACCTATCCAGGCCAACGATGTAACAGGCGTTAGCTGGACTGAGTAAATTCGCGCTTTAATGCCAATCAACGACGGCATAGGTTGAACCCATGTTCGCCTATGTCGTCCGCCGTCTGGCAACCGTCTTAACAACAATGCTCGCCGCAAGCCTCATCGTGTTTGCGGTTTTGCAGATAGTACCCGGCGATCCGGCCCGGCTGATGCTCGGCATCAATGCCACGCAGGACGCAGTCGACAATCTCCGCGAGCAGCTCAACCTCGATGACCCGCTCCACGTCCGATATTTAACCTGGTTGGTCGACATGGTGCGCGGTGACTTCGGCAATTCCTATACTTATTCGGTCCCGGTGCGCGAACTGGTTGCAGAACGCATTATTGTATCAGTTCCCCTCGCATTGCTTGCGCTGACCCTCTCGACAATCGTTGCGATACCCGTCGGGATTTTCACCGCAAGCCGCCACGGTACCGCGACTGATACCGCAACGATGGCCGCCACGCAGTTCGGGATCGCAATTCCCAATTTTTGGTTTGCGCTGCTGCTGGTTTATGTGTTTGCCATCACACTGCGCTGGGTACCCGCAGGCGGGTTTCCCGGCTGGCACGAAGGACTTTGGCCCGCTTTACAATCCCTACTACTTCCAGCCATTGCGCTCGCTTTGCCCCAAGCTGCAATATTGTCCCGGATAACGCGCTCTGCGTTGTTGGAAACACTGCACGAAGATTACATCCGGACGGCCCGCGCCAAAGGCCTGCCAGCCCGCCGCGTTCTTTGGCATCACGCTTTGCGCAATGCCATGATCCCCGTGCTGACCATTATGGGTTTGCAATTCGCGTTCCTTCTGGCCGGCACAATCATTATCGAAAATGTGTTCTATCTGCCCGGCCTTGGGCGCCTTGTTTTCCAGGCCATACAACAGCTTGATTTAATCGTCGTTCAAAGTGTCGTCACGCTATTGGTCGCGGCAGTCATCGCCGTCAATTTCCTCGTCGACCTTGCCTATGCTTGGGCCGATCCACGGTTGAGGTCCCGCACCCGATGAGTGATGCTAATCTGCTGGCTACCGAGCATGACGATTTCCGACATATTGTGCGACGCGCACTCCAAAACCGATCCTTCGTCGTCGGATTGGTCATTACGCTGACGGTAATCACGATAGCGTTGGTTTCCTTCGTGTGGACACCCTATGACGTCACCAAACTTGTCATTGCTGACCGCTTGAAGCCACCATCAATGACCCATTGGATCGGGACAGATCATTTCGGGCGAGACATCGCCTCCATGATCATGGAAGGCGCGCGCAATTCGATTGCGGTGGCACTGGTTGCTGTAGCAATCGGCATTCTGGTGGGTGTACCCATCGGTTGCTGGGCCGCCGCGAAACGCGGTGCCATTGATGAAGTCTTGATGCGCGGTTCAGACATAGTTTTTGCGTTCCCCGCGTTATTGTCAGCCGTGATGATTACCGCGATATTCGGACCCGGTGCGGTGAACGCTATCATCGCGATCGGTATCTTCAACATACCTGTTTTCGCTCGCGTTGCGCGCGGCGCGGCGCTTTCCATTTGGCCGCGGGAATTCATCTTGTCAGCGCGCGCATCGGGCAAATCCGACGCCCGGATAACGCTCGAACACATACTGCCAAACATCGCCAACCTATTGCTCGTACAAGGCACAATCCAGTTTTCGCTGGGCATTTTGGCAGAAGCCGGTCTTTCCTACGTCGGTCTTGGAGCCCAGCCGCCAAATCCGTCATGGGGGCGTATGCTTTCAGAAGCGCAGACCATGATGGCCATAGCGCCGCAAATGGCCATTGCGCCAGGCGTTGCTATCATCATCACCGTGCTGGGCTTGAACCTTTTAGGTGATGGTTTACGCGATGTTCTTGATCCCAAATTGCGCAGGGATCGCTGATGTCAGAGACGCCGGTTCTTAAAATCGAAAAGCTGAACTTGGAAATCGGCCCAAAGCCGATACTGCGCGACATCAACGTCACCGTCCGTCCGGGCACAGTCCATGCCATAGTGGGCGAAAGTGGTTCGGGCAAATCCATGACAGCCCTGACTGCCATGCGCCTGCTCCCCCATGGCGCAAAGCCATCCGGGGCTATCCATTTTCAACAACGCAATTTGCTCACTCTGTCGGAACCAGAGATGTGCGCTCTGCGTGGCGACGATATCGGCATGGTGTTTCAAGAGCCTATGACGGCTCTTAATCCGGTCAAGACGATTGGCGAACAGGTCGCCGAAGGCATTCGGTGGCACGAAGGTGCTACGCGCAGCGATGCCGAAGATCGCGCCCGGCATTTGCTCGACCGGGTCGGATTACCCGAAAAGCAATTCCCGCTGGATCGGTATCCGCATGAATTGTCCGGTGGTCAAAGGCAGCGGGTTGTGATCGCCATCGCTTGCGCCCTCAAACCCAAACTTCTCATTGCCGACGAACCGACAACAGCGCTCGATGTGGTTCTCCAAAAGCAAATTCTCGACTTATTACGTTTATTGGTCGACGAGGACGGTATGGGCATGATCCTGATCAGCCACGATCTGGGCGTTGTCGCAGACATGGCCGACGACCTGACCGTGTTGCGTGACGGTACAATCCAAGAAGCTGGGTCGGCGGTAGATGTACTGCACCATCAGCGTCATGCTTACACCCGCCAATTGGCAGAGGCCTCCACCCATGTGCCCGGTTGGGAAAATCGCAAAGCGCCGCGGTCGGATGTCCCCCTCCTATTGCTCGAAAATGTCGGTAAAGACTATCCCGGCAGACGTACCGGCCTGTTTTCAACGGCGGAACCCTTCCGCGCCGTCGACCAAGTCAGCTTCGCTATTCCGGAGGGGCGATCCGTCGGCCTTGTGGGTCGGTCAGGCTGCGGAAAATCGACGCTCGCCCGGATGATCCTGGCGCTGGATAAACCCACATCAGGCTCCATCAATCTGCACGGCATCGATACAGCCAAGGCGAGCGGTACCGAAATGGAAAGCCTGCGCCGAGATATGCAAGTGGTCTTTCAGGATCCCTATGGGTCATTTAATCCACGCCGAACGGTAGAATGGCTCGTATCTGAACCGTTGCACACACTACCCGACGCGCCGAGCCGATCCGAGCGTCGGGAACGGGTGCTGGAAGCGCTTAAGGAAGTCGGCATGACAAAGGATGCGCTTGGTCGCTACCCACACGAGTTCTCCGGTGGCCAAAGACAGCGCCTTGCTATTGCTCGCGCGATCATTACGCGGCCCAAACTCATCGTCGCCGACGAACCTGTATCGGCTTTGGATGTGTCTATCAGGTCGCAAATCCTGGACCTCTTCGCGGTGCTCAACGATCACCTTAAAATCGCGTTCCTCTTCATTACCCACGATTTGACGGTCGCGCGCGCGATCACACATGAGGTGATGGTGATGGATGCCGGAAAAATCGTAGAACACGGCCCTGCTGGCGAGGTCTTACACCATCCAGAAACTCCAGCAGCGCGCGCGCTCGTTGATGCGGCGCCGGATTTGCAGCAAACCATTAAAGTTCGGATGAGCGCCGCCGGTTAAAAAACGGCCGCCGCGACTGCTACGAGTATCACACCAGCAAAGAAGGCACGGTCTGCAACTAAAAGGCTGCGTTCGATATCATCGGAATTCGCATCCTTGCGCCCGCGATCATTTATAAATGGCTCGTCGGCCACGTCACCGGCATAGATGCGCGGACCGCCCAACGCCAGATCAGTAACCCCGGCCATCGCAGCCTCCGGCCATCCGGCGTTAGGCGAACGATGGAGCGATGCATCACGGCGTACGATGGCTAAGCTTTCTTGGGCGCGCTCTGGCTTTGTGGCGATTATAAGCAGCGCCGAAAGTCGCGCGGCGGGCCAGTTCACCCAATCATCAATCTTTGCAGCCGCCCGGCCAAAAGCACGATAACGTTCCGACAAATGGCCAATCATTGAGTCCGCCGTATTGATCATTTTATACGCCAATAGCCCCGGCAAGCCTAATACGCCGTACCAAAACGCAGGTGCGACGACCCCATCGGAGAAGTTCTCAGCAAGGCTTTCAATAGCTGCCCTGCTCACCCCCGCACCATCCAAAGTCGACGGATCACGCCCCACAATCATCGAAACAGCGCGACGGCCACCATCCAAACCGCCAGCGCGTAGACCGCTCGCAACCGCGCGCACGTGATCGAGCAAAGACTTTTGCGCTAATAGAACCGCAACCAGCACCACTTCAAGCGCAAAGCCTATAACGCCCAACGCGCCAAAAGCGGTCGAAAGCACGAAACCCAACACCATCGATGCAAGCACCAACATGGCGATAAGAAAAGCACCACGAACGCGGCGTTGATTATAGGAAATGGGCGGGTCGTTGAGACGCTCATCGCCCCACGTGATGAACTTACCAAACCAAACAACGGGATGAGGAACCCGCCGCCACAGCCAGTCGGGGTCTCCAACCAACCGGTCCAACAGGAGCGCAATCAGCAAAATGGCCAAGTGCGAGATCATCGCGCAATCCGCCGTAACACGTCGGCCAAACGTTCTAATTCCGCATGGTCACCCGGCAGGCCAAAACGCAACCACTTTGGCGCATAATCAAAAGGACGCACCAAAACCCGTTCACTCAAAAGAGCTTTACATATCGCGTCTGCACGTGGGTGAGCCGCAGTTACAAAGAGGTCCGTCGAACCAACCAGTTCAAATCCAGAAGTTTGAAGCGTATGTTCGAGACTGGCGCGCTGCTCGCCAAGCCAGGTACGTGCCTCCGTCGTCCAACGCACGTCGGACAACGCCTGTTGCCCGACCGCTAACGCGGGCCCCGCCACGGGCCAAGGACCAAGCAATCGCTGCATCAACTCGATGATAAACGGCTGCCCAATGGCAAAACCGAGCCGTACGCCTGCCAGACCGAAGAACTTGCCAAATGATTTTAGCACGAGAACATTTTCGCGATCGGCTAGTTCGATCAATGATCTATCTGGAGCGACATCTGCAAATGCCTCATCAATAACAAGGCAATGACCCATGTCGAGTAGTCGCTCACAGTCGCTTTTGGCCCAAACACGCCCATCGGGATTGTTGGGATTGCCGATAAATATGACCGCGTTTCCCGCTGAAATTGATTGCAGGTCAGACACGTTTGAAACGGAACGCCCAATCGCGCGGAAAACCTGCTCATATTCACCATAGGTCGGCGAAACCACGACCGCTTCACGTTCAGGCCAAAGGTGGGGTATCCATTGGATAATGGCCTGCGTTCCGGGACCCGCCACAATCGCGGCAGCTTCAGGCATCACATAATAGTCACGTGCAGCCGCCAAACATTCGTTCATCGCAGACGCTTGAGGCAAGCGCTCCCAAATCTGGCGGGGTATTTCAGGCAAAGGGTAGCCACGTGGATTAATGCCGGTCGACAGATCAAGCCAATCATCTGCGTTGCCGCCATGGGCGGCAATCGCGGCGTCCAAAGCACCACCATGTGGAATGAAACTACTCATTCGACCCAATCGATGACATGCATGTACGAACCCATGACTTGGCCAACCCTCTGCCCGACAGAACCCAAATCAACGTCACCGGCATCATGTGCGTGGAACAACGGTTGAGCGTTACCGACTTGCGCAATGGACGTATAGTGAAACTCGTGGCCGCGCAGGTTGCATTCCCAACCCGGCACGGCAGACGATGTGAGTTTGCGGTAGCCCAAATGGCGCTTACGTTCAGCAAACGACGTGGTTACCGGCAATAGTCCCAACATCTTATGCGCGTCACCTTCGGCATCAACAAGCGCATCACCGAGCACCATATAGCCCCCGCACTCGCCATATATGAGCGCGCCTTTTTCCGCCATGCTTTCCATTCCACCTCGAAAATGATGGGCGCCTGCCAAACGTTGTGCATTTAGCTCGGGATAACCGCCGGGTAAAAAAACCGCATCTGCCCCCTCAGCTGGTGCCTCGTCAGCTAACGGTGAAAAGAAGGTCAAAGTCGCCCCTTGAGCATGCCACCCAGCCAGCAAATGCGGATAGCAGAAACTGAATGCTTGGTCGCGGGCAATGGCCATCGTTTGTCCCAAAGGCGGCAAGCGTGTCGCCGCTGAAGGGGTCGGTACTTCTGCCTCCATAGCCGCCAAACGCGTTAAATCGCAGTGGCTTTCAACCAATCGCGCGGCCTCTGCGACAAATGTTTCAAGCCCCTTATTTTCCGACGCCTGCACCAAACCCAAATGCCTTGACGGCAAGGATAGACGCGCGTCGCTGGGTACGACGCCTAATATCGGCACGTTCAGCTGCTGTAGTGCCCGCGCCAACATGGCATGGTGCCGCTCGCTGCCAACCCGATTGAGGATAACCCCGGCAATCGAAAGATCGGTACGATGATTTTGAAACCCAGAAACGAGCGCCGCAACGGACTGCCCCATACGTGAAGCATCGATCACCAGCACGATCGGCAAGCCAAGGAGCGAGGCAAGGTCGGCGGCGCTACCCGTGTCATCAACCGCACCATCAAAAAGACCCATCATTGCTTCAACGACCAGCGTCCTGCCCTGCCCCTGCGCGGTTGCAAGTTTCAGCAGCAATTCGCGTCGCATCGCCCAAGGGTCAAGGTTCATACACGGCTCGCCGGTCGCCGCCATGTGAAACGCTGGATCAATATAGTCCGGTCCCGCTTTGGCCGATGCAACGGGAACACCGCTCTCTTTGAGTGCACGCAAAATGCCAAGCGTCATCACCGTCTTGCCGCTGCCCGATTGCGGCGCCGCGATCATGAAGCCGTTCATCTCAAACGGCCTCGTCTTTGAACCGGCTTCCAAGGGGATCTGGATTCAGCGTCTTTCCACCGGTCAGCGCGCTCCACCAATCAAGCCCGTCGCGTAGGGTCACGACCTCGCCGAGCACCACAATCGCAGGCGCTTTGACATCATGCTTTTCGGCATCAACCACTGCAGAACCAAGCGAGCTTTGAACAACCCGTTGGGCCGGTGTCGCAGCGCGGCTGACAAAGGCCAGTGGTTCGTGCGCCTTGCGACCAGCGGCAAGCAATCTCTCGACAATAGGGGCAATATGTTTGACTGCCATATACATCACAATCACGGGTGAGCCTTTGGCAACGCTGTCCCAATCAACTGCGCTCGGCACCAAACCGCCCGCGTCATGACCGGTCAAAAACGTCACGCAGTGATTGGTGTCGCGGTGCGTCGCAGGAATGCCTGCATAGGCCAAACCACCGATGCCCGCTGTTACCCCCGGCACAACGCGAAACGGGATCGAATGGGCGGCCAGTGTCAGCGCTTCTTCCGCGCCGCGACCAAACACAAAAGGGTCGCCACCCTTAAGCCGCAAGACACGTTTTCCCTCGCGCGCCAGATCAACAAGCCGAAGCGAAATGTCTCGCTGCTTCGGCGACGGCTTGCCACCACGTTTGCCAGCGTATTCGCGTACCGCGTTCGGATTGGCAAAAGCCAGGCACGCGTCATCCACCAGCGCGTCATAGACAATCACATCGGCCTGCTGGAGGGCGTGCACCGCATTGAGCGTTAAAAGACCAGGATCACCAGGGCCCGCGCCCACAAGCCAAACATGGCCGGGCAAAAAAGCTGGCATGCGATCTTTGGCTGCAAAAATATCGTTTATCCCGCTCACGATGTTTGACTTCTTCCGATCCACTCAAGGCTCAACTATAAGGCAATGATGACGCAACCGACACTACCTGATTCCGACGAAGATGATGCCGGATTGCGAAAGCCGGATAAACCGCTTCGGCGTGGTTGGACAACAGGTGCCTGCGCGACAGCGGCAACAAAAGCGGCGCTTGCAGCACTGTTGGAAGGCAAATTCCCCGACCCCGTGACCATTACCCTGCCCAAAGGCGAGACGCCCAGCTTCGCCTTGGCTCACGAAGACTTGGGGAACGATCATGCCAAAGCCGGTATCATCAAAGACGCAGGCGATGATCCGGATGTTACCCACGGAGCGATGATCATCGCGCAGGTACGGCGGACTAGGCCTGGCGCAGGTATCATCTTCAAAGCAGGAAGCGGCGTCGGGATGGTCACAAAAAAGGGCCTACCGATCGAACCGGGAAAGCCTGCGATCAATCCGGTCCCACGTAAAATGATCCGCGAGGTAGTGGAGGAGATTGCCAACAAGCACGCCGTCGCACCCGACTTCGAAGTCACCATCTCAGTGCCCGGCGGCGAAGAACTGGCGCGCAAGACCTGGAACCCGCGCCTGGGCATCGTTGGCGGCATATCAATCCTTGGCACGACAGGCGTTGTACATCCATTCTCTTGTGCGGCGTGGATACACTCCATCCATCGCGGCGTGGATGTCGCAAGAGCCGCAGGATTGCAGCATGTGTTCGCCGCCACGGGGTCGACGTCAGAAGCAGCGCTTGTTCGCACCTTTTCACCTGACGAGATCGCCATGATCGATATGGGTGACTTCGCGGGCGGGTTACTGAAATACCTGCGGGCGCACCCCATCCCTCGTCTGACGATTGCTGGCGGGTTTGCGAAAATGACGAAGCTTGCCCAAGGCTACCTTGATCTTCACTCGTCGCGCAGCCAAGTCGATTTGGGCTTCCTTGCAACCCTTGCGCGCAAACGTGGCTTGACTCAACAATTGAGCTTGGCGATTCAAGCCGCCAACACCGCCAAGGAAGCGCTTGAAATCGCACAGGAAAACCAAATCAACTTGGCAGGTGAAGTAGCAGATAAAGCAGCTGAATCAGCATTTGAAGTCGTCAAACAACAAGGTGTGCGAATCGACATCATCGTCGTCGATCGTAGTGGCGATTTACTAGCAAAGTCTTTCCGAGATGAATGAAAAGATTCTGATCCTCGGCGGGACTAAAGAAGCTGCACAGCTGGCTAAAGAGCTGGTCCTTGAGGTTGGCGAACATGCAGTCATCACCTCATTAGCAGGTCGCACGAAGGAACCCAAGCCGCTCGTGGGCAAGGTTCGCATTGGCGGATTCGGCGGCGTCGGGGGATTGGCTGACTACCTCGCCACAAACGCGATCAGTCGCGTAATTGATGCGACCCATCCCTTTGCTGAACAGATCAGCGCAAATGCCGTCAAGGCATGCCAGCAAACGAAAACACCACTCGATGTACGCACAAGACAACCTTGGGAACGGCAGGCGAACGACAACTGGATTGAAGTTAGCAGCCTTCAAGAAGCGCGGGAACATATACCGGATGGCGCAACAGCGCTGCTGGCTATTGGCGCGCAGCATCTGAACGTCTTTAATGGCTTGGACCGTGCCAAGCTGATCGCGCGTACGGTCGATGGCCGGCTACCTGAACATGATCAAACCATCCACAAGTGGATTAAAGGGGTTCCGTCCCTAAACCCTGACGATGAGCGAAAAATACTCGTCGAACACGCGGTGACACATATTATCTGCCGTAACTCTGGCGGCAAAGGCGCCTATGCCAAAATCGAGGCAGCTCGAATCCTAGGGCTCCCAGTGATAATCGTTCAGCGCCAAACTGTTCACACTTAATGGACAATAAGTTGCCAAATTAGTGGATTGTTTTGACGGCACTTAAGGATCATGTCTCGTCTTCCACGCTGAGGACATATCATGGAATTTATCAAACGCTACGGAATCTGGTGCCCAATCGTTCTAAGTGCGCTTGCCTTTGCCGCCGCAGGCACATTCAAACTCATGGGCACGCCCGAACTACATCAGTCTTTCGCATTGCTGGGCCTGCCGAGCTGGTTCGGTTACTTCATTGGAACGGCTGAGGTTGCAGGCGCGATCGGCTTATTGTTTGCACGTACACGGCTATTGGCCGCGATCGGTCTCGCAATCATCATGGTCGGCGCTGTCTACTTCCATGTCGCATTCACGCCTCTGGGCCAAACAGTACCAGCTTTGGTTCTCCTCGGTTTCATGCTGCTTATCGTGCACTACCAGCGCGGCCGAAACATCGCTTAGCATGTTTTTCTTATTGGCCCGCCGGAAATTTGGCGGGCCAACAAAATCTGACTTTTATTGAACCTGGCTTATCTGCACGTCACCCGGCCAGGTAACGCGGTAGCCGACGCGAATGGTTTCCTCGCCGCCTACTGGCAAATCATAGTCGAACGCGAGCACCCCACGTTGCCCATCGACATCGGTCTCTGAAGCTTGGGTGCCTTCGCGCAATGCCTCAATTAAAATATCCTCGTGATCACTGACCGGAATTCGGTCAATAATCCGCACGGGCATCACAAAATCATGATTGTTGGCGATGCGGATGTCGGCGATCCGCATTTCTACGTTCGAAGAGACCAAAATACCGGTCTCGCCCGTTTTACGGTCACGCTCAACTCGCTCAACATGGATCCGATCATCAGCACCAAAACCCAGCTGATGAGTTTCACCCGGCGTCAACAAAGGCATTTGACCGCGTCCAATATACGTACCGTCGCGGTTAAGAAGAACGTCACCTGGTAGATAGGTCAACTCACCGGCAAGCTCGAACTCGGCCATCAGATAAGCAGTTGGATCGAGGCGCGGAACGCTCAAGGCGCTAACATCGACAGACCATTGATCAACACCAAGCAGGACAGACTTTGCTTCTTGGCTATTGGCGACACTAACTCGGTCAGCGATTTTATAACTGGCGTTAAAGCCACCTGTTTCCATCGCGCTCACTTCTTCTGCAATTGCCTGCGGCACCGGAGCCGCCTCGGCCATATCGGCACTTGTGCCGACGCCGCCAGCTTCCATGGACATGATCGTCGAGTTTTGACGACGAACAAGCTTTTCGCTTCGATCGTACAAAACAGGAGGTTGTCGAACATCCAAAACGTTGGCTTGCAGTTGAGGGGCCTGGGTCGCAGCGGTTGGCCGGGCTGTCGACAATGTCAGCGCCACGTCATCCCAGCTTTCTTGCGTAGACTGTGTCACCAAAGCGCGCCGCTTGATGCCAATATCGATGTTCTCAACACCATCTTCCAACGACAAGTTGGCATCATAAATCGCCCGCCAGCCAGCCTCCCGCACATTGTATTTTATATCAAAACCGGCATCCGCCTCGGCGGTGGCAGAAACGGCGATTTCCACAATCGTGCGCTCCTCGCGTTTGGGTGCCAGAAGCGAAAGCTGAGCACGCAACCGGTCGACTTCTTTTTGAGCCTCACGCTGCGCCACTCGCGTTGCGGACTTTTGCTTGCTTAACGTGGCAAGCTCATCGGCAACAACGGAGAGCGTATCAGACAATGCTGAACCGGAAACGGCCATAGCGCCGATCCCTTCACCAGACGACTTTTGAACCAACAGCTGCAATAAGTCTCGACGAACCTGGATATCCGCCTGCTCTTGGTTCAGTGATCCCAGAAGATCATCGAGCTCCTCCAACCGCGATTCCAGCCTTTGGCGATCAGCATCGGTCCCGCCACTAGCAACGATCACCGTGCGCACATCGACACCAATAATAGACAGTTGCGCCGTTGCTGAACCCGTTACCCGAACACTTGCGGGGTCAATGTTGGCAGGCAAATCGTCAATGACAACGACATGGTCCCCGGCGCTGATGTCGAGGACGGACTTACGCGTAACTTGTGCGCCGGTTGGGAACACCGTCACTGCGTCAATCTTGCTGTCAGGCTCAAATGTTGCCGCCATAACATTTGGAACAGCTGCCGATGCCATCAGCGCGGCAAGAAGTAATCGTGTCATTTCAATGTCTCCAATTGAATAGGAGCGCTATCAGTTGGACCAAAACATGGCCGTAAAACGACACTTCACCGAATATTTCGATATTTCATAACGAGCGAGCACAAGGCCTTACGCGCGATTCGCCTTCTTGCCCACGTTTCGCAGCACATGGCTGAAGTCGGCATTGTAGAGATCGCTATCGCGGAAAGTAACCTCGCCGAATACCTTGCCAACCAACACCAGTGCAGTGCGTGTGATCTTAGCTTTGCGCACTTCCTGTTTCATCTCTGCAAGAGTGGTACGAATGTAGAGCTCATCCGGCCAAGTTGCGCGGTAAGCAATAACGACTGGGCAATCAGCGCCATAATAAGGTTCAAGCGCGTTAAAGATGTAATCCAGGTTTCGGATCGACAAATGGATCGCCAACGTCGCCTTGGACTGGCCGAGTATTTCCAACTGCTCGCCTTCGGGCATGGACGACGCCTTCATCCCCGTGCGAGTCGCTATCACGGTTTGCGCAATCTCAGGCAATGTGAGTTCGTTTTTTAACTGCGCAGCGGCGGCGGCAAACGCGGGCACGCCCGGCGTGACATCATAATCAATTCCAGCAGTATCAAGCCGTCGCATCTGTTCGGCTACCGCGCCGTAGATGGAAGGGTCGCCGGAATGAACGCGCGCCACGTCTTTACCCTCACGATGGGCCTGCTCGATAACTTCCATGATCTGATCTAAATGCATGGGTGCGGTGTCCATAACAAGCGCATCATCAGGCGCAGCCTTGACAATTTCTTCTGGAACAAGGGAACCGGCATAAAGGCAAACCGGACAGTTTTCGATTAGGCGAAGACCGCGCACCGTAATCAAATCGGGCGCGCCGGGCCCAGCGCCAATAAAGTGAACTGTCATTGCATTTTCGTCCCTTGTTTACCGCTATAACCACGCGGGGTGTAAACCCATTCACAGCCATCACCGGTTTTGACCGTGCGGCTGTCTGATGACCCGACAATCACCACCGTCAGCATGTCGACATCATCCACCTGCAAGTCACCAAGCGGAACAAGTCTTACCGTCTCGCCTTCCCGGCCCAAATTCGTCGCCAACACAACCGGCGTATCAGGCGGCCGGTGGTTCAACAATTCATCGCGGGCCCACGCCAATTGCGTGCGGCGCTTTTTTGATACGGGGTTATAAAAGGCGATGACAAAATCGCCCTCACCCGCCGCCCGCACGCGACGTTGAATATCATCCCAAGGCGTCAACAAATCAGATAGCGAGATCGTGCAAAAGTCATGCCCCAGCGGCGCACCGGCGCGCGCAGCCGCACCTTGCAGAGCGGAGATGCCCGGCGCATTGACAACCTCAATACGCTTGGCCGCGTCTGACACGCCGTCTTTCTCGATGAGTTCATAGACCAGCGTTGCCATAGCATAGATACCGGCATCGCCAGAACAGACGAGCGCGACCGTCTTGCCGGTGCCCGCTAACTCCATGGCGTGACGGACACGATCCTCTTCCTTACCAAGGTTGAAATCATGACGCGTCTTCCTGCTCGAGATGTCTTCAATCAAATCCAGGTAGAGCGAATAACCGACAAGATCGGTGGCCTGCCCGATCATTCGGGTGACCTCGGGCGAGCGCCAACCAGAACTGCCCGGGCCTATGCCAACGACGTACAGGACACCGCGTCCCCGACCCGGTAGATCGGATTTCACAAATGGCGACGGCGCCCGGGCAATCGCCACCGTCGCGCGGGTAGATTTGGTCTTGGCAACGATCAAAGAACCATCTGGTCCTGCTGCCGCCAGCGCCGAACCCTCGGCGACACCATGGCATCCCACTTCCTTGAAAACCACATCCGATGGAGTTGCCAGACGCGGCGTCTCAGCTTCAAGCGTCGGCGCATCGAAGAGCTGAAGTGGTGCGTTGAGCCAGCGCGCAACCTCATTAATCGCGGTCTCGTCAGCCTTAAGGTCGATTGAACATACGCAGCCAACCGATTCTTTTGCCAAGGAATTTTCCGCTAGAACTTGTTGAATCAAATTCTGAACTTCCGTTAAGGAAGCGCCGCGCTCGCAACCAATCCCAAGCGTCAAATTCCTGGGGTGATAGACCAACCGACTAGGTCCGCCGACCACATCGCCATCCGTCACAATAATTTCGTGGGTCGCACCATCGGAGACCGGCAGCTCGGTGCCGGAAAGCCAATCGGCATCACCGCTCAACTTCACATATGCACCCGCCACCAAGTCCGCCATAAAGACTTTTGCATCGCCCGGATTGGCCAAAACATAGCCTTCGGGCGGCGCGTCCAAGGCAACTCCAAAACGGACATCACCCGCCGTGGTAATCGAAGCATCGACGTTAAAAGAAGCCGCGATAGTGCGTGCCAAATCATTGGCGCCATGATGCCCTCCCAGCAGCGGCACCACCGCGCTACCGTCGTCCGCGATTGCGACAACAGGTGGCCCACTTTGCTTGTCATCGAGTACCGGCGCGAGAAGACGAATGATGGCGCCAGAAGCCATGACTGCGATGATCGGCACGCCGCTTTGAAAAAGGGCCTGCATATGCGGCTTTGCCGCATCGAATAGGTGAAGGTCCGCGTTCCCCTCTGAAAAGCGGGAACCCAGAGCATGGATCGCACCGCCCACTGAAGTTTGGATTTTCCGCGCTACATTGAGCGCGCTGGGTGATAAAATGATGATGGCGGGAACAGTGGTCTTCAAACGTCCGCCCTTTGCGTTTTTCGTTGGACAATAATCATCGAGAAATATGGCACGTTCCGCTCACCCAGCTCGGCCAGCGGACACGTAAACTCAGCGCCATCAATTGTCACCCGCTCCGCATAGTGAGCGCAATCAAGCAGGCTCATCTCGTCCAGCAAGGCAATGATACGCTTGGCGTGTCGGCCCACCTTCATGATCACCGTGACATCAGCTGCTTCGATTTGCGCACGCAATGAAGCGTCCTCATTCGGGCCGGGAACAACCGTGAGAACATCATTACGGGAGACGAGCGGGAGGCCGAGCACCGCCGAACTGGCGAGGGGCGAGGTCACGCCCGGCACCACCTCACAATGATACCGATCTGCCAACCGGTCATGCACATACATGTAGGACCCATAGAAAAATGGATCGCCTTCACACAAAAGAACCACGTCCTTGCCTGCATCAAGCTGTGACGCAATTTCCGCAGCGGCACGGTCATAGACCTCCGCAGCCGGATAGCGTTCCGAGCGCATCGGTATAATGATCGGTATCTCAATCTTACCGGGATGCAGCATGTCGCTGACAATCGAACGGGCAAAGCTTTCACCACTATCAGGTGCCGGATAAGCAATCACCGGCGCACCCGTGATCAAGCGAAATGCGCGTAACGTAATCAAGTCGGGCGCGCCGGGTCCAACACCGACGCCGTGGAGCGTACCGGGCACCATCATTGTCGCTTTTCCCAGTACCATTGCGTGACCGGCATGGACGGCTTCCAACCGTGAAAAGGACCAACGGGCGTCGCGGCCTCAACGGAGATGCGTTGCAATTCACCACCATGCTTTTCGAAAGCGGCTAGTAATACCGCTTCGCTTTCCAGTGTCACCGCATGGGCCACGAGCCGACCAAAGGGTGTCATCGCATCGAGACAAACGTCGATGGTTTTTTCTTCCAGACCGCCACCGATGAAAACTGCATCTGGCGATGGTTGACCGTCAAGGCAATCCGGCGCGGTGCCATCGATCAATTGTAGCTTCGGCGTGCCAAGCTGCAACGCGTTCTGTAGCGCCATTGCCCGGCGATCCACTTTCGGCTCAAAACCGATAGCCATCGCCTCCGGCGCACCGCGCATCCACTCCACCGCGATTGAGCCACAGCCGCAGCCAATATCCCAAAGCAAGTGCCCGCGCAGCGGCAGCAACTTCGCAAGCGCGAGTGCCCGCGCGGTGCGTTTGGTCATCTTGCCATCATGAACAAAGGCGTCGTCCGGCAGCCCGGCCCGGGGCAGTATCTGCGCATCGCTCGAAGCGACACACTCAACCGCCAGCGTATGAAAATCGGGCACATCGGCGTGGGCGTTATCCGCGACCATCTCGATCCGCTGCTCGCTCGGGCCGCCGAGCGCTGCCAACACATGCAGGTATGATCCGCCAAACCCACGCTCACGCAACAGCGCAGCCACGTCAGTCACCGATGTGCGATCTTTGGTCAAAACCAAAAGACGGGCTCCCGGCGCAAAGTAGGGCACAATCTGCTCTGTCGCCCGGCCATGCACCGTCAATGTTTCAACATCAGCCAACGACCAACCCATGCGGGCGGCGGCCCACTGAAAAGCCGATAGCTGCGGATGAAACACAATCTCCTGCGCATCAATCGACTTGAGGATACGGGCACCGACGGAATACCAAAGCGGATCGCCCGTCACGAGCACCACAACACGCTTGCCTTTTTGCGCGCAAATAACATCGATCATCGCGTCAAACGGTGACGGCCAGGCAAGGCGCTCGGCCTTTGTGTTAGAGGTGAGCGCATGATGCCGATCACCACCGATGATCACTTCGGCATCGGCCACCAAACCACGCGCGATTTTGGACAGGCCATCAAGCCCATCTTCGCCGATACCGATAATGTGCAGCCAAGGATCACTCATTTCAGCTGCCCCGCCAAAGCGTTGACGACCGACGATGCCATCGCACTGCCGCCACGGCGGCCGTGAACGGTGATGAATTGGCTGCCGCGCGGATTCTCCGCCAGCGCTTCTTTACTCTCAATGGCACCGACAAAGCCAACTGGAATGCCGACAATAAGCGCCGGTTTTCCGGCGCCTTCATCGATCCGCTCAAGCAACCTGAAAAGCGCTGTCGGCGCATTGCCGATCACACATATCGAACCATCCAAATTTTCCCAAAGCTCGACGGCCGCGGCGCTACGCGTGGTTTGCATGCGCTTGCCCAGCTCGGCAGCGCGCGGATCGTTGAGGGTACAAACCAGTGAACAATCATCGGGCAAGGCACTGGTGATAATCCCAGCCTTAACCATCTCGACATCGCAGTAAATAGCGCACCCGGACCGAACACCGGCAAGACCAGCTTCGGCAGCGCCGTCACTGAACGCGAGATCATCAACAATGTCGGTCAAACCACAGGCGTGGATCAGTCGGGTGACAACACGCGCCATCGGCGCAGAATAGGTAGACAGATCAACTTCGTGCTCAATGGTGGCAAAGGATTGCGCATAAATGGCAGCAGGATCGCGAAGATATTCACTCATGCGGCATGCCCCGCCCCGACAATCCAACCCTCTTCGGTCAGCACAGCCGGTTCGTCCGGCCCCTCTAGCATCGCCTTGAAATCCCCCGCCTGATCCAATTCGGCAAATCGTTCGGCAATGGTGCGCACCTGTGCCGCGTCAAGTACCTCATCGGCTTGCGCTGTCACGTCAAACAAAGACGGATAGATCTCCGCAACTGTGACGGTCCGCGAGAAATCAGCGGCAAAACGCGTCTCGAACGGCCAGATCGCGATGTCATCCGCAAACCGGCCGCGCAACTTTTGAAGATGCGCAATTCCGAGCAGCGATTGGCTACCGACTGACCCGGTTGTGAACAGCTTCCAGATGGGTTGGGCTTTGGTTGCTAAACGCTCCACACGGCGCCGCTCAGCAAACTGATCAAAAGCAAAAGTGCTCTTCGTTGGTGTAAGCCCGTCATAGCTCTGACTCGGGGGGCATCCCCAAAACGGCCCATTTCCGTCGAAGAATGTTTGGTTGATTTTCGCGGCGACTTGAAACCTGTTTGACCTATTGCCGGCGTCATCGGATATTGTTGAAGCGATATGCGCCCAAATGGACTGCCATCCAGGCTTGCCGGTTACAACTTTCGCTGCCCCCGCGGGCCAACCGAACGCAAAATCAAAGCCTGCAAACAAACGCTTTCCGTCAGCAATCGCAGCTTGGCATTCAGCAGCAACCATCTCCATCGCCTCGCTACGGGTGGGCGGATTTTCCAGCCACACTAAACAATCGCCGTCATGCAAAGCGATCCATATGGAATCCTTGCCTGACTTCGGTTTGTTTGCCGCAGACCAATCCACTATCAAATAGCTGTCGAAAAGCGCGCCCAAAGCCTACCCTTTTTGGAGCGTCTTTGGCCCCAGCGGATGGTCGGCCTGTGGGTAGGGATGATGATGGTGGTGGTGATGCCCGTGATCATGGGGATGATCGTGCGTATGCTGATGTGAATGAACCGGCGTCCAGACCAAGCCATGCTTCTTGCAGAACTCTTCATCCCGGCATGATGCATCACAGTCACCATTGCACGGGCAGTTTTCGGGCGCACCGCCAACACCTTCGACATGGTGATGGTGACTTTCCTGCGCTAGGCCAACCTCAGCTTCAAAGCCGAGTACTTGTTCGCGATATTTGCACATCTGGCAGTTCATATTGTTTGAACCCTCCAGAATTTCGCGCACCCGCTCGACCATCGTGTCGATAACAAGTTCATGATCGTTCAGATAGCCTGCCTTCACAAACTCTATGTCCGTGTTTCCTGCGGCCACTTCATCGGTTTGCGAGAAAATGCGTTTGACCAACACGCCCGTGAATAGAAAATACGGGAAAACGACGATACGTTTGTAACCAAGGTTTGCCACATGCTCGAGCGCCGGTTTGACTAAAGGAAACGTGACGCCCGAATAAGCGGTTTCACCCCAACCAAAGCCCATGCCTTCCCACAACATGCGCATGACCTTTGAAACATTGGAATTTGCATCGGGATCAGAAGCCCCACGCCCTACAACAACCAGCATCGTGTCATGAAGGCTATCACCTTCTTTCCACCCTTGGGCCTTCAAACCTTCCTCAATCCGAGCCGCAGCGGCGCGGATCATGCGTAAATCGATGCCAAGTTCACGGCCATAATCGACTGTAATATCAGGGTTCATCGCCTGATAGGCATTAAGGACAGAAGGGATATCATTCTTGGCATGGCCGGCAGCAAACAGCATACCGGGGACCGCCAAAATATGGTTCGCACCTTGTGCTTTGAGCGCGTCCAAACCTTGATGGATCACGGGGTTGGCGAATTCCAGATAGCCATAATCCACGGGCACCGACGGAAAGCGTTCGCGTAGCCTCTCAGCCAAACGCGCGAACTGATCGACAGCGTTTTTGTTACGGCTGCCATGGCCGCAAATCATAACGCCGTAGCGTTTACCTTCAGGTGCATTATCGAACATTAATTGGTCCGCCGCTTGGCAAAACGCACAGCAACACCGCCAATAAAAATAGCCACAGCTACCAATGCTGCCGCAACAGCAACCCAATGCGAATGACCATCCTGGGCAGTAAGATGCCCGCCATGGGCAAAAGAGGCCGATACACTGGTGGCTGAGAAAAAGGTGGCTGTAGAAAGGCGTTTCATAAAAATCTCCGGTTTTGTTCAATAGCCGAAGGGCCGATGCGAAATCGGTTTACCCAGACAGTCAACCGTACGCCCCTCATTAAAGGTCAGCTCACGGCCGATCCGTTCTGGCCCGACGCTTTCAGTTGGGCCCTGCCGGTGACCTGTGTCTATGGATGCTTTGAGGAGTCGTCAATCGCGCAAACGCCACGCGCTGTCGCCAAGAGGATCAGGCGCTGCCGCCCTTCAAATCAAAGCCGAGCATATCGGCCGTTTTACCAAGCAATTGCAGCTCGCGCGTATCCAGAACATCATCGCTTTCTGCGATTTGGATCATACGATCAAGAAGATCACGCCGGCGCTCTTCCGGGAGCTCGCTAAAAATCTGAACCGTTTGCTCAGCGGTCATTTCATACCCGAAATCTTCCAGATATTTGTAGACTTCCGACATCACCTCCGGATTGAGGCCAAAGGCCGTCCGGCAGATGCTCTTAAACATCATAAGCTCTTCGTTGCGCACTTCACCGTCAGCCAGGATCATCCGGAAAAGCAGTAACAATTCTGCCGTCAGCGCGGGGTCGTTGGCGACCAGCCGCACTGTTTTGTCACGCTCCAGCATTGTTTTAATGGTATCCAATAGCCCCACCATGTGTGTCGCCTCCCGATAAGATAGTAGCCCATGGCAATTGCGCCCATTAAACCTTCGTGGTCAAACGAAAGTCATGCTTGAAGACGCTACAACACTGCTCATCCTTCTCGCAATGGCAGCCTTTTTGGCAGGTTTCATCGATGCCATAGCAGGTGGAGGCGGTCTTATAACCGTACCGGCCCTCGTGTTGGCAGGACTGCCACCGGTAGAAGCGCTGGGTACCAACAAATTGCAGGGCCTTTTTGGAACGGGCGCAGCAGCCATCAACTATAGCCGCAAGGGTTATGTGGATTTGAAGCAGCAGTGGCCGAGCGCCCTCATTGCGGGCGGCGCATCTGTTATAGGCGCTGGGATTGCCACCATTGTGCCAGCAGATTGGTTTCGCGCGGTCTTACCGTTTTTGCTGGTGGCGATCGCGCTTTTCTTTTGGCTCAAGCCCGGCCTTGACGATACCGATAAGGCAGCCCGTATAGCGCCTGCGCTGTTTATTGGGACGCTCGTCCCGCTGCTTGGGTTCTATGATGGATTGTTTGGACCCGGAACCGGCTCGTTCTTCATGCTCGGTTTTGTAACGCTGGCAGGATATGGCGTCCTAAAGGCCACCGCGCACACAAAGCTTTTAAACTTCGCATCCAACGTCGGCGGATTAATTTTTTTCGCTTTCGCCGGAGCTGTGGCGTGGAAGATCGGACTGGCCATGGCGGTCGCGCAGATCGCCGGGGCGCGTGTTGGCTCGAGCTTGGCCATGAGACGGGGGGCCGGGCTCATCAAACCGCTATTGGTGATCACCTGCGCAGCATTGGCCGTGCGTCTTTGGATGAACTAACCGCTTACCACTCTACGCCGATTTGTGCCTTTACCCCGGAGCGGAACGGATGTTTGACCAACTCCATTTCAGTGACCAAATCGGCAATCTCGATCAGCTCTTCCTTGGCGTTGCGACCTGTTAAAACGACATGGGTCATTTCGGGTTTTTCATCGCGCAAAAATGCAACGACGTCGGCAATCGCGATGTAGTCATAGCGAATGGCGATGTTGATCTCATCAAGCAAAACCATGTGGTTGGTCTCGTCGCGGATCAATTCCTTGGCCGTCGCCCACGCCGCTTGTGCCATCTCGATGTCGCGTTCCTTGTCTTGGGTTTCCCACGTGAAACCCTCGCCCATGGTGTGGAACGCACATTGATCGGCGAACTTATCGAGAATCAGATCGCGCTCACCGGTCGACATACCGCCCTTGATAAACTGCACCACCGCGCATTTGCGACCGTGCGCAATATGCCGAAAAATCATGCCGAAAGCCGCTGTCGACTTGCCCTTGCCTTTACCGGTGTGGACGATGATCAGGCCCTTCTCATCGGTCTTGGTGGCCATGATCTTGTCGCGCGCCGCTTTCTTCTTGGCCATTTTAGCATTGTGCTTGGCGACATCTTCGGGCGTGTCTGTCATTCAATCATCCTCTCCAAATCAAACTGCGCTGAGTTGCTTTTCGGCGTCCACAATTCCCGCTCTATGGCTTCTTTCAAGCGCATTGCAATTTCGTGCAAGGCATCCGGGTTCTTCTCTTCTATGAATGCGCGAACATCAGCATCCATTAGATAGGCCTGATAAACCGCGTCAAAGTGATGGTCCCGCACCGCACCCGTCGTCGCAGCAAATGCAAACATATAGTCGACGGTCGCCGCCATCTCGAACGCGCCCTTGTAGCCATGGCGCATCACACCTTCGATCCATTTCGGGTTGACAACGCGGGCACGTACAATGCGGCCAATCTCATCTTCCAGCGTGCGAATGACAGGCCGTTCAGGCCGGGAATGATCATTGTGATAGTTTGCAGGTTTTTCGCCGCGCGCCTTCTCAACTGCCGCGGTCATACCACCTTCGAACTGATAATAATCGTCAGAATCCAAGAGATCATGTTCACGATTGTCCTGGTTCTGAACAACCGCCTCGACAGTCTTGAGACGTCCTTCAAAAGCATCGCGCGCGTCGGTTCCAGCGTCTTTTGCTCCGTATGCATATGACCCCCAAACCATAAAGGCCTCGGCGAGATCTTCCTTGTCGGACCAGCCGCCCCCGTCGATCAACGCCTGTAGACCAGCACCGTAAGCGCCCGGCTTGGAACCGAACACACGAAAACCGGCCTGCGATTGGGCAGCCTCTTCTGCATGGCCTGCGCCAACGAGCGTTTCCACCTCCTCCGCCATACGCGCCGCAATCGGATTGTCGCTCGCATCCTCATCCAAGGCACCGACCGCCCGAACAGCCTTGTCAAACAATGCGATTTGATCGGGGAACGCATCACGGAAAAAGCCGGATATACGCAAGGTTACATCGACACGCGGCCGTCCCAGTTTGGCGGTCGGCATGATCTCAAAACCAGTGACACGCCGCGAAATGCCATCCCATACCGGCTTGGCACCGATCAGTGCCAGCGCTTGAGCGATATCATCTCCCCCGGTGCGCATATTGGATGTACCCCATGCGGTCAGCGCCATGGAGGTCGGCCAATCGCCATGGTCCTGCACATAACGGGTCACCAGCATTTGCGCGGATCGAAAACCAAGGTCCCAAGCCGTTTCGGTGGGCACAGCGCGACTGTCCACCGAATAGAAATTTCGACCGGTCGGTAGCACATCCGGACGCCCGCGTGTCGGTGCGCCCGATGATCCAGGCTCAACGAAACGACCCCCAAGCGCAGTCAGCACACCGCTTATCTCGCCCGTCCCGCAGCTTAACACATCCGGCCGCAGCCGTTCGTTGATATTCTTCAAAGCTCTAGCCACCTGCGGCCATTCATCTGCACATTGCTCTTCGCCAGAAACCAAGGCGGCGGCGAGCAGCTCAATGCGTTCAACCGTGTCGCCATGGGTGCGCCAAGGATCATCTGAAATATTTTGCAGCGCCAGAGGCTTTGGGCCGCTCCAAGCCGCTGCCATTTCGGCATCCAGCGGATCATACTGCGTGGATTCCATACCCAACACATCTTGTGCAATTGCCCGCTGCAAGCTTAACCCGTCGCGACTGGGCACACGCGCTAAAGCGACCAATAAATCGGTCAGCAGACGCCCCTCTGGCGCGACACCAAAGACATGCAAACCATCGCGGATTTGCATTTCCTTCAGGTCGCACAAATAGGCATCCAACTTTTCAAGCGCCGTATCGCTATCATCGCTTTTCTCAATACCGGCATCATGGTCCAACCCGAGATCGCGCACCAAATCCAGAATGTGGGTTCGCAGCAGTTTCAGCCGTCGTGGATCATGCCCCGCCGCCTCATAATATTCGTCGACCAATGCCTCCAGAGACTTCAGCGGCCCATAGCTTTCGGCGCGCGTTAGCGGCGGTGTCAGATGGTCAACAATGACCGCAGAAGTCCGGCGTTTGGCCTGTGTTCCCTCACCCGGGTCATTGACGATAAACGGATAGATGTTGGGAATCGGGCCAAGCAGCGCTTCCGGATAACAGCTTTCGGATAGCGCCAGCGCTTTGCCTGGCAACCATTCCAGATTGCCATGTTTGCCCATGTGCAACACGGCATCGCAGTGACGGCGCAAATAAGCATAAAAGGCAAGGTACCCATGCGGAGGGACAAGGTCCGGCGAATGATACGTTTCCTTGGGATCGATGTTATAGCCGCGTGCTGGTTGAATGCCGACAGCGGTGTTGCCGAACCGCGCGAGCGGCAAGGCGAACTGACCATCCAAGAAAAACGGATCATCTTCGGGCCCGCCCCAACGCCTCAACACTTCGTCCCGCACTTCACGCGGGAGGCTGTCGAAAAATTGGCGGTACTCACTAATGGATATCGTCTCCCGAACCTCGCGCCCGGAGAGTGCAGCGTTTGTCGGTCCAGCCTTCATGTGGGCGATCAACGCATCACCGTCGAGCGGTGCATCGCCAACATCATATCCCGCTATTTGCAGCGCCTTGAGCACTTCCACTGCACCGGCAGGCGTATCCAAACCAACGCCGTTGGCCAGCCGCCCATCGCGGTTGGGATAATTGGCGAGTACGAGCGCAACCTTTTTGTCTGGAGCTGCTAATCCGCGCAGCTTTGTCCATGCCACTGCGCGGCCCGCGACAGCTTCTACGCGATCATGTAGTGGCTTGTGCGTCGCGATGGTGCATTCCGTCGCCGCATCAAAATGGTCCCCGGATTTAAAGGAAATCGCCCCGGCCAAAACCCGGCCATCGATCTCCGGCAGGGCCACGCTCATCGCAAGATCACGAGCTCCCAGCCCTTGCGCACTCTCGCGCCAAGCATCCTCAGGTATAGACGCCAAAACCGCTTGCAGAACAACCGCGCCACTCTCTTCAAGGACAGTCGGCGAATGGCGCTTCCCTAGCGAGGAGACAGCAAAGCCCGTCAAATTGATCACCACCGAAGGTGAATTGTCTCCAAAGAGCTTTGTGACCGTGGCTTGACTGATGGGGTCCTTCAAGCTCGTCACATAGATCGGCACCGGTCGGATACCGCGCCGCGCAAGCGCATCTGCCAATATGTCGACGGGGGCCATTTGTCCGGACTGAACGAGCGCACGGTAAAACACGATGGCAACAACGGGCGCCTGATCAGGCAAGTCGTCGGCGCGCTCTACCACACCAGCCCGCAACAACGGTCTGGCCGTCGCAGAAATTGCACTACCTGATTTCAGCTCGCGGCAACCTTCAAGAAAACCCCGAGCGTTCTCGGCACCGCCCTCACGGAGCAAGGCCCAAAGTATCGTCCAGCTTTGCGCGTCAATTGTTGAATATTGCAGAAGTGCATCGTCGGGCTTGTCATCACCCGGCAGAAGCGCCAGCAAACAGCCATGTTGATCAGCGCATGCACGTAAAGCTTCCGCCAAATATTGCCAGTAGGAAAGCCCGCCAAGCAAACGCGCCACAATGATTTTGGCATGGCGGCCGGTGCGCTGCACCCACGTGTCGACCGACATCGGATGCTTGAGCCGCATAATGTTGACCAGCCGCAGCGATGCGTCCGGGTCGCGGCTGCGGGCTAGCAGGGCAAGCTCCGTATCAGCTGCACTTAAAAAGCAGATGTCGCCGGGTGATTGACCCAAGTCGATGGCTTCGCCATCACCATCATCAATCGTACCTTGCTGTGCGAGTAGCAGGTGCAACGCGTCAGACCGCCGCCTTTACCGCAGTCTCGATCGCTCGCTGGTCAAGCCCATGAATGCCAATGACAACCAACCGTGTTTCGCGGCTCTCGTCTTCTTGCCAAGGCCGGTCAAAATAGGCGTCAATACGACGACCAACGGCCTGAACCACAAGACGCATCGGCTTGCCGGGAACATCAACAAATCCCTTGCAGCGCAGCACGTCATGTTCGGCAATAACGGCGCTTAGATTCGCGACAAACGCATCAATGTCCTGCGCCGGACCCGCCTGGACCACGAAGCTTTCAAAATCATCATGGTCGTGATGATGGTGTTGGTGGTCCTCGTCATCATCATGATGATGCTCGTGGTGCAGTTCATGATGCGATTTGCGGTTTGCAATCTCGCTTTCAGTGGCCGCATCCAATCCCAATAGCACATCAACAGGCAGTTGCCCGTGACTTGCTGAAACAACTTTCAGCGGCCGGCCAACCTCACCGGCTACCTGGTCTTTGACCGATGTTAGAGCATCAACGTCTACAAGATCAGCCTTGTTCAAGACAATCATGTCAGCGGCGCGGATCTGGTCTTCGAAAAGCTCCTCCAGCGGACTTTCATGGTCCAACTCCTCATCCGCTTTGCGCTGCGCATCGAGCGCATCGTGATCATGTGCGAAGCGACCCTCGGCAACAGCAGCTGCGTCGATAACCGTCACAACCCCATCAACAGTCACCTGTGTCTTGATCTCGGGCCAATTAAAGGCGGCGACAAGCGGCTGAGGCAGCGCCAAGCCTGATGTCTCAATGACAATGTGGTCCGGTCTATCTTCGCGCTCCAAAAGCGCCGTCATGGTGGGGATGAAATCATCGGCAACCGTGCAGCAGATGCAGCCATTGGTCAGCTCTACAATATCATCTTCCGTGCAGGTTTCGATGCCGCAGCCCTTCAAGACATCGCCATCAACGCCCAAATCGCCAAACTCGTTGATGATTAGCGCTATTTTTCGACCGTCAGCATTTTGCAGCATGTTGCGGATCATTGTGGTTTTGCCGGCACCTAGAAAACCGGTAATGACCGTCGCCGGTATTTTCGCTGTCGTCAGCATATGTCTCAATCATCCTTCAGTGTCAGCGGCAAACCCGCTGCGATAAAATGAACCTTGTTGGCGAGCAACGCCACATCCTGATGCAATTGTCCGGCGTGATCACGAAAATCGCGCGCCATCTTGTTATCGGGCACTATGCCGAGGCCTACTTCGTTGGATACCAAAACCACAAGGCCTTCGCATTTGTCCAACACGGCGCAAAGTGACGCAAACCGATCCGCAATAGGCGCTTCGGCAAGCATCAAATTGGTGACCCAAAGAGTCAGGCAATCAACAAGAATGGCACGTCCCTGCCGCGCCTCACGTTCTATGACACCCGGCAGATCGATCGGCTCTTCAATCGTTTGCCAATGCGGATTGCGCCGCGACTTGTGCTTATCGACCCGCGACCGCATCTCGTCGTCCCAAACCTGCGCCGTTGCCAAATAAAGTGGCTGCAAACCGCTGTCCAAAACCATCTTCTCTGCAAAGACGGATTTCCCCGAACGAGCGCCGCCAAGCACCAACACAACGCCAGATGTCACAGGCCGAACCATATCAAGCAGCTCCCCTTTCTGATGCTGACAAATCTGACGCTAAGAGCATGGCGTCAATATCCAACACATTCTCCATCGCATCAGCCAACTCATCAAGCGCGGCCTCAATATTGTGTCGGTGATCCGCACCGTCGCTTTCCACGCCCAGGCGCGCAAGAAATGCTTTCCGATATGGCCCACTTTCAAAAAGACCATGTAAGTACGTGCCAAAAACCTGCCCGTCCGGAGAAGTGGCACCGTCCATCCGCCCATCCATGTCAACAATCGGTCGGACGCAATCAGCCCCCTCAGTCTTACCCAAATGGATTTCATAACCGGTCAGCGGATGCCGTCCATCAACACTTACCGCACGGGCGTTTTGCACCGTCTTCTCAGGCTGCATCACAGTATCAACAGCAAGGAGCCCAAGCCCTTCTACCTTGCTTGGAGACCCCTCCAGCCCGCCCGGATCCGCTATGCTGTTGCCAAGCATCTGGTAGCCGCCGCAAAGTCCAACCACCAATGCACCGCCTTGGATCGCTTCTTGAATTCGCGCATCCCAACCCAATTGGCGAAAACTGTTCAAATCACCAATTGTGGATTTCGAGCCCGGGACAATCACCGCGGCAGGGCGCGTCGGCCAATCGTCATCGGGCAGAATAAACTGCACATCAACACCAGGCTCAGCGCTCAACGGGTCAAGATCATCAAAATTGGCGATCCGATCCAAGACAGGAACAGCGATCGTAACCGGTGCGGCGCTTTCGCGAGAAAGCTTTTCCAGAACTACGGAGTCTTCAGCGGGCAAACGCGCTGCCGCAACCTGCCACCCCAGCACGCCAAAACTTGGCCAACTGGTGAAACGCGTTACGATCTCCAGACCCTCGTCAAAGAGCGAGACGTCACCGCGAAATTTGTTGATCAGATAGCCGACAATCATATCGCGATCAGCGGGTTCCAAGACCGTATGGGTACCGACCAACGAGGCGATGACGCCCCCGCGATCAATATCACCAACCAAAACGACTGGCACTCGTGCCGCCGTCGCAAACCCCATATTGGCAATATCGCCCTTGCGCAGATTAATCTCCGCCGGGGAACCTGCACCTTCGACCAACACAATGTCGGCCTCGCGCTTGAGCACGTCAAAAGACTCCAAAACCGCGCCCAACAAAGTCGGTTTGAGGGCTTGATAATCTCGACCTTTGGCGGTGCCCCGAACTTTTCCATGCACGACAATCTGGCTGCCCGTCTCGCTTTGGGGTTTTAGCAAAACCGGGTTCATGTGGATGGAAGGAGCGACACCACAAGCAAGTGCTTGAAGCCATTGAGCCCTACCGATCTCGCCGCCATCGCGAGCAACGGCGGCATTGTTGGACATATTCTGGGGCTTGAACGGTCGTACTTTTAAACCGCGCTTCTTCAAAGCACGGCAAAGGCCGGCCACCAGAACCGTCTTGCCAACGTCCGAACCTGTCCCTTGAAACATCAGCGCCCGTGTCATGGTCAGACGGTTATATCAGCGTTGTGTCCACGCAAAGCGTTTTCGAAGCCTGCTCGCACGGCACAAGAAATAAAAAATCGCGCCAGCCAAGTGCTGCACGCGATTTTTTTGCCCGATACGCTGGCAATAATATCTCCGGTACGCAGAACCTGATCCGGAGCACGGCCGACGCGGGCCGCAATAACGAAATTAAAGCGACAGAGTTACCACGAGGTTATTGTTCACTTAAGCAATTCTAAACAACGCCGTTATTTCGACGTGAAAACGTGGTTTTCTCATATCCGTAAATATGAAACATCAACTTACACGAACCCGGGCATTGCAATTGCCAGACAGCAGCATCATTGTGGGGAAAAGCTCGGCGCTTTTTTTGGGCAACGACGGATTTAATATGAAAACGCTTAAATTGGCCGTTCTTGCCGCCCTCACACTCGCCGCTACCGGCTGTGTGAGCACATCCCCACAAGTGACCACGAACTACTATTTTGTTTCAGGGCAAACGAGTGAAGAACTTGATCGCGAACTCCGACGCCGAGGTCCGATGCAGGGACACGCGATCGCCGTAGCCGCAATCCGCTTTGATCCTGTTGCGGTCATTCAACAAGAGACCGGCAACGGATGTGTCTTCAAGACAGCCAAGTTTCGTGTGCAAGCTGAAATAACCCTACCGCGTTGGAAAGAGCGCAATCGCTCAACCGATCGCGATCTACGTCAGGCCTGGGACGGTTTGGCGCGGTACGCCAAATTGCACGAAGACACGCATGTGAAGATTGCCGAACGGTTCGCCAAGTTGCTTGGTGAAGAGTTGGAAGAACTACCCGCTCAAGGCGACTGTAGCAAACTTGACAATGTTGCAAAAAGAGTTGTCGAAAGAACACGCAACGCTCACAACAAAGCACAAAACGCGTTTGATGCAGCCGAACAAAGGCGATTAGAGCGACTTTTCGCCGAAGCGAGTTAATTGCAGCAAACAGTCTTTAGCTGGCTTTATTCATTTTTCTCAAGCGTCGATAATTAGCCCGAACACGCTTGGCCGCCGGTTCCATGCCCGCATCGACAACATCTTGGACCGCACGCGAAAAGGCATGTGGATTTGGAACCTCACCCGAAAGCGCACTAAGCCAAATACGGGTCCACGATTGCATCAACTCAGCGTGGGCTGATCCGTAACTTTCCATAATTGCAGCCGATTTTTCGACAATCGCGCGTCGCCCTTCCGCGGTATCGCGGTGTCGGGCAAAATAGGGCGTCGCGAGCTCCCACATTACAAGCGGCATGCGCAACGAAACGACGAATGGAGCCAGCATGACAACGTCTGTACCGGGCGGCATAGCACGATAGCTAGACTTGGCACTGATAGATCGAACTTTACGATCGGCCATGAACCGCACTCCTTTGTGCAGTGCACGTATCATACTGCACCGCACAAAATACAGCGAAAAAATCAGCGAAGGGTTTCGAGCGCCCCATCAAAGGCTTTTTTGACGCGTGCAACGGCCATATCAATGGTTTCACGCGTCCAGATGAGCGGCGGCGATAAGATCATGGTATCCATCACCTGACGCATCATTATACCGTTTGCAATTGCCGCGTCGCGCACGGCAACCGCCCCACTTCCGGCTGGCTCATGTCGCTTACGCGACGCAAGGTCGCTCACAACTTCAATGGCCGCCAGCAAACCAAATGACCGGATTTCTCCAACCAGTGGATGATCACCCAATGCCGTCGTCAAAGCTTCTCCCAAATAAGGGCCCGTCTCATCACGAACGCGTTCTACCAAACCTTCACGTTCAATGATCTCAAGGTTTCGCAAGGCCACAGCGCAAGCCACGGGGTGTCCGGAATAGGTGTATCCATGGTAAAACTCACCGCCTTTTTCCACCATCGTATTCGCTACCCGGTCCCCAACCAGCAATGCCGATAAGGGCTGATAGCCGGACGTCAAACCTTTTGCAGTGGTGATCATATCCGCCTTGATATCCATGGATTGAGAGGCAAACCACTCGCCGGTCCGTCCATAGCCAGTGATAACCTCATCCAGCAGCAGCAAGACATCATATTGCGTGCAGATACGCTGGATTTCGGGCCAATAGCTTTCCGGTGGAATTTTGACACCACCGGCACCTTGGATCGGCTCGCCAATAAAGGCGGCAACATTCTCAGGACCTGCCGCAATGATCGCATCTTCCACTGCTTTGGCTGCGCGCAGACCAAAGGCATGGTCACTCTCACCTGGCTCTGCCAGTTCAAAACTGTAGGGGCACATGACATGCTCAATATTGGGCACGGCGCCATTTAGCTGTTCGTGCATGGCCGCCATGCCGCCCAATGACGTCGCGGCGATTGTGGAGCCGTGATAGGCCCATTTGCGCGAAATGATTTTGTTTTTTTCCGGCTTGCCTTCAAGCACCCAAAAATGGCGCGCAATACGCAGTGCCGTATCGTTCGCTTCCGAACCCGATGAGCCGAAGAAAACCTGGTTGATGTGGTCAGGCGCGATCGACGCCAGTTTTTCCGCAAGCAGCACCGGCGTCGGCGTCGTGCAGCGGAAGAATGAGTTATAATACGGTAGTTCCCGCATCTGTTCGGCCGCCACATCGGCCAATTCATGATGGCCGTATCCTATATTGACACACCATAGCCCAGCCATACCGTCCAGGATTTCGTTGCCAAGTGCATCATAAACAAATGGGCCATCGGCCCGCACGATCATGCGGCTGCCTTCGGTGCGTAAATCCTTGTGGTCTGAAAAGGGGTGTAAATGGTGCGCAGCGTCTTTTCGCTGCAATTGCTCATTGGTGAAATTTTGAAAAGTCATTGCCTTGTCTCCTGATCGCTAAATGTCCGCTGATCGGGAAAAAGGGCGGTGAATAGCCAATGCGCGCGCACAGGCGAAGCAAATCATAGTGCAGGCTGTTGCTGGTCGCTTTTGCTTTCATCGCAAATTGATACGCGCGCAATGCGGTTCAGACAAGAACCGTTTCTTGTCACTGATCGTTTTTGAAATTCGTCGTGCGATTTTAAAATTCGATGTGTGCGTTTCAAACTAAAGCAGTCGAGCCGACGTGTTAACCACATCTTCTCGTCATCGCGGCGAACACCGCAGAACTCTAATGGAGATGATGATGAAAAACCTTGCTACTGTTTTCGGCACAGCCATTCTGGCACTAACACTTGCAGCCCCTGTTTCTTTGGCAGAAACAACGACACCATCCGCTTCAAGCGCGGTTGAAAATACGCAAAAGTTTGCAGCCCCCTTCGGCGCCGCATGCACGTTGGAACAAATTGAAACAGTAAAAGCGTGCAACAAATCAACAGATCAACTCGATCAGAAATATCCATCTGCCCCCGTGTTTCCGCAGTTTGGGATCTAACAAAGTTGGCCAATCAGGCAAACTGAGTTAAATGGGTTTCAATGGAATTGATCGACCTTTTTGAGGGCATTTTACGTGGCGGCGCTGGCGCGTTGTGCATCGTCTTGATTGCACAAATACTTGCGCCGCGCCCAATCACTTGGCCAGCAATTTACGGGTCGCTGTTCCTACTGGGTGCTGGCATATATTCAATCGCGGTGTTGCCAGCCCTCCTTCCACATTTGGGTTGGTTCAAGGTGCCTCTCAAAGCTATTGGCATCGCGAGCCCGGGTTTCTTTTGGCTTTTTGTCCGTGCATTGAATGACGACAATTACAGATTTTCGTGGGTCGACCTTTTGGCGCCCGCTATACTCACCGGCTTGTATCTCTTGTGCACGCCATTTCCCGCGCTCAAGTCCTACACGCTTTGGATCAATCTAGCGCTTGTATCGGCGCTGATGGCGCACACAATCTATATCGTCAGATGTTGTTTGGCGGACGATCTGGTAGCTTCACGACGCCAAGTAGCACGCACGATGTCATGGCTGATCCCGTTGATCGCTTTGGCTATCTTCGCCGTCGAACTTGTTGAGATTGCCGCCGAGGCCATGAAGCCGGCAGGGGCCCCTATTTGGATGCGCGCGAGCGCTGCGATCGGCATGCTGACCGTTGGCGTGATCTTGATGACCTCTCTGTCATCGATCAGAAAAACCCTTCTACCTGTATCAGCAAACAGTGCGAACGAACGTTCGGATGTGTCCGGGTCCGCAGCTGGTCTTTCAGCCGCTGACAGAATCGATCTTGGGCGAATCCGAGACTTGATGGAAGATGGCGCATACCTTTCGCCCGGCCTGTCGATTGGCGAACTTGCACAGCAGCTCAACCTGCCCGAGCACAGATTACGCAAACTTATAAATGGTGCTTTGGGATATCGGAATTTTGCGGCCTTTGTGAACGATTATCGGATCGCCGAAGCCAAGCGCCGCTTGGCGATGCCCGACTTTGTCCATACTCAGATCACCAGCCTCGCATATGATCTGGGATACGGTTCGCTGGCTCCGTTCAATAGGGCGTTTAGAGAGCGCGCTGGTTTGAGCCCGAGCGAATTTCGTGAACAGGTACTGTCGCCGCCACAATGACCCTCGCTTTGGTTGCAGCAAAGAGATAAGCAACCCGAAGAATTCGACAGGTCATAAATGTGGCAAAGAAAATATTCTTGACGGGAATCAGCGGTTTCATCGGCAAAGAGATTGCCATTGAGGCCCTTTCACGTGGTTACTCCGTCCATGGAACAATACGTTTTCGCGACGATGAGCAGCGGGTGCGCAAGACGCTGTCCGAGGCGATGGGAACGAGCGACATTCCGGTCACTATAGAGCGTCTCGAACTGGGTTTGCCAAGTGGTTGGGCAAAGGCAATGCGCGGGTGCAACATCGTCATTCACACAGCCGCACACGTACCGGTCGTTTTCCCACGCAACAGGGCAGAGCTATTTGGCGCCGCTATCGACGGTACAAAAACTGTGATGCAAGCCGCCAAAAGAAACGAAATTGAAAGGGTCATTCTGACTTCGTCCTCGACGGCAATCACGGAGGGGCATAGGTTTCGTGGAAAACGCATTTTCGATGAAACAGATTGGTCGGACTTGAACGGTCGCAGAATGACCGCCTATGCGACCGCCAAGACCCTGGCAGAAAAGGGAGCGTGGTCAGCTGCCCAAGCAAATGATTGCCCTTTTAAACTTACAACAATTCAGCCGGGTGTCACCATGGGCCCTATTCGTGATTTGGAGTCGGTTAGCTCAATTGCTATCCTAACCCGAATGCTAAAGGGCGTCGATCCGGCTCAGCCGAATTTTGGTTTTCCTTATGTCCATGTGTTCGATGTTGCTCGCTGCCATGTAGACGCGATCACCAATGACAATACGAAAGGGGAGCGTATCGCGGCAACTAATGGCTTTATGTGGTACCCCGAAGTTGCTTCGTTCGTGCAGGAAGAATTTCCCGAACTTGGATTAAAGAGCAGGCGCTTTCCGAGCGCTTTGGTTCGCGTTCTCTCGCCATTCAAACCCCGACTGCGCACATTTGAGCCACATTTGGACAGGCATGCCGATGTCTCCAACGCGAAAGCCCTTTCCATCTTTGGCCGGCCTTTTATCCCGCTTGACGACATGTTGCGGCAAACCGTTCGTTCACTCATCGAAAAAAGTGACACTCTCCTCAAAAAAAGCTGATTTATCGCTTGATAGTTCGTGTAGAAGACCCAATGTTAGTGATATTAACATAAGGCTGCTCACGCTATGTCCAAGACAATTGTTCTCACCGGCATCACCGGATTTATTGCAAAACACATCGTCCTTAAGTTGCTCAACGAAGGCTACACTGTAAGGGGCACGCTACGGGCGAGCAGCAGGCCTGAGCCAGTTTTAGCGGCAATCCGGCCGTTTCTGAATTCGAATGTGAATCTTGAAGAGCAGCTATCCTTCGTTGAACTGGATCTCAACAAAGATGAAGGATGGGGAGAAGCCATGCAGAGTGCAGACGTGCTGCTCCACACTGCGTCTCCGTTTCCGATAGCGCAGCCGAAAGATGAGGACGAGCTCATCCGCCCGGCGGTTGACGGCACGTTGCGGGCACTACGGGCAGCCAAGGCGGCAGGCATTAAGCGGGTCGTACTCACCTCATCGATGGCAGCTGTGATGAACAAAAAACTGCCAGACTGGCAAACTGATTATAATGACACAGACTGGACCGACCTCTCTTTGGACTATGTCACGCCCTACGACAAATCAAAGACAATGGCAGAAAAAGCGGCCTGGGAATTCGTTGAAAAAGAAGCGCCTGAAATCGCGCTGACAACAATTAACCCCGGATTGGTCCTTGGACCCTCACTTGATGAGCATTTTGGCTCGTCGCTGGAAATCGTGGAACGCGTGCTCAAGGCCAGTGATCCCGCGGTGCCGGATGTCCATATACCAGGAGTAGACGTTCGCGATGTGGCCGAAATGCATGTTTTGGCGATCGAGAAGGAAGAAAGCATTGGCCAACGCTGCCTGGCTGTCGCAGCGGATCTCAGTTTCCCGCAAATGGCGAAGATTCTGGCAGAACAGTATCCTGATCGCAAAATCGCCACCCGCATTGCACCAAAATGGCTTTTAGCAATACTCAAACTGTTCGACCCACAGGTTAAGGCGATATATCCGGTACTGGGGTTGAAACGCACTGCAGACACCAGCGTATCGCGGGAGACGCTCGGCATTGAGTTTATGCCGATCAAAGAAAGTGTATTGGCAGCCGCGGAGAGTGTAATAGCCTATCGATCGCTCTAAAGCGGTCGAAACGGGAAATTTGTAACATGCCAGCGGGCTATTCGGGAACGCCACTGTACAAAAAACTCGGCCTCAAGATCGACATGAAGGCCATTAGCCTGAACGCACCATCTGAGTATGCGTCTTGGCTCGAAGGGAGTGCCGCAGTTCCGGCTCCCGCCAAGACCATTGGTGGCGGTGAAGACTTCATCCATATGTTCACAACCAGCAAATCGGAGCTGGAAGAGGCAGCAAAGGGCGCTTTCAACAATATGGCACGAGACGGGATGCTATGGATTTCATGGCCAAAAAAAGCGTCCAAAGTCCCAACCGAAGTTACGGAAGATGTGATCCGTGAAATATGCCTGCCCGTCGGTTTGGTAGACGTAAAAGTCTGCGCGGTCAGCGAGGTCTGGTCAGGTTTGAAATTGGTGATCCGCAAAGAGCTACGGTGAGCGCCGCAACGCATAAATGGAACAATCGATAACCTTTCCATCGGATAAATGAACAGGGATCACCATCCGCCTATACTCCCCCCCTTCAAAAGCATCCAATCGATCCCAGTGGGCAGGCAAGTCAGGCGATTGCAAAATGTGCACCCCGATCGCCTCGCCTTCATCGGATGGGACCATGCCGGGACACCCCTGATCCGAACCCCATCCCTCTTCAAATAGAATGCCCCTGACCGTACCGGTGAACCAGTCACCTGAAAGGTCCGAGACATGGTGATAATTGCCTTTCCCGGGCGCAAGCGTCCCGTAGGTCGCCAGTCGATGCTCTGCCCCGAACTCTGCCACCTACTGAACACCCCGCATACGCTTGCCTTCAGGATCGAACGGCGGCTCGATCGCGATCTTGGCCGGTCGACGCACGCCTAAAACCTCGATCTCAAACAACCCTTCATCGTCATTGTCAGCCAACGCACCTGGTACGTAGGCCTGCGCCATCGATTGCTTCACGTAGTGAGCATAACCGCCAGACGTGACCCAACCCACGACCCGCCATTCACCATCATGGATAGAACCAATGCCAGGTGGATCAATCTCGGTACCGTCAGAAGTAAATCGCTTCGGACCCGGTGATTCGGGCGGCGGCACTGTGCCATATTCAGTACCATTGATCTTGGCCCATACCGGTTCGTCGTGCATCACATCGGCGGTATCGGCATCAATAACAAACGACACGCGTTTCAAACGCAGCTCACCCGATGCTTCTTTTGCCGCCGCCTCACGGCCAATAAAGTCGTTCTTCTTCAGTTTCACGAAACGGCCCATATCCCCTTCAAATGGTCCGTAGATCGGCCGCAATTCGTGACCCCATGTCGGGAAGTTTTTCTCAAGCCGCATGGAAAGAAGCGCGCGCATGCCAAAATCCTTGATCCCGAATTCCGCACCCGCTTGCTTGATGTCACGATAGAGTTTGCGCAGATAGGCCGGCTCGCACCAAATCTCAAAACCAAGATCGCCGGTGAAGGTAATCCGCGAGACAATGGCGGGAACGCCGCCCACATCCATCTCCGCAATATCCATGAAGCGGAAAGCGTCGTTAGAGATATCGTTATGGACCAGCTTCTGCATCACGGCACGACTGTTTGGCCCGGCGATGGAAAGACCCATCAAATTCATACCCATGCGCTTGACAGCAACGGAACCATCATCAGGCAAATGCTCTTCAAACCAGCGCATATGGTATACCTGCGCCGCCGAAGAGCCCCAGATCATAAAACGATTTTCGGCCAATTTCGCGATCGTGAAATCACCGATCAGCTTGCCAAACGCATTGAGCATCGGACTTAGAACGATGCGGCCCTGCTTGGGCATCGTGTTGGTCATCATGTGAGACAGCCAAGCTTCAGCACCCTCCCCGACCACTTCATATTTGGCAAAATTCGAAATCTCGGTGACCCCAACATTTTCCCGGACGTTGCGCACCTCTTCAGCAATGTGCGCAAAATCATTGGATCGATGGAAACTGACAACATCATGGGCTTCGTCTTTTGAAGGCGCATACCAGAGCGGTGTCTCAAGACCCCAACTGTCGCCCATAACCGCGTGGTTTTCCTCAACCTGAATATCATAAAGCGGCGTTGTCTGATGCGGTCGGGCAGCTGGTAGCTCTTCGTTTGGATAGCGAATACGGAAACGACGCGAGTAGTTTTCGCGGACCTTCGCGTTGGTGTAGCGGAGTGTCGCCCAATCGCCGAAGCGCCCGACATCCATACCCCACACATCTGCACCAGGGTCACCAGTCGTCATCCAGTTAGCAAGCGTCAGCCCGACACCGCCACCCTGGGAGAAGCCCGCCATGACAGCGCAGGCTGACCAGAAATTCGTGAGCCCGCGCACCGGCCCAACCAATGGATTGCCGTCAGGTGCGAAGGTGAATGGGCCATTGATAATCTGGCGGATGCCGACGTTTTCCAAGGGCGGGAAGTGCTCGAAACCAATTTCGAGCGACGGCGCGAGACGATCAATATCGGGCTGCAAAAGTTCATGCCCAAAGTCCCATGGCGTCTGGGTCGGCGACCACGGTTTGCAAGCCTGCTCATAGGTGCCGAGCAGCATACCGGTGCGTTCTTGGCGCGTATAAATTTCGCCCTTGAAATCGACAACGTGGATGACCTCGCGGCCCATCTCTTCGTTAAAGGCAACGACCTCCGGCACTTCTTCGGTCAGAAGATACATATGCTCCATGGCCAAGAGTGGCAGTTCCAACCCGACCATGCGCCCAACTTCACGCGCCCAAAGCCCACCGGCATTGACCACATGTTCGCAGCGCACAGTGCCCTGCTCGGTCACGACGTTCCATGTGCCGTCAGGGTCTTGGGTCAGCTCCGTCACCGGGTTGCGAAGCACAATTTCGGCACCCAGCTTCTTGGCGGCCTTGGCATAGGCATGCGTTGTACCAGACGGATCCAAGTGGCCTTCGACGGGGTCCCACAAACCGCCGACAAAACAGCTTTCATCCATGATCGGGAACATGGCTTTGGCTTCTGACGGGGTGATGAGTTCAGTTTGCATGCCCAAATGGCGACCCTTTGCGTGGAGGGTACGCAAGAAATCCATCCGCTCCTGGCTTTCCGCCAACATCACGCCGCCGGTCAGATGAAGACCACAGGATTGCCCGGAGAGTTCTTCCAACTCTTCATAAAGACCCACTGTATAGGCCTGCAATTTGGCGACGTTTGGGTCGCCGTTGAGCGTATGAAATCCACCTGCCGCATGCCACGAAGATCCGGATGTGAGTTCAGAACGTTCGATCAGCATGATGTCAGTCCATCCGGCCTTGGCCAAATGGTAAAGCACGGAACAGCCAACGACGCCGCCACCGATCACCACAACACGCGTATTGGTTTTCATAAGCACATCCTCCCGATCATTGTGCCATCAAGCGATCCGGTACCAGGACCAGCTTCCCAGGATATTTTTTAGCGACAAAGTCAGCTTGCGCCGCGCCAATCTGCGACAGTGGATAGGTCTTTGAGACAACAGGCTTGAGCGCGCCAGTGTCGATAGCTGCAACAAGGTTGGCAAATATACGCGGCGGCTGAAATGTACTACCCGCGATTGTCAGGTCACGCAGGTAAACTGTGCGCAGGTCGAGCTCCGCAATTGGTCCGGCGATCGCGCCCGCGGTGATATACCGCCCGCCACGCTTCAACGCATGAATCAACTCATTCCATTGCGGACCGACCACAAGATCCACCACCGCATCATAGGAAAGTTGTTCGAGGGTGTCCCCGCGATCGATGAGGTAATCCGCACCGAGGCTGCGGACAAAATCATGCTTTTCGGTAGCCGCGATCGCGGTCACCATGGCACCGCGCAGTTTGGCTAATTGAACCGCGGCTGAACCAACACCGCCGGATGCGCCGGTGATCAAAACTGTTTCGCCAGCCTTCAAACCGATACGGTCCAGCATATTCTCCGCGGTAGAAGCCGCGCATGGAAAGGAGGCCAACTCAGCGTCTGTTAAGTCGCTCGACATGATTGAGTGAGTCATATCGGACTTCACCGTCACATATTCGGCAAAACCGCCATCCATTTCCGAGCCGAGTGTGATGCAGTTCAGACCTGCTTTGCTGTCGGGTTGCGGTTGCATGGCAACACACAGCACCCGTTCGCCAATGCGGTTGGAAGAAACACCAGTGCCTACGGCGACAATAGTGCCGCAAACATCCGCACCTTGAATGCGCGGAAACTGGATCGACGCTCCCGCCCAGCTGGAATCGCTTGTATCAACCTCGATATCGCCGGCCGATGACGCTGCGGCGTCTGTATCGGCGGTGACCGATTTCGAATACCAGCCAATTCGGGTGTTGATATCCGTATTGTTGACACCGGCGGCGCCAACCTTGATCAACACCTCATCGGCAGCAGGGGTCGGAACGGACCAGTCCTGCTTCACCTCCAGCATCTCCGGCCCGCCATGGCCGGTGAGGATCACCGCTTGCATTGTGGATGGGATTTTGGACATCAAAAGTCTGTCGGTGCGCCGCCTTCTTCCTTGCGCTTCTCCACAAACGCCTCCAATTCCTCGGCAATTGCCGGGTCCATATGCGGTGCTTCATACTCTTCCAAAATCTGCTTCCAGATCCGATTAGCCCGCATCACGGTTTCTATTGAACCGCGGTCCCGCCAGTTTTCATAGTTCGACCAATCGGACAAAAAAGGCTCATAGAAGGCGGTTGTGTAGCGATCCTGCGTATGTTGAATGCCAAAGAAGTGGCCGTCATTGCCCACCTCTTTAATCGCATCCAATGCGATCTCGTCGGCATCCCATTTGGCACCGCGCATATACCAGATCATTTGCTGAAGCTGTTCACAATCGATGATGAATTTCTCATAGGATGCGCAAAGCCCACCCTCCAGCCAACCAGCTGCGTGATAGACCATGTTCACGCGGGATGAGACCGCCGCCCAAAGTGAATGGGTGGACTCCCATGTCGCCTGATTGTCCGGTGTGTTTGCCGCACAAGTGTTGGAAGCCCGCAGCGGCAAATCATAAAAACGCGCCATCTGACCGGTCATTTGTGTGGTGCGCATATAATCCGGCGTGCCGAACGCAGGCGCGCCCGTTTTCATATCAACGTTGGAAGAGAAAGTACCGATTGCGACTGGACATCCAGGATTGATGGTCTGCACCAAGGCGACTGCACATAGGCTCTCTGCAAGCGATTGCGCGACTGTCCCGGCAAGCGTGATGGGGCTCATGGCACCGGCCAATGTGAAAGGAGTAACAACTGTCGGCTGGCCGCGCCGCGCCAAACGCATCATTCCATCGATCATCGGCCAATCATGCTTGAGCGGTGACGTCGAATTGATGTTGGTATACATGCGCGGCGTCGCATTAAATTCATCATGTGTCAGTCCGCCGGCGATGCGCACCATCTCCATCACATCTTCAACCCGCTCTTTGCCAAGCGAGTAGGCGTGAACAACCTTGTCGGTCAAAAGCAACTTGTCATGGATGCAATCAAGGTGCCGGATGGACGGATGAATATCCATCGCCTCCACCGGATAGCCACCGGCAAAATGGATACAGTTGAAATAATGGGTCAGCTTGATGAAGTCCCGATACGCTTTGCGCGTACCGATCTGACGACCTTCATCCAAATTGGAGTAGTTTGGCGGCGATGAAATATTGCCAAACACCATATGGTCGCCACCAATGATGATCTCGCGGGCAGGGTTGCGCGGCGTGATGGTGAAACTGGATGGCGCTTTTGCCACCATTTCCATGATGTAGTCGCGACCGAAACGTACCCGCGCACCATCACTGTCTTCCCTGTCTATCAGGCAGCCTTGCTTCCGGAAAATATCCACCGCTTCGTGGTTGAGAAAGACGACACCCACATCCTCCAAGATGCGCATCGCGCCTTCATGAATTGCCTGGACGCCCTCTTCAGGTAGTGGTTCGGTCGGCCGGTCCGTGTTGATCGGAATTTCCCACGGAAGCTGTTTTATGGCAGCGCCGCCCCGCCGCTTGTTGCCTGATCGTCCACCGCCCCGTCCGCCACGTCGCGTGCGCGCTGGCGCTTCGGTTTCAGAAATCTCAAGCTCTGTCATGGGTTCCTCCGCATCCAAACGGTGCGTCGGGGGCGGCGCAAAGGCCATGCCAAATGCCGACCCGGCCAGTCGTTATGGCGACATTGATCAATAAAAAATCATTGGCCTAACCCATGCTGGTGCGTAACCTAGTGCCAAACAAAAAAGGAGCGAAATGAATGCTACGAACAACGGTAATTGCATTGGCCACCTTTGCAGCGGGCTTTGCTGTTTCGCCCGTTATAACGCCCCATGCTCAAGCATTGCTCACTCAGCACAATGCTCAACCATACGCCGGACAGGACCAACGCCAGATATCGAGTTTGAGCAAAGAAGACATTTCAGCGCTGGAGAACGGTGAAGGATGGGGTCTGGCCAAACCTGCTGAGCTCAACGGCTTTCCGGGACCGGCACACATTTTGGAACTCGCCGATGAACTTGACCTCCAAATCGAGCAAAAACTGGCGATCGAGGCATCTTTTAATGCAATGAATGAAAAAGCACGCGAGCTGGGCATCGCCTTAATCGACGCCGAAGCAGCATTGGACGCAGCCTTCGAGGACAAAACCGTAACGCCAGAAGTCTTGGCAGAAAGATTGGCGTTGACCGAACAGATCAGAGCAGCACTGCGTGGAGTTCACCTCTCGGCGCATCTGGAAGTGACGCCAGTTTTGAGCGACGAGCAGAAGGCGCAATATGCGCAACTGAGGGGTTACGGTTCAGGCGGCCATGGACATAACGGACACTAAAGCTGCGAACCCGGTACAATTGCTTTGTTGAGAAGCGATAGAAGTTTTTTTTGCTCATCAAACGTTAGCGGTGAAAGTTGCGACTCAACGACCTCGCCTACAATGGCTTGTAGTTCGCTTACAATTTCATTGCCCTTGTCAGTGAGAGACAAGAGAACCGCTCGACCATCGGATTGGCTCGGTGCCCGTGCGATGAGGCCCTTATTCTCCAATTGTTGGACCGCACGGGTCATTTGAGATTTGTCGCGCCGCATGTGCTCGACCAACAAATGAAGCGGCACGGGTTGAAACTCCTCAATCGCCATCAGCACCATCCCGCCAAACGGCCCGACGCGTTCACGATCTTGTACCTGCGCTTTCTCGTGCACGCCGGCATGTAAACGGCGCATGAACCCATCCACAGTCCGCGCAATTTGTACTCGTTCCAAGCTCACCTCAAAATGGTTGACATTATCAAGTAAATTTGATGATCCTCGCGCACCAACTTCAATTTATTACTCCACCGCGAGCACAAAGCAAAAGGCAAGGCCATGAGCACAACACAGACCTATGCATTGAAAGCTGCAACTATACTTTGGATTATTTGGGGCCTCGTACATGCTCTGGCTGGCGTTATCGTGCTCTCGGGCGACGCCACGTCCGGGTTTCAAGCGATCGCTGATGGTATCGATCCGACCGAACTCGTTCATGACTACCATCCGGCAGTAGGCGGTATCCTGAACCAGCATGCTTGGAACCTTCTTTGGTTCGGCATAGCAACAATTATCGGCGGCATGTTCATTTGGCGCGCCAACCTAACCGCTATTTGGGTAACCGGCATGGTCGGTGGCTTGGCTGACATGGGTTACCTGCTTTTCGTAGATTTGCCGGGCTACGTGCTTTTCTTCCCAGGAACTGTCATGACATTTGTATCCGGCACCGCGATCATCTTAAGCTTTTGGGTATGGTTGACAAACCGCAAGCCTGATCCAGCTTAACTGGCGAAGATCGGAGGTAGCTCATGAGCAATTTTTCCAAAATCGTTGAACGCGAAAACGGCCCGCTGGTTGTTGAAAACCCTCCCGAAATCACCGACGCAAATGGTGGCGCAGTTGAAACCAAAGCGGTTGCCGCCTTGTGTCGGTGTGGCGCGTCAAAGAACAAACCCTTTTGCGATGGCACCCACAATGCGATTGGCTTTTCAAGCGAACCCGACCACAGCAAAATCCGAAACAAAGCGATCAGCTATTCTGGTGAGGTTGAGGGTGTCGACGTCACGATCAGCTACACACCGGTGTTATGTACGCATGCCGCCGAATGCCAGGCGCGTGCGCTGGATGTGTTTAATCCGAAGCAAAAACCCTGGATCCAACCAGAAAACGGCAAGCTGTCCGCGATCATGGACGTAATGGCGGCTTGTCCGTCGGGGGCATTGCGCGTGTCGATTGCCGATCAGCCCGAACAGCATTTGACCACCGGTGACGTCGAAATTCATATCGAAAAAAACGGTCCCTACCACGTCCGCAACGTGGCTATGGAAGCCGACTTCAATGGTGTCGGTCACAGCAAAGCCAAATACTCACTTTGTCGCTGTGGGTTATCAAAGAACAAGCCATTTTGTGACGGCACCCACTACGACGAAAAATGGCAGGACGACGAATAGGGCTAGTCGTCGCCTCGCTTTAGATCGGGGTGGATGGAAGCGCCCAAAATATGTTCGGAACGGCCTATTACCTGGCTCGAGTGACCGACAATTAGCGGGTCTGGTCCTTTAACAATTTTGGAGTCCTTGTTCGGATACGGCAAAACGGAAAGCAAGTGCTGCATTGCATTGATCCGTGCTCGCTTCTTATCGTTTGATTTCAGTATCGTCCAAGGCGCATCAGCTGTGTCAGTATAAAAGAACATGGCTTCTTTGGCCTCGGTGTAGTCGTCCCATTTATCCAGCGAAGCCTTGTCGATCGGGGACAGCTTCCACTGCTTTAAAGGGTCGCGCTCACGTTGCTCAAAACGCCGACGCTGCTCTTCTTGCGTCACGGAAAACCAGAACTTGAAAAGGCGAATACCAGAGCGCACCAGCATACGCTCAAACTCCGGCGTTTGGCGCATAAACTCCAAATACTCATTTGGGCTGCAAAAGCCCATAACGCGTTCAACGCCAGCCCGATTGTACCAGGACCGATCAAACAGCACGATTTCGCCCGCGGCCGGCAAATGCTGAATATATCGTTGGTAGTACCACTGGCTCCGTTCTCGCTCGGTAGGCTTTTCCAGAGCCACCACATGCGCACCACGCGGATTTAAATGCTCCATAAAACGCTTTATGGTACCACCCTTCCCGGCCGCATCGCGGCCTTCAAAGATAATAACGATCTTTTGGCCGGTCTCTTTGACCCAACCTTGTGCTTTTAGAAGTTCGACCTGAAGCTCAGTCTTTTGACGTTCATAAGTTTGCCGGTTTATCCGCGTCTTGTAGGGATACTGGCCACTTTCAAAAGCGTGAGCGATAGCATCAGGATCCGCCCGCATTTTCGCCAACTTTGTACGGCCATTTACGACTGGTCTTCCATCTTGGCTCAGTTCCGTAAGACCGTTTACTGGTTCCGGTTTGTGGCTATTATCATTCATCTTGGTCTCCGGATCGTACTCAATGTCGTATCGCATGCCTAAAGAACACGTGACGCCTTCTTACCAACATGATGTAAATCAAGCTGATAAGCAAAGCTTGCACGGTCGCTCAAACGCGGTATGTCATACCGATGACATCTGAATCTGATGATGCACCGTCGAAAGATTGCGGTGACATGACTGAAACACAGAGCTATCGAACGATATTTATTTCCGACATTCACCTCGGAACCAGGGGTTCGCAAGCGGAGATGTTGCTGGCGTTCCTGCGTGAACATGAAGCAGAGAAAATCTACCTTGTCGGCGACATATTCGATGGTTGGCGCCTGCGCAAAGGCTGGTACTGGCCACAATCTCACAATGACGTCGTGCAACGGCTCCTGCGTAAATCGCACAAAGGTTCAGAGATCATCTATATTCCGGGCAACCATGACGAGGTAATGCGTCAGTTCCTGGGAACGCACTTTGGTGGCATCGAGGTCATGGACAAGGCCGTTCATGAATCAGCGGACGGTTCGAAGTTTTTGGTAATTCATGGCGACCAATTCGATATGGTAGTCATGAATGCCAAGTGGCTCGCCCATGTTGGCGACTGGGCATACAATGCTGCGCTGGGGATCAATTATTGGTTCAACCGCCTCCGCCGCCTGTGGGGAGGCCAATATTGGTCGCTGTCAAAATGGGCCAAGCTCAAGGTCAAAAAGGCGGTCAACTTTATCGGCGATTTCGAAAAAGTACTTGCCAATGAAGCGAATAATATTGGTGTAGACGGCGTCATTTGCGGACACATCCACCATGCGACCATGAAAGACTGCAACGGCATCCGCTACATCAATACAGGTGATTGGGTGGAAAGTTGCACCGCGATTGCTGAAGACCAACACGGCAACTTTCATTTGATCGATTGGTCAGAGATTACGCGCGCTCGCGCAAAACGATCACGGTCCCGAGTAAAGCCGTCCAAAGGCAAGGACGAAAGTCCTCTGCCGCAGGCTGCAGAATAACAACGCGTAATTGTGAAAGGTCGGCTAGCGGTAAACCGCGCCGATGCGATGTAAATGAGTGATATTACACTGGGCGCAAATGATGCCCGCACCCAAATCGACGAAGCCGTTCAACAAAGCGGGCGTTGGTCGATCACCGGCTTGCTGGAGCGAGCGTTTGCCAAGACATTTACGGGGCTTGTCTATGCTCAGATCTGGGAAGACCCAGCCGTCGATATGGAAGCGCTTAAGATCCAGCAAAACGACCATATCGTTGCTATCGCATCGGGTGGCTGCAATGTCATGTCATACCTTACCCAATCACCGGCCTCAATCGAAGCAGTCGACCTTTCTCCAGCACACATTGCGTTAAACCGTATGAAATACGCCGCGCCGGTTCTGCTGCCGGACTATGACACATTCTTCCAGCTCTTCGGCAAAGCCGACGTTGCCGGAAATGCGGAACTCTTCGACACCTATCTCGCCCCGCATCTGGATCTGGATACGCGCGATTATTGGAATGGACGCAAGGGCCTAACTGGCCGCCGGATCGATATGTTTGAGCAGAACATTTACAGTTTTGGCGCGCTGGGCTTGTTCATCGGTTGGGGTCACCGGATCGGCGGTTGGCTTGGGGTCGACTTCAAAAAGTTCATGCAGTGTCAAACACTAGAGGAACAAAATCAGTTCTTCGAAGATTATGTACGCCCTGCGCTAAATCACCGTCTTGTGCGTTTCTTAGCTTCCAATCGCGCGTCGCTTTTTGGCCTCGGTATTCCGCCGCAACAATATGAAGCACTGGCCGGTGCCGCCGACGGCGATATGCACGCTGTTCTTGTGGAGCGCACCCGTCGATTGATGTGCGATTTCCCAATCTCGGAGAACTACTATGCTTGGGCAGCGTTCAACCGCGGTTACGACAAGAGCGGTCAAGGCCCGCTGCCACCTTATCTTATGCGCGAGAATTTCGAGACGGTGCGAGCAAATGCACCGCGTCTGACTATTCAAAACCGCACCGTTACCGATCTGCTGGCAAATGCTCCGGCTGATAGCAAAGACTGCTACATTCTGCTGGACGCGCAGGACTGGATGACTAACAGCCAGCTCAATGATTTGTGGGCTCAAATTACCCGAACGGCAAAGCCCGGCGCACGTGTGATCTACCGCACCGCGGGTCTTGAGTGTATTTTGCCCGGGCGCGTTGAGGACACCATTTTGTCACAATGGTCTTATGATAATGAAGCGAGTAAAAAAGGTCAGAACAAAGATCGTTCTGCCATTTATGGCGGTTTTCATCTCTATAGATTTCAGGGCTAAACATGGCGGAAGCAAACACTGGAAGTCACGCCCAACTTATGGACGGGGTCTATAAAACCCAGCGCCATTTTTACGACCTGACGCGCAAATACTATCTCCTTGGCCGCGATAGAGCGCTGAAAAGCATGGCACCCGGTCCTGATCAGACCTTTCTTGAGGTCGGTTGCGGCACGGGACGCAACTTGGCTTTGGCGGCCAAACAGTTTCCAGAGACCCGAATGTTCGGCTTTGATATTTCATCGGAAATGCTGAAAAGCGCCGACGAGAAGATGCACAAATACAAAATTGCGGACCGGGTAAAACTCGTTCAGGCCGACGCAACAAACTTCGATGCGCAAACTCTGTTTGGAGTCTCGGGCTTTGACCGCATTTTGATTTCCTACGCCATCTCCATGATCCCGGTTTGGGAAGAAGCCATCGCCCATGCTGTGACACAGCTCAACCCCGGTGGCGAACTGCACATTGTCGATTTCGGACAGCAAGCTGAGCTGCCCGAATGGTTTCGAAACGGCCTCCATGCCTGGCTTGCAAAATTCCATGTAGAACCACGCGAGCGGCTTGAGGTTGTCATGATCGAAGCTGCAAAGACTGTCGATGCTGACGTAACGCTCGATAGCCTTTTCCGCGATTATGCTTGGCACGGCATAATTCGACGCCCTGTATAGCGCAACTTGGCTGGACATCACATAAAGACTTGTTTATATCCTTATATCAAATAAGGGATAGCTCATGTCCGCTACAAATCCACTTGATAAGCTCATTGCCGAAAAGGGCGTCCTCCTCGCAGACGGTGCCACCGGAACCACGCTTTTTGCGGCGGGATTGGAATCGGGCGACGCCCCAGAATTGTGGAACACCGATCAACCTGAAAAAATCACGAAGATGCATCAGGATTTCGTTGATGCGGGCGCGGACATTATCCTGACCAACTCTTTCGGTGGCTCCAAGCACCGGCTCAAGCTACACAATGCGCACAACCGCGTTCACGAGCTTAACAAAGCCGCTGCTCAAATCGCACGCGCTGTCGCCGAAAAAACAGATCACGAAGTCATCGTCGCGGGTTCTGTCGGCCCAACAGGCGAACTGCTAATCCCACTTGGCGCATTATCATATGACGACGCCGTCGAGGCCTTTCGAGAGCAGATAGCCGGGCTAAAAGACGGATCTGCTGATGTGATCTGGATTGAAACAATGAGCGCACCCGACGAGATGCGCGCCGCAGCGGAAGCGGCCATCGCCGAAAATATGCCGTATGTGTGTACGGCGTCCTTCGATACAGCGGGCAAAACCATGATGGGGTTACACCCCAAGGATATTGCCGCTGTTTTCGAACCGGTTGCCAAAAAGCCTGTTGCGCTGGGGGCAAACTGCGGTGTGGGGGCACCTGACATCCTGTCATCATTGATAGATATGCGTGAAGGTGCGCCAGATGCCAAGATCGTTGTCAAAGGCAATTGCGGTATCCCGGAATTTCAAGGCGAGAACATTGTTTACTCTGGCACACCGGAACTCATGGGCGACTATGTGCGCTTGGCGATAGATGCAGGGGCTACCATTATCGGAGGCTGCTGCGGAACGACGTGCAATCATCTATCAGCAATGCGCGCCGCAATGGATACGCATGTGCCAAGGGGCATACCATCGCGCGAGTTCATCTGCGAAAATGTCGGCCCTATGGTCAACGCCGCTGCTGCTAATGAAAACCAAATGCCAAAACGCGAGCGCCGCGGCCGACGCAGGGCTTAGTAAGCACCGGTAGAGCTTGGAGTGCTGCCGGCAACGTCAATCGCGTTTTCAAAAATTTCGATTGTTTCTTGCGGATTTGTATCGAGCGCCTCCCGTACCGCTTCCGCTTGACGGATCATGTTGATCACAAATGGAGAGTGGGCGAACTTGTTGTGTTCATCGCGGCGGCTTCCTTCGATATCTGTCAGGTCGATGACATCAATACCTGAGCTTACAAGCCGCTCGATTGCGCTGCCATCTCCCACCCGCGGTTGCCGACCCCTCAAGCGAGACGAAATACGCAAAGCCGGGTCGCGCCGCGACGCAAAAACCAAAATAGGAAACGGGCGCGGCTCAATCGCGCGCAACTGTTCCTCAAAAACATCGATGTCGATATCTGGTGCGGCCAAAACAACTGCGGAAATGCGCGATAATGTTGGTCGGTCATTTTGCAACCCGATCTGACGCAAAGCTTCCATCAACACCATTCCGCCCATGGAGTGTGCCACGAGTATAATTTCTTCTGCACGCGTATCGTTAAGATCACGGATGGTATCCGCCAAATCGTCACGGGCAATATTGGCACTCTCCAAATCGTAAAGATAACCTTGTGGGAGCCCCGCCGAAGCCCATGAGAAATGAACTGGAACGCCTGGCGCTTGAAAATCGCGCACCATTTGGGCGAACAAAAATATCCCCTCCGCGAAGTCTGTGTTGAACCCATGCACGAAGAGCGACACGCCACGTGTTGTCTCGGGCATACGCGAAACACGACCGTCGATCGCAGATTTCAATGCTTCATCGGAGGAAAATAGCGAGAGATTTCGCGCGATAAAATCACGGCGCAAATCAACACGCTCCGATGGATAATTGATCTCACCCAGAGACCGGTCGGGCGGCACTCGAACGTCAACCTTGCCATAAGACATGGTGCTGGCACGTGCACCGCTGAAACCAAGATGGCCATCAGGCGATGGACTTCGAACGGTTGCAAAGAGGATGGTCTCGTCGCCAGCACCTTGATCGAGCAGTGCGTTGGTCGCATCGAGCAAAACGGTCGGCCCGGATGCGCATGCCGAAATGAACAACAGACTGGCAAAGCTACTGGCAATCAATCCGACACGGCTCGACATGTGATCAACGACCTCAAATTACGTTACTAAAAACGTATGGCAAACAAGCTCGTGATCGTCCAGCGGCACTGGAAAACAAACCTAATCATCCATTCGCCAGATCTCACCGTGGACCAGACGGGCCATCATGCGCATTGAACCTGTCTCCCTGGCTTTAGCGGGAGGGCTTCAGGTGAAAGCGTCAGGCATACTCTCTTTCTTCTTCGCCATGAATGCCTGTAACGCTTCATCGATGCCCTCATCCAAAGCGGGTGCTTGATAGGCCTCAAGCCACGAGCGGGCGAGAGCATTGGCACGCTCGGTCGCGGACTTCGATCCCTCGGTAGACCACTGCTCATAGGAGTTGTTGTCAGCAATCGATGAGCGGTAAAAAGCTGATTGAAAATTGGCCTGTGTATGAGCGCAGCCCAGATAATGCGATCCTGGCCCCACTTCCGCAATGGCGTCCATGGCTAGACCGCTTTCGGACAGATCAACACCGTTTGCCATCGCTTGCATCATGCCAAGCTGGTCTATATCGATCATGAACTTTTCATAGCTGGAGACGAGACCGCCTTCGAGCCAACCAGCTGAATGCAACGCAAAGTTTGTTCCCGCCAGCAATGTCATATTGATGGTATTGGCGCTCTCATGGGCCGCTTGCGCGTCCGTAATTTTTGAGCCGCACAGCGAACCGCCCGTGCGGAACGGCAGACCGAGGCGACGCGCCAACTGACCCGCGCCATAAGACACCAAGGAAGGTTCTGGTGTGCCAAATGTTGGCGCCCCGGACTGCATCGAGATCGAAGCCGCAAAGGTGCCAAACAAAACGGGAGCGCCGGGCCGGACCAATTGGGTGAAAGCTGCGCCCGCCAATACTTCCGCGAGGATCTGCGTCAACGTTCCCGCAACGGTGACGGGGCTCATGGCGCCAGCAAGGATAAAGGGTGACACGATGCAGGCTTGATTATGGCGTGCGTAGACCTTGGCTGCGCCAAGCATCGTCCCGTCAAACACCATAGGCGAGTTGGCATTGATTAGATTGATAACACAGCAATTGTTCTCAACAAACTCATCACCGAAAAGCAATTTGCTCATGGCTACCGTGTCTTCGGCACGCTCCGGTGCAGTCACAGACCCCATATAGGGTTTGTCGGAATAGCGCATATGCGCATAGACCATATCGAGATGGCGTTTGTTGACCGGTATATCGACAGGCTCACAGACAGTCCCACCGGAATGGTGCATCGATGGGGCCATATAAGCCAGCTTCACAAAATTCTGGAAATCCTCAATCGTTGCATAACGTCGTTCGCCGTTCAGATCGCGAACAAAGGGCGGTCCATAGACAGGCGCAAAAACCGTGGCGTCGCCGCCAATTTGAACTGACCGCTCCGGGTTGCGTGCATGTTGCGTGAAAACAGAAGGCGCAGTCTTTAATAGCTCGCGGCAAAGGCCCTTGGGAAAGTGCACCCGCTCCCCACGAACGTCAGCACCGGCGTCTTTCCAAAGATCAAGCGCCTCTGTGTCTTCCCTGAACTCAATGCCAACCTCTTCCAAAACGCGATCCGCGTTCGCTTCGATCGTCGCCAGTCCTTCTTCGTTCAGAACCTCATAAAGCGGAATTTTGCGCTTGATGTACGTTAAACTGGGCGCGGGGCCTGCGCCTGTTCGCGCTGCGCGACGCGCGGCTGCGCCGCCGGCATCACCACGTCCACGCCTTCCACGGCGCCCGCCAGCGTTGTTGTCTTCAGTCTTTTCAGTGGTTGTGGCTTCCTGATCCATTTGCATGATCCCGCGCGTTCATAACTGATGGAAATATGTGCGCCGGACCGCAACAGTCCACCCGTGCGAATGCGTCACTCAATGACGGACGAGCGACGCCGACAAAATACATAAAGACATCTTTATTTCTTTATGAGTTTCGGATAACCAAACTCTGTCGCTTTCTGCGCATAACGCGTCGCGGCGAATGTTCGGTCGCCGCACGCTTCGTGCATATATAAAGTAACAAAATCCTGTTGGGAGACCATTGATGGCTGACGAGGAAGATATTGTCCTTTCGGAACTGTCTGACGATGAACTTGTGCTACAAATGCACGATGATCTCTATGACGGATTGAAAGAAGAAATCGCCGAAGCCACCCAAATTCTGCTGGACCGCGGATGGATGCCCTATGATGTGCTAACCAAGGCACTCGTTGAAGGCATGCGCATTGTGGGCGAAGACTTTCGCGATGGGATCTTGTTTGTTCCCGAAGTGCTTCTAAGCGCGAATGCGATGAAAGCTGGCATGGCGCTTTTACGACCGCTTTTGGCAGAAACCGGCGCACCAAAACTCGGCAAAATGGTGGTCGGCACCGTCAAGGGCGACATTCACGACATCGGCAAAAACCTCGTCGGCATGATGATGGAAGGTGCTGGTTTCGATGTTGTCGATTTGGGCATCAATACGCCCGTTGAAGAATATCTGGAAGCGCTGGAAAAAGAACAGCCGGACATTCTAGGCATGTCAGCCCTTTTGACGACCACGATGCCTTACATGAAGGTTGTCATCGACACGATGACCGAGAAAGGCATTCGCGACGACTATATTGTCCTGGTTGGCGGCGCCCCGCTCAACGAAGAGTTCGGCAAGGCAATCGGCGCTGACGCCTACTGCCGCGATGCAGCCGTGGCCGTTGAAACAGCCAAAGACTTCATCAAGCGCAAGCATAATCAGCAGGGCGCGACCGCTTAATCTAAGTGTCGCGCCAAGTCACCAGTTTGGTGACAGCATAGTTGAAGACAGCGCTCATTAACGCGCCAGCAAGTCCCGCAATCCCAGCAGATTCACTCCACGAGAGCAGCGTGGTCGAAATGGAAAGGTTGGCGAGCGCCCCGATCGAACACACGACGTAGAAAGTGAGTAGGCCCCAAGCAAATTGCGGCCCTTTAAGCTTTCTATGGGCATAGGTCACCTCATTGTTAAACGCAAAGTTGGTTGTCATTGCCAAGTAGGTCGCACCTATTTGCGCCGCCGCAAATCCTATCCCGCCATAGGTTATGAGGCCGTAGAGCGCGAGCATGTGGACGATGAGACCGGTAGTGCCCACCAAGGCGAACAATAAGAACCGAACTGGGATAAAACCGCCGGTATAGCGCGACACAAGTAGGCCAAGAAACTGGACCGTCACCAGAAAGCCCAGCTTGCTCTCACCTTCTATCCGCTCACGAAACTCAAACGGAACTTCCTTGATCACCAACTTGTCGCCATGTCGGCTGACAATATCAAACAGGATTTTAAAGCCATCGCGCGACACCTCACCGGCAATGATGTCGGCCACATCCCGTTTCATCATAAAAAAGCCACTCATCGGATCGGTCGTGTATTTACCGGTTATGCGGTTAGCCAATGTTGTTGCCAGTTCCGATCCCTTGGCGCGGGTGCCAGCTGTAAAGCCGGTTGTATGATCACCGCCTTCGGCAAAGCGTGAGCCGATCACAAGGTCAGCACCATCGCGGATAAGTTCCAGCATGATCGGCAAACGCGTTTCATCATGCTGCATATCTGCGTCCATGACGACGGTGACCGGCGCGTTCGCAGCCATCATACCCTCAACACAGGCGCCCGAAAGTCCACGCCGGTTGACCCGGCGGATACAACGCACATGGGGATGCTCGGCCACCAGCTCCCGTGTAACTTTTGCAGTCCCATCCGGGCTATCATCATCCACAACGATAATTTCATGTGCCAGATCGCCCAAAGCATCACCGATTTTTTCGACGATGAGCGGAATGTTTTTGGCTTCGTTGTAGGCTGGCAAAATGACGCTGAGTTCTGGCGCTGTCATGGTATTCTTCCCTGGGGCGGGCATATATAAGCCGGATTGGCTTTCAAAAGTGTTTCATAAATGGACAATAAATCCGCGGAAAAAACCAGATTGATCGCTTGCGGCATGCTCGCGCGTGAAGTGCTCGATTTAATCGATCTCAACGGATGGGATCATATCGACCTTAAGTGCCTGCCCGCAGAACTGCACTACCATCCAGATCGTATTCCAGCGGCGGTAGAAAAAGCAGTCGTAGATGCCCGTGCTGAAGCGTTTAACAACATCATCATAGGCTACGCTGATTGCGGCACTGGCGGCCTTCTAGATGCCACATGCAAACGCCTCGGTGTTGAACGCTTGGCAGGGCCCCACTGTTTTGCTTTTTACTGGGGCCTGGATGATTTCGCGCGAAACGAAGATGAAAACATCAGCACCTTTTTCATCACCGATTTTCTGGCCCGCCATCCCGAAACATTCTTTACCAAACCCTTAGGGCTCGACCGTCACCCAGAACTAACGGAAGTCTACTTTGCAAATTATACGCGCGCGCTTTATCTAGCGCAGACGGATGATCCAGAACTAACACAAGCGGCAAAACAGATTGCGTCTATGTTAGGCTTGGCTTTCGAAAGAAAAATGGTGGGATATGGCGATTTGGGTGATCAAATAAACAATCTGCTCCCAGCCCAAAATCGTATGTGAATAAATTTGAATTAACACCTACATGCAATGATGCTGATGCATTTAGGCATCATTGCACCGCATAGGTGGCTTCAGGGGGAAGTATGTTGCTAGATCAGGAGGAGGACGCCGTGAGCGAGGCCGCCAACGAGCTGCCAAAGCGCCCACGCGCCCTCTCCCATGTGCTGGAGGATCTGGCCGCGCGCCAAGACGGAAACGACGTCTCGGTGCGCACGATTCGCGATGCGCTGGCCGATCGTTCATTTGCAACATTTCTTCTGCTTACGTGCCTTTTCAATCTGCTGCCGTTTCCGCCTGGCTCAACCCTTGTCTTGGGCATCCCCGTCATCGTTGTCGCGGTACAGATGGTGTTTGGCATGGACACAGTTTGGCTTCCAAAGTTCTTTTTGAATATTTCGCTGACCGCTAAAACGTTCAATAAGCTGACCACGGTGATCCTGCCAAGAATGCAAAAATTGGAGCGGATCATCCGCCCGCGATACTGGCCTTTTGCCACACGTAAATTTGCAGAACGGGTGATCGGCGCCATCTCACTGCTCTTTGGCATCTTTGTATTCATCCCCCTGCCCTTTACCAACTGGTTGCCGGCCTTGGCAGGCGCCATTTGCGCGCTCGCACTATCTGAGCGTGATGGCATATGGCTCGCCATAGGCACCGCCTTTGGCTTGATCTCGATGATTGGGATTGGATTGGGCTATTACATGGGCGGGATCGCGATCAGCGGCATGATCTAGCGATCCAATTACTTTTGGATAACATCCATCCCAAATCCGCCTTACCATGGTCGCTCTCAAAACAGCGACTATATCGCTTTCAAAACATGCTCAGCACCGAAAAGGAGACTGCAATGGCCGATCTGGTCATCGTTTATTGGCGCGAAATTCCGGCACAGGTCATTGTGAAGGCAGGACGTCGAAATGTAGCCAAGCGGGAATTGTCGCTGCGGTTTACAGAAGCCATCGACATGGCCGCCATGCGCGTCGGCGCGAGAGACAGCGATGCCTATCTGGCTGAATGGCGCAAAGCAGATCCGATCAAAGTCTCAGACGATATTGAAGCCGAAGCCGACAAAGCGGCTGCGACGTTGGAAAATGACTACGATAAGGATCGTCTTGTGGCCCTCGTCAAAGGTGACGGCTTCGAGAACAAAAGCGCTGCTTAAAACGGCGCACGGGAGGAAAAATGGCACAAGCCCACATTACGGCATCGATTGAGATCAGCCCTAAGCAAGGCGTGGAATCGCCCGACCTGCCCGGCCTGTTTCCGCCCGGCACCCGCGTCTACATCACAGATGTTGGCACCGACACCACAGAAACCTTGGTCAAAGCTGCAAGCAGGGTAAAGGACTTGGGTTATACACCCGTCCCGCACTTTGCATCCCGGCGCCTGACCACCCGTCAATCGTTGGAAGGGCGCGTCAAAGCCATGACGCAAGAAGCCGGCGTCACTGATGTGCTCGTGATCGGTGGCGGCTTGGAGCGACAGGCAGGTGAATTCTCATCGACGATGGAAGTACTGGAGACAGGCTTTTTTGATGCAAACGGCGTTACGCATATTGGCGTTGCAGGCCATCCAGAAGGGTCACCCGACTTCAACGAAGCCGTCGCCATGGAGGCGCTGCGCCTTAAAAAAGAGTTCGGCGAGCGAAGCGGCACTCAACTACGTATCGTTACCCAATTTGGTTTTGACGGTGAACGCTTTGCCAGCTGGGCCAACGGTTTGCGTGATTTTGGCATCGATTTGCCCGTGCACCTTGGCGTCGCCGGTCCCGCCAAGGTGACAACCTTGATCAAATACGCCGCTATGTGTGGCGTTGGGAACTCGCTTAACTTCTTTCGCAAGAACACGCGATCAATTGCGACACTGGCCACCAGCCATTCTCCGGAAAGTGTCGTCGGCCCCATTGAGCAAGCTTGGCGCGACAATCCAACGGGTGCGATCCGTCAGATGCATGTCTTTCCTTTTGGCGGAATTAAAAAAGCCAGCCAGTGGCTTGCGGAACGAGGCACTTGGGATATAAAGACATCTTTATATCCTGATATTCATCAAAACAGCCAACCCTGATCGGAGTTTGCTCTATGACACGCACTCTCGTCGCTTCGGCCACAAAAGAAACCATCATCGGTTTTGACCAGCCATTTTGCGTGATTGGCGAGCGCATCAACCCGACTGGGCGTAAAATCCTGAACGAAGAACTGGAACGCGGCGACTTTTCGCGTGTGCAGGCGGACGCGGTGGCCCAAGTTGAAGCCGGCGCAACAGTGCTCGACGTCAATTCCGGTGCAGTTTTTTCCAGCAAAATGGCTGAAGATGCGCGTTACGCGGACAACAATTTCGTCGAGCCGATGCTGATGCCGCAGCTTATCGAAAAAGTGCAGGAAGTCACAGACTGTCCGATCTGCATCGATTCATCCGTACCAGGCGCGCTGGAGGCGGGTCTTCAAGTCGCCAAGGGCAGACCGCTGGTCAACTCCGTCACCGGCGAAGAAGAGCGCCTTGAAATCGTGTTGCCCCTGGTGAAAAAATACAATGTAGCAGTTGTTGCAATTTCAAACGATGACACTGGTATTTCCGAAGATCCCGATGTGCGCTTTGCTGTTGCCAAAAAGATCGTCGAGCGCGCTGCGGATCACGGCATTCCGGCCCATGACATCGTCGTTGATCCGCTTGTGATGCCAATCGGTGCAATGGGCTCTGCCGGTCAGCAAGTGTTTACGCTGGTGCGCCGCCTGCGTGAAGAGCTGGGCGTCAACACCACGTGCGGGGCATCGAACATTTCGTTTGGTTTGCCGAACCGCCACGGCATTAACAACGCGTTCCTGCCAATGGCTTTCGAGGCGGGCATGACCAGCGCGATCATGAACCCGGTTGCCTTGCCCGTGGGCGCGAAAAAGATCGCTGAGAAAAAAGCGGCGATTGAAGCAGCTGGCGTGATCCTGCCGCCGGATATGGACGATGAAACCTTTGTCAAACTTTTCGGCTTGGGCTCAACAAAACCACGCGCAGGCAAGGAAATGGAAGCCATCCGCGCAGCCAACTTCTTGATGAACCAAGACGAAGGCGGCGCCGAATGGATTCAATTTAACAAACCGAGTGTTTCTGCCGCCAATTCAAACGCCAGCGCTGGCGGACGCGCCGGTGGCAGACGGGGTGGACGCGCCGCGCGGCGGGGGTGAACGGTGTCTAACCACCTCGTTGTCTTCACCCCCTCAGGCAAGCGCGGGCGCTTTGAGACCGGCACGCCGATTTTGGAGGCCGCGCGGGAGCTTGGCGTCTATGTCGAGAGTGTCTGCGGTGGGCGGGCAACGTGCGGGCGTTGTCAGGTCAAACCTCAATTTGGCAATTTCGCCAAGCATGGCATTTCCTCAGAAACAGGAAACATCTCTGAAACCGGACCGAAGGAAGCGCGCTACAATGACGTGCGCGGCCTTGCCGAAACGCGCCGCCTCTCCTGCTCGGCAACCATCCAAGGCGATCTCGTCATCGACATCCCCGCTGACGCGGCCGTAAACCGTCAGGTCGTTCGCAAAGATGCGGATACAAAAGTCTTTGAGCGCAATCCGGCGCTAACGCTTTGCTATGTTGAGGTCGAGGAACCCGACATGCACAAACCGCTCGGCGATGTAGATCGGTTGCAAAAAGCCCTCCAGGAACAATGGGGCTTTAACGACATCGCTTGCGACAGCCATTTGTTGCCAGCGCTGCAATCGGTTTTACGCAAAGGCCAGTGGAAGGTCACTGCCGCGGTTCACCAGCCTCGTGTCGATGGCCCAGCTACCATTGTGGCACTTTACCCAGACCTCAAGAACGAGGCCTATGGTATAGCTTGCGATATCGGCTCAACCACCATCGCTCTCCACCTTGTCTCGCTACTGTCAGGCATGACAATCGCTTCCTCCGGCGCTTCAAACCCACAGATCCGCTTTGGCGAAGACCTGATGAGCCGCGTCTCCTACGTGATGATGAACCCGGATGGCCGTGAAGCGATGACGAAAGCCGTGCGCGAGACGCTGAACGAGCTAATCGCAGATGTCGCAGCACAGGCCGAGATCGATAAAGCCGACATTCTCGACACGGTTTTCGTCGGCAACCCAATCATGCATCATCTGTTTTTGGGCATCGACCCCACGGAGTTGGGTGGCGCGCCGTTCGCGTTGGCTGTCAACGACGCGGTGGAAATGCGCGCAAAGGACAATGGTCTCGATTTGAGCGCTGGCGCACGCATGTATGTGCTGCCTTGCATCGCCGGTCACGTGGGCGCTGATGCCGCCGCTGCTACACTCTCAGAAGGTCCACATCGCGGCGAAGACGTCATGCTGATGGTCGATGTCGGTACCAACGCGGAAATTGTGCTTGGTAACAAAGCAAAGACCGTTGCCGCTTCGTCGCCCACTGGCCCCGCCTTTGAAGGCGCAGAGATCTCGTCCGGCCAGCGCGCTGCGCCCGGCGCGATTGAACGGGTTCGGATCAACCCCGCGACGCTGGAGCCGCGCTTCAAGGTCATTGGCGTGGAACAATGGTCCGATGAACCGGGCTTTAACGCAGCCGCGGCCGACATAGGCGTCACAGGCATTTGCGGTTCTGGCATCATTGAGGTCGTCGCGGAAATGTTCCTGGCGGGCATCGCATCAGAAGACGGCGTGATCGATGGTACCCTAGCCCTGCGCTCAAAGCGCATCATCGAAAATGGGCGAACCTTCTCCTATGTGCTGCACGACGGCGCGCAGAAGATCACTGTCACGCAGAACGATATACGCGCCATCCAACTGGCCAAGGCAGCGCTCTACGCGGGCATCAAGCTGTTGATGGACAAGCAGGGCATACAAAAAGTCGACGCGATTCGCTTTGCTGGCGCATTTGGCACGTTTATCGATCCCAAATATGCGATGGTGCTCGGCTTGATCCCCGATTGTGACCTGTCAAACGTCAAGGCGGTGGGCAATGCAGCCGGAACCGGAGCACGCATGGCGCTGATCAATCGCGATTTCAGACGTGAAATCGAAAAAACAGTCCGAGATATCGAGAAAATTGAGACCGCACTGGAAGCAGACTTTCAGGAGCACTTTGTGCACGCTATGGCGATGCCGAACAAGGTGGACGATTTTCCGAAATTGGCCGAAGTCGTCAAACTGCCGGCACGCAAACCCAATGCAGCCAACAATGATGAGGCGGGCCCGTCCGCACGTCGCAGACGGTCAGGCGGGCGCCGCCGAAGTGTTTAGTTGGAGCGGCGTGCGTTCAACGCACGTGCTTTTTCAACTGACTTCGTTGCATTGACGGTCAATGGCGCTTCCAGCGTTTTGACCAACTGATTACGGTCAACGCCATAGTCGCGCAACTGCGCATCATCGAGAACGGTCAGCTTCCAAAGCGCATGGCGGCGGGCGATTTCAGCCATAGCAACCTTTGCTGTTTGAAACAGCAATTGGACAAAAGGCCAGCGCGCCGAATTGGTTGGCGCCCGACCGGAAACAAACATCACGGGATAGTCTTGAGCAGACATTGCCTTCTCCTGATTGTTGATTGGAACAAGCGATTAATGCTTGCTTTTGGCAACAAAAAGAAATTTACTCAATCGAAATCGCAATAATCTTAGATTCAGAAAATCGAAATCATGCAAATCGAAATCAGTTTGCTTCGATCCTTTGTCGCGATTGCTGAAAATGGCAACTTTGTCAGCGCCGCAGAGCGGGTGGCCAAGAGCCCCTCGTCGGTCACGATGCAGATCAAGCGGCTGGAAGACATCATCGGCGAACCCCTGTTCCATCGCGACGCGCGCTCGACCACATTGACCCGCACGGGCGAAAAACTGCTCCCCTACGCGCGGCGCATGCTGTCTGTGGAGGCCGAGATCGCGTCTGCCTTCCAAGATGGTGACATTGCCGGTGACGTACATCTTGGTGTGCCCGACGATGTCGTAGAGCGCTTTCCTATGCAGACGCTGAGCATGATCCGAGCCACCCACCCCAACTTGGTCTTGACAGTCAATGTCGATCATACACCAGCGCTATTGAACAAGGTGGAAACCGGTGTTTTGGACCTTGCCGTCATCACCCACGCGCCATCCATCCCAGGTGTTGCCAAGTGCGAACGCATATGGACAGAACCTGAGGTCTGGGCGACGGCCAAAACCGGCATCGCTTGGGAAAGAACCCCGCTACCAGTGATCCTTTGGGAAGAAGGTTGGGCCTGGTACCAAGACGCTATCGACGTTTTGGAAGAGGCCGACACGCCCTATCAGATCGTCCTCCAGTGCGAGAATATTGGCGCACGGCGAAAAGCCATCCTCGCCGATCTCGGCATTGGCCCACTACCAGTTTCACAGCTTGGAGATGACCTGATCGCAGCGCCAAACATGCATCATCTCTCTCCGTTGCCCGACTATGGATTGGGCCTAAAGTTGCCAAAGCGCCCTAATCCCGCGGTTAAGATCGTGGCCAACTACATTCGCGGCCACTACGCCGGCAATGAAGCAATGCGAAACTAGTTTTCGTTTGGCTAACAGCGTTAAGAATTAACTGCTCATTCATCATAACCCCATCTCGGGATAGCATCGGACGCTTGTGTCGCAAAAATTTCGTTGAGGTTCGTTTTTGGGGTCGTAATTCGGTCACAACTGATCCATATGCCGACCATGAGCCGCCGTAACGGGGGCGTATGATGACGGCACCGCAAATCGCCGCCAACGCGCCCTTATAATAGCCGCCCATTTCTGCCAAACACCGGGTCCAAACCGGTGTCGAAATGGTCCGGTCGCGCCAAGGCTGCTCCGTGTGACATGGCAAAACGCATGGAGTAATAAATGTCTGTTTTCGCAAACCTTTTTCGTGTCGGTGTTTTCACAGCGGCATCCCCAATCAACGGTAATAACATCACTGCAAACGCAGATCGTGACCGGTTGGCCCGCGCCATGCCCGGTGAATATGGTGCACGGTTAGGCTCTCGCTTCGGCTTGATGCTCTAGCCTAAGACTACGGTTCGAACTGAAACTGTTCGCCGCGTTTTTGTTGACGCGGCGACGGCTTTGGTGTGCCGTGGAGCCATGATCAAAGCTGCCCTGTTTGATGTGTTCGGCACATGCGTCGATTGGCGATCCGGCGCGACGGCATTTGTGCGCCCATTCGTCGAAAAGCGCGGGCTGCGAGCCTCCATGGCCGAACAGATCGCGGACGCATGGCGTAAGCTCTATGAACCATCCATGGCGCGCGTGCGCGATGGCGATCGACCCTATGTCACGCTGGACATCATCCAACGCGAGAACCTCGACATCGTCTTGGATAGTTTAGACATATCGGATCTATTTGATGACAAAGAACGCTATCAACTCAACCTTGCTTGGGAACACCTACCCGCCTGGCCCGATACAGTTGATGCTCTCAACAGCTTGAAAGACAGTATACCCATCGCCGCATGCTCGAATGGGTCCAAACCGATGATGCAGCGACTTGCAGCTTATGCAAATTTACCTTGGTCCATGATTTGCGGTGCAGATACAGGCCAAAATTACAAACCGCATCCAGATGTTTATTACAATTCCTGCGCGGCACTGGGCACCGCGCCACATGAGACAGTGATGGTGGCTTGCCACACAGATGATTTGGACGCTGCTGCATCGTTTGGCCTGAAAACCGCGTACTTTCCGCGGCCGACAGAGTGGGGTGAAGGAACATTCAAAGCCGATCCGGATATCGGGCGTTTTGACTTTAGCGCCGCAACAATGTCCGCCCTCATCGATGATATTGTGAACGATAGATGACGAATTTACTTGCGGCATAAATGGATCGCTGATTGTGTCTCGCACGCATGCGAATGCAAATCGGGATTTTTGGCTTGGGAGGCCGAATTGAAGTTCGCTGATCAACCGCTTCGGTCGGTGGTTTTCCACCTGGTACCGGAATTTACGATGATCGCTTTTGCATCAGCGGTTGAGGCAATGCGATCTGCCAACCGAATGCTAGGCTATGAAGCCTATGTCTGGCGCACCTCAAGCGCTGATGGTTCACCCGTTGAAGCATCCAGCGGCATTAGCGTTGCCGCTGAAACGTGCATTGATGACGAACGGCGCATGATCAATGGTGCAGACCGGCCCACGCTTTACCTCGTGTGCGGCGGTACCAATATTGAAACACACATCACTAAACAGTTGACCGGCATCGTTCGCGAAGAGCACATGCGCGGCATTGCGGTTGGCGGCTTATGCACCGGTGCTTTTGTGGTTGCTGCAGCTGGCCTGCTTGGCGGCAAACGGTGCGCCATCCACTGGGAAAACCTGCCCGGTTTTCAGGAACGATTCCCCAAAGCGGAAGTGTATGCCGACCTTTTTGAGATCGACGGGAGCATTCACACATGCGCGGGCGGCACCGCTTCCATGGATATGATGCTCTCGCTCATCGCCGAAGACTTTGACGATGATATCGTCAACCGCATTTGCGAACAGATGCTGACCGACCGGGTGCGGTCTTCCACGGACCGCCAACGCTTGCCGCTGCGCGCGCGGCTCGGCGTTCAAAATGGCAGAGTTCTGGAAATCATCGAGCTGATGGAGGCTCATCTATCGGAGCCTCTTTCATTGTTGGAAATAGCTGACCATATCGGCATTTCACGCCGCCAGATTGAAAGACTGTTCAGACAGGAGATGGGCCGTTCGCCAGCGCGCTACTATCTTGAAGTCCGCCTCGACCGAGCCCGCCACCTGTTGATCCAATCATCATTGCCCGTGGTGGAAGTTGCCATTGCATGCGGCTTTATTTCCGCCTCTCACTTCTCAAAGTGCTATCGCGAGCTCTACCAAAAATCACCGCAGCAAGAACGCGCCGAACACAAGCAATTGATGGGCGCATAGAGGCAGCCACCCAGCGATGATTTTGCGTCTAATCGCCCTGCTCGTTGTGTTTTTTGTCGCCAGCCAAGCCGTGGCGGGTGAAAATCGTTTTGTACTGGCCACGACAACATCAACGGAAAATTCCGGCCTTTTAGATGTGTTGACGACGCGTTTTCGTGCAAAAACCGCCATAATTGTTGATGTCGTAGCGGTTGGAACCGGGCAAGCCTTGGCGTTAGGCCAACGCGGTGACGCGGCCGCCCTCCTTACCCATGATCGCGTTGGCGAAGATACTTTTGTCCGTGGGGGTCATGGTATCGATCGGCGTTCGGTCATGTACAACGATTTCGTCGTTATCGGCCCAGCCGCTGACCCGGCCAGCATCGCCGGTGCAGAAAACGTAATGCAGGCTATGGCACGCATCGCAGAAACAAAATCCATATTCCTGTCTCGCGGTGACGATAGCGGCACACACCGCGCCGAACTGCGACTATGGCAAAAGGCATCCTTAAACCAAGACACGTTCGGTGGTTGGCATCGCGAAACAGGTGCAGGGATGGGCCAAACCTTGCTTACGGCGACAGAGATGAACGCCTACACCCTTACGGACCGAGGCACATGGATCAGCTTTGGCAAGAAAGGTGATTTGGTGGTTTTGGTCGAGGAAGAGCCGCCGCTCCTCAACCCCTATTCCAGCATTTTGGTGACGCACGAAGCGCTAAACACCCAAGAAAAGCGGGCCGCATCGGCATGGCATGAATGGTTGTCGGGACCGGACGGACATGCGGCGATCAATTCGTTTAAGGTCCGCGGTCAGCAATTGTTCTTTGCTCCTGGACCAGAGAGCTAAAGGCTGTTGCCACGACCACGCGCGATCAGCCAAGTGGCTAGTGTGACAAGGAAAGAAATGGCCAACAGGATTAAGCCCAGCGTCACGGCAAATGAGAAATTGCCCTGACGTGTCTCCAAGGTGATCGCGGTTGTCATGACGCGGGTAGCGCCTCTTATGTTGCCACCCACAATCATGACTGCACCAACCTCTGACACTGCGCGTCCAAAGGCGACGAGAAATGCCATAATTATACCGGCCCTGGCCATACGCAGCAGGTACCAACCTTGTTTCCAGCGTTGCTTGATATCGAGGCGCAGGGCCTCGCCATAGTCCGCCCAAGGCTCAGCGCAAGCGCGATATGCAAACACTGTGACCACGGGCAGTGTGATCAATGCTTGCGCGATGATGATAGCGGTTGGCGTAAACAAAAGCTCCAAAGCACCCAGCGGCCCAGAGCGTGACAGAAGCATATAGACCAACAATCCCACCACCACGGTGGGCACGGCAAGCAGCGTAGAAAAAATGGCGAGCCAAACCCGTCTTTGCACATCCGGTAACATGCAAATCCAGGCGCCTACCGGCGCACCAATGGCCAATCCAAACAGCGCGGCAATGACGCTGACGCGCAGCGAAAGCCAAACAACACTGATTATTTCCGCATCCAACGCCATGTCAGACGCTTAACGCAGGTTTACTTGGGCTGCACCACCAAACTTCGTTTAATTGTTTCGTCAGCGGTCGCCGCGCTCACGTTCGCGTCGCCGCTTTTCGCCAATCTCACAATCAACGTCAGCCGTCGGAATATCGAGAAACTGGATGCGTTTGACCAAAGGTTCTGAGGGCACGCGCCCAGCCAATTCAAGCACCAACTTGCGGCGAACGGCAGCGCCAAACTCTTCCCACCGCGTAACCGGGATCACAAATGATCCAGGGCCACCAATCACGCAAGCGCGAAAGTAGGTCGCCAGGTCGCCGTCATCGCCAAAGATCAAGCGCTCTCGCCAAGGCTCGGTGACCAGCGGAAGCCCGTTGATCACTACGCCGCGCGCCACTGCTTTGTCCCGGGCCAATGTCACCAATCCACCTTGATTATTCGGGCCATCGCCAGAAACATCGATAACACGGCGCGAGCCAACAAAAGCGTTACCCTCGATTTGCGTAACGCCGTATTCGATGGCACCGCTAATCGATGTATTGCGCATATTACCGAGGCCTGCCGCTTCGAGCCTGTCTGCAAACTCTCTCGCGTCTTGCGGCGTCTCCAGGCGCATCCATGGGACAATGACGCGCTTTAGATCGCTGCGTGCCCACTCGACATACATAACCGCCACTGAGCCCAGAAGACCGTCGGCAATTGCGTCATGTACATCCGGGGACCGAAAGGCTTCTACATAGCCACGTCTTTGAATGCGAAGTTCGCCGAAATCCATTGAACCCGAGACGTCGACAGCGATGACGAGTTCAACGTCTACGATTGCCTCCTCGGCGCGGGCAAAGGATGAAAAGAGACAAAGGCAAATGGTGAGAATTAGCGTGCGAATGCTCATCGGAAGATCAAGTGCAGCAAATCCGCACTTGATCAAGAAATATATCAGGTTGGAAGGCCAAGTACTTTCTCACCGATACCGCAATCAACCGGTGGCGGCCCGAAATCCAGAAACTGTGCCCGGACAACCGGTAGCCGTCTATTGTCCCGCGGCGGCGTGATGAAGGCGACTTCCATAATGATTTTCCGACGCACCGCATCGGCAAAACCATTCCAGCTCGTGACCGGGATCAAAAAAGAACCGGGACCGCCGATGACGCAGGATTGGTAGTAGTCATCCAAACTGACTTCTTGGCCACCAAACCGAAAATTGAACGGGTCAGTCATGAGCGGTAACCCGTTAATGACGATGCCCTTCGCAACCGCTTCATCACGTGCAAATGAAGCCAGACCACCCTGATTGTTCAACCCATCACCAGAGACGTCGATGACTTTGCGCATGCCGTCATAACGATTGTTGTCCAAGCTGGACATGGCGACATGGATCGCACCAGAAATAGATGTGTAGTTCATGTTGCCGCGTGGCGCGCGCTCAAGCTTGTCTGCAAACGCGTGAGCATCCGCGGCGTTTTCGATTTTCATCCAAGGGATGACATGTCGTTGCAGGTCTTTTCCGGCCCACTCAACATAAGTGACTGCAATCGCGCCGATAAGGCCGGCTTCGATGGCGTCGATCACCTGATTGGATCGAAATGCTGCGGTATAACCCTCGCGTTGAATGCGTAACTCACGCTTGCTCATAGAGCCGGACACATCCACCGCGAGCACCAATTCAACATCAACTTGTTCGGTTGCCTGTGCCGGACTTCCAGCCAAGACCCCCGAAAACGCGACTGCGACACCTCCCACTAGCAGCGCGATCTTTTTCAGAAAGCGCGTCATAATAACAATTATGGTCGGTTCGAGCCCGCCATTTGACAAGTCGAAATTTTGTGCACTGCAACATTTATGTCTTTTTCAATGGATTGAGCTCCAGAAACGCCGGAGAGTGAGCAGTATTAGGCGTATTCGGTAGGCTGCGTTTTACATGATTGAGATGAATTCTTGTGCACCGCGGCCTGCTAATTAGCCACCATCGAAACCACACTTGCCGCGAGTTTCGATTCGCCTCGCAGTTCGCCGACACTCGCTTGTCGTTGCCAGAACAGAGCGCTTTGTCTCATTTCGCAATATGACCATGTCGACTATGGTCGCGTAAGCACAAAAAACCAGACGAGTGAACAAAATGGCGGCGTTTCCTGAAAAAGCCAAAGTGGTCATCATAGGGGTCGGAGGCATTGTCGGCGCGTCAATTGCTCATCACCTCATCGAACGTGGTTGGGACGACATTGTTGCAATCGACAAGTCCGCCGTGCCCACTGACATCGGCTCAACAAGCCACGCCTCGGATTTTTGTTACACCACAGCCCATGACTTTTTGTCCTGCTGGACCACAAAATATTCGATCGACTTCTTTGCGCAACGCGGCCGCTACGAAAAAGTGGGCGGACTGGAAGTTGCCCGTGTTGGTGATGATGATCGAATGGCCGAAATTCACCGCAAGATTGCTTCTGGCAAAGCCTTCGGCACCCGTGTGCGATATGTCGACCCCAAGGAAATCAAAGAGATCTTTCCTCTGATCGAAGAAGATCAAGTTCAAGGCGGCATGTACGATCCAGATGCTGGCCTTGTCGCACCGCGCTCGCAAGCGGTCGCAGGTGAGCTTGTCGATGAGGCCGTTGCCACCGGAAAACTGAGCGTTTTTGCCAACACTTCGTGCGAAGACTTGATTGTCGAAGACGGCCGCATCAAAGGTGTGAAGACCCACCGCGGGACGATTTATGCTGACCACGTAATTGTGTGCGCAGGTCTTTGGGGACGGCTTATCGCCAATATGATTGGCGAAGACCTGCCGGTCATGCCCATCGATCATCCGCTAACTTTCTTCGGACCGTACAACGAGTTTGCTGGCACCGGAAAAGACATTGGCTACCCACTGCTGCGCGACCAAGGCAACTCCGCCTATATGCGCGACACCGGCGATCCAACCACACCAGAGGGCGGCCAGATTGAGTGGGGGTACTACGAAGAGAAAAACCCACGGCTATGCCACCCGCGTTACATTCTGGAAAAAGAAGAGGCACGCCTCTCACCATCGCAACGCGACTTGCCGATTGAGCAGATCATGGAGCCGCTCGAACGCGCCATGGAACTCACACCAATCCTTGGCGAACTGGGTTACAATGAGAGCTATTCTTTCAACGGACTGTTGCAAGTGACCACCGATGGCGGCCCCTCCATCGGGCAGTCATTAAAAGCAAAAGGCCTTTGGTACTGCGTCGCCATTTGGGTCAAGGACGGGCCTGGCATGGCCAAGCTGCTCGTCGACTGGATGACAGACGGCAAAACCGAAATCGATCACCACGCTGTCGACTATGCCCGCTTTTATGACCATCAAAAAGAAGAACAACACATCTGGGACCGCTGCACCGAAACAGCCATGAAGGTGTACAATCCAGCCGTACATCCGCGCGAGCCGTTCTCGAAAGGGCGGAACGTGCGCCGTTCTCCCTTTTATGAGCGCGAAGTCGAATTGGGCGGATATTTCATGGAACTGGGCGGCTGGGAACGCGCCCACGGCTATGCGGCCAACGAACATCTCCTTGAAAAATGGGGCGACAAGGTCCCGGTCCGGGAAAACGAGTGGGACAATCGCCACTTCTGGCGTGTATCCAACGCTGAACACTTGGAAATGAGTGAAAATGTCGGGATGGTGAACCTTTCGCATTTCGCGATCTACGAGGTCTCTGGACCCGACCATGTAGCGTTTCTGGAATATCTGTGCGTTGCCAAAATAAGCGGTGACCGAAACATCAACCGTGGCATCTATACCCATTTTCTGCAGGACGATGGCGGCGTAAGGGCAGACCTGACAATCCTGCGTTTTGAAGACAAATGTCTGGTGGTCGACGGCGCCGACGCAGGGCCACGCGATTTTGTATACATGAAGGACATGGCACAAAAGCTGGGCATGGACGTTTCCATTGTCGACAAGACTGAGGCGCATATTACCATCGGCATTTGGGGCCCGAACGCACGAGAAAATCTCGGCAAACTGATCGACGAAACAGACGCGCTATCCCACGACAATTTCCCGTTCGCGACCATGAAACCGGTGACGATAGCCGGCAAAGATGTCACCGCGTTCCGCATCTCCTATGTCGGCGAACAGGGCTTTGAACTGCACATGGCGTATGAAGACGGTTTGGCAGTTTGGGACGCGCTACGCGCTTTGGAAATCATGCCATTTGGTGTGGAAACCTACGCCAATACGCGGCGAATGGAGAAATCACTGCGTCTGCAAAACGCCGACCTTTTGACGGAGTACAATCTGCTTGAGGCAGATTTGGCCCGCCCGAAAGTGAAGGACGCCGATTTTATCGGTAAGGCCGCATATTTGGAACATCGCTCGCGGAACCAACAGATCGCGACGTTGTGCACCTTGGTCGTCACCGACAATACCGATTCTGAGGGCGTTGCGCGTTATCCGGTGGGCACCTGCCCCGTCATGGACCACCAAACAGGCGAAGTGCTCGTCGATGAGCTGGGTCGTAGATCATTCACGACATCGATTGCGTACGGACCAACGGTTGGCAAAAACATCGCGCTTGCTTACTTGCCGCACGACAAAGCGCGTAAAGGCAATGGGTTGATGATCGAATATTTCGGTGAGCGTTTCCCGGTTGAAGTCGCGGGCATTGGTTATGAACCGCTATATGACCCCGAAAACATTAAACCGAGGTCCTAGACATACAATCTCCGCTTTCTTGAACCTGTATATCTGCCATTGGCGATTACCGGTTCTCAGGAGTTTTTGTGTTACGATACATTTTATTCGCGTTGACGGTCTGGGTGCCGTTGACAGCAGCCGCGTCTGAAACAAACTTTAAAACAATCGGCGCACCCAATATGGGTGCCGGTCTTTGGCCGTGCGGACGAGTTATCGAGTTCGCCAGTCAGCAAGGAGCATCGGAGTTGAACCACGCCATTGGCTGGATTTTGGGTGCTTGGAGTATGGCGACGACCGTCCGGGAACCGGGCTTCATCGAGATTGTTAATGAAGTTGGTCCCAGAGAAATAGTCAAAAGAACACTCATTGAGTGTCAAAAGGTACCACCGGAAATCATGTTGTTTCGGGTGGTCACTACGATGATTGAAAAAACCAGCCCGCAAGAATCAACGGACGAATTGGGGCCGTAAGAGTAGCGCGAGGCTGACGGCCATGCCTGCAATGAAGATGAAATAAAATCGATCATCAGGAAGTGGGAAACTCAGAAACTTCCCACCCAAACCAAGAAGGCAAGCCACAAAAATGGCCTCAATCCTGCGATCGCCCACGACGCCGCTCGCCAGTGCCACTAGCCGCACCCCCACCAAAAGCATCGCCAACCAGATCCACTCGGAATGCTGGAAAGCCACCGATAAGCCACGCACATAACCTGTCAGTAAGGTGGTGACTGAAAATGCCGGATCAAAACCCGTGACAATAGCTTGAAGCTCGACGGTGGAAAAAACGAAATGTGACCACCAGCCAATATGGTCATAGGTCGAAGCGATAAGTTTGGCCATCAACAACGAACCAACAAAAGCAAAGACGATCGGCGCGAGCCGGACGCCAAAAAACGGAGCCACAAGCAAGATCGCAAATGTCAAAATGACGCTGTCAGGCCGTACCGCGCACGCGATTACCAAGAGCGACGCTGCAACCCAATCTCGCCCTTTTGAGAGCAGGAACAGTGCCGGAAGGGCAATGGCTGCATGCAACATGTCAGGCACGACATTGGTGACCATATGGAAATAATCACCCATAACGAACACAGGCAGCACTAATGGAATAGCTTGTGCCTGACCGGCGCGCGCAAGCCACCAAATAGTGAACAATCCCACTAAAAGCCCGGGCAGCCAACTGGCTGCAATCGCTGCCTTGCCCACACCTACCAATGGCTCCATCGCACGGATAAACCAAACATAGAGCGGCTTTACGTGGAACATCACCAACTGCGATTGCAGTGCATCGGGGTTCTCAAAATTAGCCACATTATAGGGGTTGGCAGCCGTCAAATCTTGCCATTGAACCGGATTGGCACCTTCTTCCATGACCGCCCAAGCGTCATGGTGCAGTGTTTCCGCGGTTTCGTGGCGGTCATCCAGTGCCGCAGCAACATAGGCCAACATGTCCCAATTGTAGGCAGGGCGTAGTACGCCAAAAACAGTAATCGCCAACACAAGCGCCACGCCAAGCGCGACACACAATCGATCGACCCACAGCGATGACAAAGAGGCAGCTGCCCGGCGACCCAGTCGCAACAATCCGTTGGCGGCAGGTGCACTCATATCGCTGCCTCCTGATTTTCGTTTGCGTCGGAAAGGCGTGCGCTGAGAAGACGTCCAGCCTCTGCAAAAAGGATCAATGCGGCAGGGAACAATAAAGCGATGTAGAACCGTGTGTCGTGGATCGGGAAGACAACATATTTGGCGACCGCGCCGACCAAAAGCGCCGCCATAAGCGTTGTCCGGCGCGTCGTCATCATCATGCCGGATCGCTGCATAAGACCCCAAGCCATGGCAATCAACGCAATGATGCCAAGCCACTCATTTTCCAAAGCGCCGCGGACCAAATTCCAGGCAAACGCGGTACCATAAACGACGATTGAAAAATCCGGATTGAAACCTTCCAACGTATTTTCATAGCGATAGGCGGAGAACCATGCATGAACCCACCATCCAGGGTGTGTCCCAGCATTCTTGATGGTCAGGTAAACCGCCAGTGACACGCCAAATGCAATCGCCGACTTCCAGTTAAAACGGTCCGCAAAGAACCAAGCCATCGCCATCAACACACCGAGAAATGCAATCGTGTCGGGTCGTACAAGAACAGCCAAAGACAAAGTTACAAAACCAGCGATCTCCCGCTTTTGATCAAGCAAAAGAACCCCAGTCACGATGAGCGCAAACGCCAAAAAATCGGGAATGTCTGCAGTGCCAAAACCGGCAACATTACCGAGCATCATCAGCGCTGGAGCAATAAACGCCAAGTGTAGCAACTTGTTCTTGGCAAACCACCAAATCAGTGCCACCGAGAGAATTAGCGCGGCAAATACGTTGATGAGAAACCCAGCTTGGTAGGCACCTGTAAGCGGACCTAACAACGCCAAGAGCGCGACATAACCCCATTTGACGTCGTACATGCCAAGCATGGAAAGAAACGCTGCCGGATCAGTGTATTGGCGCAGTCGATATTCATCCATCTGTGTCAGTTGGCTATATGCCTCGGGAGAAACCGCAGCGCGTACCGTATCATATGCATAAGCATGAATGGCTTGCGGGTCGACCATGCCAAGCCAATCGCGCGCCGCGACGCCAAGATATGCCAGCGTATCCCAATTGTGTATTGGGCGAAGCCAGTCGATTGTGAGCATCACCGCAAAAAAACCGACAATCGATAGCGGCGCCAACACAGGCGCTGCCCAGCTCCAAAGCTGGCATACCAAATTGAAGAGATATGCGGCAACCGCGCGAACAAACGCACGAACGCTAAATCTTTGAACCTGCGGAATATCTGTGACGTCAGCCATGAATGCTTCCCCGTCCTTTCAGGAAGAAGTCAGTGTCCCGCATTGCGCAGATCAAAACCATGCCGAACACTATGAGATATGGGAACCAGAAGCGCGTTTCATGAAGTGGGAACACCACGAGCTTTGCACCAATTGCCAAGAGCGTTGCGATGAGAATGCACGTTTCCCGATTTGCCAACCGGACACCCCGCAAAACCATCTGCCACCATGCGAAGCAACCTATGATCATGACCGCCAGCCACGTCTCTTCCACCAGCGAACGAACCAACACGCGCACTTGGCTTTTCAGGTAGGTAACGAT
>JBCBYO010000030.1:0-36471 GCA_039815825.1 Pseudomonadota bacterium
TGATTTATCTCGGCGCGGGCAATATTACGCAATGGGCTTACGCTCTGCCGGACCAACTTCAGGATGGTCACTAATGGTGGTTGTCGATGGCGATGCACTGCTGGAGCGACTGCGCCCGATTATTGGTGAGGTCAAAGGCCGCCTAACGCCCAATGCGCCGATGAGTGCTGTCACATGGTTCCGCACTGGCGGTCCGGCCGAAGTGCTTTTTCAGCCGGCGGACGATGATGATTTGGCGGCTTTCTTGTCAAAGCTGCCCGATGATGTGCCAGTTTTGGTGGTCGGCGTCGGGTCCAACCTGATGGTACGAGACGGCGGCGTGAAGGGGATCGTTGTTCGGCTCTCCGCTCGGGGCTTTGGCGGTATTGAGCCTATGGGTGACCATCGATTGGCGGTTGGTACAGCGGTGCCGGACAAGATGTTGGCCGCGCGCGCGCGCGATGTGGGCATTGGTGGATTTCACTTTTACCACGGTATCCCGGGCGCCATCGGCGGTGCTTTGCGTATGAATGCTGGGGCCAATGGCGTTGAAACCCGCGAGCGGGTCATCGAAGTGCATGGCATTGATCGGCAAGGTGGAAAACATGTTCTGACCAATGACGCGATGGGATATAGCTATCGTCACTCGTCGGCGCCGACAGATTTGATTTTTACCAAGGCGGTCTTTGAAGGCTATGCCGAGGAGCCGACCACCATCCAAAAGCTGATGGACGAGGTTCAACATCACCGTGAGACCGTGCAGCCGATCAAAGAGAAGACCGGTGGTTCGACCTTTAAAAACCCCGAAGGTTCGTCGGCCTGGAAAGAGGTCGACAAGGCTGGATGCCGGGGGCTGACCATTGGCGGCGCGCAGATGTCGCCGATGCACTGCAATTTCATGATCAACACCGGTTCCGCCACTAGCCATGCGCTGGAGCTGCTCGGTGAAACGGTGCGGGAACGCGTGCTTGATACGTCTGGTGTTCGCCTGGAATGGGAAATCAAGCGTGTTGGTGAATTTGCGCCCAATGAAGAGCCGGTGCAACCGTTTAACGGCCGGATGCTGTAAAACCGACTTGCCACTTCGCATTCTGAAATCGACAATCTGACGCATTGCGCATTGTCTGGTCCGTGTGACCGGAAAGTAGGTTTGCGATGAATTATCAGTCTGGTTTTCAATCGTCTAATCGGAAAATTGATCCGGCGCGCAGACGCGCAACGCAACTCTTTAAAGCCGATGGCACACCTGTTGATCCTGATCGCGTGGAAATTGGGCCGACCGATATTGCCTTTGCGGAGTGGGAGGCGCTTGGTCTTTCTGCACCCAATGTTGCGCAGATGCGCGAATATCGCCATGCGAGGGTGGTTGCCGAGATCAACCGACGCGGCCTGGCGGGCGCGTTGCTGTATGACCCGCTGAACCTTCGTTATGCGAGCGATTCTTCCAACATGCATGTTTGGATATTGCACAACCCCGCTCGAGCCTGCTTTGTCGGTGCCGATGGGCACATGATCGTTTGGGATTACAACAATTGCGCATTTCTCAACGCGCATTTGCCGCTCGTTAGCGAAGTGCGCCAGTGCAAGGCGCTGTTCTATTTTTCAGCGGGTGACGCCCAGTGGGACAAGGCTCGCGAGTTCGCAGCAGAGATTGCGGACGTCGTGGCAAGCCATGGCGGCGGTGAAAAGCGCATTGCTGTCGACAAGATGGAGCTGCACGGTGCTGCTGCATTGGAAAATGAAGGGCTCCAAGTTGTTTCCGGTCAGGAGCTGATGGAGCATGCGCGGCTCATCAAAGGCCCCGATGAGATCAATGCTATGCGTTGTGCGATGGCGACCTGCGAAATCGCCATGGCCGAGATGGAGGCAGCAGCGGTACCGGGTATCGCGGAGACGGAACTTTGGGCGATCTTGCACAAGGAAAACATAGCCCGCGGTGGAGAGTGGATTGAAACCCGCATACTAGCCTCTGGCCCGCGCACCAATCCGTGGTTTCAGGAGGCAGGGCCGCGTAAGCTTCAAGATGGAGACTTGCTCGCCTATGACACGGACCTCATCGGTCCTTATGGCATGTGTGCCGACTTAAGCCGTACTGTTTATGTTGGTGATGGTGAGCCGACTGCCGAGCAGCGCGAGGTCTTTGATGTCGCTTATGATCACATCATGACGAATATGGAGCTGTTGAAGCCGGGCGTTTTGTTCTCCGAATTGACCCATCTGGCAAAACCGTTGCCGGAAGCCTACCGCCAGCAACGTTACTCTTGCTGTTTCCATGGTGTGGGACTGTGTGACGAGTTTCCGTGTGTGACCTATCCGGAAGATTTTCGCGAAGGCGCCATGGATTACCCGCTTGAACCTGGCATGATGCTTTGTGTTGAGTGCTATGCTGGGAAGGTTGGCGGGCGCGATGGGGTGAAACTGGAAGACCAGGTTCTCATCACCGAAGATGGCTATGAAAACCTGACTAAACACCCGTTTGATCCCAAGCTTTTGGCCTGATTGCAAAAGCGCGCTGCGTGCGCCATGCTGCATTGCAGCAATGGAAAACATGCAAGGGGCAAACATGACCAACTTTTACCGACCTGCGAGTTATCAGGTGAACTTTCCGTCCGGTGATGTCTCACAGTGGTTCGATATCTTTAGCGACAACCAGTTCAGCTTGTTCAGTGTCAATATGGGGCGTTCATCCAACATACGCGTTGAGCAGGCCATACTTGATGATGTGGGGTCTTATGGGCGCCAGCTGGGCCGGATGGGCGACGCGCTTGAGGTTCTGATCAAACATTTCAAGCCTGAACAGGCTTTAAGTGAGGCCGAAGAGATCGCCATTGATGATCTCATGGCAATGTTACGCGAAATCGCGCGTGTTAAGAAAGCGCATTCAAATCAATAAGAAAAAGGCCGCCGATGAGATGCATCGGCGGCCTTTTTCATTTACTTGCGTTGCAACTAGTGCGTGGTCGGCGTCGGGGCTGTCACGCCCTTTTCTGCTTTGAGTACCATACGCTCAAATGTTGCAAACTCGGACTTAGTAAACGTTTGGTTTTCGCGGTCTTTCGTGATCGCTGGTGCGATCCATCCGGACCAAAAAGTCATGTAATTCAACATGTTGGTCTTCCTTATGATGTCTGCTTGAGTGTTATATAGTAGTTTCCCGGCTAAATTTCTAGATGGGAATTGATCTCAATAAGCTCTTTTTTTGCGCAGGGTTAAGCAGTTGTGTTGACCTGCCGTGAAATTGGGCAGAAGGAGGCGCTATGTCTTCAGCGTCAACGAATCTTCAAGCGGCCACGGAAATTCCCCTTACCTGGGCGGCGCATGCAAAAGCGGCGTTGGCCCTGGGCGTGCCGTTGGTTGGTTCACAGCTCGGCGGCATGTTGATGAACACAACCGACACAGTGATGCTGGGCTGGTACGGGATTGAAGAGCTGGCGGCCGGAGCGCTGGCAACGCAGTTTTGGTTTACAGTCATGATGTTCGGTGCTGGATTTGCCTATGCTGTCGTGCCGATGGCCGCAGAAGCGGAAGGGCGAAACGACATACGGCAGGTTCGCCGTTCCGTTCGCATGGGTCTATGGGTGTGTGCCGCCTATGTGATCCTGGTAATGCCGTTGCTGTGGTTCTCCGGGACAATCTTTCTTGCGTTGGGACAGGAACCCATCGTCGCTGAATTGGGTGGCCAATATATGCGGATATCGCAATGGGCCATGATAACGGTTCTGCTCTGGTGGGCATTGCGCGGGTTTTTAACGGCGATTGAGCGCACGATTTTTGTCTTTTGGGTCACCGTGGTTGGCGTACTCGTCAATATCGGCCTTAATTGGCTTTTTATTTTCGGCAATTGGGGTATGCCGGAATTGGGCATTCGCGGGGCCGCTATCGCAACGCTCGGTACAAATATCGTGATCTTTGGTGCGATATGCCTTTACTGCGTTTTTGAACCGCGTGCGCGGCGCTACGAGATTTTCGTTCGTTTCTGGCGGCCGGACTGGGGCGCGTTCACGCGGGTTTTTCGCCTAGGCTTACCGATTGGTGCCATGATCACCGCTGAAACCGGGATGTTCATATTTGCATCTATCTTTATGGGTTGGTTGGGGGTGGTTGCGCTGGCTGCGCACGGTATTGTGCTGCAAATCGCGTCACTCGCCTTCATGGTGCCGATGGGTATGGCTCAGGCCGCCACGGCGCGCGTGGGCACTTTTTATGGACGTAGCCATAGCAGCAACATGGTGCGCGCAGCCTACACGGTGCTTATTTTGTGTCTTGGCTTTGCTGGCTTTGCGGCCTGCTTGTTCCTCGTGCTTCCAGAGGTGTTGATCTCGCTCTTTTTGGATGAGACCAACCCGGACGCTTTGCAGGTCTTGGCGTTTGCAACGCCGCTTTTGTTCGTTGCCGCTTGTTTCCAGCTGACCGATACAGCGCAGGCGATCGGTGCAGCGAATTTGCGGGGCATTCAAGACACCAAGGTTCCGATGTTGATCGCCATGTGCGCTTATTGGCCAATTGGGCTGGTGTCGGCCTACATTTTGGGATTTTGGGCTGGGCTTGGCGGGCTAGGTGTTTGGACCGGCTTGGCGCTCGGTTTGGGTGTAGCTGCCGTGCTGCTCAATTGGCGATTTGCTCGCTTAACACGCGATGGACGCTTATTCGCATCTTAAAGTGGCATAGGCACGGTAGTCACCGGCGGCAAATGTGTCGCTGCCTGTTTTGCGAATAATCATACGCACGCGCGCCCGTGTCTCACCGGTGTTCAGCACCGCCGGGCCCGTTGTCCAGTTGAACCTTGTGTCTCGCCGTCCACGGACTTCGGTTTGGAAGGTTTCGGGTGAGGGAACGTCAGCTGCCGGTTCCTGATCGAAGCCCGTAGGACTATCGACCGACAGCTCAAAGCCACTCACATTGGTAAAAACATTAACGCGTGCGTTGCCGCCGCCCGTGTTGGACCGCAGGATCGTGTCACCATCAGTCATGGTCAGTCGGCCATCACGTTGGACGATCATACTGCAGGTGCTCGACACCGTTGCCGTGAACGGAATATCGGCTCCATGCGCAGTCGTGCTGACGACGCTTGCAAGCGCCAATGACATGGCGACCGCTGTATGCTTTACCTTTTGTGCCAATACATTTCCCCGTCCAACAAACTGCACGATAGCAGCCGCGGCTTATTGGCCGGTTATGATTGTCGTGCAAATTTCTGGTGGCGCGTTAACAATTTGAACGCGCAAGCGGGTTCTTGCCAGTCCCGCGCCTGTCTGATTCACTGCAGGTGATTCGAGGGCCTTTTGTGTGGGCGCTCCTGTTTTCAACCAGCGTACGGGTTTTAGCGTTTACAAGCTGATGCTTCAGGGCATTAGCAGAGGGGATGGACATGACTGGGATCGAAGCCAAGCACGTGGCGGTGCTTATGGGTGGGTTTTCGTCCGAACGACCGGTTAGCCTTGCATCGGGCGGAGCTTGTGCGGATGCACTCGAGCGGTTGGGCCACAAGGTCAGTCGCGTTGACGTCACGCGTGATGTCTTCACCCAGTTACAAGAATTGAAGCCGGATGTTGCCTTTAACGCGTTGCATGGTCCCTTTGGTGAAGATGGCAAAATCCAGGGCGTTCTGGAGTTCATGGACATTCCTTATACCCACTCCGGTGTGCTCGCCACGTCGGTTGCGATGGACAAGGAGTTGGCCAAACGCTTGGCGCGCAGCTACGGCATACCGATAGCTGAATCCAAAGTGATGGACCGGATGGAATTTGGTTCGACGCATCCCATGCCGCCCCCTTATGTTGTAAAGCCGGTGGCGGAAGGATCGAGCTTTGGTGTTGTTATCGTTCAGGCCGACCAACACCATCCGCCACAGATCATAACTTCTGATGAGTGGGCTTATGGCGACCGTGTCATGGTGGAGCGCTATATCCATGGCCGAGAGCTGACCTGTGCCATAATGGGCGACGTTGCGCTTGGGGTTACAGAGATAATTCCCCAAGGACATCAGTTCTATGACTTTGATTCCAAGTACAAGCAGGGCGGTTCAAAACATGTGTGCCCGGCAGAAATTTCACCAAATATTTACCAAAAGATAACGACATTGGCGCTTAAAGCTCATCAGGCGTTTGGCTGCCGTGGCGTGACGCGTTCGGATTTTCGTTACGACGACCGGTTTTCTCCAGATGGCGAATTGATTTGGCTGGAAATTAATACCCAGCCAGGGATGACAGAAACGTCACTCGTGCCGGAACTTGCGCAAGAAGCAGGGCATAGTTTCGCCGAGTTGGTACAATGGATGGTGGAGGACGCCAGTTGCATGCGTTAACGGGAAGACGGTTAGCTTCTGTTCGAGCACAAGCAAGTGCTCCGGGCTCGCAAGCGCGTGTGCTTCCCAAATGGCTACGTCGGCCAGCGCGTATTGGCAGCCGTATCGTCAATGGCGATTTGAAAATTCCACGCTACTTTGAAGCTGCTCTTCTGGGCGGGTTTATCGGTTTTTGCGGACTTTACGGCGCAGCGGTTGGTGGACAGCTTTCTGTAGGCAGCGAACGCTTAGCTGTCGCAGTCGGGCTTGGCGTTACTCAAATCGAAGTCAAAGGAAATACCCATACCCGGGTTGATGATGTCTATCGCGCTCTGGAAATTGACGGCTCACGCTCGTTGTTGACGTTGAACGCGGTAGCGGCGCGAGGGGTAATTGAAGGCTTGCCTTGGGTCGAGCAAGCCCAACTTCAGAAAATCTATCCGGGTACTTTGTCGGTGACGCTCCGAGAACGTATTCCTTATGCGCTCTGGCAAATGGGCGATGCGGTCACCGTCGTTGAACGGGACGGATCGCCGATTGGTCCGTTCGCCGCCGACCCTCGCATCGCTGCGCTGCCGCTTGTCGTGGGCACCGGTGCTGCGACCAACGCCAATGCGCTCTTTAGTTTCCTTGAGGAAACACCGTGGTTGCTGGGGCAGGTGCACGCCGCCATTCGCGTCGGTGATCGCCGTTGGGACTTGAGATTGCGCAACGGCATGACGATCCGCATGCCGGAAAATGAACTTAACGAGGCCATTGCGCGCCTTGAGTTGTTGGATGCAACCTATGGCGTGCTTGGCCGCGACCTTGCAGCCATCGATTTACGTTTGGATGACCGCACCATCTTTGCGCTTACCCAAAACGCGGCTGCAGACCGTGCTTCATTTGTTGAAGAACGCGCCAAGCAAGTAGAACTGATCAAGAAGCGGGGCAGCATCTGATGGCCAAACGCCCCATTGATTCAGCGCGTAAATCGCCGGTTTTGACCATCCTCGATATTGGGTCGGCCAAAACGGTTTGCATCATCGCCAAAATGATGCCGGGCGAACCGGGGCGCTATTTGAACGGTCGCACCCATCAGCCGGAAGTCATCGGGTTGGGGCATACGCGTTCGATGGGCATCAAATCGGGTATGCTGATCGATCTTGAAGCTGCTGAGCGCTCGATCCGGATGGCCGTTGAACATGCAGAACGCATGGCGGGGCTGACTGTTGATTCCATGATCATCAACATATCTGCCGGTCGTCCGCAGAGTGTCGAGTGTGCATCCACGATCGCGTTGGACAGCAAGCCGATTGAAAAGCGCGATGTGGAGCAAGTGATGCGCGAAGCGGTGGCAAAAGGCCATCGTGCCGACCGCCACACGATCCACCTGTTGCCGGTTGATTATGCGCTTGACGGTGCGCGGGGCATCAAAGATCCGCGTGGTATGGTTGGCGAGGAGCTAACTTTGAACATGCACCAGCTGACGGTGGATGCGGCGCCGGTTCGCAACATCGAGCTGGCGATCAACCGCGCGCACTTGAGCGTAGAGACGATTGTTTCGACACCCTATGCCAGCGGTTTGGCGACCTTGGTCAATGACGAGTTGGAGCTGGGTTGCGCTGTCGTGGATATGGGGGCGGGTACAACCTCACTGGCGGTATTCAACGAAGGCCGATTTGTTCACGCCGATTACATTCCAATTGGCGGCCATCATGTGACGCTTGATTTGGCGCGTGGCCTTTCGTGCGGCATTGATGAAGCTGAGCGGCTCAAAACCATGCACGGTTCCGTTATCGCAACGAGCGTTGACGAGACCGACACAATACAATTGGCGGCTATTGGCCATGGCGATGATACAGGCGGGCAGCATGTTTCGCGGTCTTTGGTCAATCGCATAATCGCTGCGCGCGTTGAAGAAACGCTGGAGATGCTGCGCGATCGCATCAACATGTCCGGCCATTCATCAATTGTTGGCAAGCGGGTGGTTCTGACAGGCGGCGCTTCGCAAATGACAGGTTTGGGCGACTTGGCGCGCCGTATCCTGGGCCGGAATGTGCGGATAGGGCGCCCGCTTGGCGTCAAAGGCTTGCCCACCTCGACAAAAGGGCCCGCTTTCTCAACCGCTGTTGGACTGTTGGTTTATCCGCAATCCAATGACAGCGATCAATCAATGAACAATTACCGACATTTGTCGGGTGGATTGGCAACTGGAACAGAGGGCCCGCTAGGGCGCGTTACGCAATGGATAAAACAGAGCTTTTAGGCGCGCCGGACAATTCCAGCGCTGATCAGCAATCCAACCAAGAACCGAAACTTGCGAGTGAAAGCCCGGACCGTCTGCCGGTGACCAAAGGGGAAGACAAAATGACCATAAATCTGAAGAAGCCGGACATTACCGAGTTGAAACCGCGCATTACCGTTTTTGGTGTCGGCGGCGGTGGCGGCAATGCGGTTAACAACATGATTTCTGGTGGCCTGGATGGCGTCGAATTTGTTGTTGCCAACACTGACGCCCAAGCGTTGACGATGAACAAGGCTGAGCGGGTCATCCAAATGGGGATCGGCACGACCGAGGGGCTTGGCGCTGGTTCGATGCCAGAAGTTGGCTGTGCCGCTGCAGAAGAGTGTATCGATGAGATCAATGATCATCTGAACGGTACGCATATGTGTTTTGTCACTGCCGGTATGGGCGGTGGAACCGGCACTGGCGCTGCCCCGGTTGTGGCCCGGGCTGCACGTGAGCGCGGTATCCTAACCGTCGGCGTTGTGACTAAGCCATTCCACTTTGAAGGTCAGCGTCGCATGCGCACCGCCGATCAGGGGATCGAAGAGCTGCAGGCGAACGTGGATACGCTAATTGTGATCCCGAACCAGAACCTGTTCCGGATCGCCAATGACAAGACGACATTTGCCGACGCGTTCGGCATGGCCGACCAAGTCCTTTATTCCGGCGTTGCTTGTATCACCGACTTGATGGTCAAAGAGGGTCTGATCAACCTCGACTTTGCTGATGTGCGCTCTGTTATGCGCGATATGGGTAAAGCGATGATGGGAACCGGGGAGGCATCGGGCGAGGGACGCGCGATCACTGCTGCCGAAGCGGCAATTGCCAATCCGCTCCTTGATGAGACGTCGATGAAAGGGGCCAAAGGCCTCTTGATATCCATCACCGGCGGTCGTGATATGACATTGTTTGAGGTTGACGAAGCTGCAACTCGGATCCGCGAAGAAGTTGACCAGGATGCCAACATTATCCTTGGCGCAACCTTTGATGAGTCGCTTGAAGGCTTGATCCGCGTTTCTGTGGTCGCAACGGGTATCGAGCGCGCCGCCGCTGCGGCCGGCATTGCCACACAACAAAACACGACGGGTGCCATGCCGCGTGCGGTAACTGGTGTTGCCGCCAAGCCCAAACCGCAGGCAGCGCCAGCGCAAACCGTATCTGTGGCACCGAAAACGGCACCTGCTCAAAACCCCGTTCAACAGGCACCAAAAGCAAACACCGCTGCTCCTGTTGCTCAGCATGCTGATCCGGTGTTTGAAGAAACAAAACGCGACATGGAAGCGTTCGAACAATCGCCTGCCCCGGCCCCCGCGACACCGATGCCGCGGGCGCAAGACGCAGACTTCCAGCCTGCGAGCACCTTGTTTGCCACGCCAGATCAAACGATGCGGGCACGTCCTGCTACCGCATCCGCTGAACCTGCGCCTCAGGCAAGAGCACAGGCAGCGCAAGCCCGCATGCCACGCGTGGAAGATTTTCCACCGATGGTGCAAGCTGAACTGGCGGCGCAGGACCGCACCCCATCTCCTGATTTGCCACAAGAAGATGAGCGCGGACCGCTTGGCCTGCTAAAACGCTTGGCAACCGGTTTCAGCAAAGCCGAAGACACCGAAGCGGCCCGCACTGCTACGCAGGCTCAAGTTGCTGCTACAGCGCAACCGCGGCGTGAACTTTCCCAAGAGGCTAGCCTATACGCACCGCGGCGCGGTCAGTTGGACGCGCAAGGTCGAATTACCCCTAGTTCGGCTGAACAAGAGGAAGATCAGATGGAGATTCCAGCGTTCCTCAGACGCCAGGCCCGGTAATCTGTGCCGCTGTTAACACTTTGAAACAACATGTTGCTCGCGCTCCATAGTTCATGCGGGTAACCTGTTGTTTGTAATTGCTTTTCTGACTCCGCTGTTACGTAACAATCGGTTAAAAACCGTGATTTGGTGCAAAAGGGGAGTCGCGGCTAGTTATGGCCGGGGAGCACGTGTCAGCCGAAAGCTGGCATCGAATAAGGATAAGGTGGTTATGGGGACAGATTTGAACGCGTGCCAAGCATCGCTTCGCGATAGCATTCACTTGTCAGGCGTGGGCGTTCATAGCGGCTCCGAAGTGTCCATCAGCCTCCTTCCCGCGGAACCCAATACCGGGATTGTTTTTCATCGCATCATGCCATCGGGCGAAATTTTCGAGTTTCGCGCTATCGCATCGCAGGTTGGCGCAACCGATCTTTGTACTATTTTGGGTGATCCGCGCGGCCATCACGTATCCACCATTGAGCATTTAATGGCGGCATTGCACGCGGTTGGCATCGATAATGTTATCATCCAGATAGATAACGCGGAAGTTCCGATCATGGACGGCAGCGCGCGTGTATTCATCGAAGCCATCGACCGTGTCGGCATTGTTCACCACCCCGTTAAGCGCCGTTATATCCGAGTGAAAAGAACTGTGCGTGCAGAAATTGGCGGTTCTTGGGCAGAATTTAGGCCACATGAAGGCACACGCTTTGAAGTGGTGATCGATTTTGACAGCGAGGCCATCGGTCGTCAGGAATTTAAAGGTGAAATTGACGGCGATGTATTCCGTAGCGAATTGGCTGCAGCGCGCACTTTCGGTTTCATGAAAGACGTTGAGCGTCTTTGGGCATCTGGCCATGCACTGGGTTCATCACTTGAGAATTCTGTCGTCATTGGTGATGACAACAAAGTCATCAACGCGGGCGGTCTTCGTTTTGACGATGAGTTTGTTCGGCACAAGACGCTCGATGCTGTTGGTGATTTGGCCCTGGCTGGAGCGCAATTTATCGGCTGTTTTGCTTCGTATCGTGGTGGTCACCGCCTTAATGCAACGGCTCTCAAAGAGCTGCTTTCAACACCTTCCGCTTATGAAATCGTTGAGACACCGGAACCGCGCCGCCGGGCGTTCGCAGGCGAATTTGTTGCAGTTGCTGCGCAAGCTGCACACGCGCCGTGGAATGTTTGAACGGCTGACGTTTACCGTATCGATCCGTCTTTTGGCACCAAAAGCTTTGATGTGATTGCGCTAAGGCGCGCGTGGTTGTAAAAGCGCCATAATTGCGCCCTTTTCTATCGCTGTGAGCGGGGAATTATGCTGAATAAAGTTTCAAAATCGGTTTTTGCCAAAGCGATGCTCGTCGTTTGCATTGCAACGCTTTCAGCTTGTTCGCGCAACAATGAGACGGTTGACCTTCAAAGTTACGTCTCAACAATTGAGCCAGCCGACGCGTTGTATAATCAGGGGCTTGCGAACTTGAACAACGGCAATTTGCGTGAAGCTGCACGTAAATTTGCGGCAGTCGATCGACAACACCCTTATTCTGATTTTGCCCGTAAGGCGAATGTCATGGCGGCCTATGTCTCTTATAGACTTGGCAATTTTGATGATGCGGTAACTGCTGGCCGCCGCTTTATCAATCTGTACCCGTCTCACGAAGATGCGCCCTACGCGCAGTACATTATCGGCCTTTCTTATTTCAAGCAGATGCCGGAAGTTACCCGCGACCAGCGTGATACCCGTTTGGCGGTTCAAAATTTCAGCGAATTGATCGAGCGGTATCCTGGCTCCATTTACGAAGAAGATGCGAAGAAGAACTTGCGCATCGCACGTGACCAGTTGGCCGGCAAGGAAATGCAGGTTGGTCGATACTATCTTGAGCGACGCGAATATGCCGGTGCAGTTACCCGTTTTCGTGGTGTGGTTGAGCGCTACTCAACAACACGTCATGTGGAGGAAGCTCTGGCACGCTTAACCGAGACGTATTTTGCGATGGGTTTGGCTGCTGAGGCTCAAAATGCCGCGGCAGTGCTTGGCCATAACTTCCCCGATAGTGAGTGGTACGCCGACAGCTTTGCGCTGCTTCAATCCGGTGGATTGCAACCGCGAGAGAACTCAGGGTCATGGCTCTCGCGCTTTTTTAGACGTACATAATGCATGCATCGCCGGGAGGTGGCGATCATGCTGGTTGAACTTTCCATTTCTGACATTGTGTTGATCGACCGGCTTACAATCCGGTTCGACGATGGCTTGTCCGTGCTGACCGGTGAAACGGGGGCGGGCAAATCGATCCTGCTGGACTCATTGTCTTTGGCATTGGGCGCGCGCGGCGATGCGGCACTCGTGCGCACAGGCTCAGACCAGGGACAGGTCACTGCTGTTTTTGATGTTGCATCAACCCACCCGGTTCGGGATCTCCTTTTGGAGGCCGATGTCGATGTGGATAGCGGCGAACCTTTGATGCTTCGGCGAGTGCAGAAATCTGACGGACGCACACGTGCGTTCGTCAATGATCAGACCGTCAGTGCTTCGTTGCTCGCGTCGCTAGGTGCACAGTTGGTTGAGATCCACGGGCAGCATGATGGTCGCGCTTTGGTGGACCCAGAGACCCATCGGCAGTTGCTGGATGCTTTTGGCCAATTGCAAAGTGACTGTGAACATGTGCGCCAGTGCCATGAAAATTGGCGCCGGGCTGAGCGTGCTTTGAAAGCGCACCAGAAGGCCATCGACGAGGCAGCCCAAGAGGCCGATTATCTGCGCGCTTCAGCTGATGAGCTCAACGCATTGGCGCCAGAGCCGGGTGAAGAGCTCAGCCTTGCTGAAAGCCGGGCCGACATGATGAAGGCGGAGAAGGTTGCAAGCGATCTGGCTGATGCTGATGAGACGCTAAGCGGCCCGAAGTCGCCGATACCGGAAATTGCCGGCTTACTGCGCCGGTTAGAGCGCAAAGCGTCCGAAGTTCCCGGTTTGCTTGAGGAAACGAACGAGAACCTTGCCAAGGCATTGGACAGTTTGGCCGAAGCGCAAAATCTGATTACGCGCGCGATCCACGAATCAGAGTTTGACGGCAACGCTCTGGAGAGGACCGAGGAGCGGCTATTTGCGCTGCGCGCCGCGGGGCGCAAGTTCAACGTCTCGGTTGATGATTTGGCTGCGCTTGCTGTCGAAATGCAAGATCAGTTGGCGGCGCTGGATGCGGGAGAAGCCGAATTGGCGCAGCTGGAAGCAGCCGCCAAGGATGCGCTTGATATATATGATCGAGCTGCCGGTAACCTATCGGGCGCCCGTGTAGAGGCAGCCCGCGAGCTCGAAGCCTCGGTTATGGTGGAGTTGCCCGCGCTGAAGCTGGAAAAGGCACAGTTTATCGTCGACATAACCCAGGATGCGAACCAGCGCAGTGCGACGGGGATAGATAGCGTTTCGTTCCATGTTCAAACCAACCCGGGGACACGCGCCGGCCCTATTATGAAGGTCGCTTCTGGTGGTGAATTGTCGCGGTTTTTGTTGGCGTTAAAGGTTGCGCTTGCGGACAAGGGATCCACCCCAACTCTGGTTTTTGATGAAATTGACACAGGCGTGGGTGGTGCGGTTGCCGATGCCATCGGCTCACGTCTATCGCGTTTGGCGGAAGGTGTTCAGGTCTTGTCGGTGACGCACGCGCCGCAAGTAGCGGCTAGAGCAGGACAGCATTTCCTGATTGCCAAAGCTGGCGACAATGGTGGTTCGGTGGTCACAAGCGTGGCGAAAATGGATGATCAAGCGCGGTTGGAAGAGTTGGCCCGCATGTTGTCCGGGGCGCAGATCACCGATGAGGCCCGCGCTGCGGCGGCGCAGCTGTTAGCGGGTTAATTGCGTCAAATTCAAGGAGATGAGCGTGGCTCAAAAGCCCGTTGAAAAACTTACAGATGCAGAGGCGGTCGAGGAGCTTGCCCGGCTGGCGAATGACATCGCCCGGCATGATGAAGCCTATCACCGTAATGACGAGCCGGAGATTTCTGACGCGGACTATGATGCGCTCAAACGCCGAAACCTTGCCATTGAAGCGCATTTTCCTGATTTGAAAAGAGCCGACTCACCATCAGACAAGGTGGGTTCCGCGGTCTCGGAAAAGTTTGAGAAAATCACCCATCGTGTGGCGATGCTCTCGCTCGACAATGCGTTCAACGATGACGATGTTCGCGATTTTGCAGCGCGGGTCCGACGCTTCCTGAAGATGGATACTGATGCAAAGCTTGCGCTAACCGCTGAGCCAAAAATCGACGGATTGTCACTGGCATTGCGCTATGAAAATGGTCGTTTGGTTTACGCTGCGACGCGTGGCAATGGTCAGGTGGGAGAAAACGTCACCGCCAATGCGCGCACGATTGCCAACATCCCAGAAACGCTGAGTGGTAGTCCGCCGGATGTGATCGAGGTGCGCGGCGAGGTCTACATGACCAAGGATGACTTTGCTGAGCTTAACAAAAGGCAGGAAGCTGCTGGTAAGCAAACCTATGTTAATCCGCGCAACACGGCGGCCGGCTCCTTGCGGCAGTTGGATTCATCGATCACCGCGTCCCGGCCTCTCAAATTCTTTGCCTATGCCTGGGGTGATGTCTCCGACATGCCATCGGAAACTCAGTCGGGCATGGTGGAAATGCTTGACGCTTACGGCTTTCAGACCAACCCGTTGATGGCACGGTTTGAGGATATTGACGCGCTCATTGCGCATTATCACCGCATTGAGACCGAGCGGGCTGATTTGCCCTATGATATTGACGGCGTTGTCTACAAAGTCGATGAGCTGGCTCTGCAACAGCGGCTCGGCTTTGTGTCACGTTCGCCGCGTTGGGCGATCGCGCACAAATTCCCCGCGGAAAAGGCGATGACGCTGCTGAAGGGTATCGACATTCAGGTGGGCCGAACGGGCGCCATCACGCCGGTGGCGCGCCTTGAACCAGTGACGGTTGGCGGCGTGGTCGTGACCAACGCGACGCTTCACAATGCCGAAGAGATTGAGCGCTTGGGCGTACGTGTTGGCGACACCGTAACCGTTCAGCGTGCGGGAGATGTGATCCCGCAAGTACTTAGTTTTGTGCCAGAAAAACGACCTGCAGACGCTGAGGCTTATGCGCTTCCGACGCATTGTCCGTGTGACCTTAAAACGCCATTGGTGCGCGAGGACCGGGCGACCGGCGGTGAGGGTGTTGTACGCCGATGTTCCGGTGAGTTTGCTTGTCCGTTCCAGCGCAAGGAGCATTTGAAGCTCTTTGTCTCGCGCAAAGCTTTTGACATAGACGGGCTCGGCGAAAAACAGATCGAATATTTCTACGATGATCCGGACCTGCCCATTCGCCAGCCGGCGGACATTTTCACGCTTAAGGACCGCGATGATGCCAATGATTTGAAGAAACTGAGAAACCGCGATGGCTATGGTGACACATCCGCGCAAAAGCTTTTTGACGCGATTGAAGCGCGGCGCACGATACCGCTGGAACGTCTGATCTTCGGGCTTGGCATCCGCCATGTGGGCGAGACGACGGCTAAGACTTTAGCGCGTGCCTATGGCTCTTGGGCTGCTTTTGAGGCGGCGGCTGATAAATTAGCGGCGGGGGATATGATCGCGCGTGCGGAGATGGAAGCGCTCGATGATATTGGTCCAGCGGTCCTTGAGGCGACGGGACGTTTCTTTTCCGAACCGCACAATCAGGAAATGGTGACGGGGCTCATTCAGCAATTGACCGTTGAAGACGCCGAGCAGATTGTCGCCGACAGCCCGTTTGCCGGAAAAACCATCGTCTTTACCGGTTCGCTAGAGCGGATGAGCCGCGATGAAGCGAAAGACATGGCGTTGCGGTTGGGTGCCAAAGCAGCGGGCTCAGTTTCCAAGAAGACTGACCTGTTGGTTGCCGGGCCGGGTGCGGGCTCCAAGCTGAAGAAGGCGCAGGAATTGGGAATTGAGACCATCGATGAGGATGAATGGTTTCGTCGGGTAGAAGGCGCTTAGGCCTTGGGCCTGCGCCGCTTGGTGAACTTCATTTTGTGGGCGGCCAAGTCTTCCGGTTCCGCCGTCCAGGCATAGGCCAACAAGACAGGTTCGGTGGATGGCGTGCGTATCGTATGCGTTGTGCCGGGCGCGTTAAAAATCAGCGAAGGTGCCCGGAAAACACCAATGTCATTTTGGGAGCAGGCACCGCTTAGAACAATGTAGCTCTCCATAATGCCTTCATGCTTGTGCGATGGGTAAACGCATTTGGGCGCAAAGAGTACAAAGCCGAGTGCGAGATCGTCGGCCTGGATTAGCCCAGCGGGGCCAACAATGTCCGCATAGCCGTATTTCTGTGCCAAAGTTGCAGGCAATTTCTCATAGCCATATTGCCACATGAAACGGTCAGCGACTTTCGTTACAGCGCGCACGAAGCTCTCAGCGGTATCCTGTTCACCGTTATCCAGCGCGCGGGCCAGATGTGCGTTTACCGGTACTCGCGAAGGTACGGTGTATTGGATCTGCGGATCCAGCTTGATCAGCTTGCTGATGCGATCGCGGACCCGCCTCATATGCGCCCGTATGGCTACACTGCCTCCGTTGGAGGCATAGCGGTAGGCCAAATCAAACTCGCGCAGCAGGTAATAGATATCGGCGTCTTGAGACAGCTTTGGCATGTTCGGTTGGGTTGTCATTTGCGCGACCTAGGGCATTGGTAAGGCAATGTCTTGTTCATACCAGAAAAAAGGATGCGAAAATGCTCGACGATCGGGTGACGTTAGGTCAGAGCAACAGCAAGTTGAATCTTTGGGGTCTTTGATAGATACCTAAAGCCGAACAGTGATGCTTGGGGGCAATTAGGTGGCGGGCATTTCTCACAAAAAGCCGGTGATCGAAAGCGTCGCCTTGTGCATTATCCGCAATGAGCAGGATATCATTGAGCCCTTTTTGCGGCATACCGCCAACCTGGTTGATCTAATTTTTGTAGTCGACAATTGTTCAACCGATTCATCGCGTGAGATCATTTCAAAATGCTCTCGCGAATTGGGCAATATCGTTGCAACTGACTTACCAGATGACGGTTTCAATCAATCAGAAACAATGACCAGGGCTCTGCAACATGTTCAATCAATAGCCCTTGCTGACTTCGTTTTATTTCTAGACGCTGACGAATTTGTTTCTGCCAGTAGCAAGCAAGAACTACGGACAGTTTTGCGGCGGCTTTCCCCCATGACTATTGGCTTAATGCCGTGGGCGACCTACGTGCCTGACCCGACACTGTCAGAAGCTGATTATCCCGACCCGCTTGATCGGCTGACGATGCGCCGCGAGAAGGAATCGCCGCAGTTTTATAAAGCTGTTTTGCGCATGGCAGGTGGGTTCGACCCTGGCCTTAAAATCTCAATGGGCAACCATTTCATCCTTGATGGCAAAGGGCTCGTCCTACCTTCTCAAGTTTTGGATGATCTTGAATTAATTCATTTTCCCTTGCGCTCAGTTGATCAATTGTTGGCGAAAGGGGTTATCGCGTGGGAGGCTAATAAGCGCCGCACTACGTATAAAGCAGGTTCAAGTGAGTGCTACCAATGGAAGCGGCTACATGACATTGCGCAACGCAACCAACGCCCATCCGCTGAGTTGCTGTTTCAAGAAGCTTTAAACTACGCGCAAGATGCCGGGTTTGAAGGAACTGCCACAGCGCGTGGGCACGGTATCAGTATTAAGCGAAGATTCTCTGACGGCGGATACGCGCGCGCGGAAGAATTGATCGAACAATCCAAAAAACCCACGTCAAAAATGATACCGCCCTTGTCCCTTCCCGAAAAGTCGAAATGGCCAGGTGGAAAGCGCGCAGCCTCTGAAGCACTTTCAACCGATTGGTTCCGAAACGAAGAATATTTGGATGAACCCCCGATCCGATTTTTGGTCGAAAGGTACTCCCTCGGATCCGTACTCGACCTGGGTTGTGGCATTGGATTGTATCCTGCCCTTTACGCTCACTTAGGTGTTGAGGATGTGCTGGGTGTGGATCGCGTTGAACAGGAAGCGACAATTCTTGAGGCTGAGCGATATGTGAGAGCCGACTTTCAGCGCCCATTTGACGTCCAACGTAAATTTGACCTCGTTACCTGCCTAGGCGTTGTTCAAAACATTGATCGACGCGGGGCAGATATACTTTTCGACAACATCGCCCGTCACGCAAAAGGCCAGATACTGTTTGCGATGTCTGAGGTCGGCGATCAAGGTAGCAGGCACACCAAACGGGGGAACATACCGGAAGTTCTTCGCCATTGGGCTGTACGAGGATGGCAACCCGACCTAGCGGCAAGCCTTGGAATACGTGCATTATCTGCAGTGCCATGGTTTCGCCGAAACGCTGTTTTGTTGAAGAACACCGGTGAGACGGGCATGACTGACGAAGCAGAGACTTTGGGATCAATCGATGATCTTGATGATGACTGGATTGGCCAGCCATCCCGCCATCGATCCGTTGCGTTTTAAAGCCAAATTTGATTGTGCCGTAGTTTCCAAGCGGTACCGAAGCTGTTGTTCAAGGTCCTCCATCTTTTGGTGACAGGGGCCGCCCCTGCAATGCCCAGCATTGTTAGATTTCAGGTCGACGCGAATAATTCGCCCTTCAAAAATCATGATCAACAGATCAGCTCTTTTGGCGTGACAGTTTTCCAACCTCCCGCTAGCAGGACTTTGGAGGTTTTGAACCATGGCACAGCGTCGGTCGGAGTTTGTTGAAGGCATGTTAAGCGCTGGGGCGCCGATACTAGCGGCGGCACCCTTCGGGGCTCTTTTTGGTGCGCTCGCGGTTGAAAACGGCATGACCGTTTTTGAAGCCTCCTTGATGAGCGCCATTGTGTTCGCTGGCGCCAGTCAGATGGTCGGCATCGATTTGTTTGGTGCGCAGATTGCGCCGTGGCTCATCGTTTTCTCGATCTTTGCCGTGAATTTTCGTCATGTGCTCTATTCGGCGGTGACCGGTCGGCGCATGGCCGGTTTCAAGCCGTGGCAGCGCTATGTGAGCTTTTATTTTCTGGTCGATCCGCATTTCGCGGAATGCGAAAAGCGCGCTGAAAGCGGCAAGCCGATCACATTCGCCTGGTTTATTGGCGGCGGCTTGGCTTGGTGGTCGCTTTGGATTTTCGTTACCTTTCTCGGCGCCTTATTTGGCGGCTTGATCGAAAATCCGGAGCAGTTTGGCGTGGACATGCTGCTGCCGATCTACTTTCTGTCGCTCGTTTTGGCGTTTCGAAAGCGGGCCAACTGGCTGCCCGTTGTTGCGGTTAGCGGCATAGTGTCGGTCCTTGCCTTCCACTTCATCGGTTCGCCTTGGCACGTGTCGCTTGGCGGCTTGAGCGGTGTCCTTGTAGCGGCGATGCTCGGTCTGCCAAAAGACCACCGGATGGTGGTTTGATATGACGGTGACGGTTTGGATCATCATCGGCGCGGCTGTCGCCACCTATATCACGCGGGCCGCAGGGCATATTGTCCTGTCGCGCTTTTCCGCTATTCCACCGCGTGTCGAAGCTGCACTCAACGCTGTCCCTGCAGCCGTTCTGACGACAATCGTCGTACCGTCGCTTGCCTTCGGCTCCATGGCCGACCGGGCGGCTTTGGTTGTGGCCGGTGTTGCCGCGCTTTACCTGCCGCCTCTTGGTATGTTTGCGGTTGGCTGGCTGGCCGTGTTGGGTTTTCGCGCTCTACTTGGGTGATCAAATCCGGGCGGTGGCCTGATCTAACCAAAGGCGATCGGCTTGGTCTGCGAGCAATGGCGAAAGTACCCGTCTCACCTTCGCGTGATAGCGGTTGAGCCAACGTCGCTCCTCAGCTGAGAGCAGCTTACGGTCCACGAGGCGACGATCGATGGGGCAAAGAGTCAAGGTCTCAAATGAATGAACGGCAATCTCGCCATCGCGCGGTATCTTTGGCGGTTTAACATAGATGAGGTTTTCAATGCGAATGCCGTGGCTACCGGTTTTGTAATAGCCCGGCTCATTGGACACAATCATTCCCGTTTCGAGGGGCGTTGTACCGCGCTTTGAAATTGACTGCGGACCCTCGTGAACAGCCAAATAAGAACCGATGCCGTGTCCGGTGCCATGGCCGTAATCGAGCCCGTGCTCCCACAACGCGCGCCGTGCTAGCGGGTCTAAGTCTGATCCACGGGTGCCGGCTGGAAATTTGGCCAAGCTGACGGCGATCATGCCTTTTAGGACAAGCGTGAAATGTTTCCGGTGCTCTTGTGTTGGCTCGCCAAGTGGAACAACCCGCGTGATATCGGTGGTGCCGTCTTCGTATTGCGCCCCTGAATCGACCAAAAACAAATCGCCTGGCTGCGTCTGGCGGTTGCTTTCTTCGGTGACGCGATAATGAACGATCGCACCATTGGGCCCGGACCCGCTGATGGTATCGAACGAGATGTCGCGCAACGGTGTGCCGAGACGGTCACCGGTTTGTGCACGGTATTTTTCTAGCTTCTTTGCGATGCTGATTTCATCCAGTGTGGCGGGATCCTGCGCATCGAGCCATGCAAGAAAGGTCACCATGGCTGCGCCGTCTCGCTCGTGCGCGCGCGCTGATCCCTTTAACTCGACCCGATTTTTGCGCGCGCGGGGCAGGGCGCATGGATCCGGGGCTTTCATCAGGGAAGCATTGCCCGCCTCAAGCTTGCTAAAAACCGCGTGCGCAGCGCGTACCGGATCGACCATGATCACTTTTGCCCTATCGCCCAAAGCCTCAAGGGCCGAAGCGAAATCATCATAGGGATGCAAATCGGCGAGCTGGGTCAAGTAAGCGTGCGTTTCGATGTTCGTTTGCGTGGTATCGATAAATAGTTGCGCCAAGCCACGCGCTGGCACGATGGTCCATGCCAGCACCAGTGGTGTGTGGGCGATCTGATCACCACGGATGTTGAAGAGCCAGCTGGCCGATGTGGGATCGGTCAAGATGACAGCATCGACCTTTTTGGCTCGAAGGTCCTTTTGCAGATCGCGTTGCGTTTAGCCGTAAGCCCTGCCCGTTCTTTTGGTTGGATGCTGATCGTGCCCGAGGGTAGAGCAGGTTGATTTCCCCAGATCTGATCGATGGGATTGGTCTGAAGTGTGACGGGGCTTATCGCCAGCTGATCTGCCAGCGTCTTTAGCCGCATGATCTCGTTTTCGGTGTGCATCCAAGGATCGAACGCTAGCTTGTCACCCTCGGACAGGTTTTGGCTGATCCACCCGGATACACCAAGCCCAACAAGATCATCGATTGCAAATGTAGCGTCGTCGGCCTGATCGCGTGCCTGTAATGTATAACGGCCGTCAACGAGGATAACTGCTTTGTCCTGCGTAACCACACACGCCCCGGCGGATCCGGTAAAGCCAGTCAACCAAGCAAGGCGTTCGTCGCGCTCCGGCAAATATTCATTTTGGTGCGGATCGCTATGGGGAACAATGAACGCGTCAATCTGGGCTTCGTGCATAAACGCACGCAGCTGAGCCACCCGGTCCGGCCCTTTTGTCCCATCGCTTTTGACCTCGAATGATTGAAACATCGGTTTTCCCTTCACATACCGGCATGCTTTCGCACCCGTTGGTGTGCCATGCAACGCTGCATGGCTGATTTGTTACTTTAGGCGTAGCCGAAGGACGCTGGGAGCGCCATGTTCACATCACCGCAAATCGATTGGAGCCCGTGATGGCAAACCACAAAAACATGTTCCGTAGCATTTTGGATGCCATGGTAGAGAGCCGCGCCCGCGAAGCGTCAAAATATGTCAACGGTGCTTTGTTGATGCTTGATGATGAGAGCCTGCATGCGCGCGGTTTGAGCCGCGCTGAGCTGCTCAAAGGCCGCCAACCTTTCGGCTGAGCGTAATCGTCACCCTGCCCGCAAGTGCAGGGTGACCCAGCCTTCGCGCCAGATTGTCTTTTGATGGTAAAGGCCTTGCTGGCGAAACGCGGCCAATACTTTGTAGCGTTGCTCCGTCAAAATGCCTGACAGTATGACATCGCCATCAAGTTCCAAATTCGCCGCGAACTGAGGTGCTAATTTCATGAGCGGTTTTGCCAAGATGTTGGCAATGATCATGGGGTAGGGTGCTTTTTCTGCAACCACCTTGTTGGCAAGACCACTGGCGGTCTCACAATGAACGAGGCCGCTGACGCCGTTCAGAGATGCGTTTTGTTTCGCAACTTTGGTGGCGACCGGATCAATGTCAGTCGCAACAACCGGCACCTTCCATCTCTTTGCGGCTGCGATGGCCAGCACGGCGCTCCCCGTCCCAACATCCAACATCAGATCAGGAATGCGACGGTTGAAAAGCCACGCCATCATATCCAGACATCCAGCTGTTGTGCCGTGGTGCCCGGTGCCAAAAGCCTGGCCTGCCTCGATTTCAATGCCAATATCGGTGCTACGAACCAACGAACGGTCATGGCTGCCGTGTACGACAAACCTGTCCACCCGAACCGGCCTAAGGCCTTCCAGCGACTTGGCGACCCAATCTTCATCGGGAAGCGTTTCATTGGTTATTTCCGTTTTGATGCCGAGGTCTACAGCGACCGTTGAAATACGATCTGCGATGGCCGTTGTATCGTCGGCGTCTACATAAACCGAGACTTCGAAAACACCTGAATCTTCAAACGTCTCGAAGACGGAAACCGCATAGCCGTCATCTTCAAGCGCGGCATCGAGCGCATTAAAAAGTGCATGCGCCTCCGGTTTTGGCAATTGTGCATAGAGGCGGTGTTGTTGCGGATCGGTCAAAACAGGATTCTCTTGGTTCAGGCGACAGGTGTCGATCGCGCGGTAGCGGTATCAGGCTTTTGTTTCCCATTTTCCTGTTTGGCGGGCTTTGGCGGTGTGAACTGCAAGATAACGTCATTTGCCTGTGGTTTTGCACCGGCGCAATTGCTGGCAAAAACCAGCCTTCCGTCTGGTTTGCGCCACAAGATCATTCGCGAGCCATCCATCCGCGCTTCAGTGAATTGCTCATAAGTGTATTCGTCGGTTAGGCGCGTTGATTGGAATACCCAATTTTCACGGATGTGCGCTTTCAAATCGCGGAGCGTCATCCCTGGTTTAAACAGTTGAATACCACCCAATGTGAAGTTCAGTGATTGGCGCGCGGTTTTCGTGCTGTCATCGCCTAATTGGTAGACGTTACCACGCCCGATCTCCGGGCCGAAATCGGTGCAGACCAGTGCGTTATAGGCATCATTGTCAGTGGCCGCGATCAGCGTTGCATAACGGTTCAGGTCGAGGTGATGGTGAGCATGCTCTGAGAGAATTTCGCCATAGTGTACATGCAAGTTTGCCAGCCGAGCATCGGAAATATTGTTCCAGTTGGCATCCGATATGGACACCACAACATCCATGTCGGTCAGCTTTTTGGCGAAGGCTGTCGCCCAACGCGAACCACCAACAATCAGTATCCCGGGTTTTTGTGTTGAACGCAGGCCAAGCGCGGCTGCCATTGGAAGCAATGTGAAGCCGTGCAGCAGTATTGAGCCCACCACGACGGCAAAGGTGAAGGCGATCATTTTTGAGCCGTCGTCCACACCCATATCTGCGATGGCAGCCCCAAAAATGCCGGTGACAGCCACCGCGACGATGCCGCGAGGCGCAATCCAACCAACCAATAGGCGCTCCTGCCAGGTTAGCTCTGTGCCAATGGTTGCGATCGCGATTGCGATCGGGCGGACAATGAAGAGAAGGACCAAGACAAAGGCGATGGCTCGCCAATCAATGAGTGCGATGGTCTCCCAATCCAGCGCGGCGGTGAGCAAAATGAACAGGCCGGACACCAGCAGAACTGTCACCGTTTCCTTGAAACGGCGCATTTCGGTCAGTGATGCGATGCGCGAATTGGCCATGGTGATGCCCATGATGGTCACAGTCAGAAGGCCTGATTCCTCCAAGAGCTCGTTGGAAATGGCAAAAAGGACCAAGACGACGGCAAATAAAATCGGCGCTTTTAGATAGTCGGGTATGTGGCCCCTGATGAACGCCCATATTAGAAATTTACCGGCGCCGTAGCCCGCTATGCCTGCAAAGAAGAAACCTGACGCGACCGACGCGAATACATTGGTGGCTGCATGCAGCCCGGAAAACACCAGAAACAGCTCAAAGGCGATCACCGCCATCAGGGCGCCGAGGGCATCGTTGACGATTGCCTCCCACCGCAAGACCGATGCGGGGCGTGATTGGAGTTTGGCCGTGCGCAGGAGTGGCATGATTACGGTCGGGCCGGTGATAACAAATACAGCCCCGAGCGTGATGGCGACCGGCCAGGCAAGACCACCGACATAGTGTGCAGCCAACGCGCACCCGGCCCAAACCAGCGGGCCACCAACGAAGATAACCCGTCTTATCGCTTTTGATGTCTCGCGGATTTCCTGAAAATTGAGGGTCAAACCGCCTTCAAAAAGAATGATGGCGACCGCCAGGCCCACGACAGGTTTGTAGATGTCGCCGAAGTCGCGGACCGGGTCGATGAAGCCCGTCACGGGACCGGCGAGGAACCCAGCTGCCAACAAGAGGACTATAGCTGGCAGCCGAAATCGCCACGCCAACCACTGCGCAGCAATGCCTGCTCCGCCAATAAAGGCGAGCTTGATCGCAATTTGTTCCAATAAATTCGGCCTTTCGGTTATTGCCCCTCATCGAAATAGGCGCGTTCAGGGGTGCAAGGCAACCTCTTGGTTTCAGGTGCTGGCAAGATCACGCAGCTTTTGCAGTGCCGTATCGGGATTTTCACCATAGGAAATGGTCTTGCGGAACGCGCCGTTTGAATCCAGCAACAAGATGGATGCGGTGTGATCCATATTGTACCCGTTTTCGTCCTCATCGAATTTTTTGAAATAGATGTTGAAGCCGCGCGCCATGGCTCGCACTCTTTCCGGATCACCGCTGATGCCGGTTACACGATCTGTTTGAGACTCAAGGTAAACCTCAAGCTGCTCTGGCGTGTCGCGTTCCGGGTCGACCGTCACAAAATAGGCGCTGATGTTTGCGCCGTCTTCACCGAGCTGCTCAAACCAGCCATTGAGTTCATAAACGGTGGTGGGGCACACTTCGGGGCAGTGCGTAAAGCCGAAAAAAAGTGCCGTGGGCTGTCCACGGAACGCTTGCTCGGTGATCGCTTCGCCATGGTGATCGACAAGCTCAAAGGGAACGCCATATGCGTCGGCGGTTTGTTGTTCGCCACTGATCTCGCTTCGCATACCCACGGCGACATAGATAATGGCGGCGATGGCGATGGTCAGTCCCGCGAACACAAAGCGCATCAGGTCTCTCCCTTGTCCTTAAGCCGCTCAGATAAGCATGATGTTTGTTGTGTTCAATTGAGCAATTGCCGCAGTCTCAAAGGTATGATCGCGTCACAGGCACCATGCCAGGCCCGCTTGTATAAGCGAGAAAAAAAGGTTGGTGCCTTCATTTGACCAGCCGACAAACCCCAACGCACCAACGGCAACAATCATAGCTGAGATGATGATCGCAGCTTTTGGTGTCGGGGCTGATGCTGTGTTTGGGTTACTGCTCATAATCAAATGATAGCGCTTAATGCTCTTAAGCTCAAACCTTCTGCACAAACCCGTCGAGCACTTTCTTTTGACCGGCTTTGTCAAAGTCGACGGTCAGCTTGTTGCCTTCGATCGATACTATGTTGCCGTTGCCGAATTTGAGATGAAAGACACGCTCTCCCACCGAAAAGTTCGATGGTTGGTCAGCCACCGATTTGGCGACGAGTTCACCCTCGATTGTGCGTGATTTGATCGAGCCTTTGCCCGCGCCAAAACCTGAGTCTGCTTCACCGTAACCGATGCGCTCCACGCCCATGCCGGAACGTGAGCCCCAATTTTCCCGCGTTGCGCTGGTTTGGTTTGCTTGCGCCCGCTGCCAGCCAGGTGATGAACGTGATGAACCAAACGGTTCCATACGGTCAAAACGAGATGTGCCATAACCGCCGCCGCCATATTGGCTTGGCGGTTCAGCAACATCGGCATGATCATTGGGCAGTTCATCGAGGAAACGGGAAGGTATTGTTGACTGCCATAGACCGTGGATACGCCTGTTTGAAACGAACCAGATGTGGCAATTGCGTTTGGCACGCGTGATCCCGACATAAGCAAGCCGGCGCTCTTCTTCGAGGCCGATTTTGCCGCCTTCATCCAATGATCGCTGATGCGGAAAAAGGCCTTCTTCCCATCCCGGCAAAAAGACAGTCTCAAATTCAAGACCTTTGGCCGCGTGGAGCGTCATGATGGAAACCGCATCCAGATCTTCGTTCTGCTCGGCATCCATTACCAAGGAGACGTGCTCGAGAAATGAGCGCAGCGACTCAAACTCTTCCATTGAGCGGATGAGCTCTTTCAGGTTTTCAAGGCGGCCTGGCGCATCAGCATCGCGGCTTGCCTTCCACATGTCCGTGTAGCCGCTCTCCTCAAGGATGGTTTCTGCCAGTTCGCCATGGGGCGTGCGGTCCAGGAGCTCTGCCCATCGTTTGAAATTCTCCACCACTTCACGCAGGGCCGCGCGGGGTTTCGGCTTGAGTTCTTCAGCGTCCACCATTTCGATTGCGGCTTGGAGCATCGGAATGTTTTTGCTGCGGGCATAGTCATGGACAAGACGTATCGATGCATCACCCAAGCCCCGTTTCGGCGTATTGACAATCCGCTCAAAGGCCAGATCGTCCGCTGGTTGGCACACGACGCGGAAATAGGCCATGGCATCGCGGATCTCCATGCGCTCATAAAAGCGCGGCCCGCCGATCACGCGGTAGTTAAGCCCGAGTGTTACGAAACGATCTTCAAACTCGCGCATCTGGAACGAAGCGCGCACGAGGATCGCCATATCGTTCAGATTATGCTTCTGGCTGTGGTAAGTCTCGATTTCTTCACCAATCGCCCGGGCCTCTTCTTCGGAGTCCCAGGCCGCGTGAACCTTCACCTTCTGATCATCAGGGTCGGCGGCGTCGGTGAAGAGTGTTTTTCCGAGCCGATCCTCATTGTGGCTGATGAGGTGAGAAGCAGCGCCCAAAATATGTGCCGTTGATCGATAATTGCGTTCCAGCCGGATGACGGCAGCATTCCTGAAGTCTTTCTCAAAGCGCAGGATGTTATCCACTTCCGCGCCGCGCCAGCCATAGATCGACTGGTCATCGTCGCCAACACAGCAAATGTTTGCGACATCAGAACCGGCGCGTGGCTGAGCCAGCAAACGAAGCCACATATATTGCGCCGTGTTGGTGTCTTGGTACTCGTCGACCAAGATGTATTTAAACTTGGCATGATACTCACCCAAGACATCGGCATGCGTACGCATGATGCGGATCGGGTGCATGAGCAGATCGCCAAAATCGCACGCATTCAGCGTTTTCAGCCGGTTTTGGTAAGCGCTGTAAAGTTCGCGTCCTTTGCCATTGGCAAATGCGCGCGCGTCGCCTTCGGGAATTTCGTCCGGTGCCCAGCCGCGGTTTTTCCAGCCGTCCAACATGTTGGCGAACGTACGCGCTGGCCAGCGCTTGTCATCCAAGCCTTCTGCTTGAATGATTTGTTTGATGAGGCGGATTTGGTCGTCGGTGTCCAGAATTGTAAAGTCTGACTTGAGGCCAGCCAACTCGGCGTGTTTGCGTAACATCTTCACGCCGATGGAGTGAAAGGTGCCCAACCAAGGCATGCCCTCAACCGCACCGCCGACCAGCATGCCGATACGCTCTTTCATTTCGCGTGCGGCTTTGTTGGTGAACGTGACCGCGAGGATTTGAGATGGCCATGCCCTGCCTTGTGCCAAAATATGCGCGATCCGCGTGGTCAGAACACGCGTCTTGCCCGTGCCGGCACCGGCCAATACGAGAACGGCGCCCTCAATGGTCTCGACGGCGCGGCGTTGCTCGTCGTTTAGTCCCTCCAAATAATTGGGCGCATTGCGTGCGCCCATGGCACGCGCCGCGATGCCACTTCCCGCAGGTTGCGCAGGCGCTTGCGGCGCTGGCCCTGGGTCGAACGGAATATCGTCGAACGGATTACTCATAAAACTCTGATTCGTTTGCAGTCAGGGTAGAATATAATGCGAACATGCCGCGAAGCGAGCCTTGCCTTAACCAACTGTAAACGCAGGATGGACAAAATAGGGGTATGCAAAAGCTATTTGTTCACATTTGGATACTCATTGCGCTTGGCGCCAGTGTCGCCTTTGCGCAAAAGAACGTGGCCACCCAAACTGGTGAGGTGGTTTTTGTCGAAGGTACAATCGTTCCCGAGCTTGATCCAATTATTACCGGTTCTACGGGGCTTAGCGCCCCGCAAACGCCGGCGCCGCTTAATCTGGAACAGTGTGACGCTGACTGCCAAGCTGAAAAGCTGGGCATAATTTTTGACGATTAATTTCGAGCTTATTTGTGTTCTTCAACGCTGGCCGCGATGAGCGCCTTGTTGAAATATTGCAGCGCGCGCATTTGCGAAGCCCATGCGATAATCAATGTTTCATCGCGCGGATCGACGACCGGTAGGCGCTGATGGCCGCCCGCATCAAAGACACGTAGAGCCTTTTCAAGCGAGTCATTTGGCTTGAGCACCGGAGTTTCAAGGCTTTCATCAATGCGTTCGCCCTCATCGCCTTCGTCTGGAAGGTCCATGAAATCCATAACCATTTTAGTGCGCATCAATTGCCGGTGTGGCCCCTCATGATCAAACAGGCCGCGCATCTCAAGCTGCCAGTGGAAATAGGAGTGTCCGTGGACGGCTTGGTTCACCCCATGGGCGATGGCCACCGCCAAGAGCAGCGCAATTGATAGTGAGTAGCCGCCGGTGAGCTCAAAGACGATGACAGTTGTGGAAATCGGCGCGCCAAGCACGGCTCCTGCGACGGCCCCCATACCAAGGATCGCGTAAAGACCTTGCGATGAAGCAAAATCGGGGAACACCGAGGCTGCAATCAAGCCATATGCTCCTCCCGTCAGCGCTCCCAGATAAAGTGCGGGGGAGAATATCCCGCCTCCAAAACGCGATGCCAGTGTGATGGCTGTTGCTACCGTCTTCAGTATGATCAGCGAAAGAAGCAGTGCGAGGGGCAACTGGTTCCACAAGACTTTGTCAGTGACCTCATAACCGACGCCTAAAATGTGTGGATAGAACACGCCCATGCATCCGATCGCGATGCCGCCGAGAACCGGACGGGCCCAAAGCGGGATCGAAACGCCGCGAGCCAAGTAGTCGGCGCTGAACAAGGCAAACTGGAACAAAACCGCGACAAGCGCTGCTACGACCCCTAAAATAGCAAACGCTGGGAACTCCCAGTAAGACGTGATTTGGTAGGCCGGTATGATAAATGCCGTCGCTTCATCAAACCACAGTCTTGAGAGCACTGAGCCGATCGTCGATGCGATCACGATGGGAACGAATGAACGCATGGCGTAGTGCTGCAAAATCACTTCGTGCGCAAAAAGAACGCCAGCGATAGGCGCGTTAAAGGAAGCAGAAATCGCCGCAGCTACTCCAGCGGCAAGAAGTGTTCGGGCACACCATTCCGGTAATTTGCGCCGATGTGCGAAAACCGATGCAAGGGTTGCGCCCAAATGCACAACCGGGCCCTCACGTCCAGCACTGGCGCCACATCCCAACGAGATGATGGTGATAATTGCCGACCAAAGACCGTCTTTCAGATCAAGCGGGCGCCCGGTCAACGCACGTGCCTCAATAACGTCTGCTACATTCCCCACCCGCTTTGCCGACAAGCGGGAAAGAAGCTGGCCCACGATGATGCCGCCAACAATGGGTGCGGCCAGGATCCAGTACCAGGCTACATTTTGGGCCGCTGTAAGCGTATTCTCTGTGTTGTTGCGCAGCCACCAATATTGAACAAAGCCGATGCCTTCCCGGAACATAATGGCAGCGACGCCAACTACCGCGCCGATGAAAAGGGATAGGACCCAGATTTTGAGCGAACCTGAGTCCATGAAGTTCCGCAAATTAGGCCGCACCCATCGTAGCAGGATCGCAAGCCACGTTTTTGCGGGAGGGGCGTTCATCATGGCTTGGTCACCCCCGGTATCTTAATTGAGCCATTCAATTGGTCGGGTTTTGAAAGCCGGTCGTGTGCCACTTGCATCTGCGAGACTTTGGCTGCCACGTCAGCGGGCATCGGGGCCACCTTGGGGCCGGTGGCATCAATATGGAGTGTCATCATCTCACACGTTGCCGCCAGCCAGCCGTCATCGCGGTGGCGCAGTTCCTGCCAGGAGTGTAGGCGTTTGGCATCGTGAGCAACCAGTTGGAAGGTGCAGATCATTGGGTCGCTGAGATGCACCTCACGCACGTAGCGGATATGCGCTTCAGCGGTGTATAGCGTAAGTGATCGCTGACTTTTATATGTCGGTGGCATCCCCATTGTTGAAAATGCTTGATCGGATGCCAAATCAAACAGGACCATGTAATAGGCCATATTAAGGTGGCCGTTGAAATCGATCCACTCGGGAAGGATGGTCAACTCATTTGCGACAAATGGCGCACTCTGCAGGTTCATTCTTCTTTGCAAAGCCTTGTTGCTCAGTTGCAACGACCAGATTACGAATTGCTAACGATGCGGCAAGACCCGATGCGTAAACCGGGGCGAAAAACCGCCAAAGAAGGGGCCAAACGATGGCACTAAATGATATTGCAGCGGTCGGTCGTAATGATGAGGGCATTGGCGCTGCGTTGGGTGTGCTCAAACAATTGTTTGGTGAGCAGTTTTCTGACAACGAATCACTTCGCGCCCAACATGCGCACACCACCACTTATATTCCATCGCAGTTGCCGGACGGTGTTGTGTTTGCGCGTTCAGCCAATGACGTACAATCTGCTGTCGAAGTGTGCGCGGACTATCGGGTGCCGATTATCCCGTTCGGGGCCGGAACGTCGCTAGAGGGTGGTGTGAACGCACCCGGCGGAGGCATCTCCATTGATGTCAGCCAGATGGATAAGATCCTTTCGGTCAACGCGCAGGACCTGGATTGCGTCATTCAACCCGGCGTAACTCGAGAGGAACTCAACAATTATTTGCGCGATACCGGGTTGTTTTTCCCGATTGACCCGGGTGCCAATGCATCGCTGGGCGGCATGGCTGCCACTCGTGCTTCTGGCACCAACGCGGTTCGGTACGGCACGATGCGCGATAATGTATTGGCGCTTGAAGTCGTCTTGCCAAACGGACGAAAAATCACAACGGCTCAACGGGCGCGCAAATCGTCGGCTGGCTATGATTTAACCCGGCTTATGGTCGGTTCAGAGGGAACGCTTGGTGTAATCACCGAGATCACGCTTAAACTACATGGATTGCCACAGGCTGTGACGGCAGGTGTCTGCCCGTTTCCAACGCTTGATGCGGCTGTTCATGCGGTCATTTTGACAATTCAGATGGGATTGCCAGTTGCGCGTATCGAGTTGGTCAATGCACTGCAAATGCGGGCGATGAATGCCTATTCAAAGCTCGACTACCCGGAGAGCCCATGCCTCTTTCTGGAGTTTCATGGCACCGATGCCGGTGTTGCTGAACAGGCGGAGATTTTTGGCGAAATCGCAGGCGATCTTGGGGGCGGTCCGTTTCTGTGGTCTGCACGGCAGGAGGAACGCAACGCTCTTTGGAAGGCGCGCCACAATGCCTATTGGGCAGCGCTCGGACTAAGACCGGGCGCTAAAGGTATCTCGACGGATGTGTGCGTTCCGATATCAACCTTGGCAGAATGCATCGCGCAAACAGAAGCCGACATTGATGAGCATAGTCTTGTGGCGCCAATTGTCGGGCACGCCGGAGACGGGAATTTTCATACCCTGTTGCTTATCGATGACAGCAAGCCCGACGAGATCGCCGCTGCAGAGGGCTTTGTTGAACGGTTGAATACGCGCGCCCTTGCCATGGGCGGCACTTGCACCGGTGAGCATGGTATCGGTCAAGGTAAGATGGCTTTCTTGGAGCTTGAACTTGGTGGCGCGGTTGATGTCATGCGATCTATCAAAAACGCGATTGACCCGCACAACATTATGAACCCTGGTAAAGTGGTTCGAATATAGACGTCACTTTACTGCCAGCATTTTTGCTATAATCGTTGGTAAGACGGGAGAGGGCTAAAGTCGGTTGCGTTGGTTTGCGACAATTGGAGGCCTTTTGGTTTTGGTGCTGCTTGCAGCACTTGCCGCGCCGTTGTTTGTCAATTTTGATGATTATCGAGCGCGTTTTGAGGCCGAGGCGACCCGCATTCTCGGGCAACCCGTTTCCGTTGACGGGCATATTTCGGCGCAGCTGATTCCGTTTCCTTCCATCACACTCAATGAGGTGCGGGTGGGTGATGGTGACGAAATGCGCATGCAGGCCACCAGTCTTTCGCTTTACGCTGAATTAGCGCCGTTCCTTTCTGGTGAAATCCGCATTTTTGACGCGCAGCTTGTTGAACCGGTTTTGCGTATGAATCTGGTTGATGGTTGGTCGCCACGCGGTGCTATTGAGCTCCCTGGTCTTCCTTCCGGTGTTGAAGTGCAGCTGGAAAATGCGACCATTTCCAATGGCCGCATCCTTATCAATGATACGGTGAACGGCCGCGACTGGACGATTGAAGTCACAAACGCAGAGGTTTCGGCAAACGCACTTGCCGGCCCATGGCGCGTCGATGCTTCAACAATTGTCGAAGCCCGCCAGGTGGATGCCGGTTTTACCATTGGCCAAATACAGGCTGGTGCGCAGGCGGTGTCGTTACTGGGCAATCTACAATTTGTTGACGAGGCAATTCGGTTGCAGGTTGAAGGGGCGGTCGACCTGACGCAAAGCGGCCAATTCTATGATGGCACATTCACACTGACTTCAACCAATGATTTGGCGACACCGTATCGCGTCGACGGCGATATTGACGTTTTCGCAGACCGTATATCGGTTGGCGAACTGACCGGCAATTTTGGCGATCTCGAAAACCCCTACGTAGTGCGTGGTAGCGCTGAGCTTTTGGGTGGTGCGTCGCCTTCCTACACTATTGAGGTGACTGGTAATCAGTTTGGTGTTGCAGAGACACCTACCAATCAGCCGTCTGATAGTGTTGCCCAAGCCAATAAAGGTCGGTTTGCACGGATCGCCGATGCTGTACGGTCCTTACCGCTTCCAGCCAACATGGTCGGCACCGTTCAGCTTGATCTGCCTGCGGTTGTTTTGGGCGATACGATTGTGCGCGATCTGGTCCTCGACGCGCGACCCGGAGAAGATTTTGGTTGGGATATTCGCCGTTTAACCGCAGAGCTTCCCGGTCGCACCGCACTTGAATTGCAGGGAGAGTTGCGCTTGCCGTTGCAGGGAGAACCGCTGGCGAGCGGAGCCTTTGTTGGTGACTTGTTGCTCGCTTCACGGCAACCGACCGGATTGGCGCGTTGGATCGCTGGCGATATTGGGGAGAGGGTTCGCGCTCTACCACGGGCTGGCGTCGAAGCCCGGGTTGATGCCACGATCGAACAGCAGCGTTTTGAGATAAGTGAGCTGCGGATCGGTAACTCCGCCATGCGTGGCACAATTGAGCGGCGCTCACCGGCTGTCGGTTCACCGGTTCTCCTAGCCGATCTTGTCGGTGACCAAGTTTCCATGGAAAGCCTTGCCGCCATTGCGGAAATCTTTGGCGCTGAAGCGGATGGGAGCTGGCTGGCTACCCATCAAATCGAGGCAGACCTTGCCCTTACAAATCCCGATGTCTGGGGTCTGCGCCCAGAATCGGTAGAGCTGTCGCTTCGACCACAAGAACAACGGGTCGAAATTGACAAATTTCTCGTCACCGACATGCAAGGGCTGTCGCTTGCAGCGACGGGGTCTTTGGGCGTGGAGCCGGATGGTGCGCGATTGCTGTCGTTTGATTTGGATGCGAGTAGCGTCAATGGTGCGCGCGCTGTCCAATTTTTGTCGTCTCGTTTTCCGGACAATGAAATGGTTGGATTTCTCGACGACCGTGCGGCCCTAGTGCCGGAATTACTTGACGATATTTTGGTGAACCTGACCGGCTCGATGAAAATCAGCGGCGAAACGATCGACCGTTATGCTGTGAAATTGGCTGGCCGGGTTGCCGATATCGACATTGTTGGTTCTGCAAACGCAGACTCTGACCTTGGGGTAGACAGTTTTGAGAGCACGCTCTCCGTCGGCGGTGATGATCAGGCGACACCGCTTCTCCTCTGGATAACCGGATCGCCGTTTAGCGGTTTTGATGCGGCGACCGACGGTCGCGCGGAAATTGCAGCCACCGGCAGTCTTGCCGATAGCCTTGATACTGAAGTGGCGATCACACTCGGTTCGGATGTTATTACATTTGACACATCGGCGTCGCAGGTGCCTAGCGTCGAGGGTTTTCAGCGCCTGGTATCGGGCCAGTTCGATGTTTCGGTCAGCAATGCGGGCCTTTATGACGCGGCGCTTCGTATGCTGCCGTTGGGACTATTTGAAAGTGTGCCCGTTACAGCGACCGGCCAGTTCGATATGGACGCTGACACGTCTACGCTTTCCGGAATTAAGGGGCGCATCGGGGACACTGCGTTTTCCGTTCCGACCTATACCATGACGACGGAAAATGCCGTTCGCGCGCAGCTCAGTGTTGATGCATTGGATGTGCCTTTGCAACTGCTTGATGGCGCAGTCTTACAGCCGCTGCTTGCCGGTTGGTCCGCTTCGACTGTTAACGTCGAGTATGAGGCTGACAGCATCGCATTTGACGGCAACGAGATCCTCGGTGATGCGGTCGGTGACTTTTCCGGTTCGGTCGTTTCAGGCACCGTTTTTGGTAATTGGAACGTGGATAGCGCGGAGTTGATTGGCGGTGGCACCGCTGCTTTTCGTCTTCAGTCCCAGCTTTCTTCCGAAGTGGGCGTGCAGTTTTCTTTGAACGGCCAAGTTGTCGATGCCACTGCCAACGCCCTCCTTGGTGTGTTTGCACCCACCACGCGCACTGATGTGACCATCACAGCCTCTGGTGCAGGCGACGGCTGGCGTTCAGCATTTGCCAACGCGCGCGGCACTGGTTCTGTGGCGGCGCGTGATGTGCTTTTAACGGGTTTGAATGTCGCAGCATTGCCGGAAATAGTTGCGGGCGCCGATGCCCTCGGATTTGAGATTGATGCTGACGATATCCGCATGATTGCAGATGTTTTGGTCCTAGACCCGCAAAGCGCGCGTGTAATCGAGACGATTGAGACACCATTTTTGCTCGAAAGTGGCCAGTTACGCTTTTCCAATGTTCGCTTTGCGTGGGATGAAGCTGATGTAACGCTCAATGTTAATATCGATCCTCTTGGATTGCGCATGGCGGCAAGTGGTTTCTTAAATTTTGTATCTCCGGTCGGCCTCGATGACCTTTTGCCGTCAGCATTAGAAATTGGCGGCGAGTTTCAGGCGGGCGATCAGCCAAAGTGGGAGATAACTGAGTACTCTGGTTTGGTAACCACTATTCGGCAACGCGCGATTGAAAATGAACAACGGCGCATTGAGGCGTTGCAGGCGCGTCTTCTGGATCGTCAGCGCCTGAGACGGCTATTGCGGATCGAAAGGGCGCGGCTGGTTGCGGTTCAAAGAGCAGAAGAAGCGGCCGCGGCGCAACGAGCAAGAGAAGAAGAGGAGGCACGTTTGCGCGCCGAAGCAGAAGCGGAAGCCGCCCGCCAGGCTGAAATCGCCCGGCAAGCTGAGCTGGAAAGACAAGCTGAGCTGGAAAGACAGGCAGAGGCGGAACGCCAAGCCGAGCTTGAACGGCAGGCCGAGTTGGAAAGGCAAGCAGAGGTTGAGCGTCAAGCTGAAATAGAGCGACAGGCGGAGGCTGAGCGGCAGGCTGAACTTGAGCGGCTAAGACAGTTGGAGCTGAAAAGTTCAGGCGAAGCGGTCAGGCGTGAACCGTTGCCCGCTGTTCAGCCGCGTCCCGAAGCAGAAAGCCAGGTACCCGCCCCAGTACCGCCGGCTCCCGCTCCGGCAGAGCAGCCGGTTCTTAATTTTGACCTACTCAATCCGGATGTAATTATTCTGCCTTTGGAATAACCGATTTCGCCAGTTTGCCGGCGCGCGCTGCATCAAGCACAAAGAGGCGAATGGCCGAAGACAGGTTGGTTTCCCGGTCTCGCGTTTGGTCAATTGTGTCGATAAGGCCCGCTAAAGATCGGCTGCTCTGTTTGGCCAATAATTGAAGTGCCTCGAAGAACTGGTCTTCGA
>JBCBYO010000031.1:0-36386 GCA_039815825.1 Pseudomonadota bacterium
CCAAAAAACCGTTCCTCACACCGTTTGTGATCAAAACGGCACCCCATAACCACCCATTCACACGGATGATCACACAGATTGTGAGCAGTGTGAGGGGAATATCCATAAAAGTTAGGTACCAGTCGGCCTGTAAGCCGGGTTCTGTTCCCCTGAAAATCAGGTTCGGCAACCATTCATCTGGGACGCTTGTTGCCAAACGCCTCATGCAACCCACCCGGACGACTGGTGTGGAGCCACCGCACACCCTTTTGGGGTGACACACGCCGTCCCTATTCGGTCTTGCTCCCGGTGGGGTTTACCCTGCCATGCCTGTTACCAGCCATGCGGTGGGCTCTTACCCCACCCTTTCACCTTTACCGCGCATGCGCGGTAGTTTGCTTTCTGTGGCACTTTCCCTGGGGTCGCCCCCGCCGGACGTTATCCGGCACCGTTTCTCCGTGGAGCCCGGACTTTCCTCGACGCGCACCTTTCGGCATTTGCAACGCCGCGGCTGCCCGGCCGACTGGCCCAGCCTCTATATATAAGGAGGTATGGTAACGCTAGAGCGTGCTTTTCATGGCATATTGGCCGCCATGATCGGATATCCGGTTCAGCGCCAAAGCCGCCTCGGTGACATGCAACGCGCGAGCCGCCAGCGCTCTGCGCGCATCATCATCGCCTATGGCTTTTTCGACAGCCACAATCCCGGCACAAAAATCAATCTGCGACGGGAACTTCGGCAATGATTTCTCACCCGATGATTTGTACCGGATGCGCTTGCCTTCGTTGAACTTGACCGGCAGAACGCCCCCCAGCATCGCCTCAAGCCGCCTCACGACGCGAAAACCCAAAGGCGGCACCTCTCCTTGCACACTCATATGTATGGCAGATCGATTGTCCCAAAGATCATCGACCGTGATCGTGCCGCGCTCACCCATGATAGTGAGCGACCGATCTTTGGGCGCGCTTAGGCCATTTGTGAGCCGCGCCACGACGCCACTTTGAAAGATCAAACAAGCAGTTGAAAAATCTGGCGCCATTTTTTCGGGTGCAATGTCGACGCCCTTATCCATGAAAAATGTAGCCGATGTGCCCGTCATCGTTTCAATCGGGCCAAACAGTTCGATCAACCAGGAAAGCGCATAACCTGAATGTTCCAGGGTGCAGCCAATTTCGAACTCATGCTTGCCTGGCCAAGGCGCTCCCGAAACCGAGCGCCACGTCTGCCAATTGTCACGAAAGACAGGTCCGTCCTCCATCTGCGCATAAACAAGCTTGGGCGCGCCAATGTCGCCACGTTCGATAAGCTTACGGGTTGCCCCATACGCATCGGAAAACCGGTTGGCGGGCGCACCGCCCAGAACAAGACGTTTTTGATCGGCAAGCCGGACCAGCGCTTTCGCTTCTTCAATCGACATGGCCAACGGCTTTTCGCAATAGACATGCTTGCCAGCCTCAAGCGCGGCCTTGGCGAGGTCGAAGTGCGTTTCCGGCGTGGTGAGAACTGCGATTGCTTCGATAGATGGTTCGGCAAGAACGTCGTCGAAGCTCGATGCCGCATGCACACGATAATGCTGCGAAAATTGCGTGAGCCGCTTTGGGTCGACGTCATAGACACCCGCAAGCTTCAACGAGCGATGGTTCTCCAGGGTCGTCATGTAGTAATCAGCCACAAACCCACAGCCGACAATGGCAAAACGCATGGTTATTTCCTTCACGGCTAGGCTTTACAACAAGGGAATTGAAATCCGGTTAGCGGCGGCAAACAAACTGCAGCGCTTGATTGACGTTGCCAAAAGCGCTTAGACCCTGTCGCAAGAAAAGCAAAAATGACGGGATCGAAAATGTCTGGATTTGTCCTCTCCATTGACCAAGGCACAACTTCTTCGCGCGCTATCATATTTGACGACCAGCAGACTATTGTCGCCGTCAGTCAGCGCGAATTCACGCAGCATTTTCCTGCATCCGGCTGGGTTGAGCACGATGTGGAAGAAATCTGGCGTTCGGTTCTGGAGACGTGCCGCGAGGCCATCGCAAAGGCGGGCATTAAGCCCAACCAAATTGCCGCCATCGGCATTACCAACCAGCGCGAAACTGTGGTCGTTTGGGATAAAAAAACCGGCGCGCCGATCCATCGCGCCATCGTATGGCAAGACCGTCGTACAGCCGATATCTGTGACCAACTGAAAAGCGCAGGCCATGGCGACTTGTTTACCGCCAAAACCGGACTTCTGCTTGATCCATACTTCTCCGGCACGAAGATCGCCTGGCTGCTTGATCATGTCGACGGCACGCGCGCAAAGGCGGAAAAGGGCGAGCTGCTCTTTGGTACCATCGACACCTATTTGCTCTGGAAGTTGACCGGTGGACGAGCGCACAAAACCGACGCCACAAACGCCTCACGCACATTGCTTTACAATATTCACACCGGCCAATGGGACGACGAGCTCTGCGCGCTCCTGAATGTACCCCAAGCCTTGTTGCCAAGCGTCGAGGATTGTGACCACGCCTTTGGCACGACGGTAGAAGACTTGCTCGGCGCAGCGATCCCAATCGCAGGGATCGCAGGTGACCAACATGCGGCAACGCTGGGCCAGGCCTGCTTTGAACCCGGCATGATCAAGTCCACCTACGGAACAGGGTGCTTTGCAATGTTGAATACAGGTGACACGGCAGTCGCCTCGACCAACCGCCTGCTCACCACGATCGCATACCGAATAGGTGGTAAAACCAACTATGCACTGGAAGGTTCCATCTTTATAGCTGGCGCCGCCGTGCAATGGCTTCGCGATGGCGCAGGCATGATCGAAGAGGCCTCCCAGAGCGGCGCGATGGCCGCCGAGGCGGACCCGAGCCAAAATCTCATTTTGGTCCCAGCATTCGCGGGTTTGGGCGCGCCTTATTGGGAACCAAACGCGCGCGGCGCAGTCTTCGGCCTGACGCGAAACTCCGGCCCGCGCGAGTTTGCAAAGGCATGCCTTGAAGCAGTCTGCTATCAGACAAGCGATTTGATTGAAGCCATGTCGAAAGATATTGATCTGTCCAAATCCGAGCAGCCATTGCGCGTCGATGGGGGCATGGTCGCCAGCGAGTGGACCATGCAGTGCCTTGCAAACACGCTCGGCGTAAGCGTCGACCGCCCTCAGATCGCCGAGACAACCGCGCTGGGCGCTGCTTGGCTCGCCGGCAAATCAGTCGGCGTTTGGCCAGACATGGATGAGTTCTCCAAGAGCTGGAAGCTCGACCGTCAATTCACACCAGAAACCACACAATCACAGCGCGACAAAAAGCTACGCCATTGGAAGGCCGCCGTTCAGGCGACCATCGCGCAGAGCAAAGGGTAGCGGCGTTAGGCCGCTTGTTTTTCCCATGACGGGAACGGATCGGGCAATGATTGCCAAAGGTCCGGCAAGAACGCGGGTGCCTTGATCAGGCATGCGTCCAGCTGTGCAGTCAAAGCCGCTTCATCCATCGGATCGCAACCAATAAAGACAATCTCCTGGCGACGATCGCCCCAAACGGGATCGAAATAGGATTCCATCTCGCGATGCCAATTTGGATCGTCCGGCCAATATTCCTTGGGCGCGGCGGACCACCAAAGACCACGCTTTTCGGTGCGCACCAATGCGCCGGCCATGGACAATTCACCGACATAGCGAGAACGCGTCGCCAGCCAAAAAAAGCCCTTAGCACGCACAACGCCCGGCCAAGCCTTGTTGATGAACGCTTGAAACGCCATCGGTTCAAACGGTTGTTTTGCGCGGTAGACAAAAGAGCGGATGCCATATTCTTCCGTCTCTGGCACATGGTCGGCAAACCCATGCAACTCCTTGTACCAAAGCGGATGCTCATGGGCCTTGTCGAAATCAAAGCGACCAGTGCCCATCACCTGATCAAGTGCGACCTTTGAGAAATCGGTCTCAATGACCACCGCCTCTGAATTCAGCGAGCGGATGATTTTGCGCGCAGCATCAACGTTTTGGGGCGTCGCAGAGGAGACTTTGTTGAGGATAATCGTGTCGGCAAATTCCATCTGATCGACGAGCAGATCTACCAGTGTGCGATTGTCGTCATCGCCCATTGTCTCGCCACGATCGGCCAAAAAGTCACTCGACGCATAGTCGTTCAGAAGACTTGCCGCATCTACAACGGTCACCATGGAATCCAACTCAGCGACATCGGCCAGGCTGAAACCGTCTTCATCGCGAAATTCAAACGTAGACGCGACCGGCAGCGGTTCGGAGATCCCCGTCGATTCAATCAGGAGATGATCAAACTTGTTCTGCTTGGCCAGCGCTGTCACTTCCTTGAGCAGATCATCGCGCAGCGTGCAGCAGATGCACCCATTGGTCATTTCAACCAACTGTTCCTCGGTGCGCGACAGGTTCGCACCGCTGTCACGCACGAGACTGGCATCGATGTTGACCTCGCTCATGTCGTTGACGATGACCGCGACGCGCTTGCCTTCGCGGTTGTTCAAAATGTGATTAAGAAGCGTGGTTTTCCCCGCTCCCAAAAAGCCAGAAAGTACCGTCACTGGTAGACGCTGTTGCATGCCTTACCCCGTAAATTTTTGAACAAGAAATTGCAGGCGGCCGAAGCCGCCCGCGGCCCCAATTGACTCAGCTTGGTTCGGAGAGGCACGTCTTAATGGACGACGCCATGTTGTTGATGAGGTCGAAGTAAAGACCGGGACCTTCTTCAAGCCCAGCACCGAGTGGATCAAGGACGCCAGAAGCGGCGGCCGTGCCTTCAACCACAGTTGTTACGAGTTTCGGCTCGAATTGAGGTTCGGCAAATACGCAGGTAGCGCCAAGCTCTTCGACCCGCTCACGAATTTCGGCGATCCGTGCCGCGCCTGGCATAACTTCTGGTGAGATGGTGATGGAACCGGAGGCTGTGACATCAAATCGGTTCTCAAAATACTGATAGGCATCGTGGAAGACAATGAAACCCTTGTCATGCACCGGTTCCAGATCAGCGCTGATTTCAGCGGTGAGCGCATCCAACTTGGCCATCAAAGCTTCGGCATTGGCCTCATAAGTTGCGGCATTGGCAGGATCAGCTTCAGCTAGCGCTTCTTCAATTTCATGCACCATTGCCTTTGCGTTTTGTGGGTCAAGCCAGATGTGGGCATCGAACTCGCCGTGATCGTGATCATCATGGCCAGCGTCCGCCGTCTCTTTGTGCCCGTGGTCATGGTCATGGTCGTCATGACCTGCATCTGCTGTTTCCTTGTGACCGTGATCATGGTCGTCATGCCCAGCATCGGCGGTTTCCTTGTGACCATGGTCGTGATCATGGTCGTCGTGATCAGCCTCAGCGGTTTCTTTGTGACCATGATCATGATCGTCATGGTCTGCGGAAGCCTCGCTATGACCGTGATCATCATGATCATCATGATCATCATGGTCATCATGGTCATCATGGTCATGCGAATCAAACGCACCACCTTCGCGGAATTCCAGTTTGATCAGATCATGGGCATCAATAAGCTCGACCGACTTGGCCGAGGTTGCCAACGTCTCAACCGGGCCTTCAAGAAACGCCTCAAGCTCATGCCCTATCCAAAACACGACATTTGCATCCTGAAGCGTCTGCGCTTGGGAGGGCTTCAATGCATAAGTGTGCGGTGAACCGGCACCCTCAACAATAAGCACCGGAGACCCCACACCTTCCATGACGGCAGCAACCAGCGAGTGAACCGGCTTGATAGACGCGACCACATTGACTTCCGCGCTCGCGGTGACAGCAGATGAAGCGATCAGTGTGGATGCAAACAATGTGGCCTTGAGGCGATGCATGGGGAACTCCTTGGGGTGTCAAAACGCAATGTTATGTTATAACAATATTGTCGCGCCGTATATCGTGTGCGATAGGCAAGCGCAACCGTTTTCCCAGGTTTAAACTGCTGCAGGATTGTATGCTCAAGAAACCAGAACCACTTGTCACACTTGAGAACGCTGGGGTTTATCGCGCCGGTCGTTGGCTCGTGCGCGGTGTCGGGCTATCGATCAGTGCCGGCGAAATCGTCACACTGATCGGGCCCAATGGGTCAGGCAAATCGACAACGGCCAAAATGGCTTTGCGCATATTAAAGCCAGACGAAGGTGTTGTCAGGCGGCGACCTGATCTTAAGATTGCCTATGTACCGCAGAAACTCACCATAGATTGGACAATGCCGCTCGCAGTGCGCCGTTTCCTGCGATTAACCGGCGATATTACTGCCCAAGCTGCAGAAGATGCTCTGGCTGCTACCGGCGTGAGCCATCTTGCAGATGCTGAGGTTCGCTCGCTGTCTGGCGGCGAGTTCCAACGGGTTATGTTGGCGCGCGCCATCGCGCGAAAACCTGATCTGCTGGTGCTCGATGAACCGGTACAAGGCGTCGACTTTACGGGCGAGATCGCGCTCTACGATCTAATCAAGGAAATTCGCGATGAGATCCATTGTGGTATCCTTTTGATTTCCCACGATCTGCACGTTGTGATGGCCGCAACCGACCGGGTGATTTGCCTCAACGGGCACGTCTGTTGCTCTGGCACACCGACTGCCGTCGCCACCAGCCCTGAATACAAAGCACTGTTCGGGGCCCGCGCAACCTCGACGCTGGCGGTTTATGAGCACCAGCATGATCATGTGCATTTGCCTGATGGCCGGGTTGCGCACGCCGATGGCTCCATCACAGATCACTGCCACCTGGATGACGGCCACCATCACCATCATGACGCGGAGGGCAAACCCGATGCTGGATGATTTCTTCACCCGCGCCATCCTGGCGGGCATCGGCGTTGCACTGGTCGCCGGGCCACTCGGCTGTTTCATTGTTTGGCGGCGCCTCGCCTATTTTGGCGACACACTTTCGCACGCAGCGCTGCTCGGTGTCGCGCTGGCGTTCTTGTTTGAAGTCAACATTACGCTCGCCGTGTTCGGCGTCTCTGCCTGCGTATCCATCGCGCTGCTGCTACTCCAAAAACGTGGAACGCTGTCTTCTGACGCTTTGCTCGGCCTCCTCGCGCACGCCTCACTTGCAGTTGGCTTAGTGGTGCTAGCCTTCATGACGTGGATACGGGTCGATCTGATGGGCTTTTTATTCGGCGACATCCTCGCCGTTTCCAAGACCGATATCGCCACCATTTGGTTGGGCGGTGCCCTCGTGCTTGCCATCCTCGCTTATATTTGGCGCGCCCTTTTTGCCGCCACCGTGAGCGTGGAACTGGCAGAAGCCGAAGGCATGCATCCGGAGAGAGTGAACATCATCTTCATGCTGTTGATGGCAGCAGTCATTGCGATCTCCATGAAGATCGTCGGCGTTCTGCTGATCACCGCGATGCTGATCATCCCTGCAGCAGCCGCACGCCGTTTTGCAAGCGGCCCTGAACAAATGGCCCTGCTGGCCGGTGCCATTGGCGCTGCAGCTGTTCTCGCAGGTCTTTTTGGCTCATTGGAGTGGGATACCCCGGCCGGGCCGAGCATCGTTGTCGCGGCATTGCTGCTATTCATCCTTTCCATTATTCCGATTTTACCAACAGGCAGATTTTTACCAACAGGCAGATCGCTTGATGCCAAAGCAGAACATCAAACGCCCAAGCTGCACGAAGGAAGCGAGCCATGAGTGAGCATGTTCATGTACCTGAAAAGCTGACCAAGAACCAATCGCTCGTCATGGGTGCCCTCGAAAAAGCCGAAGGCCCACTGAGCGCCTACACAATCCTGGACGAGTTGCGCGCAGAAGGCTTACGCGCGCCGCTGCAAATCTATCGCGCGTTGGATAAACTGGTTGAGTTCGGATTGGCCCATCGCCTTGAAAGCCTTAATGCGTTTGTCGCGTGCCGCCACACAAGCTGCGGAGAACAAAAAACCATCGCCTTTATGATCTGCGAAACGTGCGGCCATGTCACCGAAATCAGCGACAAAGCGTTAGCCGGACAACTTCAATTGCTCGCCGAACAAAGAGCTTTTGTCATGAAGAGCTCGATTGTTGAGCTGCGCGGTGTTTGCAACAGCTGCTAATCAGGAAGTGGACGTTTATTGCGCGCTTTTGGCGAGATCGTTGACAGCGGACAAGATCGCTTCAGGCTGATCCAGCGTCATAAAATGCCCACTTGCTGATATCGTCGTCACCCGTGCTCCGGCAAGTTGCATCGAAACTGCTTCGCGCTCTTCTTTAGTTGACCAATCCGTTTCCCCCCAAAGAATGCGTGTCGGGACAACTACATCCTCGATGTCATCCAACGCCTGGACCCAACTCTTGTTGCTGGCGGCGAAGAGTTTTTGGGCTTTTGGAAACTCAGGTCTTTGTTGAATAGTGATCAAGTCGGCGAAGTACGTGTCCGATAGCGAAGTGGGATCATAAAGACCGCCTTCCAGAATGGCCTTTGTAACCCGCGCATTTCGAACGCGAAGAGCAAAGTCCGAGATGATCGGTGTTCGCAACGCTCTTGAAAAGACGGACGCGACGCGACCCGAACGCGCAAGGGGCGCATCGGTGTAGCCTATCGGATTGAGCGCCAAAGCACCGCTCAGTCCAACCTCATCATCGGTTGCCAGCATCAAAGCGATTGTTCCCCCAATACTTTCGCCCACGACCATCGGATTCATGATCGAGAATTCAGCCATAAATGAACGCACATAATTGGCAAAAAACTGAGCCGAAAGCGGCCCGTCAGGAAGATCGGCATAACCGAATCCGGGCAAATCGAGCGCCCAAACGGTAAATGTCTCTGAGAGCTTTTCTGCGATCTTCCTGAACTGACCCAGTTCGGTTGAGAAGGTGTGCAGCAAGACCAAATCAGGACCGGATCCCTCGGACACGAAACGCGTTGTCACCCCACCCACCGACACATACTCAACACCCGCATCTGGCCACCAGGAAAGAGTTTGTGGTGGCGCTGGAACTGTCCGCCGCGCGTCAACAATATGGCTGAAAACAAAAACAACGAGAACGCCAAAGCAGAGACCGGCCAGCAGACGTGACATGATGCAGCTCCATATTTTTTGTAGTTACTACACATTTTGTATTTTATTGTCAATTGATAGCACCGAGAATATGTTGGCACATGCCTGCTTCATACGATCAGCAATGCCCACTTGCCCGAACCGCAATGATCCTCGAAGGTCGATGGAACCTTTTGATTTTGCGTGAATTGGTCCGAAAAGGACCTCGAAGGTTTCAAGACCTGCAGGAGGAATTGACCGGCATTCCACCGACCACGTTGTCTGATCGTTTAAAGACGTTGGAAAATGCGGGCGTCTTATCAAAAGAGATTTACGAGATGTCGCCGCCACGGGCGCATTACCGGCTGACCAAAGCCGGAGAGGAACTAAGACCGATCATTCGGGCGTTGCGCGCTTGGGGTGAACGCCACACAAGTCCCTGATACCCAAATGTCTGCATAAAACTATTTTGCCCTACGGCCTATTCTTGCGCCGGTACGCCGATGTTTTCCACATCCCAATGTAACGGGAACATGGGATCGAACATGGTCACCGGCCCCTCGCCGGTCTCGATCTTGACAGGTGGCGCCCATGCATCGTCGCGCCGGACCAACGTCATGATGTCCTCATTGACCGGTCTATTGTAGAAAGCTGGACCATGCAGCGACGCGAAACCCTCCAACTTGTCGAGCGCGCCCTCATTTTCGAACACATGCGCCAGACAAGCCATGGTGATCGGCGCTGTAAAAATACCCGCACAGCCACAGCCAGTTTCCTTGTTGGCATCTACATGGGGTGCTGAATCAGTGCCCAAGAAGAAGCGCGCATCACCGGAAGTCGCCGCCTCCACGAGAGCCAAACGATGCAGTTCGCGCTTGGCAACTGGCAGGCAATAATAGTGTGGGCGGATACCACCCACCAGCAAGGCGTTTCGATTAATGATCAGATGGTGCGTGGTGATAGTGCCGCCTTGGTTTTCATCCTGCGACCGAACATAATCGACGCCATCCTTTGTGGTGATATGTTCCAAAACCGTGCGCAGCGCGGGGAACCGGCGGCGCATCGGCTCCAAGATACGTTCGATGAAAACCGCTTCGCGATCGAAAATGTCGATGTCGTGGTCGGTGACTTCGCCATGCATGCACAGGTTCATCCCGATTTCGGCCATCCGTTCCAGCACCGGATAAACCTTCTCAATATCACGCACACCGCTTTGTGAGTTGGTCGTCGCACCGGCTGGATATAATTTTACCGCGGTAACGGCGCCGGATTTGAAACCGGCTTCCACATCGTCCGGATCAGTGTTCTCTGTGAGGTACAGCATCATGAGCGGTTCGAACGTGTGTTCTGCTGGGAGGGCCGCCTCGATACGCCCGCGATAGGCCTTAGCATCGGCAGTTGTGACGACAGGTGGCACGAGGTTTGGCATGATAATAGCGCGCCCAAAATGCGCCGAGGTTTGCGGTAAAACTGCCTCCAGCATCGCGCCATCGCGCAGGTGCAGGTGCCAATCGTCCGGACGTCGCAAAGTCAATCGGGTCATCTGAAAGGCTCCTTCCGGCGCTTGTGGTCTCGCCTCTGTCGGATTACGTATCACGCCGAACCAATGCAAGGGACCTGAGCGATGCAAACGGTGCTTCTCCCCGACCGGACATTGATAACTGTATCAGGCAACGATGCGGAACATCTGCTGCAAAATGTCATTACTTGCGATTTGGATAGTCTTACGGACGGTTCCGCCCGTCCTGGCGCTTTATTGACGCCACAAGGGAAAATTCTCTTCGACTTTCTTATAGCGCGGTCAACAAGCGGCGGCTTGACCATCGACATCAGCGCAGACCAAGCAGCAGCCTTTATCAAGCGCATGATGCTCTACAAGCTACGCTCGGATATGACGCTGTCAGCCCAAAACGATATGCAGGTCGCTGTCGCTTTCGGCGAAAATGTTTCCTACCCAGACAGCGCTGTGCGGGACGAACGTTTCAAAGCAGCGACGGTCTACCGTTGGGCGGCGGAGCGAAGCGACGCACAGGAAAATGACCGTCATCAATGGGACTTGCTACGCATTCAACATGGCATTGCAGAGGGCGGCTTGGACTATCCATTAGGTGAAGCGTTTCCCCATGATGTTTCATTGGACCAAAATGGCGGGGTTGATTTCAAAAAAGGTTGTTATGTTGGGCAGGAGGTCGTTAGCCGCATGCAGCATCGTGGGACAGCACGAAGACGCATTATGATCGCCAAGTCCGCCCAAGGGTTTGATACTGCAACCAATGAAGTGCTCGCTAACGGCAAGTCTGTAGCAAACCTTGGTACGAAAGTTGGCGACCGCGCACTGTTGCTGGGCCGGATTGATCGGGTTGACGATGCAATAAAGGAATGTACGCCGCTGATGGTTGGCGACGTGGCAATCGATGACGTGCAGCTGCCACCGAGTGTGGGTTATGTGTGGCCAGTAGAAGCGCAGAGCCCCGATGGCTGATAAACCCGATGCACCGCCGCGCGCATGGCAACGCATGTTGTCCGGGCGACGGCTTGACCTTCTAGATCCCTCGCCCCTTGATATTGAAATCGAGGATATTGCGCATGGCTTGGCGCGCGTCGCACGCTGGAATGGCCAGACCGAGGGCGAACATGCCTTTTCGGTCGCTCAACATTCGCTGTTGGTCGAGCAAATCACACGCACCTTGAAACCTGCCGCCGACCCCGCGACGCTTTTGATGACCCTACTTCACGACGCGCCTGAATATGTCATTGGTGACATGATCTCACCGTTCAAGCGCGTGCTGGGTGGCGACTATAAAAGCGTTGAAAACAGGCTCCAGACCGCCATCCATTTGCGCTATGGCCTGCCACCAGACACACCGGCTGGCACGAAGAAGTTGATTAAGCGTGCTGATATGATCGCGGCCTTCTACGAAGCGACCAAGTTGGCTGGATTTTCTCACAAAGAAGCGTCAACGTTCTTCGGCCGCCCATCAGGTTTTTCGCCCGACGATCTGCCGTTGGAGCCCATTTCAACGGCCAGTGCGCAAGCGACGTTTCTCGCCCGTTTCAGCCAATTGGAAGCGCTGACTACGAAGGGGAGCAGCTAACGTGCCCTACCTTGTCGTCTGCCCCGTTACACAAATTGAAAAGATTGGCGCAAAACACAAACCATCGCACATGCTCACTGTGATGAGCGAAAAGGCAGATGTACCGCGCCCAGCATCAGTTTCGCCCGATAATCACGCGACGTTGATCTTTAATGATATAAGCGAAGTGCGCGAAGGCTTGGTCACCCCCGGTGCGACGCACATCGAAGCAATCCTGGATTTTGCAGCAAATTGGGATCGCAGAGCACCCTTGTTGATCCACTGCTATGCAGGTGTCTCGCGTTCAACCGCCAGTGCCTACATCATCGCCAATGCCATCGGGCAGGAACAGGACGCTGTCAAACTGGCCAAAGACCTACGTTTACGGTCCCCCACGGCAACGCCCAATGCCAAAATGATTGCGCTCGGCGACGAAATTCTCCGCAAAGATGGCGCGATGATTGAGGCAATCAGCAATCTCGGTCGGGGTGCCTATTGCTATGAAGGCACGCCATTTGTTTTTCCGGTTAGCGAGGCACACGCTCACATTTTCTGAAACGCCAGCGCGTAGTGGTTTTCCATGCCGGGCGTGACGTTACACCTGCGCCAGTCTCCATCGGCCCACTTGGCAACTTTGGGATCCATCATCCGCCGCCACAAAGGTGGAAAAACGGCGAGTACAAAACAGCCAGGATAGCCAGACGGCAGTTGTGGCAACTCATCGAAATTACGCAGCGATTGATACGGCACCATCGGATTGGTGTGATGGTCCGAATGACGCTGCAAATGGAACAGCAGCAGGTTCGACAGAATGTGGTTTGTGTTCCACGAATGGCGCGGTTCACAGGCTTCATAGCGTCCGTTAGCAAGCCGCTCCCGCTTCAAACCATAATGCTCAACATAGTTGGCCATCGACAATTGCAACCAAGCAACCAGATGATGAACGAACAAGAACGCGAGCATCCAAGGCCCAAATGCAATCACCAACGCCAGAGCGACGGCACCGGCGATGGCATAGCCTTGCAAAATTTCATTGTGTTGGCTGAAAACTGGCAGGCCCTTTTTTTCCAACCGGGTTTTTTCAAGCCGCCAACCACGCACCGCCACATGCGGGATTTCACGGCTTGCAAAACGCCATAGGCCCTCGCCTAAGCGGGCGGACGCCGCGTCTTCGGCCGTCGCGACGAGCACATGATGACCACGGTTATGCTCGATCATGAAATGCGCATATCCGGATATGGCGGCAATCAGCTTTGCGCCCCATTGATCCAAACGGTTCGACTTATGCCCTAATTCATGCGCCACAGTCAGGCCTGCACCGGAGGCAACACCCGCAGCAACGGTCAGCATTCCAACGGCCCAAACCGGCAGACCCTGCGACCCAACAACCCAGGCGCACACCAGAAAGTTGATCCACAGCATGGCAGCGGCCAAAAACAGAAGACGCCGATAGTGCTGATCCTGCGACATTTGATCGACAACCGCTTCAGGCGGATTACTGTTATCTTTTCCAACCAGAACATCCAGCATGGGGATGAGCCCGAAATAGAACACCAATGGTGCGAGCGCCCAAACTGGATTACCGCTGGAGACGGCGAGCAAGCCACCCGTCATCGGCACGGCAGGCGTTAACGTGGATAACACCCAAAGCCAGCGTTTCTTGTCCACATAGCGGATTTCGCCACCATCATCGGTAGCCGCCACAAAGATCATCATGTCCTCCCAGCACGGTGATGCTTGTTTCTTGCCGCCAAGATGAAGCGCGTCTTCGCGCAAAATTCAAGATCACGTAGGGGAAGCTATTTTCAGCTGATCACAACATCGAGACCGACATCCAACGTCGGTGCCGCCATGGTGATCTTGGAGGTCGAGATATAGTCCACGCCCGTTTCTGAGATTGCTTGGATGGTATCAATATTGACGTTGCCCGACGCTTCCAGCTTGACGCGGCCGCCATTGTCCTGCGTGTTGATGTCCACCGCTTCGCTTAATTGATCCAGCGTCATATTATCCAACAGGATCACATCCGGTTCTGCCGTTAGCGCCTCGCGCATCTGGTCCAAGCGGTCCACTTCGATTTCGATTTTGACCATGTGCCCGACATAGGCTCGTGCATTGTGCACCGCTTGGGCGACACCACCTGATACTGCGATATGATTGTCTTTGATCAGGATGGCATCATCCAGACCGAAGCGGTGATTGGAACCGCCGCCGCAAGCAACAGCATATTTGTCAAAAGCGCGGTGACCGGGCACGGTTTTGCGCGTGTCGCAAACCCGGGCTTTTGTATGGGCGATCTTCGCGGCAAATGACGCTGTGTACGAAGCGATGCCGCACATGCGCATGAGGAAGTTGAGTGCAACGCGCTCGGCGGAAAGAATTGCACGCGCGTTCCCGGAAATCTCGGCCAAAACATCACCAGGCCCGACCTGATCACCATCTTTAACACGAGCGTCGAACACCAGCGATGCGTCCATCAAGCGGAATGCTGTTTGCGCCAATGCCATGCCCGCCACGGTTCCATTCTCGCGGCTGGCCATCACAGCGGTCGCTGTCGCGTCCGGCGCAATAGTGGCATTAGTGGTGATGTCGCCAGCGCGTCCCAGATCTTCAACAAGCGCGGCACGCACGGCATCTTCCATGGCGAGTTTTGGGAGGGAGGGCGGGAATGTGTTTTTCATCATTTGCCCAGTTACGCAACAGTACCCGAATAGAGCAAGTCATCGTCGGCTTTGAAAAGCGTCACATACACGAAATAAATACGTCACACCCAATTCAACCATATTTGTCATGATGAAAATCGCGGTCCACCGGGAGATTTTGTTATGTCAAAACATATGTCGGCAGCGATTTCACGCCGCCTTGTTCTGCGCGCCGGGGCCGCTGTGACAGCCATCGCCGCCGCTCCCCAAATAGCCTTTGGACAAAACGCCCCTGACGTGACAGCCATCATCCTGTCCGACCTTCATTCACCTTACAAGCGTCTGCCTCAATTGGTGGCGGCAGTTCGCGACCGGGTTGCTGATGCTGGTGGCCGCGCAATAATTGTGATCAATGGAGATTTTTTTGAGCGAGGCAACGTGGTAGCTCTGCGCAGCCGCGTGTCCGCCGACCTTGTTGCGCTGGAAAAACTGGCACAGATTGCACCGGTCTACTTCAACATCGGAAACCATGAGACCGCAGTTCTCGAAGACATGGCGATTTTCACCCGTGAGGCAGAAGCGCGCGGCGTGAACGTACTGTCCAACATCATCGATGCGCGCACCGGTCAACTGATAGCGCCTGCAGCGACGACCCTGAATGTCCACGACAAGAAACTCACAATAACAGGTCTCGCCACAGACAATATTTTTACCTACCGCGCACCGGTTCGGCCCACATTGCGTTTACCGCGCCCGGTTGCTTGGGCAGAAAGTGTTTTGCCTTCCGTGACACGCGACGCCGATGCGGCGCTGGTCATATCCCACGCCGGTGTAGCCGACGACAAAGCCATACTCGACTTCCTGCCTGACCGCACATTGCTCGTCGGCGGGCACGATCACCTCAACTTCACCCATGAAACCGCCACCTTGGCATATGTTCATCCGGGTTCTTGGGGGAACGGCTTTACCGTCGCGTCCATGGCGTTTAACGCCGATGGCGGCGCTGACACCACATTTGAGTATGTCGCCGTCAACCCGAACGATGATGTTGACAGCGACGTGGGAAATGCCGTCGTCACCGCGCTCGATGAGCATCTTGTCGAAGAAGATAAAGCCATAATCGGCGCCATGCCTGAGGCGCTCGATCTGGCTCAATCCATACTGTTTGCATCCGAGGCGATGCGGGCTGCAACCGATGCCGACATCGCCTTTATCGGCCACACGACGTTTGGCACCGGTTTGGAGCAAGGCCCCATAACGCAATACGACTTCAACGCCTTTGTCCGCTTTGACGGGGATCTTCAAACGACTCAAGTCAAAGGCGCGCAATTGCTGTCCATCCTGGAGCGCACCAATCAGCACACAGCAACATCACTCGATCAACGAACCGGGGACTTTGTTTACGCCGCCGAACTGGATGTTGATCCAGATGGCACCTACACGATAGCCACAAACGGTTGGACTGTGAGGAACCAAACGAGCTACCTAGGCACGAGCGATCTCTCATTTTCACAAGTTGAGGGATTGCGCGTAAAACAGGTAATCGCTGACGCCATAGCGGCATTGTGAGCTGACTAACCCGGCATGTTCGCTACGACAGCATTTGTCTGATCGAGCGTCATTAACGAGCGTCGCTGCCAAGCACTGACCTCATTTGGATAGTCCGTACGGGCATGGCCACCACGGCTTTCAGGCCGCAAAAGTGCGAATACCGCAATCAACTTCGCCGTCGTCAAAACGTTCGTAAATCGCTGCGAATGCGGATCACTTTCCAGTTCCAGGATGATCTTCAACGCTTGCCGCATGCCCTCTTCATCGCGCAGGACACCCAGGTGCGCACTCATCGTTTCACGCAAAAGGGTCATGTTGGGGTGATCAACCGCTTTAGGATGCTCGTCGGTTTCCACCGAGCCGTCACGCCAATCAGCAGACGCCTCGGCCGCGTCACTATCTACCAAGCACTCTGCAATACGCGCCGCAAACACAACGGCTTCAAGGAGCGAGTTGGAGGCGAGCCGGTTAGCGCCATGTGCGCCCGTGGCTGTGCACTCACCGGCTGCCCATAGCCCTGGCAACGATGTTTGCCCACTTGCATCAGTCCAAATCCCGCCCATGAAATAGTGGGCTGCTGGAATAACCGGAATGCCCTCTCTGGTTGGATCGATACCGGCATCTTGGCAATAGCCATAAACAGTAGGAAACTCCTCCACCCAATCATCAACGACCGAAGTGCAATCAAGAAACGCGCCACGACCGGCTTGAACTTCGGCAAATATGCCACGCGCCACCACGTCGCGTGGAGCCAGTTCCGCATCCCGGTGAATATCCAGCATGAACCGCTTGCCGTCAGCGTTGAACAATTGCGCACCATGCCCGCGCAGCGCCTCGGTCGCCAAGGGTGCCGGGTCTTTGCCGACATTGATTGCGGTGGGGTGAAATTGCACGAACTCCATATCGGCCATCCGCGCGCCAGCACGCGCCGCCATCCCGATACCGCCGCCACGCGCCTCGGTAGGATTTGTCGTCACTTCATAAAGGTGTCCGACACCGCCGGTTGCCATGATCACGTTGGAGCCATGCACATGTTGAAGTTCGCCCTGCCCGGCCTGGTCACGTGCGATGACACCCGACACAGTGCCGTTTTGCGTGATCAAATCCTCCACGACATAGCCTTCAAGCAACCGGATATGCGAGGCGTCTTCAACCGCCGTCACCAAAGCCTGCATGATGGCGCGCCCGGCCATATCGCCCTTGACCCGCACAACGCGGTTTTCTGAATGGGCCGCCTCGCGCGACACCATCAGTTTGCCTTCAAGATCGCGGTCGAACGGCACGCCAAATTCCAGCAGGTCGGTAATCCGGTCGGCGGCTTCGCTCGCCATACCGCGCACAATGTCTTCATCGACAATGCCATCACCGGCAATCAACGTATCCTGCACATGCTTTTCGATTGTGTCTCCGGGTGCCACCGCCGCCGCGATGCCCGCCTGTGCCCACGCCGATGAAGCACCCCGCCCAATGGGCGCGGAGGCCAAAATCGTAACAGCCTTTGGTGCTAGTTTCAGTGCGCAGAAAAGGCCTGCCAGCCCACCGCCGATGATAAGGATTGGCTTCATACCGCAGGCACCTGTTGCGTGGCGCAATGGATGCCGCCGCCGATCTCGCCCAACGCATCAACGTCCAATGTCACGATCTCACGTCCCGGGTAGTGCTTTGCCAAGGCGACCTTCGCCGCTTCATCCGTCTCTGGATCGCCAAATTGCGCGGCAATCACTGCGCCATTGCAGATATAGTAGTTCGCATAGGAGGCGACGAAATCCTCGGATGTCACACGGCGCGTGTTGGGTTCAGCGATGACATGAACATCCAAACCAGCGGCTAACAATGCGTCATGCGTATCAAGCGCCGCCAGATGGAATGGGTCAGACATATCGGGATCATCCGGTAAATTGACCAGCACACGCCCGGGACCAGTGAACCGGGCCAAGCTGTCAATGTGATAGTCGGTGATATCCATGTCTTTGACACCGCGCGACCATATCATCCGCTCAGCGCCATAGGCGGTCAGCAAACGTTGCTCAATCACATCGCGCGACAAGCCTGGATTACGGTTGTTATGCACCCACGAACTTTCATGCGCCATCAACAGGCCATGGCCGTCATGCTCAACCCCACCGGCTTCGCCGACGAGGCCGCTGTCGACCACTTCAAGTTCAAGCCAGCGCGCGAGGCGTTCAGCCACCAAACCATCCGCTTTGTGTTCTTGCCGGTTGCCCCAGCCATTAAACTTCAAATGGCTGACAACACGGCGGCCACTCTCGTCAAACGCGATCAAAGGCCCACTGTCGCGTGCCCAAAGGTCATCGGTCAGGATATTCACCAACTCCACACCTCGGCTTAAGCGGGCACGAATAGACCCGTGATGCTGCTTGGCCGCCGCCAGAACGACGGGTTCAAAATCAGCAATCGCATTGGCCACATCTACAATCGTGCCCTGCAAATCATCGAGAAAGTAGCGGTCTGTGTGAACGGAACGGTTCACCGGCCATTGCATGAAAGTGAATTCATGCGGCGCTTCCTCCGGCGGGACATGCAGCCGACGATCAGCTGAAAACGCCGTCGATGACATCATACAGCCAACCCCCGCAAGAAACTGACGGCGATTAAACATGGCAAATCGCTACGTTCACTGTTTCAAATTCACCATGCGCTCGACGGCCAACCTTGCGCGGTCGGCGATCGCCGGATCGATGTGGATTTCTTCTTTCATTTCACAAAGCGCATCGAGAATTTTCGGCAGTGTGATCCGCTTCATGTGCGGGCACAGATTGCATGGTTTGACGAATTCAACATCGGGCACCGATGACTGAATGTTCGACGCCATGGAGCATTCTGTAACCAGCAGCACTTTAGGCGGGCGATTGTCACGCACATAGTTGATCATGCCAGACGTCGAACCGGTAAAATCAGCAACCTCGACCACATCAAACGGGCATTCGGGGTGCGCGATGATTTGGATCGAAGGATCAGCTTCTTTATAGGCGAGCAGCTCTTCGGCCGTGAAACGCTCATGCACCTCACAGTGGCCCTTCCAGGTCAGGATTTTTACGTCCGTCTGGTTGGCAACATTCTGCGCCAGATATTCATCGGGAATGCAGAGCACGCGGTCCACACCGAAACTCTCAACCACCTGCACCGCGTTTGAGGATGTGCAGCAAATATCGGTCTCTGCCTTCACATCGGCAGACGTGTTCACATAGGTGACCACGGGAACGCCCGGATATTTCTCCCTCAAAAGGCGCACATCTTCACCTGTGATGGATTCCGATAAGGAGCATCCCGCCTTCATGTCTGGAATGAGAACGGTCTTGTCTGGGTTCAGTAGCTTCGACGTTTCCGCCATAAAGTGAACGCCGCACTGGATTATGACTTGCTCGTCCACCTTGGTCGCTTCCTTGGCGAGTTGCAGCGAGTCCCCCACGATATCCGCCACGCAGTGAAAAATGTCGGGCGTCTGGTAATTATGCGCCAAAATAACCGCGTCCCGCTCTTTCTTCAGCCGGTTAATGGCGGCTACGTAGGGCGCGTAAACCGGCCACTCGATGGCAGGGATGTGATCTTTCACGCGTTCATAAAGGTCGGCCGTCTCGCGCTCAACATCCGCATTCCATTCAAGGACGGGTCGTTCAATCACGCCAAAACGTTCCGCGGCCGTCTTCTTACCGGCAGCGTTGATCTGGTTTTGCGTTTCGAAAGCTGCCACTGCGCCCTCCACGGTTTCATTGCCTTGTAATGGACATAGGCGAGTGAGGAAGGACACACAAGCTGCCGAGATGACGCTTGACTCATATCAAAATATCATGAATTCATGATTTATGGATACGATCAAAGCAATCGACGCATTCGCTGCCTTGGCGCATGATACACGTTTGGACGTGTTCCGCCTTCTGATCAAAAAGGGCGCCGACGGTATGGCAGCAGGCGATATCGCCGAGGCCTTGGACATCAAGCAAAACACGATGAGCGCCAATTTGGCCGTTCTGACGCGCGCCGGGCTAATTTACGCCACACGGGATGGCCGCTCAGTGCGGTACGCCGCTGATTTGGAGGGCCTGCGCGGCTTGTTGAGTTTTATCATGGAAGACTGCTGCGGGGGGCGTGCAGAACTTTGCCAACCCGTACTCGACGAACTTGTGTGTGACTGCTGAGGGAGGAACCAATGGCAGACAAGGTCTATAATGTATTGTTTCTATGCACGGGCAATTCAGCCCGTTCCATCATCGCCGAAGCGATCATAAACAGGATCGGCCAAGGCCGGTTCAAAGGCTATTCGGCTGGTTCACAGCCCAAAGGTGAGGTTCACCCCCGCACGCTGCGCCTGTTGAAAACACTAAACTACAATACGGACTTTGCCCGGTCTAAAAACTGGGACGAATTCGCCGCGTCTGATGCCCCGCAAATGGATTTCGTGTTCACCGTGTGTGACAACGCCGCCAATGAAACCTGTCCGGTCTGGCCCGGTCAACCGATGAGCGCCCACTGGGGCGTACCGGACCCGGCAGCCGTTGAAGGTTCTGATGCAGAGCAAGCCTTTGCTTTCGATGATGCACACAGAATGCTGAACAGCAGAATTTCGATCTTTACATCCCTGCCCATCACCGGTTTGGACAAGCTATCCCTGCAAAAGCGACTGGACGAAATCGGAAACCAATAATGTCCTATACCAACGCACAAAAACTCGGTGCCGAATTCGTCGGCACTGCCTTCCTGCTGGCGACTGTTATCGGCTCCGGCATTATGGGGGAGATGCTCGCTGGCGGAAACGTCGCCATCGCACTTCTCGGCAACACAATCCCTACTGGCGCGATTCTGGTCGTGCTCATCACCATGCTGGGCCCGATTTCCGGCGCGCATTTCAACCCGGCGGTGACTTTGGTATTCCGGCTGCGCGGTGAAATCGACACCGGCCTTTCGCTGCAATATGTGGGCGTTCAAATTGTCGGCGGCATCCTCGGCGTTCTGATCGCCAACGCGATGTTTGGGCTCGAAATCTTCCAGATATCGGAAAAAGTACGTTCCGGTGGACCGCAATGGCTGGCGGAAATCGTCGCCACCTTCGGCCTTGTCGCGGTGATCCTGCTGACGATCAAAGCCAAGGAAAGCGCGGTCGCGATGGCCGTCGGCCTCTACATAACGGCGGCCTACTGGTTCACTGCGTCAACCAGCTTTGCCAATCCGGCAGTCACGATTTCGCGCGCATTTTCCGACACTTTCGCCGGCATTCGCCCCGCTGATGTTGTCCCGTTCATCGCCATGCAAATCATCGGCGCGCTACTGGCTTGGGCCTATTGCCGCTGGCAACTTGGAGAGAAAAAGTGATTGTCATCCATCACAACCCGGACTGCGGCACGTCCCGCAACGTGCTTGCTATGATCGAAGCATCGGGGGCTGAGCATACCGTTATTGAGTATCTGAAAACGGGTTGGTCGCGCGAGCAATTGCTTGGCCTTTTCGCCGCTGCCGACCTTACCCCGCGGTCAGCTCTGCGCACCTCAAAGTCACCGGCTGAAGAATTGGGACTGACTGATCCCGCCGTCGGCGATGAGCAGCTGCTCGATGCGATGTTGGAACATCCAATCCTGGTGAACCGCCCGATCGTTTGCTCACCGCGGGGCGTAAAGCTTTGCCGCCCGTCTGAGGCTGTTTTCGCGCTGTTGCCTGAAGGCTCGCTTACTGAATACACCAAAGAAGATGGAGAGGTTATCCGTCCATGAAGAACATCCTCGTACTTTGTACCGCCAATTCTGCACGGTCCATTTTGGGTGAAGCCTTGTTTGCGCGCCTCGGCGAGGGACGCGTCACCTCTTTTTCTGCCGGATCAACACCGCGCGGCACGCCAAATCCACACGGGTTGAAGCTATTGGAATCCAAGGGGTACGACACCACCCAATTCCGTTCCAAGAGCTGGGATGAGTTCGAAGGCGAAGGCTCACCCTCCATGGATATCGTCGTTACCGTTTGTGACAATGCAGCAGGCGAAACATGTCCCATCTGGCCCGGTGCGCCCGTCCAAGCCCACTGGGGCATTCCGGACCCTCATGGCGAGACAGACGAAGAATGGGCCGCATCCTTTGAAAGCACCTACGCCCTGTTGGAAGCGCGTGTCATGGCCCTAATGGCCCTGCCGTTTGAAGACATGAACGCCGTTGACTTGAAAACAGCGTTGAACACAATTGGTGCGATGCAGGGCTCCACCGAGCTTGCGCAAAGCTACGCGTCATGACGAGCGACACAACAAAGCCCTGGCTCGATGATCCGACCATGCCGAACCTGGCGGCGGATCAACTCAACGAAATCGACTTTTCTGCCATCTACAACACACCACCCAAGACGCACAGACCACGCGTCCTGATGCTTTATGGTTCGCTGCGTGAAACATCCTATTCTCGGCTGCTGACATATGAGGCCGCAAGGATCCTGACCTCCCTCGGCGCTGAGGTTAAGATCTTCCATGCCGATGGGCTACCGCTTGTCGACGATGCACCCGCAGAGCACCCCAAGGTCCAAGAGCTGCGCAACCTTTCCATCTGGTCGGAAGCACAAGTCTGGTGCACGCCCGAACGACATGGTGCGATGACCGGCGTGATGAAGGCGCAAATAGATTGGCTACCTCTTGCACCCATTGGCGGTATCCGCCCCACCCAAGGGCGGACGCTGGCTGTGATGCAGGTTTCGGGCGGGTCACAGAGTTTTAACGCCATCAATCAAATGCGCATTCTAGGCCGTTGGATGCGGATGATCACCATCCCAAATCAATCTTCAGTTCCAAAGGCATGGCTCGAGTTTGAAGATGGGCGCATGAAGCCGTCGTCTCTTTACAATCGCGTCGTGGACGTCATGGAAGAGTTGATGAAATTCACGCTCCTGACACGCGATAAGTCCGCCTATTTAACGGATCGCTACTCAGAGCGTGTGGAAACCGCCGAAGAGGTCCACAAGCGCGTCAGCTTGAAAAAGATTTAGCCGCAGACTTCGAAAACGCCGATTGCTTTTTCACCGTCGGAGCACAAAATGCCGCCCCAGGTGAATGCGCGCTGCCCATCGCCATATTCAATCTCAAACCAGTCAAAACCGCGGAACTCATTACCAACATTCTCGATGATGGTTATCGGCGTGCCCGCCTCAAGTGCACCGGCAATGGCAAAATCGGTTCCAGGCCCCGCGCGAAGGCGGCCGCCACGCGACTGACCGGTCAGAACGGCACCAGCTGCCTGTGCGGAGGTTTCGGGGGCCAGTTCAACAGAGCCCGTCGTTTCCGCGTCAACGTCAGCGGGCAAGGACGCTTGCTGCTCCTCGACAGGTGGCACAGTCGGCTTGTTTGGATCAGCCACGGCCGTGTCCAAGAGTGGCGTTGCTGCTTTTGAAATTCGGGCGTTTTTGGGAGCACCCCCTTGCGGTGTAGCAGCCGCCACTTGAGCCTTATCCGCCGCAAGCGGTGCAGCGCGAGCGCTTGCCGGCTCGGCAATAGTGGTCACATAAGCCTGCGCCACCTTCTCACAACCAATCTCTCGACCGTCGACCTCTAGGGTTGCGGCATCTCCGTCGAGACGAAACGAAATATTCGTATCATCGTGGAGCCACAGACCGTCACCTTCAAAGATCATGCGATCGAAAATAGCGGAGGTTTGAATAACGCCGTTCGCTTGCGGGGCCGGCAGCGCAATCCTGTAGCTGCTTGAGCATTGAAACTCACCTTCCCTCGCATGGGCTGAAGGTGAGAAAGATACTGCAGCGGCTAACGCCAAAACAGACAAGGATGCAAAACACGATTTCATTTTATGCACGAATCACTCCCGGCTGAAGTTGCGTTTTTCTAGCCTAAAGTTGCTGTTTCGACCATCCGCATCCTTCTTTAGATCAAAAGCGCTGTACCTTTGGTTCACTTCTTCTGCATTGCGAGGGCGGCCTGAACACGTCATAAGATCGTTCTCAATTATGGAGAGCTGCAATGAGCGCGGGCACCGCCGACAACAATACCAAGCAAGATGGCTATCCTTGGTTGATCATAGCCGCCGGCTGTCTGATAGCAGCCATAACGTTCGGACCGCGCTCGGCCATGGGCTTTTTCCAACTGCCAATGCTGGCGGACACAGGATGGTCGCGAACCGATTTCGGTCTCGCAATGGCTATTCAGAACCTGATGTGGGGCGTCAGCCAACCCTTCTTCGGTGCCATCGCAGATAAGCACGGTACATGGCGCGTTCTGGCCGTCTCCGGGATCATGTATGCAGTCGGGCTCGTCATGATGGCGACGCCTGATAGCCTGTTCTATCTGCATGTTGGCGGCGGCTTCTTGGTCGGCATGGCAGTCGGCGCAGGATCCTTTGGCATCATTTTGGCAGCCTTTGCCCGCAATGTGACGGCCGAACAGCGCTCTTTTGCATTCGGCATGGGCACGGCCGCCGGCTCAGCGGGCATGTTCGTCTTCGCCCCCTTCTCACAAGCGCTGATCAGCCAGTTTGGCTGGCAGGATTCCTTGTTGATCCTTTCGGCGCTGATGCTGCTCATACCAGTGTTGGCTATCCCCCTGCGCGGCAATTCGCAGTCTGGCAAAACAAGCCAGGAAGAAATTGACCAATCGATCGGTCAGGCGTTGCGCGAGGCGTTTGGGCACCAATCGTTTCTTTTGTTGATCGCAGGCTTTTTCGTTTGTGGTTTCCAGGTCGCTTTTATCACCGCCCATTTCCCGGCCTACATCAACGATATCGGGCTGGATGCGCGCTATGCTGTGATCGCAATAGCCTTGATCGGCTTCTTCAACATTATCGGTTCCTTGGCATCTGGCATCATCGGGCAGAAATACTCAAAACCGATTTTCTTGGCTTTGATATATATTGGACGCTCTATTGCTGTAACGGCCTTTTTGTTGCTGCCACAAACCGGTCTCTCGGTGACGATTTTCGCGGCTGTTATGGGTTTGCTGTGGCTATCAACTGTGCCACCCACCAATGCATTGGTCGCCATTATGTTCGGCACAAAATATCTCGGCATGCTCGGTGGTATCGTATTCTTTTCCCACCAAATCGGTTCGTTCCTTGGTGTTTGGCTGGGTGGCTATCTCTATGACATTTACGGTACGTTTGATCCCGTCTGGTGGCTCGGCGTAGCGCTTGGCATCTTCGCGGCCATTGTGCACTGGCCGATCCGTGAACGTGGCGTGGACCGTCTGCAGCCGGCGGAGTGATCAGTTATCCATCGCCTTGGTGACGCCACGCGCAAACACATCCCGTGATGGCGGTACGTCTATGCCGCGCGCACCCCAGACATCGCGCTGCAAGAAGTAACCGGTCAGCTTGAACGCGTCCGCCAAATCGTCCGCAGCGCACTCCCGCCCTTCACGGGCGGTCAAAAAAGCCGGCAGTGGCAGCATCTTGTTTGCCCATGGCGCACCGGTCTCGCGGTTGACCGCCTGACCGGACTTTGGGCTCACATAAATAAGGTCATCGGTACGGCCTGAACCAGCACAAACGCCAAGATTGAGCCCAAACCCGAGCTCTTCCAACAATTGAAGTTCAAAACGCACCATCAACGGCCCCGAAAGCGCTGGCGTATTGATATGCTCCAACAAAACGGTCAACGCATCAAACAGGGCTGGATGCGGATCGCGCTCGGGCAAAAGGCGTAAATGCGCACCGATCAGCTGAATACCATTAAGCCCATGCGCAGTCTCCATGAGACGTGCAGCGTGGCTTTCAACTAGCTCTGCTGTATAGCTGCCAAGATGCTCATCAAGGCGCGCCCGCCACGTCACATCGACCCGGTTGCCGGGTTGTAAAACAGGCTGTTGCTTACGAGAACGCCCCCCACGTACAAGGCCCAGATGACGTCCGCGTTCGCGGGTCATTAACTCCACGATCAAGCTGGTCTCACCATGCTTGCGCGTCCCTATTATAAAGCCTTCACCCGACCATTGCATAAAAACGGTTTAGCGGATCAGAAGCCGAAAACAATCGTGCGGCGCAAAAGACGGGCGTTGCCCCTTTTTATCCCAGACCTGCGCCATCGGTGCGTGCACGCACATTGCGTCCTTCATCTAGACTGGTGTCCAAACCAGCCGCGTTAGCCGGTCGTTTCCTGTCCAAATCTCCAGACTCCGCTGCCCCATCCGAAGCAGATTCGTTAAGCACCGCCTGAGCCATGCTGTTTCCCTGACCAGCAAGTTGAGACATCAAGTCATCAAACAGCCCTTGCCCAGTGGCTTTGCGTTCCTCTGGGTCCATATTTGTGATTTCCTCAGCTGTAGGTGCAGCTACAACAGCTGTTAGTCCGGCGGTCAAAGGGGCTTTCTCGCTGACAGCAAGCTCCATACCCTTCGCATTCAGTCGATCGATCTCGTCCCTGGCATACTGTAAAGGATCGCCTTCACTGATAAGCGTGTAGTCATAGTTATTATACTCTGAGCTGCCTTCGTTATAGACCCTGCCTATCGACTTAGCCATCTTGTCAGCTTCTGTAATAGTTTTCGCTACTTTCAGTCGTTCCATTTCAGGGTCGATTACACCTGCACCCTCATGACCATCAGATGTTTTATAGTCATATTTTTCAAACGCGGGATCTAAATGGAATTCATTATAAAACAGCCTAGCATCTTTTAGCATCTCATATTTTTCAGTAGCTTCAATCGGATCTCCGGATTGATCGACTATTTTGTCAAAATCTAATTGGCTATTTTTGATACTATCACTATAATGGTTATAGAACTTCGAACTTTCTGCCTCTATTGGAATTTCATCCAAACCAGATATTTGCCTAAAAAGCATTGGAGTTATTTCGTTTTGCAATATATCATCACTATTAATTTCAGGTCCATTATTTAGCATATCATTGTCATATAAATTTTCCCAAGCTGATACTAAGATAAATTTTTTTATTTTAGTATCAAGGACAGTATCCTCAGTCATTGTTTCACTATACATTTCAAATATCCTTATTTAATTTTTCTATTGCGCACCACCGAAAATATCCTCCGGATCAAATCCGGCAGAATAGAGCAGGTACAGCAATTTTCAGGCAACAAAATGCTGGAAGAGCGGGGAACGCTATGATCCTGCAAACCGGCCCAGAAGGCGGTAAAGGCGTTCAACCCACATTGAAGGCGGGCCAAAAAGCCCGCCTCCGTTGAGCAAAAACTAGCTCGTCATTTTTCTGACAAGGCTCATCTTGTTGGCAGGCATTGCCTGCGGCGCACCGAGGATTTTACACAAGCGCCACGTCACAAAACCACCATCGGGCACTTCAGCGTTCACATAAGATTCAACACGCGGATCATTGACTTGATAAACAGCGCCACCTTCCTGAAGCGGCTTGGTGAACACATAATACTGCCAAGCGGTGAAGGTAGGCAGTGAGGTCGTGTCTTCTGGTAGGTAGTAAGGACCAGCATCCTTTGTCAGGCCTGACGTCCGGCTTTCAAAAGGCTGTTCGTAGTCTGCATAGAAAGACGTGATACTCGGATCACCTGCATTTGGCCCGATATTGAGTGTGCCCGTCTCAAAACCGAAAACCTTTGTTTGCAGATTACCGTCGTTGACAGGATTCGCACGCGCGTAGTCAAGCACGTCCGAGACTGTCATGCCGCTGGTGTAGGGAATGTCGGATTGATAGTAGTAAATACCGACAATACGTATTGTTACTGACATAGTTTTTGCCCCTTTCATGAGGTTCACAATACAAGTGTAAACTTCAGTTTTCACTATTAATTGTCAAACGAATTTGACGTTTATTCTCATGATTTATCAGCATGACAGTACTATGACTTCCCACCGCGTCTTTAAGTTGTATTGGGTTGTATAAACGCTGCGCAACACTTCCATGCCGACGGTTGCAACCGATGCCTCTTCGCAATTTAATGGAAGCAGCGGTCTAAATTTTTGGGGATACGAAATGCTAAAATATGCACTTGCTGGTTGTGTTGCGATCATGGGAGCGTTCAGTACGCCAGCAGCCTTTGCCGACGAAGTCATTGCCGAATATCTTACCTGGCTTGATGCAAAAGACACCGTTTCATCAAGCGGGGCCAAGCTGACCTCGTTTGGTGCCATCCTGGCGCAAGATCGTGCGAATTATCATCGTTTTGGCATTCGCCAGGAGCTGGATACAGGTGATCCGATTTTTGATGACCGCAACATGCGGGCCAAGATGCCGGCGCTTTATGAAGGAGGACGAACTGTCGAGAAATATATCCGCGATGACGTAACCAGCGGTCGCGGGCACTATGTATATGTGCGGGTGATGGGCAAAAATGGCCAGATCACCCACGTTGATGTGTATGAAGGAGCCGGCTAAACCGCTCAGCTATCTTCGTCCTCTTCAACGGGTGGCCCAGGGATCACGTAAGTTCCAGAAAGCCACCGGTTGAGATCAATATTCTTGCAGCGCGTTGAGCAGAACGGAAAAGTGGCACGCTCCGATGGCTTGCCACATTCCGGGCAAGCACGTTTGGGACGCAAGTGAGCAACCTTGTCAGCGTCAGACACGGCCTTAGACACCCCCTGCTAGCCAATTGAAGTGGACTTTGTACCCTTCGGCTACCACCAGATCGACGGTTTCATAAAGCGGCAATCCCACAACATTGGAATAAGACCCAACCAGGCGAACAACGAATGTACCCGCAAGGCCTTGAATGGCATAGCCGCCCGCTTTGCCGCGCCATTCACCGGAAGCCAAATAACTCTCAAACTCTTCGCGCGTTACGCGCTTGAAGCGCACTTTCGTTTCAACGACGCGTTGGCGCACTTTACCTTTGGGCGTGACCACACACAGGCCGGTAAACACCCGGTGCACGCGCCCTGATAGAAGCCGCAAGCACTGCGACGCTTCGTCGATGGTCTCCGCCTTGGGCAAAATCGAGCGGCCGACCGCAACAACCGTATCGGCTGACAATATGTACGGCGCTATCGCAGTATCATCACTGCCATCTGCTTCGGCGCCCTTGGATGCCCGTTCCTTGGCTTCACGCTTGACGATATCACGCGCAGCAATGGCCTTATCGTGAGACAATCGGCGCGCCAAAGAGCGAGGATGTTCTGCTTTTATCGGGGTCTCATCGACATTGGTCGGCAAGAGCCGATCAGGTCGGATGCCAGCCTGCGCCAACAACTCCACTCGGCGCGGCGAGCCTGAAGCGAGTATAAAATTCTGGAAAACGCTCATCGCGCGACCCCGTCCGTCTCCCGACGCGAAAATCAAAAGAGCGTGCTAGCCTTGCGGTAACACGCTTATTTGTAGCGGTATGTGATGCGACCCTTGGTCAGGTCGTAAGGTGTCATTTCAACGGTGACGCGGTCACCGGTCAGCACACGAATGCGGTTCTTGCGCATTTTGCCGGCTGTGTGTGCGATCACTTCGTGATCATTTTCCAGTTTTACCCGAAATGTTGCGTTCGGAAGCAATTCCGTCACAACACCGGCAAACTCTAAAAGTTCTTCTTTCGCCATGCGATCCTTCAGCGTTTTATCTAAAAAAAGCGGTGTCTAGCACCGCATTGATGCTGCCCATACCCCAATTGTTCGGGAAATTAAACAGTGCACCTCATATGGTCACTGCATTCAGCCTTTCCAATGCAAAACGCACACAAGTGTGAAAAGGCGGCGCGCCGTGTCATGGTCCACGTCTATTTTACCCTCAAGGCGTTGGGCCAGCAGTTCTGAGCCTTCATTGTGCACACCACGCCGTGCCATATCGATGGTCTCAATCTGCGACGTGGTCGCCGACTTGATGGCATCAAAATAACTCTCGCAGATCATATAGTAATCTTTGACGATGCGCCGGAACGGACCAAGCGAGAGAATGTGAACCGCTACGTCGTCACCGCTTTCACGACTTATCTGAAAGGCCAGTTTTCCATCCACGATAGAAAGATGTAGCGTATAAGGCCCCCCATCGGCGTCACCGACCGGACGGAACGAGTTCATTTCCAACAGGTCAAATATCGCAACGGCGCGTTCATGTTCTACATCAGGTGTCGACTTTCCAATCGACCCATCCAGGGTCAGATCAGTGAGCTTGTCAGTGTCAGCAAAATCCATCGCATCAACCATCACAAATTCATCCGAATCGCCACAGACTTAGCGTGGGCATCCAAACCTTCCGCCTCCGCTAATTTGATTGCGGAGGGACCAAGAGCGCGCAACTGCTCGGGGCCAAGCTGCAAAACACTGGTTCGTTTCATATAGTCCAGCACGCCCAAACCGGATGAGAAACGCGCAGAACGCGCGGTCGGCAACACATGGTTAGAGCCACCAACATAGTCGCCGATGACTTCCGGAGTGTAGCGACCAACAAAGATCGCACCTGCGTTGCGAATTTTGCCGACCATCGCCTCGGCATCATCACATGCCAGCTCCAGATGCTCAGCGGCGATTCGGTCGATGATCGCAAGCGTTTCGGGTGATGACAATTCCGGAACAAGAATAATACCGCCAAAGTCGCGCCAGCTGGCCGATGCTGTTTCCGATCGGTCAAGCGACGCCAACTGCCGATCGACGGCCATCTCAACAGACTTTGCAAATTCGGCATCATTGGTCAGCAGGATGGATTGCGCGCCCGGATCATGTTCCGCTTGCGCTAACAAATCAGCGGCAATCCAGTCAGGATCATTGGCGTTGTCCGCCACGACCAACACCTCCGAGGGGCCAGCGATCATGTCGATGCCAACAGTGCCAAAAACACGTCGCTTGGCGGCCGCAACGTATGCGTTTCCCGGTCCAACGATCTTGGCAACCGAAGCAATGGTCTCGGTGCCATAGGCCAGGGCGCCGACCGCCTGCGCGCCGCCGATCCGGTAAATCTCGGAAACACCCGCCAATTTAGCTGCCGCCAGAACCAGCGGATTAAGCGCGCCATCGGGCGATGGCACAACCATCACAATGCGCTCCACACCCGCAACGACGGCCGGCAGCGCATTCATTAAAACAGATGATGGATAGCTTGCCGTGCCGCCAGGCACATAGAGGCCAACCGCTTCGATAGCCGTCCAGCGGCTACCCAATTGGACGCCAACGGCATCGGTGTAATGGTCGTCTTTCGGCAACTGACGCTGATGGTGGGACAAAATACGATCGCGCGCCAAGGTCAGCGCTGCTAACGTCTCCGCGTCGACCGTTTCAACCGCTGCACTGATCTCGGCCGCACTCACCGCCATCGGGGTCTGCGCAAAGTCCAACCGATCAAACCGCCTCGTATAATCGGCGACCGCCGCATCGCCGCGAGCCCGCACATCATCAAGGATCGCCGCCACGGCCGCATCCACATCCGCCGATACTTCACGCTTTAGGCCCAAAAACGCGGCAAACTCGGCTTCAAAGCCATCTTGTTGGGCATGAAGAATGTGGGGCACAATCAATCCAGTGCGATCTTAAGAAGGGTGTTTTGGTCGAAAGCGGCTTTCCCATGCCGCGCCAAGGTCCGTCAACTGCACTTCTATCGCATCGACAGAAAGCCGCATGGCAGCTTCACCGGAAAAAACCAGCTCTATGGTACCGGATGGTTCGTCCGTTTGCTCAAACCGCAGCGCCAAAAGCGACAAAACCTGATCATCATCACCTTGGCGGATGGACTTGGCCTGCAACCCCGTCACTTGCGAGAAAGAGAGCGCCGCCCGACGACGCTCATTATTAGCACGCTTCTTGGCGGCCGCATCCCAAGCGTAGCGGTTCAAAACCAGATCCAAGCGCTTTTGGCCCGGCACATATTCAATCAAAGTGGGCTTGGTGAGTGCATCTTGCACTTGGGCAGAAACCACGGTGAGGTCAGCCAAATCCAGTGCCAGCAATTTTAAAGGTTTAATTGTCATCGGCTCGCCGAAAAGGACTTGGCTGGAATCAGGACGATACGCGCTCTATTTCGGCGCCGCATGCAGCGAGCTTTTCTTCCAAGCGCTCAAAACCCCGATCCAGATGATAAACGCGGTTTACCATAGTCTCGCCTTGAGCCACCAAACCAGCGATTACCAGCGCTGACGATGCCCGCAAATCCGTCGCCATCACAGGCGCACCTTTCAAAGTTGGGACACCGGTCACAGTCGCTGTTTGGCCTGAAAGCGAAATATCGGCGCCGAGGCGTACCAATTCCTGCACATGCATGAAACGGTTTTCAAAAATCGTTTCCTTAATGTTGGAGACGCCATTGGCATTTGTCATCAAACCCATGAACTGGGCTTGCAGGTCCGTGGGAAAACCAGGGAATGGCTGTGTCTCCATGTCAACGGGCAAGAGACCGTTGCCATTGCGGTGGACACGGATACCCTCTTCCTCCTGTGAGATGTCCATACCCGCCGAACGCAGCGTATCGAGCGCGCTTTCCAGCAAAGAACTATCAGCACCTTTGAGCAAAACGTTACCGCCCGCCATGCCAACGGCCATCGCATAGGTGCCGGTTTCAATACGATCGGCAATGACACGGTGACGTGCGCCATGCAGCGACGTCACGCCTTTAATATTGATCGTCGAAGTGCCCGCGCCCTCAATCTTTGCGCCCATCGCATTCAAGCACTCGGCAAGATTGACTATTTCAGGTTCCCGTGCCGCGTTTTCGAGCGTCGTGTCGCCTTTAGCCAACGCGGCCGCCATCAAAGCCACATGAGTAGCGCCAACCGATACTTTTGGGAATGCATAGTGCGCGCCAACGAGACCATTCTTGGCCTTGGCTTTCACATAACCCGCTTCGATCTCGATATCAGCGCCGAGTGCTTCCAGAACATCGATGAAAAGATCCACTGGGCGTGTTCCGATTGCGCAACCACCTGGAAGTGACACCACGGCTTCACCCATGCGCGCCAACAAAGGACCGACAACCCAGAACGAAGCCCGCATTTTGGAGACAAGCTCATAAGGTGCTTTTACATCCACAATATCGCGCGCTGTGAAATGCACGGTGCGGGCAAAATTTTGTCCTTCCGCACGACGGCGGCCCGTAACAGCATAGTCGACGCCATGGTTGGAGAGGATTCGGATAAGCTGTTCTACGTCTGCCAAATGGGGCACATTTTCCAGCGTCAACGTATCGTCAGTTAGAAGCGATGCGATCATCAGGGGCAGTGCTGCGTTTTTGGCGCCAGAAATAGGCAGCACACCGTTCAACTCGTTGCCGCCGACAATACGAATGCTATCCATCAAATTCCCCTAAATGGCAGCCCACCGCCGCCAGAATTCAAGACCCGCCATGTACGCCATCCTTCGAACCGGTTCAAGGCAAGGCTGCGTCCTCGAAGTGGAATAAACCTGAGTTGTAAAACCCGGTTTTTAAGCCTCGGTTCAATGGTGCCACCGATCATCACCGCCCAGTTTGACGCCAAGCCGGATGGTCCGGCGCAACTGATGAAAGGTTAGAAAAATGAAATCTACAATCGCAATTAAAACACTGGGTGTAACGCTTTTTGCAGGTACTGCGCTCGCTATCGCTTCAACAATGCCCGCGTCAGCATTGTCTGGCGTCGCACCGGGCGACAACTTGGGCAGCGATGAGGCAGCTATCATCGCCGCGCTAGAAGGTTTGAGCTACACGGTTGAAGAAGTTGAGACCGAAGACGGGATGATTGAAGTCTACGTCACAACACCAGAAGGCCTTTTTGAAATCGAAATCGATGCGGAAACCGGGCTGGTCGCTGAAGTTGAGGCGGAAGATGAGGATGACGACAACGATGATGAAGATGAAGATGACGATGACGACAACGAAACGGATAACGGCTAAACCCGAGTAAGACCATAAAACAGATCGGGCGCGGCTTGCGGCGGCGCCCGATATGAGGGAGTTGAGGCGATGAAACTCTACCAGCGCCAACAACCATTTCTTGTCACGCTACTGTTTCTACAGGCAGGGTGTGCCGTATTTTTGCTTTATGATGTAATCCTTGACGTCACGGGCCTCGAATACACGGCAGGCTTTGGCGAGAACTATCCGCTTGAATATGCGGTCACCGCCACACTCATCCTCAGCATATTTTTCAGTGCGCGCGAGTTCATGGCTCTGCGCCGCCGTAATGCGCGTGTGGAAGCACAGTTGAAGGCAGCAAGCGGCGAATTTCAGCAGCTAATGTCCGATAGTTTCGAAGCTTGGGAGCTGACCAATTCCGAACGCGACGTCGCGACGCTAGCCATTAAAGGCCTATCGATTGGCGAAATCGCCACTGTACGCCAAACGCGTGAAGGCACCATCAAAGCGCAGCTTAACGCAATCTATCGCAAAGCCGGCGTTAGCGGCCGTTCGCAGCTGATCAGCGTCTTTGTGGAAGAATTGCTCACGGTTACGCCCGACACCGCGCCTGAAAGTTAAGTCTGACGTTCGTCGTCCTCACGGGTACGCTTACTTGCTTCAATGCCTTCGTCCCGCGCATCGCCCTCACCCTCGCGACGAGCGCGGGTTTGCTGCTTGCGACGTGCAAGATTAGCGCGCAGCTGAGCGCGCAAGCGCTCATCACGATCCGGCTGTTTTTTCGAGCCCTTTGTCATCTCGGTGACATAACGGCACTTCGAGGCCAAATAAAGCGCTCATTGGCCTCAAATGCCGCCTTGAAACACCAAGGGGCTTATGTCAAAAGCCGCGCTACGCCAAACATCGGCATGTGCTGCTATAGCTCAGGGGTAGAGCACTCCCTTGGTAAGGGAGAGGCCGAGAGTTCAAATCTCTCTAGCAGCACCAGATGTCTTCATGAGATTGCTGTTTTAGAACGGGATGCTAGGCGGCGTTTTTTCGCCAATTCTCACCGAGCGCAAATTGAATAAAATCATTTGTCGGCATTGGCTTGGCGAGAGCAAAGCCTTGCAGCGAGCTGCATCCAAGATCGCGCAGGATCGCCACATGTTCCATCGTCTCAACACCTTCAGCCACGACATCGATGCCCAAGGACATCCCGATTTCAATGATAGAAGAGACAATCCTGCGTTGGCGCGAACACTCGACAATCGGCTTGATCAGCCGTCTTTCAATTTTCAATCGAGAAGGATTGAGGTGTAGCAATCCGACGATTGAAGCGTGTCCGGTGCCAAAATCATCGATTTCAATATCGATGCCCAAGCCTGAAAGGCTTTCAATATTTTGTGTCACCGTTTCGTTTTCTTCGTCGAGGAAAATCGATTCCAATAGCTCAAAAGACAGTTCACCGGGCGTAATCGGCAAACCGTTTAGCAGGTTCATCAAATCTGGGTCACTTAGGTGGCCAGCAGAAACGTTCACCGACTTCTTGGGTATATGCAGCCCGGCAGCTTCCCAACGTTTGGACTGGAAAAGCGTTTTCAAAAGGATCATCCGATCAATATTTTGCACCACGCTCAGTTCTTCGGCCATGCCCAAAAACGCTTCAGGTGTCAAAATGCCTTTGGACGGGTGCTTCCATCGCGCAACAGCCTCTACGCCTGTGATATCAAGCGTGTGCGCATCAAATTGCGGCTGGAAATACGGAACAAATTCTTGATTTTCCAACCCCTGCAAAATTTCGTCCGCCAAAACTTTTTGAGATAGTATCTCTGCTTTCAGTGAAGCATCGAAAAACTCATACCGGTTTCTTCCGCGCCGTTTAGCCCGGTACAACGCCAAATCTGCATCGATCAACATTTGGCTGTTTGAAGAGGCCACATCATCCCGATCCGCGATAGCGATGCCGATGCTGGCGCCAAAACGACAGGTATGGCCATGATAGACGACTGGCTTGCTCAACTGCGTGATGACACGGCCAGCAAACTCTTCCAACCAACCCTTTTCAATACGATCGGTCGTTATGACCACAAACTCATCGCCGCCTACACGCGCAACATAGTCAGTGCGCGAAATGTTGCGTCTTAGAACATTGGCGGCGTGGACAAGCATCGCATCGCCAGCAGCATGGCCAAGCGTATCGTTGATCTGTTTAAAACGGTCCAAATCAATGTGAATCAAAGCGGTGGGCGAGACTTCTGAACCGCTACCAAATACCTTTTGATCAAGGAAACGTCGATTAGGCAGGCCAGTCAGCACGTCGTGCAAGGAAGCGTGCTCCATCTGTTGGCGCGCCTCTTCCAGCGCAGCCGTACGGCCCTCCGCGCTCCTTTTTGCTTCAATCAGACTGGTTTTCAGCTGGAGCTCTTCCGAGACATCCCAATTAACGCCGAGGATCTTTGCGCCTCCACCCGGCGTAACATGCGTTGCACCGATGGTTCTGATCCAACGCGTTGATCCCGGCTCGGGAACAACGCGGAAAACGGAGCGGTAGGTGTTACCAGTTTC
>JBCBYO010000032.1:0-33884 GCA_039815825.1 Pseudomonadota bacterium
GGCGCATGATTATCGCTATTTCCCAGATCCAGACTTGCTGCCGCTTGAATTTGATGACGCGTTTATCAAGGCGCTGGCGAAGGATTTGCCTGAGCTGCCAGACGATAAGATTGACCGGTTCGTGGAAGCGGGTTTGAGCCCGTATGACGCCAGTGTGCTGGTGGCCGAAAAGGCAACTGCGGATTTCTTTGAACAGGTCGCCGACGGGCGTGATGCCAAAATGGCAGCCAACTGGGTGATCAACGATCTGCTTGGCGCGTTAAACAAAGCAGGACAATCCATCGATGAAACGCCTGTGTCTCCAGCACAATTGGGCGGTATCATCGATCTCATCAAATCTGGGGACATTTCTGGCAAGATCGCAAAGGACTTGTTCGAAATCGTTTGGGCGGAAGGCGGGGATCCCGCAGCCATTGTTGAAGAACGCGGTATGAAGCAGGTCACAGATACCGGTGCCATCGAAGCCGCTGTTGACGAGATCATCGCCGACAACCCTGCACAAGTTGAAAAAGCGAAAGACAATCCCAAGCTGGCAGGCTGGTTTGTTGGGCAGGTGATGAAGGCAACAGGCGGAAAAGCAAATCCGCAGGCAGTTCAACTTCTTGTCAAAACCAAACTAGGCCTTGAGGACTAACTTTGCGCCAATCACCTTCCGCGGTTGAAATAGAGGCTGCCGAGGTTCTTTGGAATTACCATTGCTTGAACGAGAGCGTAGGTGATTGTGCCGATGTCATCGTTGGGTTGGGAAGCTACGACTTGCGCGTAGTGGACCGCTGCGTTGAACTGTTTAATCGCGGTCTAGCGCCCAAAATCTGCTTTACAGGCGCCAGTGGCAACTGGACTCAAGGCTTTTATGAATCAAGTGAAGCCAAGGCATTTGGTCAAAGAGCTGTCGCACTTGGCGTAAGCCCGTCATCGATCATATTGGAAGAATACGCCCGTAACCTTGGTGAGAATGTTACGCTAACTTCAGCGCTTTTCCCGCCGAAAACCAGCTGCATCTGGGTGACGAAACCGCAGACGCAGCGCCGTTTAAGGGCAACAATAAGCGCTCTACTTAAAACGTCGCAAGCCGTTGTCACGGCACCTCAGACTTCCATCGCAGACCAGCCTTTAAAGCATCATGATCTTGAAGCTGTCATCGGAGAGATGGTGGGCGATTTGTGGCGGATCGCTACGTATCCGCAGCAAGGTTTCCAGACCGTACAACACATACCGGAAAATGTGGTGGCGGCCTTTGACCTTCTTGCTGCGGCCGGCTTTCGGCAACATATTCCGCAAAACGTGGTGTCATTGGCAGATGCCAAAGCACAACCATCCTCTTGTCAAAGCTAAGTTGGGTGTGGAAGACTAGTTTTCGAATGACAATAGGACGAACCAGAATACAGCGATGTGGGTACGCACCGCTTCAAGCGATGACCTGACCGTGATTTCGGCGATGCTGACCGAAACATGGCACGACACTTACGACACCATATACGGCCACGAAAAAGTGGCCGAGCTCACCAATGCTTGGCACTCGGTTGACTCGTTGAAACAGCGGCTCACGAAACCGCGCTCGGAATTCATTGTCACAGATGACGGTGCAGAGATTTCTGGGATGGCCTATGTCAGTCAAGTCGATAATGAGACTGCCATGCTCCATCAGCTCTATGTGCGCCCAACTCAACAGGGGCAGGGGCTAGGCGAAAAGCTGCTGATTGAAGCCGAAGCTTGTTTTCCTGACGTGCGCAAAATCCGTTTGGAAGTTGAAGAAGCCAATGGCCGTGCCATAAAATTCTATGAGAATAATGGCTTCAAGCAGGTCGACACTACACCTGATTGCGGTGTGAAGGGCTCGGGCATACCTGCCATCATCATGGAAAAAGTCATCTGGTGAGAAACGTATCACGTGGCTGATCCCATTAATAATCAGGGGATTTCGACGAGCGAAATCATCGCCATGGCTTGGGACGATGAAACGTCTTTTGACGCCATTGAACGTGCCACCGGCTTGGCTGAAAAAGACGTCATCAAGCTTATGCGCTCACAATTGAAGGCAGCGAGTTTCAAAACGTGGCGCGCCCGAGTGTCCGGCAGAAAAGCCAAGCATGACAAACGTTTGCGTTAATTCAACTCCGGCTTATCAATAGGCGGACACCGACAATGGAGAAAAAGGTGCCCAGAAAGAACTGGATGCCCCTGCGTGCACGCGCGTAAAGCCTTACCATCGGCGCTGAAGAAAAGGCCAAAGCGTAGAGCGCGTGCAACATTACCGAAAGGATAAACGTACCCGCAACGATAACGCCAGCTACCCAAACCGGGGCGCCGGTTGTAAGCCCCAGCGACATAATCGCAATCCACGATAGCGCCGCTTTTGGGTTGGTCATCTGAATCGTATATCCGCGAAGAGCGTAGCTAAACGCAGTCTTTGAACTATTTGGAAGCGCTTTTGCTTCTATGTCGTGCGCGGACGCCGCGGATTTGAACGCCTTTTAAGCCAGAAAGAGCAGATAAGCGGCGCCAAAAAGCTTGATGAAAAAAAGCGTGTATGCGTATTGGGTCAACACAGCCGATAATCCCAGCGCTGTCAGCAATGCCCAACTCAGTGAACCCACTGCTATACCCATGGCAAGCGCCAGCCCCTGCGGGCGGCCAACACTCATTGACGTGCCCATCACGGCCATGACATTTGGGCCGGGGCTCGCGATGCCAACCAAGAACGCACCATAGGCAAGGAGAATGCCGGGTAGGTAAATCTGGATTTCGTTCATACGCCACCTTTTGGAATGTGGTTTCGTTTCAATAATCAATCATCGTCGTGCCGGTCGGATCGTACAGTTGCACCAACGAGCACTCGATCAAAAAGTCTCGTTCTTCCATGTCACACATCGCATCAGCAGTCGCCCGCGCTGCATTTTCAGATGGTAGGCCGCAAATAACCTCATGCCAATGAATGCCTTCGCGGTGTTGTGCAAAGATATCGATCGACCAACCGGAAGGATAGCACCAGTTGGTGCGAAGGCAGTCGCTTTCCGCCGCTCCACTTTCCATGCATTGCGCCCGAGCACGCTCGAAAGCGACAATCGGGTTTGGTCCTGTGGCTACACCACCGCCTTGTTCTGGCGCTTGCACGAAGGCAATTCCGACCATGCCATCCTGCGCCTGCGCGGCGTGTATCATCGCGAAGGTAGATGCGATTACCAATGAGATGAGCTTCTTCATGATTTTGCTCCACGTCCAACAGCTCAAAGAGTATGCGCAGGTGAGGAAAGAGCTGTCCATATTCTTGGACAATATCACTACTTGCGAAACCCAAAGTGAGAGCGCATAAGATCGAGGAAATCGCATGGTGGTTCGATGAAAAATTTCCTGCTGCAATTCTTCACTTGGTGGAACGGACAGACGCTTGGAACGCGCTTCCACACGTGGCGCTTTGGCGAACGTGTCGGTGAAGATGAACTGGGCAATATCTACTATCGCGGCGGCAAAGATATTGATGGCGCCGAGCGCCGTTGGGTGATCTTCGCAGATTACGCGGAAGCATCTGCAATCCCGGCTGGCTGGCACGGATGGTTGCACCATCGGGTCGACACTCCGCCTTCGGACGAAAATTATGAGCGCCGCGAATGGGAAGCGCCTCACCAGCCCAACTTGACTGGATCAACGGCTGCCTACCGACCGAAAGGTTCAATGCTACGTCCAGAGTCTCGTCCGCAGGTGACAGGTGACTATGACGCTTGGACACCAGGTGCCTGACGCGTCGGTTTTAAGTATTTGTTACCTATGTTGCTGGCAAAAAAGCTGCATTCGCACATAACAGCACGGGTACAATGACGGGCAAGCGTTTCATATCGACCCTCTTTTTGGCTATCATGGCTTTTGTGGCTACTGGTCAAAGCAGAGCCTTGGCTGAGCGTACAGCAGAACCGGTGGCGATATTTGCTGGTATCGACAAGATTACGGGTCGGATCATTAATTTCGATGTCTATATTGATGAGACGGTTCAGTTCGGTGCGCTGCAAATTACGCCCCGCGTCTGTTATTCGCGCCCGATTAACGAAGATCCCGGACAAACGGGTTTCGTTGAAGTAGATGAAATCACCCTGGATCGCCGCATTCGTCGGATTTTCACGGGCTGGATGTTCGCCGATAGTCCCGGATTGAACGCAGTCGAACACGCCATTTACGATGTTTGGCTTAAAGGCTGCAAATCATCATCAGACGTGCCACCACCGCAAACTTAACGCTTGGGGCGGACCCGGTCGTCAAAGTTGGCCTCGCCAATCAGCGCCTCTTGCAGCATGCCTTCATATTCGGCGCGAGGTACCCCTATTGCTCCGAAACGTTCCAAATGATCGGTAGTAAATTGAGTATCAAGCAACACGAACCCGCGCGACCGCAACCGCTCAACTAACCGGACCAGACATATCTTGGATGCATCCGTTGCGCGCGAAAACATACTCTCACCAAAGAATGCCCGCCCAAGCGAAATGCCATAAAGGCCCCCGACCAAATCGCCATTTTCGTCCCACGCTTCGACGGAATGAGCGTGGCCCAGTTCATACAGCTGAACACACAAGGAGCGAATCAACGGGTTGATCCAAGTCTCCTCCCGGCCAGGAGCCGGATCCGCACAGGCGTCGATGACACGGGGAAAAGCATAGTTGAAGGTGACATGGTACGGCTCGCGCCGCATTGTCTTGACCAGCGAGCGTGGCACATGGAAATCATCGAGTGGAATGATGCCGCGAATCTCCGGCTCGACCCAAAAAACTGTCTGATCGTCCGCGCTTTCAGCCATCGGGAATAGCCCGATTGAATACGCCTTTAAGAGAACTTGAGGCGTAATGGCCTGCTGAGGACTGGCGGTGTCACGGGTTACCATGGGCCAGGTATTTCTCCAGCCAATGAATGTCGTAGTCACCATTGGCAATGTCTGGATTATCCACCAGATCGCGGAAAAGGGGCAGGGTCGAGGAAATGCCGTCAACGACGATTTCATCGAGCGCGCGCCGTAAACGCATCATGCATTCCACACGGTTTCGCCCATGCACGATAAGCTTGCCGATGAGGCTGTCATAATAGGGCGGAATTTTATAGCCGGCATACACACCGGAATCGACGCGCACACCAAGTCCGCCGGGCGCATGGTAATGCGTAATTGTACCGGGCGACGGGGTGAAGTTCTTTGGGTCTTCAGCGTTGATGCGGCACTCTATAGCGTGACCATTGAACGTGATGTCGTCTTGCGTGGTCGAAAGCCCGAGTCCTGCGGCAACGCGCAACTGTTCATGGACCAGGTCAATGCCGGTAATCGCTTCGGTAACTGGATGTTCGACTTGAAGGCGAGTGTTCATCTCGATGAAATAGAACTCACCATTTTCATAAAGGAATTCAATTGTACCAGCGCCTCGGTAGCCCATCTCAGCCACAGCATTGGCGCAAACCATGCCGATTTCGCTGCGTTTGTCGGCGTTTAGGGCGGGCGAGGTCGCTTCTTCCCACACTTTTTGGTGACGGCGCTGCAGGGAGCAATCGCGCTCCCCAAGGTGGATTGCTTTACCTGCGCCATCGCCAACGACTTGCACTTCGATATGGCGAGGCTTGGCGAGATATTTCTCAATATAGACGGCGTCATTACCAAACGCGGCACCAGCCTCGGTGCGTGCCGTATCAAGGGCGACCGACAACTCCGCTTCAGAATTGGCAACCTTCATCCCGCGACCGCCGCCGCCTGCCGCTGCCTTGATGATGACCGGATACCCGATTTCGGCGGCGATGCGTTTGGCTTCGGTGGCATTTGTTACGCCACCATCAGATCCGGGAACAACCGGTATGCCGAACTTGGCAGCCGTCTTCTTTGCCTCGATCTTGTCGCCCATAACCGAAATATGCCGCGCGGTGGGGCCGATGAAGGTGATTTCATGGGCCTCAAGAATTTCCGCAAACTTCGCGTTTTCCGAAAGGAACCCATAGCCGGGGTGAATGGCATCCGCGCCAGTCACCTCACAAGCGGCGACGATTTGATGGATGTTCAAATATGAATCGCGTGATGCCGGTGGCCCAATACACACGCTTTGGTCCGCCAACCTGACATGCATGGCATCTTCGTCTGCGGTAGAATGAACGGCGACAGTCGCGATGCCCAGTTCCTTACAGGCGCGTAAGACCCGCAATGCGATTTCACCGCGGTTGGCAATCAGTACCTTGTTGAACATTGGCGGCGCTCCCTCACTCGATCACGAGGAGAGGTTGACCATACTCGACCGGGTCGCCATCCTCGACGAGGAACGATGTAACTTTGCCGGACTTGGGCGCCGGAATTTGGTTCATCACTTTCATCGCTTCAATGATCAGAAGTGTTTCACCTTCCTTCACGTTGGACCCGATTTTAACGAACTCGTCGGCACCGGGTGCCGGCGCCATATAAACGGTTCCAACCATCGGGGCAGGCACCTCCGTTCCGCTTGCTGAAGGACTTGCAGCTTCAGCTGGTGCAGCGGCCACTGGCGCAGTACTTGGAGCTGCCGCAGGCGCTGCGGTTGCAAGTGCCGCGGGAGTGCTTGCCTGAATATATTGTGTAGGCACTTCGCGAGAGACACGGATTCGCATCTCACCGCTTTCGACCTCGATCTCAGTGAGATCGGTCTCCTTCAAAATATGAGCCAGCTCATTAACGGTCGTTGTATCGATCGTGGCGGATTTTTTCACAGACATGATGCCCTCGTGATCCCGGTCTTATTGTGTTCTTGTTAGATAGGTATGATGCGCGTTTATCGCCAATTCATAGCCAATTGTGCCGAGGCCAGCGATTACACCGATGGCGACAGCACTAACATATGAAAAGTGGCGAAAACGTTCCCGCGCATGAACATTTGATATGTGGACTTCAATCACGTGTGCTTGGGCGCCGACGATGGCGTCGCGCAACGCAATTGACGTGTGCGAATAAGCGCCAGGATTGAATACTATCGGTGTGCCCGCTGCCCCGGCCTCTTGAAGGGCGTCCACCAAAACACCTTCATGGTTCGATTGCAGGCAATTGACATCGAAGCCCAAGTCAGCGCCATGCTGACGCCAGCGTGCCTCTAGGTCAGGCAACTTCTCGTGACCGTACGTGTCCGGCTCCCGCTGACTCAGCAGGTTCAAGTTGGGGCCGTTAAGCACAAGAAGCGCGCGCGCCATAGGACACTTTCATGGTTCAAATCTTCGCGCGTCCCTAATGCGCGGTGGGCAAAACAGCAAGTGTTTCGCCTATTTGCGCCCAGAATTCGTTCCAATTCGATAAATATGCCGCGTATCGCGGTTAATTTGCTGCGCGAGCTTCGGCAATGCGGGCTCTCAACTCGTCAACGCCCAAAGCGCCGGGCACCAGCGAGTCGCCGATCACGTAAGACGGTGTGCCGCCAATTCCCAGACTTTCTGCCAGTGCGTAAGTCCGTTGGACCACATTAGAAAGGGTAGGGTCGGCCATGGTCGCGCGCAGTTCACTTTCGTCAACGCCCATCTGCACCGCAATGTCAACCGCGACGGCTTCGTTTGCCGAGCCTTCGTGGTCCATCAAACGCGTATGAAATTCGCCATATTGCAAGGGTTCCAGAGTGTTAAACGCCATTGCAACCTGATGGGCGGCAATCGAGTCTGGCCCCAGAATTGGAAATTCCTTCAAGACGAAACGCACATTTTCATCGCTTTCAATGATCGCCTGCATATCGTCCATTGCGCGACGGCAAAAACCGCAATTATAGTCAAAGAATTCGACGACGGTTACATCGCCATCCGGGTTCCCCAAAACAGGATCGGCAGCGCTTTCAAAAAGCTCGCTCGATGCTGACTGGATCATTGCCACCCTTGCAACTTCTTCCTCTTCGGCGAGGCGGGCTTCCAGCTCCTCTTGAACTTCAATCAAGAGTTCCGGGTTTGCCAAAAGGTACTCCCGAACAATTTCACCAATTTCCTCTTTCTGCGCCTCGTCAAAAGCGAAGGCTGAGTTCACGCTCATCGCCGAGACAAGCAGCAGGGCACCGGCAATTGGCAAAAATCGGAGCTTTTTCACGTTTTCATTTCCTCTAATCCCGATGACAATGTCATCTTCTTCGCTTGGGTATTTCAAAGCGCGATATATCATCTGCGCGTAACCATTGTGGGCTGTTTCTGTCAAACCGACGCTTTGCACGTGCAGCAAATCGTTTTGCATCTTTCAGGCGGCCACTGTGAAAATGTGCCTCGGCGGTCGCTAGCTCCGCGTTGCCGGTCTCGCCAAGCCGACCGTATGCCATTGCCAAATGGCGATATGCGCGAGAATTGACGGGATCAAATGCAATTGCCACCTCCAACTCGCCCACCGCGCGGCGCAGACTTTGCGGGTCGCCGGCCATGACCAGTGCATGCCCGAGCGCGACTTGTATCGTTGGTGCATCTCCGCGCGTAAGCGCCACTGCCTTGGAGAACGAAGCAATCGCTGCGTCTACCTGTTGGGCGCGCAGCAGCATCTCCCCCTTCATTTCGTGGAAAAAGGGGTCATTGGGACGTTTAGCGATCAAAGCATCCATTTGCGCGACGGCATCTCTGGGGTTCGCATAAAGATGTGTCGATATTGCTTGTCCGTAGAGCGCGCTAAGCGATCCAGGTTGATCCTTAAAGGTGTTCCGGGTTGCAGATGCGCCATAAATATAGGCCAGAATTTTAGCGCGTGCTCGGTCATGGCGCTCGGCCAATGAGGCCTTGTCGGTCTTGTTGAAGTGAGGGCTGGCTTTTACCAATGTCTCAAGTGCAGCCAAGCGCTCACGAGGCAGTGGGTGGCTGATCCTATAGGGGTCAGGCTGCGTGGCTCTCAGTCCAAGGTTGCGCTGAAATCGCGCGAACGTTGTCAACAAACCCTTGGATGACTGGCCGGTTGCATTCAGATAGTCGACGGCGGCTCGATCAGCTGCCAGCTCCTCGGTTCTTTGATAAGCAAGAAGCCCACGTCGCGCGATTTCGCCGCCGCCAGCCGCAAGCCCCGCACCTGCACCAGCTGCTTCACCCGAACCCGAGGCCGCCGCGGCGATGGCAGCGCCGATCCCAATGGCGGCGGTGACGATGGCGATGGTTTGAGCGCGGTCAATTTGCTGGCGCAAACGATCTTGGTGGCCACCGGCCAAGTGTCCGATTTCATGTGCAATCACACCAGTAATTTCGTTGGGAACCTCTGACTGAACAATAGCGCCCACGTTGATGAAAATCTTTCGACCGGAAACAAACGCGTTAAATGACCGGTCATTGACCAGAACGATGTCAATGCGGTTTTGATCAACGCCCGCTGCGCGCATCAACGGACGGGCGTAATCAAGCATCAGTTGTTCAATTTCTGCATCCCGCACAATTGGCACTTGGCGTGACTGAGCGAGCGCAGCTTGCAATTGCCCGAGCAACACGACGAACGTGATCAGAACTGTCAATAGAGCGTTGCGCAAGTCGTACTGTCCTAGTAAGGGCTCCAACCTTTGGTGTGGTAGCCGGTTGCATCGTAGCAAAAAAGCATTTTTGCACGTGATCGGGCGATTTTAAGGTAAATTAGGCGTGACAATGGCAGTATTAAGTCCATCCAATCGGAGCGTGGTTGAACCATTTCACGCAATGGACGTCATGGCATCGGCAAATAGACTTGCCGCTCAAGGCCGGGACATCATTTCATTAGCTGTCGGTCAGCCATCTGCGAAACCACCTCTTGCGGTGCGCCAAGTCGCTGCCGCGGCAGCGCTTGAAACAACCACCGGATATACAAATTCTTTGGGTCGAGACGAGCTGCGAGCGGCGATCGCACAACATTACCTGGACGCGTACGATTTAAAGGTGCCGGCACGAAGGGTCGCCGTGACGACCGGCTCATCTGCAGCCTTTTCGCTTGCTTTTCTCGCAGCGGCCGAGGTTGGCGAACGGGTTGCCATCACCGCGCCCGGATATCCCGCCTATCGCAACATCATCAAAGCTCTGTCACTTGAATGCGTAGAACTTCCAGCGCCTGACGGCGGTTTCGATTTGGAGGCATTGGCCGCGCAACACGCACAAGATCCCATAAAGGTTTTGCTCCTGGCCAGCCCGGCCAACCCAACCGGATCGGTTCTGTCGGCTGAGCTTCTGGGCAATATTGTCGAGTTTTGTAACGAGCACGGGATCGTTTTCATCTCGGATGAAATCTACCACCGACTTAATCATGTTGGCGATGACGTGTGTGCGCTTCAGTTCAGCGACGATGTGATCATCATAAATTCGTTTTCGAAATTCTATAATATGACCGGTTGGCGTATTGGTTGGATGGTTTTGCCCGAGAATATGGTTCGCACGGTCGAGCGATTGGCACAAAGCATCTACATCTGCGCGCCGGACATTTCGCAGATTGCAGCGGCCAGAGCCTTTGATGCGACCAGCGAACTTGAAACCGTTCGTGAGATTTATCGGGCCAACCGCGCGATGCTGCTGCAGCGGTTGCCAGCGATGGGCTTTGACTTCGCCGCGCCGCCAGATGGTGCTTTTTATGCGTGGCTTGATGCCAGCCGGTTCACCAATGACACAATGAGCTTTGCCCATCGCATGCTGGAGGAGGCTGGCGTGGCAACGGCGCCGGGTGTGGACTTCGACCCGATAAACGGGAGCTCCCGTATACGCTTGTCCTATTGTGGCAGCCAAGAACAGGTCGCCGAAGCTATTGATCGAATTGAAGCCTGGCTACCCGACTGAGGGGGCGGCCAGACTTCGGTTCATGTCTTTAGAAAAAGCTTCGCTTTGACCACCAACCGGCACGCTTCTTCGGTTTTTCTTCCTCTTTGGCTTCGCCGTTAGCGGAAGACACAACAACTGGCTCAACATCAAGGTTCAGGTTGGCCTCGGTTGCGCGGGCACGCGCTGGCTTCGCGGCCTCTTCGCCGTTGACATCGTCGGATGGTGCCTCAGCAACTGGTTCGTCAGTCAGGTTCTCCGCCTGAGCCGGAGAGTCTTGCGCCTCAACGATAATGGGTGCTTCTGCAGGCTTGGCTACCTCAACTGGTGAGGTTTCTTCAACGATTTCTGGTGCATCCGGCTCTGTTGCCGGTTCATCGGCTTCCGCAGCAATCAGGTCTGCAAGGGGCCCGACTGGTTCTGCCGCTGGCAAACGCTGACGATCATCGCGCCGGTTGCGGCCGCCTCGCTTGCCGCGTGAACGGCGACGCCGTTTACGGCCATTTCGACCGTCATCATCTTCCTCGTCGGGTGAGCTCGCCTGCTGGGTCGATGTATCGGTTTCGCCCATTTCGGTGTTCTCGTCACGATCGCGACCTTTTCCACCACGGCGCCGGCGCCGGCGTTTGCGTGATCGACCGTCTTCGTCGTCATGTTCGCGGCGATCGCCATTGGCATCAAAAGATGAAACGGCGTCTTCATCTTCAAGTGCATCTTCCGTGTCGGAATCAACGTCATGTCCCATGCCGATCGCGCTTACTGCGCGTGGCTTGCGGCTCGCAGAGCCGGCACGGTCAACGGAGAACATCTCTGCACCGATAGAGTTATCTGCGTTAATTGTAATGTTCACGCCGAAGCGCTCTTCCATGTCGGTAAGCGTTTCTCGCTTCTTATTGAGAAGGTAAAGTGCCGTGTCGACCGGGGTTTTGACATCCAAATCGAACTTGGAATTGCGTGTAAGCTGCTCTTCCAGCGATCGGAGTAAATGCAAGGCGATGGCCTGCGGCGAACGAATATATCCGGTTCCGTTACAATGCGAGCATACGGACATGGTACTTTCAAGTACGCTCGCTCGCATGCGCTGACGGCTCATTTCGAGCAAGCCGAAATGTGATATCCGACCCACTTGTATCCGTGCGCGATCCGTCTTCAGGCTCTCCTTGAGTTTTTTCTCAACAGCCCGATTGTTTCGGTTTTCATCCATATCGATGAAGTCGATAACGATAAGACCGGCCAAGTCGCGCAGGCGCAGTTGTCGCGCAACTTCCTCGGCTGCCTCCAAGTTGGTTGCAAGCGCGGTCTCTTCAATGGAGTGCTCTTTGGTGGACTTACCCGAGTTAACGTCAATCGCCACAAGCGCTTCAGTCTGGTTGATAATAAGGTAGCCACCAGACTTCAGGGTCACTTGCGGTTGGACCAACCGATCCAACTCGTCCTCCATACCCGTCTTGGCCAGGATCGGGGCAGCATCACGCCACCGTTTTACGATACCTTTTGCTTCGGGCATGATCATGCCCATGAAGTCTTTGGCCTCCTCGTAGGCACTGTCTCCGGAAACGAGAACTTCTCGGATGTTTGGATTGTAGAGGTCGCGAAGGGAGCGTTTGATGAGGCTTCCTTCCGCGTAGACAAGGGCAGGTGCGGTGGAAGACAGCGTCAAGTCGCGCACGCTATCCCAAAGCCGCATCAAATACTCATAGTCGCGGACTATTTCGTCCTCTGATTGATCAGCGCCTGCCGTCCGCAAGATAACCCCCATGCCCTTCGGGACATCGAGTTTCTTGACGACATCTTTTAGACGTTTCCGGTCACTGACGTTTGAGATTTTGCGTGAGATGCCGCCGCCGCGCGCAGTGTTAGGCATAAGCACGGAATACCGGCCGGCAAGCGATAAATATGTGGTGAGCGCGGCACCCTTATTGCCGCGTTCTTCTTTTACAACTTGGACCAATATCACCTGACGGCGTTTGATGATCTCCTGGATTTTGTAGCGGCGACGCGGGGCACGCCTGCGTGGCTGGCTGTCCTCAAGGGCATCATCGCCTTCGCCCACTTCATCGACATCATCAACATCCGATGCATCGTCGTCACCATCGTTGGAACTGGCTTCGATGAGCTCTTCGCTGACTGTCGTATCGCCATCATCTTCGACATCGGCGGCCATTGTCTGGCCGTCGGCGCCTTCGTCATCCGTTTCATCCTCATCGTCCAACGCCGCCAGTATGGCTTCCATTGCCACCGGTTCCGCGTCGGGCACGCCCGCTGCCTGTGAGCGGCGGCCTCGGCCGCGGCGTCTGCGACGGCGGCGCCCTTTACGTTCTTTCTCGACCTGCTCTTCTTCTTCGTCAGCTTCTGCGTTTGCAAAAGCTGCTTCTTCCTCAAGAAGTGCCTGCCGGTCGGCGAGTGGGATTTGATAATAGTCGGGGTGAATTTCTGAAAAGGCTAAAAAGCCGTGGCGGTTTCCGCCAAAATCAACGAACGCTGCCTGTAGCGAAGGCTCTACGCGTGTGACCTTGGCAAGGTAAATATTACCGCGCAGCTGGCTTTTATGTTCGGATTCAAAATCAAAGTCGGCAAGTCTTTTGTCGTTTTTACGACAACGCGTGTCTCCTCGGGGTGGGAGGCATCGATAAGCATTTTGCTAGACATAAAAAAGTCTCTCGCCGAAACCGCAATAAAATACCTGCCAAGGGCCAACCCGATGATGTGATCATGAGGTTGCTGAAATCGCCAAGCGACGCTCGGCTCAACTGGTTTTTGCGGGTCTTCGGTTCTTTATTGGGCATGCCGACCCGGTCGCGGAACACAGAAGACGGAGCGCGCATTAACTGCATTCCGTGCTTGTTCTCTAATTTTATCGTCTGTCTCACTTCGACGTCCGATCGGCTAACTGTTTCACTATGGCCGCTATGGCCGGTGGCGTTTGCTTCTCATCGGAAGCGTACCGCATGCCAGCTCCCTTGTGGCGGCTATGCGGTTGAACCTCAGCACCATTTTTTCGCGGGTGCATCGGAATCCTTTGGCTGAAGATAAATCAGCTTACGGTAAGAAGTATGTGTTCGTAACAATCTACGCAAGCAAATTGTTGCCTTGATACCATGCCTATGAGAACAGAAAGAGGTAGTTAACCATGACAGCTGTATAGTTTTTTCAGCTTACAAGCAGGTACGACGCGTTCATGACAGGCTTCATTCGTCAATTTTTGGCGCTTTGCATATTGTTGGCCGCACAGACCTTTTCCATGGTGGGCGCCGCAACCGCTGCTCAGTTGCCGATTGCAACGAGGGTCTTGGCGATTGGCGATGAGAATGCCGGCCGGATTATAATTGATTTTGATGCGCCAGTAGATATTTCCCATAGTCTTTTAGAGGGGCCATGGCGCTTGGTTTTGGACACTGAGCGCGTCGTATTTGGGTTTTCTGACCATGAAAAAACCTTGTCGGGATTGCCTACCGACATGCGCTACGGCGATATGGATGCCAGCCATTCTCGCATGATTTTCGAGTTTTCCCAACCGTTCTCGGTACGTGAGGTACGTGGGCAAAATGGCGGCGATGGCTTGCCGTATAGCGTAATCGTAGAATATCGCGCCAGTGACGCCGATGCCTTTGCTTCGCAACGCAAGGACATGATGAAAACAGCTTCGGTCGTGTCGCGCGTGAACAAATCGGACAGGCTAGGGGCGGACCCGATTTCATCGGCATCCCCTGTTTTCACTGTTGTACTGGATCCTGGACATGGCGGCATCGATAGTGGTGCGGTTGGTGTATCCGGCGTTGAAGAAAAAGAGATTGTTCTCGACTTTGCCAAGACGCTTCGCGATGAGCTGGAAAAATATGCCAACATTCGCGTAGAAATGACACGCGAAGATGATGTGTTTGTGCGGTTGCAAAACCGGGTGCAGATCGCTCGGCAATCCAACGCTCAATTGTTCGTGTCGTTACATGCTGATTCTGTTCGGGAAGACTATGTGCGCGGCGCAACAGTCTACACCATCTCCGACCAAGCATCAGATGCGATCGCCGCGCAGCTCGCCAGCAGCGAGAATGCATCCGACACCATCGCCGGTATCGAATATGACGGCGCGTTGAGCGAGGTTGAGGATATTCTCGTTGACCTGGCCCGGCGTGAAACATTAGGGCTAAGCGTTCAATTTGCGCGGTTGACCATCAATCACCTTGATGAAGTCACGCGGACCAATAAAAACCCACACCGATATGCAGGTTTTCGCGTGTTGAAAGCGCCAGATGTGCCATCGGTTCTGGTCGAACTTGGCTATTTATCGAATCAGGAAGATGAAAAACAATTAAAAGATCCGGCTTGGCGTCAAAATGTTGCCTTGGAATTGGCGCAAGCCATCGGTGAATTTGGGGTCATGTCTGGGCGACAAGTGGCCTTAAAAGAGGCGCAATAGCGTCGAAGGTTGGGCTTTTATATAAAGTGCCTTTGCACAGGCATTCGCAGTTACTAACTGTTATAATGAAACGGGCAAATCACGCCGGTAGGCGTTAGGGAACAAAATGATTCGGCTTCTCGGCTATTTCTTTGGCATTGGCATCGTCGGCTTTTTGGTCGTGGCGGCGGGCGTCGTTATCTATATTGGCGATCTTGCAGAAGACCTGCCCGATTATGAGGTCTTGGAAAGCTACGAGCCGCCCGTCACTACCAGAGTGTACTCGGCTGATGGGCAATTGATGGGAGAATTTGCCCGCCAACGCAGATTGTTCTTGCCAATCCAAGCCGTCCCTGACCGGGTAAAGGCGGCTTTTTTGTCAGCAGAAGACAAGAATTTTTATCGGCACCAGGGTGTCGATTTTCTGGCCCTTGCCCGCGCAATGGTCACCAATGTTGACAATTTGAGGAACAATCGCCGCTTGGTCGGTGCATCGACCATCACGCAACAGGTCGCCAAAAACTTCCTTTTGACCAACGACCGAACGATTGATCGAAAAATCAAGGAAGCTGTGTTGGCGTTCCGCATTGAGCAGGCTTATTCCAAGGATCGCATTCTTGAGCTTTACCTCAACGAGATTTTCTTTGGGGCAGGGGCATACGGTATCGCAGGCGCGGCGCTTACTTACTTCGGTAAGTCAGTCAATGAACTTGAGTTGCATGAAGCAGCCTATTTGGCAGCCCTGCCCAAAGCACCTTCAAACTACCATCCAATCGATGATGTCGAAGCGGCGACCGAACGACGCGATTGGATCATCGGGCGTATGGTCGACAATGGCTATGTGACGGTCGAAGAGGCAAGGGTTGCGCGCGAAAAGCCGATCGGCGCAAATTTCCGACGGTCAGGCGACTTCGTTTTTGCCTCCGAATATTTCACCGAAGAGGTTCGCAAAGAAGTCATTGATCGCTACGGCAATGACGCATTGTACGAAGGCGGCCTGTCAGTACGCACGACCCTTGATCCGGGATTGCAGGACAAAGCGCGGATCGCGTTGCAAGATGGCCTGATCAATTTTGACCAAAATTGGGGGTGGCGCGGCGCTTCTGAGTCCATCAGCACGCAAGGCGATTGGGGTATCGCGCTTGCAGAGGTCAAACGTATGCGGGACGTGCCCCATTGGCAGGTTGCCGTGGTGCTTGGTGCTGACGAGCAAGGCGTACGAATTGGTTTGCAACCGGACAAACAAATCGATGGTGTTTCGCCAGATCGGAAGACCGGGACCATTCCCGTCGATGACCTGGAGTGGGCGTTTAGTCTGCGCACTGACGATGCTCGGGCACGCGCAGCGACGCTGGATCAAGTGCTTCGCACAGGCGATGTCATCCACGTTGAAAAAACCGAAACCGATGGTCAATACGCACTAAGGCAGGTACCAGCGGTATCCGGCGCCATTGTGGCGATGGATCCGCGGACCGGTCGCGTATTGGCGATGGCGGGTGGATTTTCCTTCTACGAGAGCCAGTTCAACCGCGCGACCCAAGCGTTCCGTCAACCGGGTTCATCGTTCAAGCCGTTTGTCTATGCCGCTGCTTTAGATAATGGCTACACGCCTGCATCGGTGGTTCTGGATGCACCCATTAGCATTATATCGGGCGGTGAAGTATGGGAGCCCAAAAACTATGGCGGCGGTGATGGCGCTGGTCCCTCGACGCTGCGCCAAGGCATTGAACGCTCCAGAAATCTAATGACGGTTCGCTTGGCCAAAGATATGGGCATGCAGCTCGTTGCCGACTATGCCGAACAGTTCGGCATTTACGAGGATTTGTCGCCTGTCTTGGCAATGGCCTTAGGCTCTGGCGAAACAACAGTGTTGCGCATGGTGTCAGCGTTTGCGGTACTGGCCAATGGCGGGCGGCAGATCAAACCATCTCTCATCGATCGCGTTCAAGACCGGTATGGCGCAACGGTGTTCAAGCAAGACAATCGCGGTTGCATTGGCTGCGAGGCGACGCAGTGGATCGGTCAAAATGAGCCGATCATCGATGACAATCGTGAAGTTGTTCTCGATCCAATGACTGCGTACCAAATCACCTCGATGATGGAAGGTGTGGTTCAGCGCGGCACCGCAACATCGCTGCGTGACCTCGGTCGGCCTGTCGCTGGCAAGACCGGGACAACCAATGACGAAAAAGATGCGTGGTTCGTAGGCTACACGCCCGAACTTGTAACCGGCGTTTTTGTCGGTTTCGACACGCCCACACCTATGGGCCGTGGGTCCACAGGCGGCCAGCTTGCAGCGCCTATTTTTGAGCAATTTATGCGCTCAGCGCTCGAAGAAAACCCAACGCTTGAGTTTGTTCCACCGGCAGGAATGACGCTGATTTCGATCAACCGTAACACAGGCATGCGCCCGACCGGCGAGCCCGGCGAAGTGATCATTGAAGCGTTTAAACCAGGTACCGGCCCGGCAGATTCTTATTCGGTCATCGGCGACACGCTCTTTGCTGAGCAGCCATTCATTTCGCCGCGTTCGCTTGAGGCGGCACAGGATGGCGCAGGCGGATTGTTTTAGCGCGACCGCCGCATAGCTGCGGTAGCCCGCTTTACAGCACGGCGGACCTCCCATATTGATCCACCAAATTATCACCAGTAATTCGGACAAAAAATGCGTTCTGAAATCGCTACGCTCACCGACAGCATTAGGCAGGACATAGCCCTGCTGAGGAGGCATCTTTGACTGGGATCAGTCACTGAAACGCCTTGAATACCTGAATAGCCGCGCAGAAGATCCCGATCTTTGGAACGACGCCGCAGAAGCCCAAAAGCTGATGCAGGAACGTCAACGCCTTGAAGAGATGGTCGGCGCGATCAGAAGCTTTGACCAGACGCTCAATGACTCCATTGAATTGATCGCGATGGGCGAAGATGAGGGCGACCAAGAGACAATCGATGACGCGGAAAATGCGATCCGCGGCATGACTGACGAGATCGAAAAGATGTCAGTCGAGGCGCTCCTCTCAGGCGAAATGGATCCAAATGATACTTATTTGGAGGTCCATTCAGGCGCCGGCGGTACCGAAAGCCAAGATTGGGCCAACATGTTGTTGCGCATGTACACCCGTTGGGCGGAAAGCCATGGTTTTAAGGTGGAAATGCAAGACTTCACAGCAGGCGAAGAGGCGGGCATCAAATCAGCTACGCTCCTCGTCAAGGGACATAACGCCTATGGTTGGTTGAAGACGGAAACGGGCGTCCATCGCCTGGTGCGCATTTCACCGTACGATTCCAACGCGCGGCGGCATACATCCTTTTCCTCTGTCGGCATCTACCCTGTTATCGACGATAATGTGGAAATTGAGATTTTGGACAAGGATATCCGTATCGATACCTATCGTTCGTCCGGCGCCGGTGGACAGCACGTCAACACAACAGACTCCGCCGTGCGGATCACGCACTTGCCAACCGGCATTGTGGTCACCTCCTCAGAAAAATCTCAGCACCAAAACCGCGCTAACGCCATGAAAGCCCTGCGCGCGCGGTTGTACGACTTGGAGATGAAGAAAAGGGAAGAGGCGGCGCAATCCGAGTTTGAAACCAAATCCGAGATTGGATGGGGACACCAAATCCGCTCCTACGTGCTGCAACCATATCAGCTTGTAAAAGACTTAAGAACAGGGATTGAATCCACGGCACCCAGCGACGTGCTGGACGGGGATTTGGATAAGTTCATGGAAGCAGCACTCGCCCATAGAGTGCATGGCGGCGAAGATGCCCAAGTCGACGACATCGAGTAAAGGCTTGCCACATTACATCAAACCAAGCCCCTTGAGGCTTGCGTGGCCGTGTTTTCCAATAATGATATGATCATGCACGACGATATTGAGCGGGTTGAGCGCTTCGACAATTCGCGCGGTCATCTCAATATCAGCTCGCGATGGCTCCGGGTCGCCTGAGGGGTGATTGTGAACCAAAATGATTGCTGTCGCATTTAATTCGATTGATCGCTTCAACACTTCCCGCGGATAAACAGGGGTGTGATCCACTGTTCCAACCTGCTGCACCTCATCGGCGATCATTGCGTTTTTTTTATCAAGAAAAACAATACGGAACTGTTCGCGACTCTCATGCGCCATTGCCGCCCGACAATACTCCAAGAGGGCGCTCCATGAAGAAAGCACTTGGCGTGAGTGGACAGCACCCCGTGCCACCTCAGTTGCGACGGCGTGTACCAGCTTTAAATCGGTTGCTACCGTCGGTCCGACGCCGCTAACATCCAACAGCTGGCCTCGTTCGGCGCCCAAAACACCGCCCACAGATCCGAACCGCGCGAGCAGTGATTTGGCCAGTGGTTTAGTATCGCGTTGTGGCAGGCTGCGGAACAACAATAGCTCCAAAAGTTCGTAATCTGAGATCGCCTTAACACCGCCGCTTTCGAACCGGCTACGTAACCGTTTGCGATGTCCGCCGTTTGGATAATGTGGCGCCTCAGCTGGTTCTAAGCTGGACCGCTTGCCTCTTTTCCTGCTGTTAGGTTGATCCAGCCCTAGTGCTGCCCGCTCGTCGCGAAATGAGCCGCCAGGATTGTCTTCAGAATCGTTCTCGACCACGCTTTTGCCCGCCAAGCAGTCGACAAATTTAAAAGAACGCCGTTAGCCCCCGCACCGGCTTGCCGCGACTAATCGTTGGATATGCCAGGCGTGTCAAGACCGTCAGGCGATAGCGTGAAAATTTCACAACCATCTCGTGTCACGCCAATAGTATGCTCATACTGCGCGGACAAACTGCGGTCGCGAGTGACCGCGGTCCATCCGTCAGCGAGTATTTTGACGTGCGCGCGGCCCAAATTGATCATGGGTTCGATTGTGAAGATCATACCTTCACGAATTTCTGCACCATCGCTTGCTTTTCCATAGTGCAAAACATTTGGTGCATCATGAAATAATTGCCCGATACCGTGACCGCAAAAGTCGCGCACAACGGAACAGCGCTCCTTTTCAGCATGTGCCTGGATCGCCGCCCCGATCGCACCCATGCGCGCGCCCGGTTTAACGGCTTTGATACCGTGGATCATCGAATCATAGGTCACATGCAAGAGGCGCTCAGCGGCACGCTTGATCTGACCGACCGGATACATGCGCGATGAATCACCATGCCATCCATCGACCACATAAGTGATGTCGATGTTGATGATGTCGCCGTCACGCAGGGGCTTTTCATTGGGAATTCCGTGACACACGACGTGGTTGACCGATGTGCAGCAGGACTTTGTATAACCACGATAGTTAAGCGTCGCAGGCACAGCATTGTGGTCCATGCCAAATTCGAAAAGGAATTCATCAATAGATTGCGTCGTCGCACCGGGCACAACAAGGGGCGCGACCGCATCAAGGGCCTTGGCAACAAGCGCCCCAGCTTTGCGCATGCCTTCAAAGCCTTCATCGCCATGCAGGCGAATTTGGCCCGTGTTTTTAAGCGGCACGATTTTCGCGTCTAGGTAAGTAACCATCGATGATATGCCTCACATGCCGCCTTGCATGATACGCTCGCGGATCGGGATAAGTTTGGACGGCTTGATGCCGTCAAGCGAGATGTGGCATTGAACGGCATAAGCTTCAACCCCAGCAGCAATTGCAGCATCGAATGCCTTGCAGTATTCGATGTCCAAATCACGGCAAAGCGAAAATGCCTCGCAATCTGCGCGTTGAATAATAAATACCATAATGGAACGCGTATCGCTTGATTTGATGCGCGCCAATTCATGCAAATGCTTTGCGCCGCGGCTGGTAATTGAGTCGGGAAATTCCGCTAAACCTTGCCGACGCATTAAATGTACATTCTTCACTTCCACATATGCCCGTCCTAGCTTCTCATCTTCCAGCAAAATGTCGATGCGTGAGTTTTCCCCGTACCGCTGCTCCCGTTTCAGAATGCGGTACTCACCTAGATTGTCGATGAGGCTGTCGCCGATTGCTTCCTCAGCCAACTTGTTTGGAAAACCGGTGTTAATGCCGACCAGCGTGCCGTCAGCTTCGACCAACTGTAGGCGATGCGCGTATTTGAGTTTCGGATCGTCACTATATGACAAAAAAATCCGCATACCCGGCGTGCTCAGTCCCATCATTGAGCCGGTGTTGGGAACTGATGCGGTGATTTCACGTCCATCGTCGAGCACGCAATCCGCAAGAAACCGCTTATAGCGTTTCACCAATGTCGCCGAGACAAGCGGAGATGGAAATTTCACGGGCAATAGCACTCACGCCTTGGCCCGCACGTAGGTGCCCGGCGCGTCTTCCATGGGCTTAAAGGCTGCGTTACCCAGCTTCTTCGGCGCGTCGACTTCTTCGTTGGAATGTGACCGGATCCATTCGTTCCAGTGCGGCCACCAAGAGCCTGCTGTTTCAGTAGCATTGACTAGCCAATCTTCATAAATGCCTTCGACAGGTCCGCCGGTCCAAAACTGGTACTTGTTCTTTTCGGGCGGATTTACGACGCCAGCAATATGGCCAGAGCCGCCTAGTACATAGGTAACTTCGCCGCCAAAGCATTTGGAACCTTCAAAGACCGAAAGGGCAGGGGCGATATGATCTTCTTTAGCCGCAAGATTGTAGATCGGCACTTTGACGTCTTTTAGAGAAATTGGGGCGCCATCAAGGATCATTTTTCCCTGCGCCAAATTGTTCTCATGATAACAATTACGCAGGTAAAAAATATGGTTGGCAGCCGCCATGCGCGTTGAATCCGCGTTCCAATATAGAAGATCAAACGGGGTTGGTTCTTTGCCCTTCATGTAATTGTTGACCATGTAGGGCCAAATCAAATCGCCTGAGCGCAACATATTGAACGCGGTCGCCATTTTCGACCCATCCAAATAGCCTTCCTCGCGCATGCGTGTTTCCAGGATCGATAATTGTTCATCATCCACGAAGACTTTCAAATCGCCCGCGTTCACAAAATCCACCTGCGTCGTAAACAGGGTTGTGGTCGCGATTCGTGTGTCTCCACGGCGCGCCATCAGTGCCAAGCCGGCCGATAAAAGTGAGCCGCCTACACAATATCCGATTGCATTTACATCTGGCGACTTAGTGATACTGCACGCAACGTCTACACCGTAGAGTAAGCCTTCGTCGATATAGGCATTCCAGTCCTTGTCTGCGTGATCGCGGGTCGGGTTAACCCAAGAGATCACGAAGACATTGTGACCTTGGTCCACCGCCCATTTGATGAAGGATTTCGACGGGTTCAGGTCCAAAATATAATATTTATTGATCCAAGGCGGGCAGATCAGAAGCGGTCGTTTAAGGACTTTTTCAGTGGATGGTTCGAACTGAATGATTTCAACCAAATCGTTGCGCGCGACCACTTTTCCCGGCGACATCGCAATGTTTTTGCCCACTTCGAACGGCTTATAGTCCGCCTGACGAACTTTAAGTTCGCCTTTGCCTTCCCTGATATCTTGGGCAAGCATCTCCATCCCATTGACCAGGTTGGCACCGTTGGTTGCCACTGTTTCTTTGAAAACTTCCGGATTTGAAATGATGAAGTTTGATGGCGACAAGGCGTTGGTGACCTGCCGCATGTAAAATTCAGCCTTGTGCTTGGTGTGATCATCGAGCCCGCGCGCGTCGTCCACCAAGTGATGAGCCCAATCAGCGGTTACCAGATAGGCTTGTTTCAAAAACGAGAAGAAGGCCTGTTCGCGCCAATCGTCATCTGAAAACCGCTTGTCGCGCTTGTCGCCCGGAACTGCTTCGTCGATGCTCGCATCACCCATACGTTTGATGGAATTCGACCAGATGTTCATGTATCCGGAAAACAAACGTGTTTGGGCTTCAAGGGCTCTTTGAGGGTCAGACAACCAATATTCCGACACTTTGGAAAAAGTCTTGGTCATGTCGGCCATCGGATCAGCAAGCGTATCGCGATATTCGCCTTTTTCACGCGGTCGGATCCACTCAGAAGCCGCGTGACCGGCAGCCTCGATCATCCGCGCCAGATTTTTTGAAAACGCTTCGGGATCTTTGATCACATAGGACTCAAGCGGGTTTGCCTCAGGGTTGCCCCCAACGCCGACCTCCGGCTGTTTGCCCTCTTGCTTTTTTGGCTCCGCAGCCATGATCACCCAGCCTCCCGTAAGTAGACAGTTACCAACTTCCACTTTTTTCCGCCATGATAAAAGGCTAAGCGTCGAACTCAAGGACTATTGAGGTGTAAAAATTGCAACAACCGTATTATCAGCAGCAAATAAGCTGGTGCAGGCGCTGGGCAGTTGCGGGCATTGTTCTGTGCGTTTTGACAGCTTGCAATTCGACGTCAAACATCGACACGACACTGGGGTCCGTTTCTCCTGTTTCACAGCAAGTCCCTTTGCCGCCTCCCGCAGCTCCCGGAGCTGAACAAGCGGCTTCAAGCGTGACGGAAACGGTAGCGCCAGTAACCTCAAATGCGCCAGATGAGCAAACAGCCCTGGCCGAAGAGGATGACCTGGTGCCCAATATCAGCATTCGGAACACTGGCACGTACCCAAACATCAACGTTGAGAGAGAACCGTCGCTGCAGCAATTTACGGCAAAAGAGCAGGCGCAGTTGTCAGCCTATATGGAGCAATTGCGTGCACAGCATCAAGATGGGGCGATCTCTACGCAACAATATCAACAGCAGTTGGTTTTCCTGCAAAATCTGGCTCGTACGCATTCGCGCGATGCACTTCGTCAAATTGGCGCACTTTGAGCAATCAACGAACCTAATACTCGATTTCTTCATTCAAAATCGTTATACCGCCGCGACCACCGCAAGGATCAGGATCGATGGAAGAGTTTCACAAGACCAAACGGCTGCCGCCCTATGTATTTGAACAGGTAAACCGCCTGAAGGCATCCGCGCGCGCCGAAGGTCGTGACATCATCGATTTGGGAATGGGAAATCCCGATCTGCCGACGCCGCAGTCCATCGTCGATAAGCTTTGCGAAGTGGTTCAAGACCCACGTACCCACCGATATTCGTCGTCGAAAGGCATTCCAGGCCTCCGCAAGGCGCAAGCAAAATATTATGAGCGCCGTTTTGGCGTAAAACTCAATCCTGACACGCAAGTTGTGGCAACGCTTGGCTCGAAAGAGGGTTTTGCCAATATGGCGCAAGCCATAACCGCTCCGGGTGATGTTATCCTTTGCCCTGATCCGACTTACCCCATTCACGCGTTCGGGTTCATCATGTCTGGCGGTACAATCCGTTCAATGCAGGTGCAGCCTGATGAGGATTTTCTCAGGACACTTGAGCGCGCGGTTCGCCATTCGATCCCCAAACCACTGGCAGTGATCCTGAATTACCCGTCTAACCCGACGGCTTATTGCGCAAGCCTCGACTTTTACAAAGACGTGGTGGCATTTGCGCGAAAGAACGATCTGATCGTTCTATCTGACTTGGCATATTCCGAAATCTACTTTGACGATACACCGCCACCTTCAGTACTCCAGGTGCCTGGCGCCATGGATGTATGCGTCGAATTCACATCCATGTCCAAAACGTTCTCCATGCCGGGTTGGCGCATGGGCTTTGCAGTGGGCAATGAACGCTTGATTGGAGCCTTGGCGCGGGTGAAATCCTATTTGGATTATGGCGCGTTTACCCCAATTCAGGTTGCTGCCACCGCAGCGCTTAACGGCGATGGCAAGGACATTGAAGAGGTGCGAGACGTTTATCACCGCCGCCGCGATGTTTTGGTCCAATCTTTTGACAATGCGGGCTTCAAGGTGCCGCCTCCGGCTGCCACCATGTTTGCCTGGGTGCCGGTTCCGGAAAAGTTCAAACATCTCGGCTCTTTGGAGTTTTCAAAGATCCTTATCGAGAAAGCTGATGTTGCGGTCGCACCTGGTATTGGTTTTGGCGAACATGGTGATGATCATGTACGCATTGCATTGGTTGAAAACGAGCATCGTATACGCCAGGCAGCCCGCAATATTCGCCGTTTCTTGTCGACTGCAGATACCAGCATGCACAATGTGGTTTCGTTCCCGGCCCGATAGGGTTATGCGGACGACGAAATTCACTTTGCGCCAAGGCTGGCGCACATAAAACCGGATAGTTGGAGACGAATATGGACAACCCCTTGCGCGTGGGCATCGCCGGGCTTGGAACTGTCGGGGCATCAGTTGTCCGTATTTTGGGGCAAAAAGAAGCCCAGCTTACCGCTCAATGCGGCCGCCCTATCCACATTGTCGCCGCGACTGCTCGCGACCCAAAGAAAGACCGCGGCGTTGATTTGTCAGCCATCAGGTGGGCCGACGATCCGCAAACATTGGCAGCGTCCGACGATATAGATGTTTTTATTGAGCTGATTGGTGGTGATGAAGGTCCGGCTCGCGAGGCCGTCGAAACGGCTTTAAAGGCCAGCAAACATGTGGTGACGGCAAACAAGGCGTTGCTCGCTAAACATGGCGTGGCGCTTGCAAAGTTGGCCGAAGCCAATGGGGTAATCCTCAATTTCGAAGCCGCGGTGGCGGGCGGCATTCCGATCATCAAGACAATGCGTGAGTCGCTGTCGGGTAACGCGGTCGAGCGCGTGTACGGCATCATGAACGGGACGGCGAACTACATCCTTACGCGCATGGAAAGCGACAAAATCAGTTTTGCCGACTGTTTGGCCGATGCGCAGAAACTGGGTTACGCCGAGGCAGACCCGACTTTTGATATCGAAGGTCATGACACCGCGCACAAGCTGGCCATCCTGACGTCAATTGCGTTCGGCACGCAGATCGCTGCTGACGAGATTTATATGGAAGGCATTTCCAACATATCTCTTGATGATATCGAGGCTGCGCGTGAACTCGGTTATCGCATCAAACTGTTGGGTGTAGCGCAAAAAACCGAAACAGGTATCGAACAACGCGTTCACCCGACCATGGTGCCGCTAGGTTCTGTTATTGCACAAGTAGAAAGCGTTACCAACGCTGTCGCGGTGGAAGCAGATGTTGTCGGCTCCCTTCTGATGTCTGGCCCCGGTGCTGGCGGTGACGCTACCGCATCGGCCGTGATTGGCGATATTGCTGACATTGCCAAGGCGAAACCAGGTCACCAACAAGCGCCGGCGCTCGGATCGCCGGCTGCCGATTTGAAGCCATATGTTCGGGCTCGTATGCGTGCGCATTCGGGCGGCTATTTCATCCGCATGGTTGTCCATGATAAGCCCGGTGTGTTTGCCGACATAGCCACGCGCATGGCACAAAATGAAGTGTCGCTGGAATCCATCGTCCAACGAGGTTCGGAAAATGGCGACGGGGCAAAAACCATCATCCTGATCACGCATGAGACAACTGAAAGTGCAATCCGTGAAGTGATGCGCGCCATGAAATCAGACGGACATTTGGTTTCCGAACCGCAAGTTGTAAGGATTGAGCGCGCCGCATAGGCGAAAATTGCTGTTGGTCGTTCAAATGTGAGCGAAAGTTTTTGTCTGGTGGCTTCCATCGCTGCGTGACCTGTGGTGATACACAAACCGCAAGTGCCGCATGCGCGAATCGCGTGAACAATCGGGGCAGAGATATCAATCGGGGAACAGTATGGCTGAGCAAGAAACAGCGCTAACACGCGAATTGTCGATCGAATTGGCGAGGGTGACTGAACGCGCAGCCGTTGCTGCAGCGCGGCTTCGGGGCCGGGGAGATGAAAAGGCTGCCGATCAGGTGGCCGTCGATGGTATGCGGTCCGAACTTAACCGCCTGCCAATTCAAGGCACGGTCGTAATCGGAGAGGGCGAACGCGACGAAGCTCCGATGCTTTACATTGGCGAAGAAGTGGGGATGGGCGAGGGGCCGCAAGTCGACATCGCACTTGACCCGCTTGAAGGCACGACGATTTGCGCCAAGAACCAGCCCAATTCGCTTGCGGTTATCGCAATTGCGGAAAAGGGCACTTTGCTGAATGCCCCGGACGTCTACATGGAAAAAATAGCCATTGGTCCAGGTTTTGAAGACGGATTGGTCAATCTCGACGCGTCGCCCGCCGAGAATATTTATGCAGTCGCCCGCGCGAAAGATGTGCCGGTCAACGAGGTAACCGCATGTATTTTGGACAGGCCTCGCCACGCAAAACTAATCGACGATGTACGTGAAACGGGTGCTGCCATCCGCTTGATTGGCGACGGCGACGTGGCGGCTGTCATTGACACGACAGACTCCGATGAGACGGGAATTGACATCTATATGGGTATTGGTGGCGCGCCGGAGGGTGTTCTCGCGGCTGCGGCATTGCGTTGCGTAGGTGGCCAAATGCAGGGACGCCTAATCCTTGATACCAAAGAAAAGGTTGAGCGCGCCAAGCGCATGGGCATTGACGATCCCAACCGGATTTACGCCATGGACGAGATGTCTTCAGGCGACGTAATCTTTGCGGCAACCGGGGTAACTGACGGCAATTTGCTCTCAGGTGTCCGTTTTGCCAGAAACTTTATCCAAACAGAGACCATCGTGATGCGTTCTCAGTCGCGTACCGTTCGCGAAATTATTGCCCGCCATTTGGATGTGGAGAAATTTGATCCCGCAAACTAGGCCCGGCTTGACGCTTCGCAGAAGCCAAACAACATAGGCGTATGGACTTTTCCGACCATCGCACATTTTTAGATGTCAAAAAATCACTTGGCGGCAAACGCTGGGTTGAGCGTATGTCGCCGCGCCAAGCCAATTCCGCACTTGAGATCACGCAAAAACATGAGGTGCCGGATATTGTCGCGCGTGTGTTGGCCGGAAGAGATATTTCCGCAGCGCAGGTCACCCAGTTTCTAGACCCCACACTGCGCGAACTGATGCCTGACCCGCGCTCAATCACTGACAATGAGAAGGCCGCAGCCCGCCTTGCAAGATCAATTGTCGATGGGGAGCGTGTAGCAATATTCGGCGACTACGATGTCGATGGCGCGGTCTCTTCCGCGCTGCTTGCGCGTTTTCTTCGGACATTCGGTTTAGACGTCAAAATCCATGTTCCCGATCGGATATTTGAAGGTTACGGCCCCAACCCAACAGCGATGGCCACTCTAGCCAAGGAAGCCAGCCTCATTGTAACCGTGGACTGCGGTACCAATTCTGCTGAAGCCTTTGGTGCAATAAATGGCAGCAACACCGATATCGTCGTCATTGATCACCATCAGGTTGGTGGTGAGCTGCCAGACGTTGAAGCAGTTGTGAACCCAAATCGAGAAGACGATTTTTCCGGCCTGGGTCATTTGTGTGCGGCCGGTGTGGTTTTCATGACCTTGGTCGAAACGGTTCGGCAGCTTAAGCAATCGGGCGAAACCAGATCACCGGATTTGCTGAGCTTTTTGGACTTGGTCGCCATGGCAACCGTCTGCGACGTTGTCCCACTTTTGGGGCTCAACCGCGCCTTTGTAAAAAAGGGGATCATCGTTGCACGGCAAAGGCGAAACCCAGGCATGGTCGCCTTGGCAGCTGCGGCTAGGATCGGGGAACCACTGGCGCCGTATCATTTTGGTTATGTACTTGGGCCGCGCATCAATGCAGGCGGTCGTATTGGTGACGCGTCATTGGGTGCGCAGCTTTTGGCAACAAATGACGCAAACGAGGCAACCGCATTGGCTGCTCAACTTGATGACTTAAACCGTCAGCGCCAAGGCGCTGAGCAAGTAATGGTCGATGAAGCCAAGGCAGCTGTTTCAGCCGAGATGGAGATCCAAAATCCGCCATCGGTGATTGTCGCCGCCAGCAAGGACTGGCACCCCGGGATTGTGGGGTTGATAGCGGCACGTTTAAAGGAAGCGTTTAACCGTCCAGCGGTGGCCATTTCCATCGACCCAAACGGTAAGGGAACTGGTTCCGCGCGTTCAGTGGTAGGTTTTGACATTGGAAAGTTGGTTCGTGGCGCCGTTGAAGCTGGCCTGCTCGTCAAAGGGGGAGGCCATGGCATGGCGGCCGGGTTAACCGTGAGCGAAGGGCAGATAGGTGGATTGCGCAGCTATTTTGAAAGCAACGCGAGTGACGCCATTACCCAGCTAACAGCTGATGCGGTGCTGCAGATCGATGGTGCATTATCAAGCGGTGCAGTGTCGACACATTTAGTTTCGCAGTTGGATGAGGCTGGTCCCTTTGGTGCCGGTCATGATCAGCCACTGTTCGCTTTCCCAAATCACATCGTGCGGTTCGCCAAAATTGTTGGCAACGGCCATCTAAAGATGAGCCTGGAGGGCAACGGTACTCGCGCTATTGACGCAATTGCATTTCGTGCAGCCGACACGCCCATGGGTAGAACACTGCTGGATGCGATGGGCGAGACGTTACATTTTGCCGGAACGATATCCATAAACCGCTTCAATGGGCGGGAGATACCGCAGGTGAGAATTGTCGACGCTGCCAACACGCAGTAGCGCTGTTTTGCTTAGCGCATAAATCTTTCAAGATTTGTGCCGGCTTTGACATAGGCCATGGGATTTGTTGGCTTGTCGTTTCTGCGCACTTCGTAGTGAAGATGCGGCCCTGTTGATCTGCCCGTGTTACCTGCCGCCGCAATATGCTCGCCGGCAGTAACCTTTTGACCTTTGCTTACAAGGATGCGGCTCAAATGCGCATAGCGTGTCTTAAAACCGTTAGCATGTTCAATCTCAACGAGCTTGCCATAACCGCCAGCACGCCCCGTTCTGATGACTGTTCCAGCTGCCGTTGCATAGATGGGCAAACCAATTGGCGTTCTAAAATCAGTGCCGGCATGGAATGCTCGCTTTCCGTTTATGGGATCGCGCCTCGTGCCGAAATGACTTGTTACGGCCTGTCCAGGCGCGGGATGAGCAATCGGAAATGCCTTGATGGCAGTACGGGCTTCATCAAGCGATCTGAGCGCAGAGCCGAGCTCGGCTAACCGTGAATCAAATTCTGTTACCACTTGGTCCTTGGCTGGAACAAAAGGACCGCCTTTGGCTGACATGGAATGGGCCGAAATTGGAAGGCCCGCCGCTTCGGCTGCCTTTAGCATATCGTTCTGGGTGGAGTGAGCAGCCTGCGTTAAAGTGGCGATCTCCCACAACTGATCCTGTTCGATCTTTGCGAGCCGCGATTGCATGTTTTCCAGCGATGCCAGCCCGCCTGCGCTTGTCTCGATAGAACCGGTACGCAGCGTGGTATCGATCAAAGAAGCTTGTTCGTCAGTCGATGCGCCTGGACGCAACTTAGGGACAGGTGGAAGTGTGGTTGGCAGCGTAGTTGTGCCCTTTAAGCCCGATGCACGTTCCAAAAGTGGCGTGATCGATGATGCGCGCGCTGCCAAAACCTCTTGCCGACTGGAAAGCTCAGCAATCTTTGATTCCACAAATTGCTGATCAAGCAGGCGGTGGGATGTTATCCGGTCAACTTGCGACCTGAGCGCGGAGATGCGATCCTCGTAGGCATACTGCATGCGCGCCTGACGCATAAGGCTTGCATTAATTATGTCATCACGGAAGATCAGATAGGCGGTCGCGCCAAGATAGCCGACACTACCCGCAAGCATGATGGTCAACGCCAATGCGGCCATCCATGGCCGAATTTGAAAATGATTGATGTTATCGCCACGGGCGATGATCACCGTATGTGGCTGTTTGCGTTTCCCAAATGTCTGGGCCATCTGACACACCCGTACGCTTGCGGCATAAGATGTCCAATTAAAGGGTCGTTAGGGTTAATAAACGGTAGAGACGTGTGTTGTCCCAATTGCCACTTACTGGCAAACGCGCGCCGATTTGCGCTTTTAGCTGCGAGAACTGGCGGTTAAAGATCGATAAAACGACGGCGTAACGCCGGCAGCTGCCCGCGCAATTTCGTTAAAGGGCGGCTTTAGCGGGCCGCGAAAGTGTCGTCTGACCAATATCTGAAAAGCTTCTGAAGGATTTTCACCGCTGCGTAGGCAGTAGAAGCGAAACCATTTGGCCCCCACGGCTACATGGGTCTTCTCATCTTCATAAATAATCTTGAGAATGTCTGCCGACTTTTGGTCGCCCGCCGCTTCAAGTTGAGTTACCATCGATGGCGTAACATCCAAACCGCGGGCCTCCAGAACCATCGGCACAATAGCAAGGCGTGCATGGAGCGCGTTACTGGTTTCTCGCGCGGCTTCCCACAAACCATTATGGGCCGGCAGGTCGCCATAGGTAGCACCCAAGTCGGTCAAGCGTGCGCGCAAAAGGGTAAAATGGCGTGCTTCATCATCCGCAACACCCAGCCAATCGTCAAAGAAACTCCGCGGTACCGGCTCGCTGGCAAAGCGAGCAACAATATCAAGCGCCAAGTCGATAGCGTTCAATTCGATATGAGCAAGGGCATGCAACAACGAGACTCGCCCGCTTTCACTCTTCAAGGAACGCTTCTTGACCGCTGTTGGTGGCACAAGTAGCGGTCTCTCCGGTCGCCCGGGATTGTCCGGTATGGCGCTGTCTCGCGGATCACGTAGCGATAGTTTCTGCGCTCTCCAATTAGCATTGGCTTCACGGGTTAGCCGAACTTTTTCAGTAAGATCCGCATTGCCAAGAGCAAAAATAGCGGCCTGTCTGAGACTGATAGGCATACCAAATCGAACGGCTAAAGTGCTTTAACAGCATCCAGAACGGCTTCTGCGTGCCCGGGCACCTTCACCTTGCGCCATATCTGCGCGATTTTTCCATCGCCGCCGATCAAAAAGGTGGACCGTTCTACGCCCATATATTTTTTGCCGTACATGCTTTTTTCGACCCAAACACCATAACCTTCAATGGCTTTGCGTTCCTCATCGGCCGCCAGAACAACCGTTAAATCATGCTTGGTCTTGAACTTCTCGTGCTTTGCAACTGTGTCGGGCGAAATGCCGATAATAACAGTGTTGGCAGCCTTGAACTCATCCAACAAACCAGAAAAGGCAATTGCTTCCTTGGTGCAGCCTGGCGTGTCATCTTTTGGATAGAAGTAGATCACAACGTTCTGATCTTTCATGTCAGAAAGCGTCATCGTTTCGCCCCCATCAATAGGTAGCGAGATGTCTGGGGCCATTGCGCCGACCGCAAGTTCTGTCATTTTGGGAAGTCCTGCCGGGTTGTTTTGGGAACATTGGTAAGTGGCCTTTGGATATATGACATGAACTGTTGTAGTCCATGGCAGCTGCAGGAATTAATAGAGCAAAGAACAAACGAGCAGCGCGGGTAGGAATTGAAGCCAAAGCGTACAATGTTGGGCAATGGTGCCAAATCGACTTTGGCAGATATGCCGTCTCATACCGGCATGAAGCGAGGCCCCGTGCGGCCAGGCCGTCGGCTGCGACGAAGGCGAAAAGCCCGCACATATTTGACGACTTCATTTTTGTTTTTGTTGGTATTGCTCGGGGCAGTCGGTGGTGCCGTTACCTTTGGTGCGTTTGACAGCGTCCTGGCGTCTCGAGCCAATGAAATATTAAATGCCTCGATCCCCGAACCGTTTATCGCTTCGACCGAAAGCACTCAGGTTGGGTTTTCATGGCCACCAAGCCTAGGCGTTCAGTATAGCGGTTTTAGCATAAGCGATGCGGATGCCGACAATTCGCTCGTGGAAATCGAGCGCCTCTCTGTGAATTTGGATCTGATAAAGTCCTTGTTTGGCCGACCAGTATTTTCATCACTTTATGTAGTCGGCGCAAAATTGGACGCACAAAGCCTTCAGCAATCGACAGTTATGGACAGTCGCCATCAAGTTTCGCTTGCCTTTATTGCCGAAGGGTTTGCGAACTTTGGCTCCAGCCTGGCGATGGTCTTTGACGTGAGCTCGGAAGCGCAAGCGCCATTAAAGCTGAGCATAAACGACAGCCGTATTGTCATCCCCAACAGCCAATATTCCGATGAAATTAAAATCGATGAAATGCAAGCACGTTTGACGACAGATCGCCTGATGATTGATGCGTCATTGGAATTGGCGGATCAGGCGGTTCAGCTAACCGGTGAGGCATTGCGCGACGCGGATCAAACACTTGCCGTGGATTTAGTCGCTGAGGATGTTGTCTTCCCCGTCAAACGCTTGCGGACATTTTTATCCAACAACATGGATGATCACGAACCAGAGGCGTCGCCCGCGCCAACACTGATTGATATCGCGCTGACAACCCGCCATACGGTCGCGCCGCAAAACAATGAGCTACAGGTGACAGTCACGCCCAAAGATTTGGCACTGAAGCTCTCTGACGATGATTACGTCCCTTTGGAAGGTACCGCCCGTCTTTCCTATCAATTTGACGACAATTCCATCACCTTAGAAAGGGACCTTTGGCAACTAGGTCGCTCGTCGGCGATACTTTCTGCACGCCTTCGAGACTTGCCCGACGCTCAACCGCGGTTGTCGACCCAAGGCGTTATGCCGATTGAATTCGAGGTTTTGTTCAATCGGGGCCGGATTATGCCGGAAGACTCACCCGAAGCGCCTTTAACGTTTGCCAGCCGCGTGCAAGGCACCCTTGATCTCTCCCGGCAAGCCATTGAGTACACGAATATGGAGCTTGATACCTCAGAGGGCTATGCAAGCGCCGAAGGTTTGATCGATTTGGCAAACGATCCCCCGGTTGCATTGTTCGATGTTTCAACGAAGGAAATGACGATTGCCGGCTTAAAGCAACTATGGCCTGGAACCGTTGCTCGCGAAGCGCGTCGATGGACGTTGAACAATCTGGCGGGCGGGCAGGTCCTTGAGAGCCGCTTTGAAATTGCCGAGCCTCTCCGGCGCCGCATTGAAGGAACCGATCGCCGCTTGGAGGGCGATAGCCGCGTCTCAATGTCAGTTGAAGGTGTACGTTTCGACCTAACCGGGGATTTGCCGCCAGTCCGCGACGGTTCGGGTGATATCTTGTACGAAGA
>JBCBYO010000033.1:0-33620 GCA_039815825.1 Pseudomonadota bacterium
TGGAGTGCTCGATGGTGCCCAGTGTCTGCCGTCCGGTCAGCATTGGAAAGCCTCCGAGGCCCGGGTCGAAGAAAGCGCCGCTACCATTGCGCAGTCTCTTTCAGAGTCCGTCGATCGTCTCGGCTCCAATACCGCCCGCCTTGAGGGTGTAGCTGGCAAAACACTGGACGATGTTGCTACGTTGGCTCGCAGCTTTGATGACCATGGTCGTATGCTGGCAAGCGCATCGGACTTGCTGGCCTCAGCGCAGTCGAACTTGACTGGAACGTTGAGCGAGCGCGCCGAAAGCATCGATCAACTTACCGATGGTCTTTTGCGTAAATCGGAAGAAGTAAGCAGCGTTCTCCAAGCGTTTGAAGGCAATGTACTCACCGCAATCACATCCGTTGGCGACCGCGCAACGCGCTCAACCGGCGATGTTGCAGCGACCGTGCGTCAAACGGCCGACGATGCGATCACGCGCTTCGAAGAAGCGACGGCAGAAATGCGACGCATTTCAGACAGCATTCGCACCGACTTGGCATCAACACGCGAAGAAGTGCGTCGCGGTGTCATGGAGCTGCCCGACGAGACCAGGGAAAGCGCAAACGCGATGCGGCGCGCTGTTTCTGAGCAAATCAACGCGCTGAAAGATCTGTCGCGCATCGTCGAAGACAGTGGACGTGCCCTGGACATTTCGGAGGGCCCCCGCGCAAAAAAGCCTATAGCCCGGACCTCTGGCGCTAACGCGCCGGCTGGATCCGGGTATGGTGCTGCTGATGATGCTTTGAATGCGTTAGCAGCGACACCGCTACGGCAAAACGCCGAACCACGCTCGGTTCGACCCGAGCCAAAACCTGCCGCATCAAAGCGGCAGGCATCCGGCGAGACTTTTGTTAGCGATCTTCTGCGCCGTGCGTCTGAGCCCGAAGACAATTACCGGGCTGGCAATCAATCAAATCAACCCAAATTGGGCGAGAATGCCGACATTGCGAGTGCCGTCGACACCAATGCCATGCAAGAAGCATGGCGACGGTACCGAGACGGTGAAAGGAACGTCTTTACACGGCAAATGTATACGCTACGCGGCCAGCGGACCTTTGATGACGTGAAGCGTCGCTACGAAACAGATAGTGCGTTCCGCGCATCCATCGATCAGTATATTACCGATTTCGAAAACCTATTGAACGAAGTGAACCGCAATGACCGATCTGGTCGGCAAGTCGATCAGCAGCTGGTCTCCGATACAGGCAAGGTTTACACGCTTATGGCTCACGCGAGCGGGCGTCTGCGCTAACCGGACTCCTCAACCCTTAAAGCCTGTTTGTGATCCAAAGGACAATGTCTTGGGTCACCAGGCCGAATGCGCGATCTAAGGCAGCCACATATTGCGGGCCTGATGCGGGCGCCCCAACGGGTGAAACTGCGCGGAAAGTGCGCGACGCGCGAACCCCACCATTGCGGTCATTTAGCAGTTTGACGCCGATAACAACCGTTGCCTGCTGATAAGTCACATCGATACCGAATGCCCGAATGTCAGTGACGAGCTGGTAGTCAATAGCTAACCCCTGCCCCGGCAAACCTACCCCATCGAAACGACCAGTGGATTCCAGCGCCTCTGCCAATCGTTGTTGGACCAAACGTGGCAAACGATCGCTCCAACGGCTTTCACCCAAATATTGCAGTGTGATGGCGTCAGGTCGAACGACTATATTTTCACTATCGAGAGCTTTGAGCGCTGTTGGTTCCGGAACCAAAAGTTGTAGACCGCCGCGCACCGCCGTTGCCTCCAAAGAGGCAGGTGTAGACAGCTGGTAGGTATCAGAGGTCGCTTCTTGTGGGCCAAGCGCTGCACAGGAAGCCAGCGCAGTGCACGCAATGAGCGCGAGCACGAGTTTGCCCGCCTTCATTTTCCCAGAAACGCTGCTACCCATAAACGCGTACCCCTAGCGGCGTTGCCGCTCACCATTACTTGGAAAACGTTTAACGCTGCCCTCTCCACCAAACAAGAGCCGTTGCGGGTTCTCTTCAAGGGCGGAAACCGTTTGCTCAAACCGGCGCAGGGAACGTCTCGTGTCCGAAAGTAATCCTTGAACGTCACGCAAGCCGTCGTTGGAGAAACGCTCCAACCCCGCCGTTATGCCATCAAGACGCGCGTTAAGCGTATCTGCGGTCTGCCGGAATGCACGAAGCGTTTCAGATGCTTCAGCGATCAGATTGTCTGCGCCACCCTCCCCGCCACTCAGGAACGCTTCGGCTTGAACAAGGACACTATCGACCCGTGCCGACGCATCATTGAGGCGCTGGGTCATTTCGGTTGCGTTAGCGAAAATGTCATCAATCTGCTCAGAACGACCCGCAAAACTCTCGGAAATCTCTGAAACGCGATCCGCTGTTTCAGCGATTGAAGCGCTGGCCTCGCTGATGCCCGTGAGCGTTGAAGCAACCGTTTCCGGTTCAACTGCGGCCACCACTTGATCAATACGATCTATTGTTGCACCAAGCTGCTCACCAGTGCCTTGAAGATTGTCAATCAACTGCGTCGCACTTTCCGACATCGCCTCGAACTGCTCAGAAGCTTGTGCCAAATTCCCAGTAAATCCACGCGCATCGGTCACGATGCCCTCAATATCTTCGGGAGAAACAGCGGCCAACAACCGATCAACGCCTTCAAGCGTTGTGTTCAGTGAACCGGTTACACCTTCCAAGGTCTCGCCCAAGGCGCCGATGCCGCCCAAAAACCGATCCACTTCATCGGCATTTTCAGCAAGTGCTGCGCTGATTTTGCTCGTGTTTTCCAACGTCTCGGTCAGTGGTCCGCGCGCATCGTCTACGAACGCTTCAAGGCCGCTTAAGACATTGTCTGCTCGTGCGAAAATATCTTGCGCGGTGGCAACAAGATCAGTGACCGCGGAAGGATCGGCTTTGATTGTTGCTGTTTCCCCGTTGGCGTCAGCAATGGCGAAAACATTATCAACCAACGTGTTGCCGCCGGCTAATTCAATATGCGCGATCCCGGTCAAACCAGTGAAAGCAAGCACGGCGGTCGTCTCACTTGAAATCGGCAAATCTGCTCGAACAATAGCGCGGGCAATGACCTGTCGTGGATTGTTCGCGTCAAAATCAATCCGCCGGATCGCGCCAACATCAATCCCGTTGAATTTGACCGGGCTACCGTTCGTCAGACCGGTCACCGATCCTTCAATGACAATGTCGAGGTCAGCAGATTCGGCACCCGTATCAACGCTGTAAAGCCAGTAGATCAAGCCAAAGGTTGCCAAGATCGCTAAAAGGCTAAAGGCGCCGACAGCCACATAATTTGCTTTCGTTTCCATCTTCTCGCCTAAGCTTTTGCTCTGTCGGGGATCATGCGTGCGCGCTTGCCCCTGAAATAGGATTTAATCCACTCATGATCATTGGCCAACATGTCTTGCACCGTACCCTGCGCCAAAACACGCTTATCACCCAATACCGCAATGCGGTCTGCCACCGAAAACAGGCTATCGAGGTCATGTGTGACCATATAAACTGTCAGACCCATCGTATCGCGCAGCTTTGCTATGAGCTCATCGAACTCGGCGGCACCGATCGGGTCGAGACCAGATGTCGGTTCATCGAGAAATACGATGGCTGGATCCAACGCCAAGGCACGAGCAAGCGCGGCGCGCTTGATCATCCCACCAGATAGTTCGGACGGGTATTTTCCAGCATCGTCGGGTGATAACCCCACCATTTGCAGCTTTAATATGGCCAGTTCATCGCGCAGTTTTTTGGGAACCCGTAAATACTCGCGCATCGGGACCTGCACATTCTCAAGGACCGTCAAAGACGAAAAGAGCGCACCATGCTGGAAAAGAACGCCCAATCGCATGTCAGCAGCGATCCTATCTTCCTCTGACATGGCATCAATATCGTGGCCAAACATGCGTACAGAGCCGCCTTGCCGAGGCGTCAGACCCAATATGGCACGCATGAGGACGGACTTGCCCGTGCCGGACGCACCCACAAACCCAAGTATTTCCTGCGGTAAAACATCCAGATCGAGATCATGAAGTATGACGGCCTCGCCAAACTGCACATGAATATCGCGGACACTCAAGATGGGGTCTATTGGCGCTAGCATCAGATACCAGCTCCCGCATAGAAAATGGCGAACAAGCCATCCACGACAATCACAACGAAGATCACCTTAACAACCGCAGATGTTACACTACGGCCGAGCGACTCCGCGCTGCCACCAACCTTCATACCCTCGACCGAAGCGATGATCCCGATAAACATGGCCATAACTGGCGCCTTGGCCAACCCTGCCAGCACATCCTTAATCTCGATGGCAAAATGGGCACGGTCAAAAAACGATTCAGGCGTAATTCCAAGAAAGAACGCGCAAACGAACAATGCCCCTGCCATCGCAGAAATATTGGCAACAATTGTAAGCATTGGAAGCGCGATAGCCAAAGCGACTAGCCGTGGAAATACGAGCACACCGATCGGATTGAGACCGATGACGGTAAGCGCATCAACTTCCTCACGCATCTTCATGGAGCCAATTTCGGCGGTGATAGCGCTGCCTGAACGACCAGCGACCATGATCGCCGTCAAAAGGACACCAATCTCACGGGCGGTGATAATGCCAACCAAGTCGACAACGAATATCTCGGCGCCAAACTGCCCTAGTTCAAACGCGCCCTGCTGCGCCAAAATGGCGCCGATAATCGTCGACATCAACACAATGATGGGGATGGCTTGTACGCCCATCTTGTCAATCTGGCTGGCAATAGGCGCCCACGACATCCGGCTTCCGTGCCCACGCTTCATTTGGCTGCCCTGTACGGCTGCGCCAAAGATGTGAAGGGCGGCAACGGCATCGTTCATCATGCCAACCACACCGCGGCCTATCCATCCAAGAAGCGCGGGGGATTTTCTATCTGAAGAACCCTTGGCCTGATGATCTTCGACAGCATCGGTTACCGCGTCCACAAGATCAACCGCATCATCGGGCATATGTTGATACTCCACCTCCACCGAGGCGCCACGCGCATCTCTGATCAACCGAAAGATCAACCAAGCGCCGGCCGTATCAATCTCATTTAAGTCGCTGCCATCGAAGGTCAGGCGTTCGATCCCCACCATTCGATTTGAAATGGTCTCAAATGCAGCATTGTAGGGGGCGATAATTGCCGACACCATCTGCCCATGCAAACGCACGACCACATGACCCTGTGCCTGTTCAACAACCACGGGTTCCTTGATAGACTGTCGGGCAACCGACATATTTCGGGTCGTCAAAACGTCGCTCATTGCTTTTTAACATAGCACTCATTTGCCAAAGAACTGGCACCGAAACGCAACAATGACCGCTTATGTCGACGTCCGCAGAAAGGCATATCCATGAATATGGTCGTAAATGTGAAGTGCGAGACATTCCCAATTAAAGGCGAGTTCCGCATCTCCCGTGGCGCCAAAACAACTGCTGATGTCATCGTTTGCGAAATTCGAGCCGGTGAACATGTCGGACGTGGGGAATGCGTACCCTATGCACGCTACGGCGAAACATTATCAGGCGTGGAAAAAGCAATTGGCAGTTTCGATATTGCCAACAACGGCTCAGCAAGCGCGGCGCGCGCGGCACTTCATGCTCAAATGGAGCGCGGCGCCGCACGAAACGCGCTAGATTGCGCCCTTTGGGACCTCGACGCGAAGCAAAACCAAAAGCAATTTCATCAGCTCACACAACTGCCCCCGCCAAGACCAATTGAAACCGCCTTCACACTCTCGCTGGACTCACCAGAAGCCATGGCCGATGCGGCCCGAAGAGCATCATCACGGCCGCTTTTGAAGATAAAGCTTGGCGGATCGGACGACATCGCATGCATGCACGCCGTGGTGGCCAATGCGCCCAACAGCCGCATTATCATCGACGCAAACGAGGCTTGGCGTGAAGAGGACCTACCCAAGCTGATGCGCGAGGCGGCGCATTTGGACATATCCCTCATCGAGCAACCCTTGCCCGCTGGCAACGACAGCGCGCTGGCGAACATGCCACATCCCGTTCCCATTTGCGCGGACGAAAGCGCGCACTGCAGCCAAGGTATTGCCCAGCTCACTGACCGATACGATTATGTGAACATTAAACTCGATAAAACCGGTGGGCTGACCGAAGCCTTCAAAATGCACGCTGAGGCCAAACGGCTGGGTTTCGGAATCATGGTCGGCTGCATGGTTGGGACGTCTTTGGCCATGGCGCCGGCAATCCACTTGGCGCAAGATGCCGACTACGTCGATCTTGATGGCCCTCTTTTGCTCGCAAAAGACCGCACACCGGCCTTGCACTACTTTGGCAGCACGGTATCTCCTCCGCAGGCAGCGCTTTGGGGCTGAAAAAAACAAATACTTGGAGGACACCATGGATCTAGGCATCAAAGGGAAAACAGCCATCGTTTGCGCCGCAAGCCGCGGGCTTGGTCGTGCATGCGCTCACGCTTTGGCAGACGTTGGCGTTAATTTGATCGTCAACAGCGGCACGCAAGCTAATCTGGACAAAACTGCTGAAGAGCTGAGGACAAAAGGCGTCACGGTCACCGCAATCGCCGGCGACATTTCAACCCATGAAATCCAGGACGCACTAATCGAAGCTGCCGGTGATGTTGATATTTTGGTCAACAACAATGGTGGCCCACCGCTCAAAGACTTCCGCCAATTGGATCGCGAGGCCATAACAAAGGGTGTCGAGCAAAACATGATCACACCGATCGAAATGATCCAAAAGGTAATCGATCCGATGGCGGAGCGCGGCTTCGGGCGGATCGTGAACATTACATCTACGTCGGTTTATCAGCCCATCCCGGGTCTCGATCTATCATCAGGTGCCCGAGCCGGTTTGACATCATTCCTCGGCGGCGTTGCTTTGAACTATGCAGCAAAGAACGTAACGATAAACCAGATCCTACCAGGTAAATTCGACACCGACCGCATCCGCAAAACTATCGAATTTGCGGCTGAAAAAAATGGTGTCGATTTCGAAACGCAAAAGAAAACCGTGATGAACACCATTGCCGCCAAGCGCTTGGGTGACCCGTCGGAGTTTGGCAACACTTGCGCTTTTCTTTGTTCGGTTCACGCAGGCTACATGACGGGTCGAAACATCATTCTGGATGGCGGCGTGTATGCCAGCGCATTCTAAGTGACGTATTTGAATTTGGGGCGCTAAAAACGCGCCCCTTCTAAACGTTTGACTGCCATAGTTGAAACGTCGTCAGCGTTTAAGCAGCATCGGAACCAGTTTTTCCGCAGCTTCAATGACGGTGGCAACGCGCGCGATGCGTCGGGCGCCGGGACGGTAGGTCAGATAAACCTGCGCAGGCGGAGACTCATAGGCCGGAAAACAGCGTATCAATTGACCTTGTGCCAATTTTTCTTCGAGCATGAATGATGGAAGAAACGAAAACCCCTGCCCGGCAACGGCCAGTTGAAGCAAAACGCCAAAATTGCGCACCGCAATGGGCCCTTTGACGTCCACAGACGTTTCTCGTTTTTCCGAAGTAAAGCGCCACGTCGCGCCAGGTCGGTCACCGCGAAATGTCAAACAGGAGAGCGCGGCGAGGTCCTCGGGCTCCTTCGGATCATACTGAGCCACCAAATCGGGAGCGGCGGCGATCCAACGCGTAAACCCACCCAAATGCCTGGCAACAAGGCGGTCGTCTTTAAAGGTCCCGACGCGAAACGCGATATCGGTGCCAGGGTCTTGCATATCCTCAAACGCATAGTCAGGACGCATGACAAGGCTCAGGTTTGGGTTCTCCGCGAGCAGCACGGGAAACAGCGCTGTGGCAACGAGACCACCAAACTCTGGCGTCGCGGCAATTGTGACTTGGCCGGAAATACCGGCGCTCTCTTCCGCCGCGATATCGCCCAGCAAATCAACTTCAGCCAAAATGGAACGAATGCGTTCATCCAACTTGCGACCCACTGGTGTTAGCCGAACGGAACGCGCACCGCGCTCAAGCAGGCGCACCTGCAAATGCTCCTCCAATTGAGCGACGTGGCGACTGACACCGGACTTTGCCATACCCAAATGTTCCGATGCCGCGCTGATACCGCCAAGCCGGGCGACTGTGTGAAAGCTGAGAAGTGCTGGAAGACTTAAGGATCTAATATCTTGAACCATGGGTTCTAGATTATCAGTCTGTTCCAAAAAATCTACAAAGATTATCTCTGCGTCATCGATGAGCCCGATGCGATCGGGCAAACAGACGGAGAGAAAAAGATGAACATTCTTATCACAGCAGCTGCCAGTGGTTTTGGCAAATTGATGGCCGCTGATCTTATTGCAGCCGGTCACACAGTCGTCGGTTCGCTGCGCGATATTAAGGGCCGCAACGCCAAAGCAGCTTCGGAGCTGGAAGCAATGGGCATTCAAGTCGTCGAGATCGACGTCACGAACGATGCCTCGGTTGACAGCGGTATTAAGGCAGCAACCGCCAAGCTCGGCCAGATTGATGTCCTGATCAACAATGCCGGTGTTGGCGCGCACGGCCTTCAGGAAAACTTCTCGGCAGATGACTTTCAGCGCATGTTCGACATCAACGTGTTTGGGGTACAGCGCATGACCCGCGGCGTATTGCCAGATATGCGCTCACGCGGCTCGGGCCTGATCCTGAACATTTCAAGCCTATTGGGCCGCGTCGCCTTACCGTTCTACGGACCATACAATGCGAGCAAGTGGGCGCTTGAAGCCATGAGCGAAAACTACCGCGCGGAATTGAGCGCGTTTGGCGTCGATGTTGCTATTATCGAACCAGGCGGTTTCCCAACCCGATTTATCGACAACCTCTTGCAACCCTCATCACGTGACCGCGACGCAGGTTACGGCGACATGGCAAGCGCACCCAAAGCTTCACTTGAAGGCTTTGAAGGCTTCCTGGCTGCCAATCCGCAGCAAAACCCGCAATTGGTATCGGACGCTGTTGTTGATGTTGTGGGTCGCGCGCCCGGTACACGACCATTCCGCACAGAGGTTGATAGAATCGGTATGGCCGAACCACTCAAAGCCTACAACGAGCATCTCGATCAGGTAACAACTGGCCTCTTTACCAACCTTGGGATGGAGGGGATGCTCAATCTAAAGGTCGATGAAGCTGCTTAGTCGGCACGTAAAAACACTGGCCGCCAAATCGGCGGCCAGCTTCCAAAATTAGGAGCAGAACTCATGAAATACGCTGTACTGGGGACCGGGATGGTGGGCCACACACTGGCAACCAAACTGATATCGCTAGGCCACGAGGTGCGCATGGGTGCGCGCACTGGTGTAAACGAAAAAGCAGTCGCTTGGGCGCAAGATAACGGGGCCAATGCATCACACGGAGAGTTTCGTGAGGCGGCACAATGGGCAGACCGCATCATCATCGCGGTCAATGGTTCGAACGTGCTCGCAGTAGCGGATCAAGTCACAAACGATGCGGTTGCGAGCAAGACGATCATTGACGTCACCAACCCACTCAACACTTCCAAGGGCATGCCACCGACACTGGTTCCGGAACTGTCCAACACCACATCGGCGGCAGAAGAAATTCAAAAGCGACTACCCGATGCACATGTCGTAAAAACGCTGAATACAATGAACCACCAGATCATGGTCGACCCCTCACGTGTCGCCGGTGAACATGACGTCTTCCTTTGCGGCAATAGTGATGGCGCAAAAACAGATGTAACCGCACTACTCGATGAGTTCGGCTGGAAAAGCCCGATAGATCTGGGGCCTCTTTCTTCTGCACGCGGACTGGAAGGCATGATGCCCTTCTGGCTGCGCATGTGGAGCGTCGTCGGTAGCGCCAATTTCAATTACAAGATTGTGCGGGCATGAGCGACCGGCGCACAACATTGTAACCAATTCCTCCGGGCAAATATTTTTTGACCGGACCGAAACTCCTTTTCCCTTTGATACAATCGACGTTTGCAACACTTTGGTCTAAGCGTTCCTCAAAAAAGGAAACGCCACATGGTCGAAAAAGCCGCCAATTCCGATGCTCAAGCCGACTTTGAGGAAAACGCACTCTTTTTTCACCAGCATCCCACGCCGGGCAAACTGGAAATCAAAGCAACCAAACCGCTCGGAAACCAGCGCGATCTTGCTTTAGCCTATTCTCCCGGCGTAGCCGCTCCGTGCCTTGCGATTGCCGATGATCCGGCAACAGCAGCACAATATACAGCCCGTGCAAATCTGGTCGCAGTCGTTTCCAACGGCAGTGCGGTACTCGGTCTTGGCAACATCGGTCCGCTCGCTTCAAAGCCGGTAATGGAGGGCAAAGCGGTTCTCTTTAAAAAATTCGCAGCGATCGATGTGTTCGATATCGAGATCGATGCACCGCACGTATCGCGTATGGTTGACGTTGTCTCTGCGCTGGAACCCACTTTCGGCGGCATCAATCTGGAGGACATCAAATCTCCAGAGTGCTTTGAGGTCGAAGAACAGCTGCGCGATATCATGAACATCCCGGTGTTCCACGATGACCAGCATGGCACAGCGATTATCGTCGCTGCAGCGATCCTTAACGGCCTGGAATTGGCAGGCAAGGATATCAAAACGGCAAAAATAGTGACCTCGGGCGCCGGCGCAGCGGCACTTGCTTGCCTCAATCTGCTCGTGTCATTGGGCGCGCAGTATGAGAATATCCTCATCACCGACATTGATGGCGTTTGCTACGACGGCCGCGAGGGCGGTTACGACCGGTGGAAGGCCAAATTTGTCCGAGAAACACCGTGTCGTTCACTTGAAGAAGCAATCGCTGGCGCCGATGTCTTTCTGGGACTTTCAGCAGCCGGCGTACTAAAGCCGGAATATCTGAAATCCATGGCTGAAAAACCAATGGTAATGGCGCTGGCAAACCCCGTGCCAGAGATCATGCCCGACTTGGCACGCCAAGCCCGCCCCGATGCCATGATCTGTACCGGCCGCTCAGACTTTCCCAATCAGGTGAACAACGTTCTTTGCTTTCCCTACATCTTCCGGGGTGCACTCGACTGTGGAGCCACGCAGATCAACGAAGACATGAAGATGGCAGCTGTGCGCGCTATCGCCGCGCTCGCCAAAGAAGAGCCCTCCGATATTGCCGCTCGCGCCTATTCCGGAGAGACACCCATATTCGGGCCCGAATATCTGATCCCCTCACCCTTCGATCAACGGTTGATCCTGCGCATCGCACCAGCGGTAGCGGAAGCTGCCGCCAAATCGGGCGTCGCAACAAGACCGATCGAAGACAAAGATGCTTATCTGGACCGCTTGAACCGCTTCGTCTTCCGCTCCGGGTTGGTCATGAAGCCAATTATCGCGGCGGCACAACAAGCCCCAATGCAGCGTGTTATCTACGCCGACGGCGAAGATGAGCGCGTATTGAGAGCCGCGCAAATCGCACTCGAAGACCGCATCGCCACACCAATCCTTGTCGGGCGCCCCGATGTTGTAGAAGCCCGCCTGCAGCGCTTTGGCCTGCGCATCCGGCCGGGCGTCGACTTTGAACTGGTCAACCCTCAGAGCGATCCCCGTTACCGCGAATATGTCGATCACCTCGTTGAAATCGGTGGACGCCGCGGCTTCACGCCGGACTATGCACGCACGTTAGTGCGCACAAATGCTACCGTCATTTCATCAATCGCACTGATGCGCGGCGATGCCGATGCCATGATTTGCGGTCTTGATGGCCGATATGAACGTCATTTGCGCACTGTGCGTTCCATTGTTGGGCTCAGACCCGATGCTCATGACTACTCCGCACTGTCGCTGTTGATTTCAAACCGCGGGATGACTTTCTTCACCGATACCTACGTGTCGGCCGATCCGCATGCGGAAGAGCTGGCCGAGATGACAATACTGGCTGGCGAAGAAATCCGCCGCTTCGGTGTCACGCCCAAAGCAGCGCTTGTTTCCCATTCCAATTTTGGTTCACGCGAAAGCGCTTCTGCCGCCAAAATGCGTCAAGCGATTGAGATTTTACACGCACAGGAGCCTGACCTGATGGTGGATGGCGAGATGCATGCCGATAGCGCATTGGACGAGGTTCTTCGGCAGCGGGTCTTCCCACACTCTATTTTGGAGGGTGAGGCTAACCTTCTTGTCTTTCCGAACCTTGATGCAGCAAACATCACCGTCAACGCGGTAAAGTCGATGACCGAAGCGTTGCATGTCGGCCCCATTTTGCTGGGAACGGCACGGCCAGCTCATATTCTCACGCCATCTGTGACATCGCGCGGTGTGGTCAATATGACGGCTATCGCAGCGGTGGAAGCGGCTCAGCAAAGCGTCGAGGCAACAACACGTTAACGCTGACAAGAGGTTCAATCCGCAAAACCGGACAATTCAGGCTGCGTTCATCTCCGTTTTCGCATTGTGTGCTATAGTGCAGTCTGGGAGGCGGCGTAAAACCAGCCGCTGGGATGTTATGTATTGCGTTTTGCGTATCACATTGCTGCTTGCAATGGCCGCTGTTTTTTCAGCCGGTGGCTCCACGCTGTTTCAAACGCACGCCTATGCGCAAAGCTGTTCAGCCCTTAAAGCACAATTGGCCGCCGCGTCTCGTGTTGGCAACAATGCACAGTATCGGCGTTATAATGACGCGCTCAATAAGCAAAGGCGAGAACTGTCGCGCGCAACAAGCCTTTTCGAAAATAGCTGCGCAAGCCAAGGTCTCAACGGTCAGTGCCGCAACCTGTCAATCACCATAAGGCAGATGCAAAGCAATGTTGTTAAGCTGCAAAGACAGCGCGACCGTTTTTCCAACAATCAACTAAACAACACAGAGCGCCGCCGTTTGGAGGCGCGCATCGACAGAGCTTGTTCCGGAAGAAGTGTCACGGTTGTCGCACGGCGCGGTGATACGCCCCGACCCGTAATCCAAGATGTGGCACCGCAACGCCCTTCAACCAACACTCCGTTGGCGGTTGAACCATTGATCGCGCCGACCACCTATCGAACCTTGTGTGTTCGTGAAGACGACGGTTACTATTTCCCGATCTCTTTTGCCTCGCGTGAGCAAAACTTTTCGCGCGATGCGGCGGTGTGTAAGGCGATGTGCCCAGCCGTTGAAGTTGAACTGTATACATATCCAACCGGAGACGATGACGGTGTGAATATCATGGTCTCGCTTAGCGGGCAGGCCTATGTCGATCAGCCCTACGCCTTTGCTTACCGTACAAGCCCGAAGACGAAGCGCGGTGTTTGCGGAACGCCGGACATGAGCAAGTTGCAAGCGCTCGGCTACATCCAAAAAGGTGATGAGATTACAGGCGTTGGCCCGCGCGAGTTGGAAACCACGAAGTACCCCACCATAAAAAACCGTCCGGATCGATTTACTGATCCAGAAACCGAGGGAAACAAACTGGCCAAACTAAGCCCGGGCAATGTTCGCGAACTTCTGGATGAGCCCGCCGAAAGCGAACCCGTTGCAGTATCTCGCGCCAATACAAATGTTAGGGTCGTCTTGCCAGAACTGCTTCCCGACCCAGCAACGGCAATAGATCTGGCAGCTCCGGCCCCCACTTCCGTCCAGTAAGCGCAACGCGTAGCGGCATAAACAAACCACGGCCCTTGCGCCCGGTTTCAGCCTTCAGTTTGTCGGTCCAAACTTTCCAGCTATCGCTGGACAGTTCCCCATCTGGCAACAGGTCAAAAGCGGAGCGAGCAAAGTCGCGATCTTCGCCATCAAGCGTGTCGTCGTTAAACGGGCCTTTTACGATCAGCGGCCACCACTCGCCTGCTTGCGGTACTCGCTTTACGTTTCGCCGGATAAGATACCAAAAAGGTTCCGCGCGAGCATCGGAGACATCGACGCCAGCTTGCGCCAGCCGGTCTTTGACCTCTTCAAATGCCATGGCATGGACGAGCGGCTCATTGAGCGAATCCAGGTCAGCCGGATCAAACTTGGCCGCAGACTTAGTGGTCGCCGTGATGTCGAAGGCGTCTACAAGCGCATCCATCGTGGGCATGGACACAATGTTATTCGATGTGCCCGTGAGCACAGCCATGCTGGCGACGGCCATCGGTTCAAATCCATCATCACGCAAGCTCATGATCGACAAGGAACCCGTGCGCTTTGAAAGACCCTCACCGGTTGCAGTCGTCAGAAGATTGTGATGCCCAAAGTCTGGTGCCGTCGCACCGAGCGCCTCAAAAATCGAAATTTGTGCACCCGTGTTAGTGACGTGGTCATCTCCGCGGATAATGTGAGTTACGCCCATATCAATATCGTCGACAACCGAAGGGAGCGTGTAGAGGTAAGAGCCATCTTCCCGGATCAGTACTGGATCGGACATTGAAGAAAGATCGACCGTTTGTGGCCCACGAACGGCGTCATCCCACTTTATTTCTGTCCGGCTGGTTTCAAACGGATCACCGGCATGGTTGGGCAACAAGAACCGCCAATGCGGCTTGCGCCCTTCGGCTTCAAGCGCGGCTTTATCCGCTTCGGTCAGCTTTAGCGCCTCACGGCCATAAACAGGCGGCAGCTTACGGGAAAGCCGTATTTTTCGGCGGCGATCCAGCTCTTCAGCGGTCTCATAGCAAGCGTAGAGAAGGCCAGCGTCTTTGAGCTGCTGCGCAGCCGCGTCATAGCTTTCCATGCGTGCGGACTGGCGTTCAACACGATCGGGCAAAATGCCAAGCCAATCTAGATCAATGGCAATTTGATCCGCGTACTCCTGCTTTGATCGCGCGATATCGGTATCATCATAGCGCAGGATAAATTGTCCGCCGCGTTGTTTGGCAAAAAGCCAGTTAAACAAGGCGGGGCGTGTGTTGCCAATGTGGATATAGCCGGTCGGCGACGGTGCAAAACGTACAATTACTGTCATGATGACGACCGCCTATCCACTTGCCGCGCGCAATGCAAGATCGGTGTGGAGCCTCAAACGTAATTGCCTGGTCACCCAAATCATTACGAGGCAAACGAAAAGGCAATAAATACCCATCGCGCCAATTTGCGCAGGGTAGCTGACGCCCAAATCAATCAGCGTCCCCGTCGCGCCGGGCCCTGCAGCGGTCGCAAAAACCATCGCTGACACGACAATCGCCCGAATGGCGCCCAAATGCTTGGTTCCGTAAATTTCCGGCCATAGCGCACCAAACAGGGTCGAGGAAAACCCGTATGAAATTCCCATAATCGACATAAACGCAAATGGTGCCCACACCGCGCTGACATTAGCTAAAACGAAACACGATATCGCAAGCGGCACAAGAAAAGCCGGCAACATACGAACCGCACTGAAGCGGTCAATCAACCAGCCAGAAATCAACGCAAACACGATAGTGCAAATCGCCATGACGGAAAATGAAGCAACGAACACTTCAAGCGGCCACCCGCGGAGTTCCACCAAATAGACCTGATGAAACAGCATCACGGTACCGATTGTCGGCGGCGCTAGAATACCGGCTAACATTATCCAAAACAGATGATCTTTGAGCACCTCACCGCGGGTCCAATCACGCACCTTGGTATCGTCAGCCTGTTGCTCGTTTGACTTCGGCTGGCGCTCCTTGGCCAACAACGCGTAAATGACGGGAAGCGCAAAGATCATCAAAAAGGCAGCGCTCATGAGCCAAATGTCGCGCCAACCAAACGCTGCCAGAAGCAACACGAACACAACCGGGAGCAAAGCTTCACTGGCGTTGTGGCCCAAAGTCACGACCGAAACCGCTCGCCCCCGGTTGGCAGCAAACCAACGCCCCGTCGCTGTCAGCGCATTTTGCGTCATCATGCCCTGACCGAACAGTCGGAGCATGTAAATTGCCAATACAAGAACGATGATATGGCTAGCAAATGCCATGGCGATGCAAGCGAGCGCGAGCGCGGGCATAACAATGAGCGCGACACGAGAAGCACCCATCTGGTCCACGATTCTCCCGAGCCAAGGCAGGGTCAACGCACTGCCAAGTGTTGCAATCATGTAGAGATTGCCGAACTGGCCATGCGAAAGGTCAAACTCTGCCCGCAGATCGCCTGCAGAGAGCGAAATGAAAAAAGTCTGCCCAAAAGCAGAGCAAAAAGTGAGCAGAAAACCGCCGAGAAGCCATCGGGAGTTCTGCCCCATGAAACGAAGGAAATGCATGTCCGAACCGGGGAATGAGACTGCCAAGTAGCCCTTTCCGCAGACAAGAACAACTCGTTTCGCGTCGACCGTCCTTAGGCTGCGTATTCTTTGCTGCTTGGCACAGCATTTGTCGCCTCACCGATGGTGACGCGTCCACGGCCAGCCCGCTTTGATTCATAAAGAAATCTGTCTGCAGCGCCGATGATCTCAGCCGCCGAACGACCGTGACGTGGCCAAATAGAAATACCGATTGAGCAGCCCACTTGTAACGCAGTTGAGCCAAACATGACCGGTTTTGTCGCGCTATCAATCAACGCATCGCCCAGCCAAACCAAATGATCCACGCTTTCGCTTTTGGTGATGATGGCCACAAACTCGTCGCCACCTACACGCGCCAAAAGCCCGGCATCACCAATCCCGTCCGATAGCCGGTCGGCGACCGTCCGCAAAACCGCATCACCAGCATTGTGTCCGTGCGTGTCGTTTACGGCCTTAAAACGGTCCAGATCGATGCACATCACTGCAAATGTTTCATCGGCCTTGCCAGATACCATTGCCTCTAACTTTTGATCAAATTGGACCCTGTTGGGCAAACCGGTCAGCGCATCATGGTTTGCCAACTTTCGATTTGCCGCTTCGCTTTTAGCAAGCAAAGCAACCGCCTTGGAGTGGGCACGGAGCGGCAAATACAGCGCAATGACCAAAAGGCCGAAAAGAAACAAAGCCAAAGGTGCAATGTGCCCGATTATGAGAATATCGATACGTTTGGGCCGCCAACGGAAATGCACCTGCGGTGGCTCACCAGCATTCGGAAAGGGTACCATATGAGGGCTCACATGAAGGTCAGGTCCGCTTACGGCCAGTTCCGCATATCGCGGTTCAAGGCCAAGTTGGCCAGCAAAATCAGTGACATAAGTCGCCTCAAGTGGCATGAACCCGAACAGAACGTATTGGCCGCCAAGATCCGAACTAACCGTGCCACGTTCAGATGTAATGACTTGGGCCGTTACGATGCCAAACTCGCCATCGACATATCGATAAGCCCCAACCGCGACATCAGGTAAGCCGGATACTTGCGATACCGGCATAACGGAAACTCCATCTATCTCGACTTTGCGCCGCTCAAATTGCTGTCGTGCCTTTGCGATAATATCCTGATTTTGGAGGAGGTAAGGTATTGCGTCGGCCTCGGTAATCGCTTCGCCTAGTTCTGCCGCAAAAAACACATTGTCGGATGGATCGATTACAATTGCCGCTTGAAAGTCCGTGTCCCAGGTGAACCAGTCGACAAGTTCGTCTTGCCAGAAAGCATTGGACTCATTTTCCGGTAACTGAAAGGCTGCGATCGTCTCATCCCAGAAACTAATCTCAGCTTGCACTGTGAGCGCCCCTTGCAGTTCGACGTCAAGTTCTCGCGTGATAAGCTTTCGTTCGGCCTCGGCGACAAGGAACCCGGCTTGGTGGGCGGCGGTAAACGTCACGAAACCAAGAAGAACTGCAAACGCCGCAATGGCCGCGCTTGCACCGAACCAAATATGAAATTGCGCGTGTTTTCTACTCATACCGCCCTCACCCTGCTCTTTAGCGGTAGCAAACAGCGATCATTTTTCGGTTCACACGGTTGGTTTTTATTCAGTTAAGGGCAATAGTGAGCGCTGTATCAATCGGGGACCATCATGCGCAGACTATGTGTTTTGGCGGGCTTGGGCGTGTTGTCGACAATGACAATTGCCTATGCGTCGCCGGGTATTGAACTTGTTTGTTATGAACGCGATTTTCAGGCGTTGGTGGGTTTTGAGGATGACTGGTCTCGAGCCTACATTGAGACAAACGCCGAAGGTGAAATAATTATTCCCGCCACGGACAATGGTGGGAGCGGACCTTTTGAATTTGCAGGCGATAATTGGCGGTTGAACGGCTTTCTACCTGAAGCGCAATTAGCGCTACCCAATGGCACCACCGCGCGCTGCTATCAAACAAAAGAGAACATCAAAACGCTTACCTTTTACGGTGAGCAAATGCCGTTTCGTTGGAATGCATATGCTGCCGATGGCTTAGGGTCAGGCAACGTGCGGGCGACCCCATCAGTCTTGGGCGAGAAGATCGGTTCGCTTGGAAGCGGTGAACCCGTCGTCATCTTAAGCAATACCGATGTGTTCTTGGACGGCTTTTTTTGGTTCAAGATAGAATATGGGAAGCGCGAACGCGGATACATCTGGGGCGCTTTACTATGCACCAACAATGATGATGACCACCAACTCCAATCAACAGTCAGGAAATGCAGCCAATGAAAATGCTCATGAAACTCGCTTCAGTTCTCGCAGCCCTACTCGCTTTTGCGTCACTGGCATTTGCTGACCCTCAAGGGTTTTATATTGTAAATGGCGAAAACCCTGACGGCTCAGAATATGGCGGCACTGTATCTGTCGAACGCACCGGCGAAACCTATGCCGTTACGTGGGACATCGGCGGTACGATTTTTGAGGGCACTGCACTCGGAGCAGCACCGGTCAAGGGCATGACCATTATGGGCCCGGCCGACGAAAATGATTATGTATTGACAGTCGGCTATGTTTCCGGACCCGACAACTTCGGCATCGCATACTATATTGAGCAGGATGATGGCACGTGGCAGGGCATTTGGGCATTTGGCGGTTCAGACATCGTCGCCACTGAAAGCTGGGTTCGCGCCGAATAGATAAATGGGCAAAGTATTTTGCCGGTTATCTCATTCAAGGATGAAAAATATCCGCCCCACATATCGAGTACTACTTCTGCAAAACGCTAAATGTAGCGTTGGTCATTTTATTGCCACGAATTGAAAACAGCTTTCTGATGGCGGAAAAAATTGAACAAACCCAGAGCCAACTTATAAGTCGAGTCTCGACGGTGGTCTTGTTCAAATCCTCATCGGCCACTCAATATGGGGCATAAAGCAGAACGCTTATTGCCAATACTGAAAACGACAAGAGCCGAAAACTAACCGGCCGTTCGGAAGCTGGGTCAAAGCCCTAGTCAGCGAGCGACCGCAGCTATTGTGCTGAAAATTGGGAAGGGATGGACCAAAATGCAACGAATGATGAAAGCGCTTACAGCTTCGCTGATTTTGCTGGCAACGACCGCTATCGGTGTCGCAGGCCCTGAGGGTAATTACGACGTACGTGGCACAGGCGTAGACGGAGAACCGTATGCGGGCTCGGTCACTGTTACCCGGACAGGCGAAACCTACAGTGTAAAATGGAACATAGGAGGCGATACATATTTCGGATCCGGCATCGGCGCGTCGCCTTTGCATAATGGTGCCATTATGGGCCATGCCAGCGAAAGCGATAACGTGCTCACGATCGGATACTCGGGGAGCTATGAAGAACTGCGCGTCGCCTTCTACATGGAACATGCAAACGGCGTCTGGCAGGGTATCTGGACCGAATATGGTTCGCCCAAGGTTTCGGTCGAAAACTGGTATCCGAAGAGAGATGATGGCCAGAAACGTATTCTCGAATACTAGCGGCGCTGTCACATATTTGTAGAAGCGGGCTAGTTTCGATCTCTAAATCGGTTCGTGATCGGATATCGCCGATCGCGGCCGAAATTTTTGCGCGTAAGTTTAACGCCGGGCGCGCTTTGTCGACGCTTATATTCCGCAATGTAAAGCAAATGCTCGATCCGATGAACCAAGTCACGTTCATGGCCACGGGCGACAATCGCATCAACTGCCATCTCTTTCTCAACCAAACATGACAAGATGTCATCCAGAGCTGGGTATGGGGGCAATGAATCCTGATCTGTTTGATCGGGCCTTAGTTCCGCCGATGGTGCTTTATCGATGATGTTTTGCGGGATCACCGCACCGGTCGGCCCCAACGCACCGGGTGGCGTATGCTTGTTACGCCAATCCGACATGGCATAGACGTCCATCTTGTAGACGTCCTTGATCGGGTTAAAGCCACCATTCATGTCACCATAAAGGGTCGCATAGCCCACCGACATTTCCGACTTGTTTCCTGTTGTGACAACCATCGACCCAAACTTGTTGGAAATCGCCATCAAGATGGTCCCACGTGTGCGCGACTGCAAATTTTCTTCGGTAACCCCCTCGTCCGTACCCGAAAAGAGACCACCCAAGGCCTCAGTGAAACCTTCAACGGGCGCGTGTATGGGCACGATGTCGTACCGGCAGCCCAACAACTTGGCGCAGTCAGCCGCATCCTTCAGAGAATCCTCTGACGTGTAAGCGTAAGGCAGCATGACCGCACGCAAACGTTCTTCACCCAACGCGTCTACCGCTAGCGCGGCGCACAAGGCTGAATCGATGCCGCCAGACAGGCCAAGGACAACATTTTTAAAGCCATTTTTGTTCACATAGTCGCGCAAGCCCAGCATGCAGGCGCGATAATTGCCTTCAAGGCCCTCAGGAACCTGAGAGCGCGGCCCCTCGGTACAGACCCAGGTTTCTTCAACCCGTTTCCAAGCAACAACAGTCACTTGTTCTTCAAACTGGCTCATCTGGAAGGCAAGCGAACGATCGGCATTAAACGCAAACGAAGCACCGTCAAAAACCAGCTCATCCTGTCCACCCAATTGGTTGGCGTAAATCAAGGGCAGGTCACTCTCAATGACTTGGCGAATGACGACCTGGTACCGTACATCCATCTTGTCCTGGTAATAGGGCGAGCCGTTTGGGACGACCAAGAGCTCAGCGCCGCTCTCAGCCAGCGTTTCGCACACCCCCATATCGCCCCAAATGTCTTCGCAAACCGGTATACCGAGCCGTATGCCCCTAAAATTCACCGGCCCGGGCATTGGCCCTTCATCAAACACGCGCTTTTCGTCAAACTCGCCGTAATTGGGCAAGTCCACCTTGTGGCGTTCGGCGGTGATCTTGCCGTCATCCAGCACCATGACGGAGTTGTGCCGTTTTTCGCCACGCGCCAGCGGCACGCCGATTATGACACCTGGCCCGCCATCGCTCGTTTCCTCCGCAAACGCTTCAACGGCTCGCTCACAAGCTTCTAGAAATGCGGGCTTCATCACCAGATCTTCCGGTGGATAACCGGATACAAAAAGCTCGGTGAACAACACCAAATCCGCGCCTTGACGCGCCGCGTCGGCTCTGGCCGCACGTGCTTTTTCCATATTGCCGACGATATCGCCGACGGTCGGGTTCAACTGCGCAATGGCTATTCGCAAAATGTCTGGTGCGGAGGTCATGGTGCCGATTTATAGCCCTTGTTCAGGACGGGCAATTATAAACTCAGTCAGCGCCAGGAAATTGCGGCAACCCGTCGCTGATTTCGTAATAATCACCCTTATGCGCGCAATAGATGTGAAAGCCTGATTTAAGGCCCGTGGGATTGTCAAAAACGCCAGCCATGATTGATGTTTTGTCTGAATTGTGACGCTTCCAAAAAAGAGCTGATCCGCAGATTTTGCAGAAACCACGCTCAGCTTCCTCGGACGCAGCAAACCAGGTCAGATTTTCGCTTCCCGAGACAGTCAATTGAATATCGTCCGCGCGGGTCGCGCCAACATAATTACCGGTTTGCTTCCGGCACTGAGTGCAGTGGCAGTAAACAACGTCACGCAACGGGCCCACAACCGAAAACGTCACTGCGCGACAACTACAACTTCCAGCCTGTTCACCCAAATTAAGCCTCCGTACCTTCGAACTGAGCCTGGTTTGCCTTGAGCAGACTGCTCAGGCGATCGATAACCGTACGCTTGATTGGATCATGACGCTCATCATCATGCATGACGATCCACGACATATGGGTGAGTTCTTCGATTACCGGGCCAGACCGACGCAGTCCCGGTTCCTGATCTCCCACAAAACAGGGTAAAACACCCTGCCCGCCGCCACCTTTGACCATATCCAACAGCGCCATTGGCGTGGAAACCCACATGGTAATCCACAAATCAGGCCGATTATGCACCCAATCACTTGATGGTGTTCGCCCGCTCTCGCGCCCGACGGAAATCCAATTTGGGTTTGAAAATGTATCAAAATCTTTGTGGCAATAGGGCGCAAACGCGACATTGACTGCCTGGCGCGCCGCCAAATTACCAGCCGTTGGTCGCTGGTTGCGTATGCCTATGTCCGCCTCGCGATGGCTAATATCCAACCGCGCCTCGGAAGTCTTAAAACACAACCGAAACGGTTCATCTGGGGTCCATAATTCCCGCAGATGCTGCCCGAGAAACCGTGTTGTCCAAGTTCCGGCCGAAATTGTCACATTCGGCAGCTGGTAGGCCCCACTAGCCCACTGCTCTATGTCGCCAGCTTGTCGCTGCATCTGACGGACTTTTTCAAGAAGCGCGCGACCATCGACAGCCAACTCATATCCCGTTTGATGACGGATGAAGAGTTTGCGGCCTGTCGCTTTCTCAAGTGAAGCCATTCGCCGACCGATCGTCGGCGAGCTTATCCCCGTGCGCTGCGAGGCAGCAGCAAGGCTTCCGGTCTCGGCGACCACGTGAAAAAGCCGGAGCTCATCCCAATCCAATTCAGGCATGCAACACTCCCAATTGATCTTCCATCCATGAAAGACTGCTTTCACGCGCACGTCTACTAGCAATTAAAAGGATCGCATAAATTGGAGAAAACTCGAAAGGACCGTACAATGCCTCCCTACTTCTCCAAAAACCCGATGACCGATCAACGAGTGCGCCAAAATCGCACGTCACACCCTTTAGAAGATCCTCTAAACCATGAAGATCAACGGGATTTTTTGATAATATTCGAACGCTGGCGCGTCGCCAAGCGCGCCGTTTCTCGCCTGTTTGCACGCTAAGAAGAAAAGCGCCGGACGAATTTTCGTCCGGCGCTTCATTGAGATCCACTAGGCGTGAAATATATCTTTCAATTTTGAAAGATGATCACTCCGCAGCTTCAAGCTTTGACGAGGAGCGACCACCTTTCAACCGCTCCGCCACCAAAAATGCCAACTCAAGTGCCTGATCAGCATTCAAGCGCGGATCGCAGTGGGTGTGGTAGCGATCGGAAAGCTGCTCTTCGGTGACCGCACGGGCACCGCCCATACATTCGGTTACGTCCTTGCCGGTCATTTCGATATGGATACCACCAGGATATGTGCCTTCCGCCTCATGAACATCAAAGAAGCCATCGACCTCCGCCAACACGCGGTCAAACGGTCGTGTTTTGAAACCATTGGCCGAAATCGTGTTGCCATGCATCGGATCGCACGACCAAACAACGCGCTTGCCTTCCCGCTGAACCGCCTTGATGAGTTTCGGCAGATGAGCTTCCACCTTGTCGTGCCCAAACCGAGCAATCAATGTCAATCGGCCAGCTTCGTTCTCTGGGTTAAGTGTATCGATCAGATTGAGAAGATCATCAGCTTCAAGCGAAGGACCGCACTTCAAACCGATCGGGTTTTGCACGCCGCGCGCGAACTCAACATGTGCATGATCAGCTTGCCGGGTACGGTCACCGATCCAGATCATGTGGCCAGATGTGGTGTAGTACGCACCGGAAGTTGAATCGACCCGTGTCATTGCTTCTTCATAGCCCAAAAGCAGTGCTTCATGAGACGTGTAGAAGTCAGTTTCACGCAGTCGCGCGTAGTTTTCAGGCGTGATGCCAATAGAGCGCATAAAGCCCATGGTCTCGGAAATGCGGTCCGCCAATTGCTGATAGCGCTCACCTTGAGGGCTATCGGCCACAAATCCGAGCATCCACTCGTGAACATTATCAAGGTTGGCATAGCCGCCCTGCGCGAACGCGCGGATAAGGTTAAGCGTCGCAGCAGACTGCCGGTAAGCCATGATCTGACGTTCCGGATCGGGAATGCGCGAACCTTCGTCAAAATTGATACCGTTGATGATGTCGCCGCGGTACGATGGGAGCTCAACATCGCCCTGCTTCTCGATATCCGAGGAACGCGGCTTGGCAAACTGTCCCGCAATTCGGCCAACTTTCACAACCGGCTTTGATGAGCCAAAGGTCAAAACAATCGCCATTTGCAAAAATGCGCGGAAGAAGTCGCGAATGTTATCAGCGCCATGCTCCATGAAGCTTTCGGCACAATCACCACCTTGAAGCAAAAATGCTTTGCCCGACTCAACATCGGCCAACGCGCCCTTCAACGCGCGCGCCTCACCTGCAAAAACCAAGGGGGGATAGCTTGAGAGACGCTGCTCAACAGTCGCCAGTGCATCCGCATCGGGATAGCTTGGGACTTGCTTGATCGGTTTGTTACGCCAACTGCTCGGTGTCCAATTCTCTGCCATGGTTTCGTTACCCGTCGTGGTTTGTTGAATTTCGCCCGCTTCTCGGGGCGAACGCGTCCCTATACCCAAGCCGACAAGCGCTGTCACCCCGACGCTTGTTTAACCTGCAACAGAGCCGTGACTGTGGCTTGCGCGCATCAGGTATGCCTAATCACGCGCCAATTCCACCCAGTTGAACTGAGCGAGAGTCGCATCAATGCTCGCTTTTTGATCACCAGTTAGCTCGACCGAGCGCGGATAGCGCGGTAGCGTACGATCTTTTAAAATCGGCGTGTGAAAATTGTCCGTTGTATCGACAAAGCGCGATATCGCGCCCTTACCGTGCATTTGATCAAAGCCTTGCAAAACTGCATCCAAGTAACTCTGCAATATCAGCCCATTTGCCGCGTCATCTGCGGCTGGAAAAGCTTCATATATAAAAATTGGCAATTCATTTGGCACGTCAATTTCGATATGCAGGGCATCAACGGAGATTGCATGCCGCTGGTACCCGGCTTCGCGCTCATCCAGAGACGGCAGGCTCGACTTGTGATCAAACACAAGCAAGCCATCAAGCATGTGATCAGCATTACTCGGCGACGCGCTTAAAAGCGAAAGCGGCTGCGCCTCATCCCAATCGGGCCGGGCTACCCAGGATCGACGCCAACCACGCAAACGGGCGGGCACATATCCCAATACCGGCGTACGATGTGTTGCTGGATTGACCAGCGAGCCGTAGCCAAAATAGGCAATTAAGTCACCGGTAGCTGCCAATGACTTCATCTGATCAAAAGGCAGCGTCATACTAAGCAGCCAGCACTTCTCCGCCGCGCACGCGGTAGGTCGGCTCATACATCGTCACGAGCTCCTCAGATGCGGTAGGGTGCACGGCCATGGTCGCATCGAAATGGTCTTTGGTGCACTTTGCTTTGACAGAAATACCCAGCAATTGCGCCATTTCACCAGCGCCGGGCCCAATCACATGGGCGCCCACAACCACACGGCTCGCCGCATCAACGAGCAGCTTCATCATCATCTTTTCTTGTCGACCGGGCAGCACATTGTGCATTGGGCGGAATGATGTCTTGTAGACCTCAACCTCGGCGAAGCGCTCGATGGCCTGTTCTTCGGTCAGACCAACGGTCCCGATTTCCGGCTGCGAGAATACCGCTGTCGCGATGGTTTCATGATCCGGCTTTGTTGGATTGTTGTTAAACAGGGTCTGCACCAGGCACATGCTTTCGTGGATCGCCACCGGCGTCAGTTGCATCCGATCGGTCACGTCGCCCACAGCGTAAATGTGATCCACATTGGTCTTGGAGTACTCATCGACGGGAATCGTACCGTTTGGGTTCATATCAACGCCCGCTGTCTCAAGTCCCAGACTTTTCGTGTTTGGCTTACGGCCAAGGGCGAGCATGACTTGATCAACGTCGAATGTATCACCGCCCGACAAGCGCGCGTTTAAAGAACCATCGTCGTTTTGCTTAATCTCTTCAAAGACCTGATGCAGGATCACCTTTATGCCTTTATCGACCATGGTTTGCTGCAAATGATCACGAAGATCTTCATCAAAACCACCAAGGATCTTCATCCCGCGGTAAAGCAATGTGGTGTCGACGCCCAACCCATGGAAAATGTTGGCAAACTCCACGGCGATGTAACCGCCACCGGCTACGATGATCGATTTGGGAAGCTTTTCAAGGTGAAACGCATCGTTCGAGGTGATGCAAAGATCATGACCCGGCAACGCGTCATGCGGGTTCGGATATCCGCCAACAGCGATCAAAATTTTGTCGGCGGTCACCGTCCGATCGAGGTTCTCCAAATAGATCTCGTGCGGGCCACGTAGGACAGCCCGGCTGTCCAGAATTTCAACGTTGCTGCCGTTGAGCCCCTTGCGATATAGGCCTTCAAGACGATCAATTTCACGATCTTTGTTCGCGATCAGGGTCGGCCAGTCAAACGAGGTCTCGCCCACATTCCAGCCGTAACCGGCTGCATCCTCAAAATGCTCTGAATATTGCGATGCATAAACGAAGAGCTTTTTGGGCACACAACCGCGAATAACGCACGTACCGCCCATCCGGTATTCTTCCGCCAAGCCAACTTTGACACCAAGCGCGCCTGCGCGCCGTGCGGCACGTACACCGCCTGAGCCGCCACCGATGACAAAGAAGTCATAATCGTAATTTGCCATGATCGCGTCTCCCGACGGCCGCTGATTTTGTGAAAACGTTAGTTAGCGTCGGTTGCAGCGTCAGGCTCGGCAGCGCCGGTCACATCGACACCACCGTCTCGCAGATTTTGCGCATTCAGCGAAGCGCTCACCGCTGCCAGCATATCGCGCTGCATACCGCGGCTCCAAACGCTTGACAGCTGTCCGAGCTCTCGGGTGACAATCGCCCCGCTGTCCAAAAGCGCTGCGCCTGCATCGGACTCGTAGAAGTCAGCAATCGCAACCAAATCCGCTTCCGAAAACGCGTTTGCATACGCGAGAGCCGCTTCACGCTCCAAATCCGCACGGCGGCCGACCATGCTGATCGCGACTTCCTCTACCGTGTTCAAAATTTCAATCTCGATATCTGGATTGTTGGCAATCAGCTGAGCACGCATGCGTTCGGCGACCGCCGGCAGAATGTCATCAAAGCGGTCTGTTGCCTTCAATGCGGTGATGGCCCGATTAGCAGCAGCCAAATGCGTTTCTGACACGCTTTGCGCAATAGCTGATTGGGTGAACATGATGATGGATGCGGCGATTATTACAGTGCGTAGCATTGTCTTAAACTTCCAGTTTTGGGTCACGCGCCAGCTGGCGCGCTCAATGTATTTATTCCTTGAGGCGTTGCAATCAAAGCCTGATTTGCAATACCGATAAAAAGGCCGGTTTCAACCACACCGGGAACCTTATGGAGCGCCTGTTCCAGTTGCATTGGGTCAGAAATGTGACCAAATGCGGCATCGAGGATATAGTGGCCGCCATCGGTAACAAAAGGCTCATCATCCCGATCCGTGCGAAGAGCGAGGCTTTCAACACCGCCCATCTTATCGCACACAGCAGATATAGCGCGATGTGTCGCCTCGAAACCGAACACATTCACTTCAATCGGAAGCGCATATTTTCCCAGCGTTTCAACCAGCTTGGTCTCATCTGCGATAACCAACATGCGCTTGGAAGCACTCGCCACGATTTTCTCGCGCAGCAGCGCTCCGCCACCGCCCTTTATCAAATTCAAAGAGCGATCAAGCTCATCGGCACCATCGATTGTCAAATCCAGTTCGGGCGTTTCATCAAGTGTCGTTAGCGGCACGCCCAATTCCATGCAGAGACCAGCGGTGCGTTCCGAGGTCGGAACGCCTATGACCGAGAGACCCCCGCCAACTGCTTCCGCTAAAGCGTGAACAAAGGCTTCGGCAGTCGAACCCGTACCAATGCCCAAGCGCATCCCATCTTGCACATGATCCAGAGCTGCGCGGCCAACGGCCCGCTTCATCTCATCTTGATCCATTAAGTTCGACCCGCCGTTTTTGCCTGTTGCTTTGATGTGCAACGCTCATTAAGCACCGATTGACTTCCTGCCAAGCACCGATCCGGGATTTTTACAATGCCAACCGCACCGACGGCCGTTTTCGATCTGGACGGCACGCTGATTGATACCGCGCCCGATCTCCTCGATGCAGTCAATTATGTCTTAAAGCAAGCCGGCCTTGGTCAGGTTGAGCGCCCCGAACTCAATCATTTGGTTGGACAAGGTGGTCGCGCGATGATCAGGGCCGCGTTTGCAAAGTTTGGCCGTGAAATCGATGAAGCCACACTTGATGAGATGATCCCCATCTTCATTAAAGCCTACAGCCAATCGATGCCGGGCAAATCAAAACCTTATGATCGCGTTCTCGAACTAATCCGATCGATGCGAGCAGACGGATGGCTATGTGCGGTGTGCACCAACAAAATGAAGCAATTGGCCGACCCTTTGTTAGCCGCATTGGAGTTGGACACGCTGTTTGACCATGTCGCTGGTGGCGACAGCTACAGTTTCAAAAAACCCGATCCACGCCATATTCAACAAACAATTTTAGATGCGGGTGGTTCGCCGGATCACGCGGTGATGTTCGGCGATAGCGAAAATGATATTCTGGCGGCGAAATCCGCCAACATTCCGGTTATCGCAGTAGATTTCGGCTACACCCCGGAACATGTCAGCGTTTATGGACCAGATCGGGTTATCAGCGACTATGGTCAAATCACCATAGCCGATGTGAAAGAACTGATGACCCCTATTAGCCGGTAAGGCGAAGCTTGGTCAGTTCGGCGAGAATTTCGTCAAAAGCGTCTTTCAGACCCTTCGCGTCTTTGGCCAAAAAGTATCCATCGGCTGTCGTCGCGCAATATTTCAAGACTTCCTGACCGCGCGATGAAATCGTTTTACCGAACGCAATTGTATAAATAGCTATACCCTTGTTTTTTGCCTCATCGCAGGCCGCCTTTGTACTTTTGTCACCGGCAACACCGTCACGGCCATTATTGCGAGGATCGTTTTTGGCAAGCTGATTAGATCGCGTATTGTCGCCGTCAGCCATCAAAACCATAACCCGCGAAGGGTTGTCGGCATTCTTTGACTCCGTGTACGGTTGCTCAGGGCTCAGGATGCGAAGCCCCCACATGACGCCAACGGCAGCATAGGTGTCGCGATTTGCCCGTAATTTGTTAATCTTGGATTTCAGCGAACTCAGCTTTTCTGTCAAAGGTGTAATTTCGCTGGAGCAACGCACATTCAACAATCCAGGGAACCGGGCATTGGGTGCCGTGTCACGATATGTGTAAGGAGCTGAACGTGAGCCCACGCAACCGCGCCACTTGTCGGTTACCTTTTTCGGCGAGCAAGTTCTAGTCCATGTTCCGCCGACCCATCGGCAGCGACGCCCTGTCTTTTTGACACCATCACGAACATAGGTAGTTGTCGAGCACTCGCGTCGACCGCCAACATTCTTTGAACGGCATTGATTGACAGTCCTTGTCCGATCAGCCGGTGCGTCCACCCACGAAGCATTGCGGTTGCTAGTGCCCACATTGACGTGATGATCAAATGGTACAATCCCGACCCGTATTTCGCCATTACTGTTTGAAACGGCGGTCAGGTCATCGAGAAAGTCCTTGGCAGTTGTTTTCAGCGCTTTCAATTTACCATCGACGCTCATGGAAGCTGTCGTATCCAGCACCAAGGCGACATCCAGGTTTGTCGCGCGACCCTTTGGCACCATGGCTTCGGCGCTTTGGTTATAAACGTTTGGCGCCAAGCCACTAAAAAAGTATTGCGGTGCTTTCGAGGTTGCAACAACGGAATACTCTTCACTATCCTTGCTCTGACCGAGAATCTGAACCGATGAAACGTCGCCTTCAAAATTCTTGACAACAAACGACTGCACATCATCTGTTGACGGCAACTTGTCGTGTTCGAGATTGTATTTGCCGACATAAAGCGCAGCTGCGTCCACAGCATGCTGCAAACGCGAGTGGTTATCTGACAGGTTCGTATATTCAACCATCATGGCAACGCCAGCCATCAATGGAAACGCCAACATGGCGGTCATAACAGCGAAGTTGCCAGACTTCGCACCCAAGAATTTCTTGACAGTATTACGCATTAGTCGATCTCCCGGCCGCGGGGATCATGACATCAAATTCTTGAATTCAACTGTACAAAACTGGTTAACTATTACTAACGCGAAAGTCCGCGCTCTTTAAGCTCAGCAAGATATGTAGACCAACGTTCTGAGCGGTCGGCGTCGAGCTCGCGTAAATATTCCCACGTGAATATTCCAGTGTCATGACCGTCTGAGAACACGATCCGAACCGCATAATTGCCCACCGGTGCAACAGCCTCGATTTGAATGTCCTTTTTACCGCCAACTATTTTGCGCTGCTCGGGCGAATGGCCCTGAACCTCGGCCGACGGAGACAGGACCCGTAACATCTCGGCGGGAAGTACGAACTCATCGCCGTCCTGGCTGACAAATATAAAGTCAGCCCGGTCTTTCGAAACGCGGATTTTTGCAGGCGCACTGGTCATTGCGTGACCGATATGTTGCGACTACATTCCAAGTCCAGTGATTTTGTTCCAAGACAGCGCATTTCGATGATTGATCCGTTTGGCCGCCACATAAACTATCTGCGGGTTTCAGTTACAGATCGCTGTGACTTTCGGTGCACCTATTGCATGTCTGAAAACATGACCTTCCTGCCTCGGCGGGATCTTTTAACACTTGAAGAACTGGATCGTCTTTGCACCGTTTTCATCAACAAGGGCGTCAAACGGCTCCGCTTGACGGGCGGCGAGCCGCTCGTACGCAAAAATATCACTGAACTGGTAAAATCGCTGTCGCGGCACTTGGAAACCGGCGCACTTGATGAGCTCACGCTGACAACAAACGGCTCGCAATTGGCCAAACATGCCGAGACGCTCGCCAGATATGGTGTCAAACGTATCAATGTCTCACTCGATACGCTTGATCCGAAAAAATTCGCAGATGTGACCCGATGGGGCAACCTTGACCGGGTTTTAGAAGGGATTAATGCCGCAAAAGCAGCGGGCATCCGCGTAAAGATCAACGCTGTCGCGCTAAAAGAGATCAATAATGCGGAGATACCCGATATTCTGAATTGGGCGCATGGCAACGATATGGACTTAACCCTCATCGAGACTATGCCAATGGGCGATATTGAAGGCGATCGCACAGACCAGTATTTGCCTCTCAACACCGTTCGAGAACGGTTAGAAAAAAGCCTTACGCTTACACCAATCGATTACAAGACCGGCGGTCCAGCACGCTATTATCAGGTGGAAGAAACGGGCGGTCGCCTGGGCTTCATAACCCCTATGACACATAATTTTTGCGAAAGCTGTAACCGTGTGCGCATCACATGCACTGGCACGCTCTATATGTGTTTGGGGCAGGATGATGCGGCTGATTTGCGCGCGCCCTTGCGTCAATCAGAAGGCAACGAATTGCTGGCTCAAGCTATTGATGAAGCAATCTCGCGCAAGCCAAAAGGCCATGATTTTATTATTGATCGTGGCCGCAATGCGCCGGCCGTTGGCAGACATATGAGCGTTACTGGCGGATGACGTCGGTTGCCATCATTGGCGCTGGCATTGCGGGCCTTTCTTCAGCGTGGGCGCTTACACGGCGCGGCATCGCTGTCACGCTCTATGAGCAAGCCTCGGCCATACCCAATCCGCTATCAGCTTCCGGTGATGAGCACCGTATAATAAGGCGCGCTTACGGCCATAAATCGGGCTACGCCAAGCGCATTGATTCAGCATATGAAGCATGGGAATCAATGTTTGAAGATTTGGGCACTAACCATTTGATATCAAATGGCTTTCTCATTATTAGCCAAACACCGGGAGATGAAGCTGAGCAGTATCGGGATGGGTTGCTGGCAGGCAACTATCCGCTTGAACTGATGTCCGATAGCGAAGCGGCTGATAGGTTCAAATTCCTCCAGGCTGGAACATTTCGTTATGCGGGTTTTGGCCCGGAGGGCGGCGCGCTCATGTGCCAAAACATTGCGACCGATATTGTCCGTTGGCTTAAGCGCAATGGCGCCCAATTGCGCACCGACACCCGGATTACAAATATTGACCCTGAAAGGGGCACGATCACACTCGCCAACGGTCAAAGCGTGGTTCATGAACGTATCATTGTCACGGCGGGCGCATGGATTCTCAGCCTCTTTCCTCGCCTCGCCGACACGCTCAAAACCTACCGCACCGCAGTCTGCTATTTAACACCGCCAAGTCACCTTGAAACAGCGTGGGAAGAAGCGCCCGTTATCCTGGATGCCGGCGGTGAAAGCGATGGCTACGCAATCCCACCGCTCTTCGGATCAGGCTTAAAGTTGGGAACCGGGCAACACAAATACGTATCCCAGCCAGATGAAAACCGGCAGCCAAGCGCAGATGAACATCTGGCCATTCGCAAATGGTTTTCGCCGCCATTGGCTGATCTTGACGACTACCAGCATGAGAAAACCGTCACCTGCGCGTATACATTCACTTCAGACGAACATTTCTACGCCAAAACCGAAGGCAAAATGACCATCATCTCCGCCTGTTCAGGTCATGGCTACAAATTCGGCGCCGCGATTGGCCTACACGTTGCGCAAGCTGTGGTTGACGGAAAAAGCGTTGCGTTAAAAGAATGGCTGGCGGCGCGCGACTGAACCCTATATCGGCGCTTTATGAGCACGAACACCAGCCCCAACGGTTTTACCCAGTCTAACTCCAGCGCGATCATTTTCATGGTGGCTGCCATGGGCATGTTCGCCATCGAAGATGCCCTTATCAAGCTGGCCGGTCAATCACTTGGTATTGGTCAGTGCCTGGTCATTTTGTGCACGATTGGCGTGATGGGTTTTGCAACTATCGCCTGGCGTTTGGGTGATAACCCTTGGCCGCCGGCATGGCGAAACAAATGGGTCCTCTTGCGAACATTTGGAGAGGTATTTGGCTCGCTGTTCTTTGTGTCCGCCATCATTCTCGCGCCGCTTTCAATCGCATCTGCAATTTTACAAGCCACACCACTCGCCGTAACACTGGGTGCAGCGCTGTTTTTAAATGAACCGGTGGGCTGGCGCCGTTGGTCTGCCATTGCAATCGGTTTTTTGGGTGTGATGCTGATCATTCAACCGGGGACCGCCGAATTCGTTCCCGCCGCCTTGCTCGCGGTCGGCGGCGTCATCGGGCTTGCTATCCGCGATATCGCAACCCGGGCACTCCCAAGAGAAATCACAACAGCACAAGCTGCAACCATGGCCTACATGTCGCTATTGCCGTTCGGGTTTTTAATGATGCTTTTTGACGGCGGATGGCAGCCCATGACGGGCCCGTCCACGGCCTATATTCTCGCAGCGTCCATGGTTGGCATCGTCGCTTACTATATCATCACCATGGCGCTCCGTATGGGTGAAGTGGCTGTCATTGCTCCATTTCGTTATTCACGCTTGGTATTTGCGCTGATCATCAGTTTTCTCATCTTCGGCGAAGTTCCTAATGAATTGATGTGGCTGGGGTCAGCCATCGTCATAGCGACAGGTCTGTACAGTTTCTATCGCGAGCGCCTGCGGATCGCGCAACGTAAAGCCTGACCCACCACATAAAAAAGCCACCGGTTCGGTTGGAACCAGGTGGCTTTTGCTTTGTGACGGGTTTGGACCGCTCCTATGGGGAGGTCTTAAGGGAGGGGATGGAAGCGGCCCAGCCCGTCAGTTTTCAGCACGTCCGGCCTTAGCGGCTGTCAGCTGTGCGTGAAGAGTTGAAGTCAGTCAGGAG
>JBCBYO010000034.1:0-33489 GCA_039815825.1 Pseudomonadota bacterium
CTCCTGACTGACTTCAACTCTTCACGCACAGCTGACAGCCGCTAAGGCCGGACGTGCTGAAAACTGACGGGCTGGGCTCGAAAATCCTTCCTCCCTCGAGCTCAGCCCATCGCAGCCAAGTCTTTTAACCAAAGTGCAGCCGATGCCGAAAACCAATAGGAGCAAACTGATCATGACCACTTTGACTGTCATTCGTACAACCGCTGTTGCCTCGCTTGCTCTGGCGTTTGCGGTTGTTGCTACTACCGCGATGTTGATGCTTGCCGCGCAAGCCTCCCCTGCGCACGCTATTACGAACTACTCCGGCCAATTTGCAGCCCTGCAGATTACCGCTCAGACCGCATCAAACGGCGTGTTTGATCCCGCCGTGAACTCAGAAGAATAAATATCCCATCGCGCTGATCCTCCCTGTCCCTCGATCAGCGCTCATGCGCACAGGCCGGTTGGCTGCTCCCAAGGGGCACCTGTCCCCGCTCCGCCGACGCCCCCGCGGCCGGCCACTGTGTCGTCGACTGAAAGCCGCCAGTTTCCCCGACTGGCGGCTTTTGGCGTTCTGTACGTTTTTGATTCAAGTCATTTTTAGTTGCGCCGGAAAATGTCATTGTGACGCGGCAATCACAAAGTGCGTACGAAAGCACGCATATGTTGTGGTGAGCATATTCGCGTTCAATGCAAATACTTGCGTTTGAACGATGTTTGGCTGGAAGTTACCGTACGTGGGGAGGGGAACAGATTCTTACCAATCTCGTTTCAGCTACGTACGAAGGGCGCTAGTCGGCTGATCGTAGATGGATGATGGGCAGACTTTCCGGGGTGGCGAACGTTTCGCGTCACCCCGGTGGCGCTTGCCGTAGTCGTCAAACTATTGTGCGCTGGTTACCGTACCACGATTTCCGAACCTTCACGCACCCGTTTGTACAGATCAATCACATCCTGGTTGATAAGACGAACACAGCCAGATGAAACAGACTTGCCGATTGACCACCATTCCGGTGATCCGTGCAGGCGATAGAGCGTGTCAGTATTGCCCTGGAAAATATAGTGAGCGCGCGCGCCAAGCGGATTGAGCAATCCTGGCTGCATGCCACCTTCCCAAGTGTCGGTCGCACGATTGTACGTGGTCCGGTATTTTTCCAACTGGGGTTCGCGGTCAATCATTTCCGCCGGTGGGTGCCATTTGGGCCATTTGGCTTTGCGCTTGATGTACCCTTCACCCGACCATTCAAAGCCCTGACGTCCCAGGCCTACCCCGTAGCGGATCGCCCGGCCACCCGGCAGTGTCACATATAGATAGTGCCGGCTGGTTTCGACAACGATCTTGCCAGGACCGACACCTGTGGTGTTGGCAACACGCTGGCGAAGCAGTCGTTTGTTAATTCGTTGCCATGGCACTGCGGGCACATTAAAGCCGCCGTCGCTTACAGCCGCGTAAGCAAGTGCATAATTAAATCCGGTGCTGCTTGTATCGATGCCGGCATCGGGCGCGGCGCTACCATCTTGCGGCGCTTCAGCTGTAACACAAGCGCTGAGTGACATGCCCGCAACGCCAAGCGCTGACAATTCAAGCATGCGTCGACGCGTGTAGATGGTCTTTGACATAGGATCTTCCCCGATAGCTGTGCGGTTCATATACGCCTAACGAAAACATGGCTAACGAGGTCTTAAAATTTCCGTGATGAAGCGTTCACAACGACATGTTTTGGAAAAATTGTATGTAAGTGTTGCGCTTGACCCACGGTCGGATGCCATTGCATATGGCGCCAACAATTCCACCGAGCGTTTTAGGGTATGATCATGGCCGCAGCCAAGCCGCGCACACTGTACGATAAAATTTGGGACGATCACGTCGTTCACACGGGCGAAGACGGCACGTCGTTGCTGTATATCGACCGACATCTGGTTCATGAAGTGACCAGCCCGCAGGCTTTTGAAGGCCTGAGACTGGCAAACCGGGCGGTGCGCTCTCCGGAGAAAACGCTGGCCGTCGTCGACCATAACGTGCCGACATCGCCGGATCGTCATTTGGGTATCAAGAACGAGGAAAGCCGCATTCAGGTAGAAGCGCTGGCAAAGAATGCTGCTGATTTCGGTATCGAGTATTATTCGGAGAACGATCGCCGTCAGGGTATCGTTCACATTGTTGGCCCAGAGCAGGGCTTTACCCTGCCGGGCATGACAATTGTTTGTGGTGATTCACATACATCGACGCATGGTGCTTTTGGCGCGTTGGCCCATGGTATTGGCACATCTGAAGTCGAGCACGTGCTAGCGACCCAGACGTTGCGCCAGAAAAAAGCAAAAAATATGCTTGTGCGTGTCGATGGCGCTGCGCCGGCTGGTGTGACCGCCAAAGACATTATTCTTGCCATTATTGGCCAGATTGGCACCGCGGGCGGTACCGGCCACGTCATTGAATTTGCCGGTGAGGCGATCCGCTCCCTTTCGATGGAGGGGCGGATGACGGTTTGCAATATGACCATTGAAGGCGGCGCCCGCGCTGGATTGATCGCCCCTGACGAAACCACTTTTGCCTATATCAAAGACAAACCGCGCGCACCCAAAGGGGCGGCTTGGGATATGGCAATGGGCTATTGGAAAACGCTGGTAACCGACGAAGGCGCGCATTTTGACAAAATCGTCACGCTCGATGCGGCCAATTTACCTCCGATTGTTTCTTGGGGTTCTTCGCCTGAAGATGTGGTTTCCATTGAGGGATCTGTACCCAATCCAGACGATATTGAGGACGCCAACACGCGCTCATCAAAGTGGCGTGCGCTTGAATATATGGGTTTAACGCCTGGAACGAAAATGACAGACATCGAGCTTGATCGCGTCTTCATTGGATCATGCACTAATGGTCGTATCGAAGATTTGCGTGCGGTCGCCCGTGTCGTGGAAGGCAAGAAAGTTGCCGAGCGGGTGGATGCGATGATTGTTCCCGGATCCGGTTTGGTGAAAGCGCAGGCTGAGCAAGAAGGCTTGGACAAGATTTTCATTGAAGCAGGTTTTGATTGGCGTGAGCCTGGTTGTTCCATGTGCCTTGCGATGAATGATGACCGCCTGAAGCCGGAAGAACGCTGTGCATCAACGTCCAACCGGAACTTTGAAGGTCGTCAGGGCTTCAAGGGCCGCACGCACCTGGTCTCGCCGGCGATGGCGGCCGCTGCTGCTGTCGCTGGGCGTTTTGTGGATGTGCGCGAGCTATAGCGCCCTTCCGCCTTCCTTAAGTTATTGCGGCTTGTAAAAGCCACAGCCAAAGCGTGATGGTTACGACGCTCACAATCGTTGACAAAAGAAACGCCGACGCGGCGACATCTTCGGCGCGTTTGTACATGGCAGCGAAGATATAGATGTTTACGCCCGGCGGCATAGCGGCAATTGTCACAGCTGCCAATGTCATGATCGGTTCAAGGTCGAACACAAAGTAGGCCAAGAGAAACACGATCATGGGATGAACGAGCAACGATAAGAATGCGATAAACGTGCTCTCGCGAATGCCGCTTGCCATTTTGTACTGGGTCATAGAGGCGCCAATGCCAACGAGGGCAGCCGGTATGGCCGACGCTGCAATCATCGACGTTGCGGTTTCGAAAGGATCTATCAACGGCAGGCCAGAAAGGTTGAAGGCGACGCCTGCGAGAATTCCGATCATAAGCGGGTTGGTGATGATTGATTTTCCTGCCGAAACAAGGGTCTCGCCCAGCGGTCGTCCGTCACGGCGCATCAGTTCCATCGTGACCATGCCGACGATGTAAATCGATGAGGCGTGAAAAGCGATAATCCCATAAGTAGGCAACAAAGCGTTTGCGCCATGGGACCGTTCCACGATTGCTATCCCCAATAGGACGGAATTTGAAAAAGTTGCGCCGAAGCCAATTGATACGCTTTCGCCGGGCCGTCTTTTAAAAAGTGTTCGAGCGCCGATGATTCCCAATACAAAACAAGCAAACGCGCCCGTATAAAATGAAAGTAGCAATGGTCCCGAAATGGCTTGGTTGAACTCCAACTCAGCCATGGCCCGAAACAAAAGGATTGGGACCGCAATTTTTACCGCATACGCGTTGAGTGCGTCACCGAGTGATGCGGTCACAAAGTTCGATTTGACGGCCGCGTAGCCGACGATAATAAGGATGAAGACCGGCGTTATCGTCAGAAAAATGGAAAGCATCGCACCGCTTTGGTCCCCTTGGTGGGAAATGTAAATGTCTTGGGTGCCACAATGTGTGCCTTGCCACCTGTCAAGATTGGGATTAGTGCGCCGATTATGGAAACAAACATCAATTCAAAGCCGATCTTGGTGTTGGCGTTTATTTTCGGTTTGACAGCTTGCAGTTCAACACCGGAGGTCGCCTTTCGCGACAGCGCGCAGCCGCGTTTTGCGACATGGTCGTGTACGTCTGATGTGCGCCTCACGGTTCGCAATGCGGGATCTGGCCTGTTACAGATTTCTGACAGTCGTGGTGTAGAAACGGATTTGCCGGCTGATCCGCCCGGGCAGCGGGAGCGGTATGGCAAGACCGGTTTTGCTCTTGTTTTCGAGGGTCGAGAAGCAAGTTGGTTTATCTCTGGACGCCAACCGGTGGATTGCCGAAGGTAATAATTGGGCCCAAAGGCGCTTTGGGAAACAATCAATCTCCGTTTATGCCAACAAGGAACGACCGCTTAATCGGTTTAAGCTTCTGATATGGCTTGTGTTTTTTTCACCTCTGACTAATTGGCAATGGTGGATCGTCCGTTTGTCTTTGACGCGCGGATAATTGCGCGCGTAAGACACGCCTTATCGGAACCGTCAACGAAGGTATCGCCTTGTCAAGTCCAGCTTCTTCATCGGGTCGCCCGCTTTCTCCGCACCTGACGATCTATAAACTCATACCAACCATGCTTGCCTCGATTATGCACCGCATCACCGGGGTCGCTCTTTATTTCGGCACACTGTTGGTCGCTATTTGGTTGATTGCAGCCGCATCGGGACCCGGTGCTTTTGGTGTAGTCAACGCCGTGTATTCTTCTTGGTTTGGGCTGCTGGTATTATTTGGCTACACGTGGGCGCTGATGCACCACATGCTCGGTGGTGTGCGTCACTTCCTGTGGGATGCTACGGTCCTGATGGACAAAGCCACTGCAACGAAGTTGGCCTACGCAACATTCATCGGTTCGGCGTCTTTAACGGCGTTGATCTGGGTCATCGTTGCCATTGCACGCTGAGGGGAAAAACATGTCGATCAAAACACCTTTCAAACGCGTTGAAGGCCTCGGGTCTGCAAAGGATGGCACCGAGCATTTTTGGCGCCAGCGGGTAACGGCTCTGGCAAACATCCCACTGATGTTGGCATTTGTCTGGATCTTGGCATCAACCAATGGCCGGTCCTATGATGAGGTTACAGCCTATCTGGGAAGTCCATTTGTCGCGATTATTCTACTGTTGATGCTGGTCAGTGGACTTTATCATGCCAAGCTCGGCATGCAGGTCGTTATCGAGGACTATATCCACGGCGAGTTTGCAAAATATGCATTCGTCTTGCTGAATTTATTCTTTGTCGCCGCGCTTGGCATTGCCAGTGTGTTTGCTGTTTTGAAATTGGGTTTTGGAAGCTAAATCATCATGAATATTCACGATCCAAACACCACGAAGACCGATGGCGCGCCCGGGCAAACCGGCAAGACTTATCGGTTTGAAGATCACCAGTTTGATGTTGTTGTCGTTGGCGCCGGTGGTGCCGGTCTTCGCGCAACATTGGGCATGGCCGAACAAGGCCTACGCACTGCGTGCATAACCAAGGTTTTCCCGACACGTTCGCACACGGTTGCGGCGCAAGGCGGTATCGCCGCATCGCTCGCCAACATGACGCCCGACAGCTGGCAGTGGCACATGTACGACACCGTTAAGGGCTCTGATTGGCTCGGTGATGTGGACGCCATGCAATATCTGGCGATGGAAGCGCCCAAAGCTGTTTATGAGCTTGAGCACTATGGCGTGCCGTTCAGCCGGACCGAAGATGGCAAGATCTATCAGCGCCCGTTTGGCGGCCACATGCAGAATTTTGGTGATGGCCCGCCCGTTCAGCGCACTTGTGCGGCTGCGGACCGGACCGGCCACGCCATTTTGCACACGCTCTACGGCCAAGCGCTACGCAACAATGCGCAATTCTTCATCGAATATTTCGCGCTTGATCTCATTATGGATGATGACGGCACGTGCACCGGCGTTGTGGCATGGAACCTCGATGACGGTGTGATCCACCGCTTCTCCGCAAAGATGGTGGTGCTGGCAACCGGCGGCTATGGCCGCGCTTATTTCTCCGCAACATCAGCGCACACATGTACTGGCGATGGCGGGGGCATGATCGCCCGTGCTGGTTTGCCGCTGCAGGACATGGAATTTGTTCAGTTCCATCCGACCGGAATTTATGGTGCCGGCTGTCTGATCACAGAAGGCGCGCGTGGGGAAGGCGGTTACCTCGTCAACTCTGAAGGTGAGCGTTTCATGGAACGCTACGCGCCTTCAGCAAAAGACTTGGCGTCGCGCGATGTGGTTTCGCGCTGCATGACCATGGAAATTCGCGAAGGCCGCGGTGTTGGCAAGGACAAGGATCACATCTTCCTTCACTTGGATCACCTTGATCCGGCTGTGTTGGCAGAGCGGCTCCCGGGCATTTCAGAATCAGCGAAAATCTTTGCCGGTGTTGATGTGACCAAGGAGCCGATCCCGGTTCTGCCAACGGTTCACTACAATATGGGCGGCATTCCAACCAACTATTGGGGCGAAGTGCTGAACCCGACCAAAGACAATCCGGACGCGATTGCGCCTGGCCTGATGGCTGTGGGTGAAGCCGGCTGTGCCTCGGTTCATGGTGCAAACCGTCTAGGCTCCAACTCGCTCATTGACTTGGTGGTGTTTGGACGGGCGGCTGCGATCCGCGCCGGTCAAGTGATTGATCGCGACAGTGCGATCCCGGACATCAATGAGAAATCTTGCGACAAAATCATGGAGCGGTTCGACCGGCTGCGCCATGCCAATGGCAACTCGCCGACGGCGGAGCTGCGTCTCAACATGCAGAAAATCATGCAGGAAGATGCTGCCGTGTTCCGTACGCAAGAGACGCTTGAACAAGGTTGTCGCCGGATGGATTCGGCCTGGCAATCCATGGCTGACGTCAAGGTCTCTGACCGCTCAATGATTTGGAACTCCGATCTGGTAGAAACGCTGGAACTGGAAAACCTGATGGCGAACGCGATCACCACGGTCTATGGCGCCGAAGCGCGCAAAGAGAGCCGCGGTGCGCATGCACGGGAAGACTATAAAGGCGGCAAGTTTGATGGTCGCGACGATGAAAATTGGCGCAAGCATACGCTTTCATGGGTCTCTGATGCCGGTGGTGTGACGATGGATTATCGCCCCGTGCATACCGAACTGCTCGAAGAGGGCATTGAGATGGCCAAAATCGCGCCGAAAGCGCGGGTATACTAAGAGAGCAAATTCATGGCTGAACTAACACTTCCAAAAGGCTCCCGCCCGCAAGAGGGCAAGGTATGGCCAAAGCCCTCCGGCTCGAATTTGCGGGAATATCGAATCTACCGCTGGAATCCCGATGAGGGCGGCAACCCGACCATCGACACTTACTTCGTCGACATGGATGATTGCGGGCCGATGGTTCTGGATGCGCTGTTATGGATCAAGAACAATATCGACCCGACACTGACGCTGCGCCGTTCTTGCCGGGAAGGCATTTGCGGTTCTTGCGCGATGAACATCGACGGGACGAACACGCTCGCTTGCACGAAAGGTGCTGATGAGATCAGTGGTACCGTCAAAGTCTACCCGTTGCCGCACATGCCGGTTGTAAAAGACCTCGTGCCGGATCTCACCAATTTCTACGCCCAGCACCGCTCCATTGAGCCTTGGCTCAAAACAACAACGGCAGCGCCTGAAAAAGAGTGGAAACAATCCAAGGACGACCGTGAAAAGCTCGATGGGCTTTATGAGTGTATTTTGTGCGCTTGTTGCTCGACCTCGTGCCCGTCCTATTGGTGGAATGGTGACCGTTATCTTGGCCCGGCAGTGCTCTTGCAGGCTTATCGGTGGCTGATCGATTCGCGCGATGAATCAACGGGGGAGCGTCTCGATAATCTGGAAGATCCGTTCCGGCTCTATCGCTGCCACACGATCATGAATTGTACGCAAGCCTGTCCGAAGGGTTTAAACCCTGCCAAAGCGATTGCGGAGATCAAAAAGATGATGGTGGAACGCCGGGTTTAACCGCGGCGTTTTTCATTCGCGGGCCAGGACGCGGTCAACGACCCAGTTGGCAATATGTGATGCTTGGAAATTGTCCATCATGTCTTGCATGTCATACACGTTGTGGAGCCATTCAGTGAAGCTGACACCGGTTTCGGCATGGGCTTTTGCATAGGTGGCGACAAACTCGTCCAGCATGCCGGTCTTGGCATGTTTCATGTGCAAATAGGTCCATGAAAGCTGTCTGACGGCTTCCGCGGGCACACGATTATCCCACAGCATATAAAGTGCCGATCCTAGTCCGGCACGGTCTGCACCTGATTTGCAATGCATCAGGAATGGTTTGTCGATATAGTCGAAGATGGCAAACAGCCGCTCCACTTCTGCAACGGTGGGCGGCTTTCGCGAATACAGTCTGGCATCAATCAGTTCGACCCCCAATTGATCGCATGTGTGTTTTTCCAAGCGATAGGACCCCCAAGTCGACTCACCGCGCAAATTCAAGACTGTTTTGATGCCGCTCTTTTGGACAAGCTTTTTTAGTTGCCCGGGGGAAGGTTGGTTGGAGCGCCAAACACCTGGGGCAATTTCGTGCAGATTGTGCCACCAAATTCGCAGGAAGCCATGGTCCAATATCATCATGTCCAGCCATGCCTGGAAGCGGTTTGAGCGGGTGCTCATGTCCGGTCCCCAGCGTTTCCGCCAGCGATCCTGAACATCACGTGCGTAATTTTGAATCTTTGCGAACAATGGATTTGGCAACTCGTTGCGTTGGCTTGGCGTGTCTATGATGCGTTTGTGGTAAACACAACTCCCTCGTACGTTGTGTGTTTGGCGCCGGTAAGACCACCCTCACCAAAACGTGTATCTCTTTGAATGGACGACGACGGGATAATAGCCCTATGTCAGCTGAGCCCCTAAACGGAGATTGCCGATGTTTCGCGCCCTTTCACTCGCACCAATCCTTTCATTAACTGCAGCAATTGGTGCAGCGCATGCAGAAACAAAGTCGCTTATTGTCGCTGGCGGATGTTTTTGGTGTGTTGAAAAAGACTTTGAGCATGTCGACGGCGTGATTGAGGCGACATCTGGTTATGCAGGCGGTCAGATGGAAAACCCCACATATCGTGATCACGGGCGCCATCGTGAGGTGGTCAAAATCGATTATGACTCCAATGTCACGGACTATAAGACGCTGGTGGATATTTTTCTGCGCACCATCGATGTGACCGATCCGGGTGGGCAATTTTGTGACCGAGGTCGGTCCTATGAAACGGCCGTTCACGCGTTTACACCTGAAGAAATGGCACTGGCCCAGGAAGCTGTCGCCGAAGGTGAAGCCATTTTGGGGCAAACAATAGTTACGCCTATTGAAGGCGAGGTAGTGTTCTGGATCGCAGAAGACTACCATCAAAACTATTATAAAAGTGAGGAACTGCGGCTGACGCGTTTTGGTGCCCTCACACGTGCTGAGGCCTATCTACGCTATCGCCAAGCTTGTGGCCGCGATGCTCGGGTCAAGCAGTTATGGGGCGATGAAGCCTACACTGGCGTAAGCCATGCGCAAAAAGGGTCTTAGCGCCGCCATCACGACATATTTTCGGCTTAATCAGATTTGTGACACCACTTTCAGTGGTTTTAAATATATGTCATATTCCCGAGATAACGATCGGCGATGGAACGGTTAAGGGCTAACCGGGGTTATGGCTATGGAAATCCAAAGCGCTTCTTCTACTTTTTCGCATGTGCTTTCGGGCGACAAAACGGTCGTGTCGGAGTTTTCCGACCTTCACATTGTTGATCAATTGATCGCAGAACGTGGCCGTACGCTGGTCAAGCACCCGTCGTGGCCCATGCTCAAGCCTATTTTGTATAAGTTTTTGCAGTACCGGCAGGCTGTGAAGATGGCCGATGACGTACAGGGTGCGTCTGGTACGGAGTGCTTTGAGTATGTCAGCCAGCTTTTGAAGCTTGATGTGCGCGTTCACCAAGCCGAGCGTTTGCCCGCCAAAGGCGGATTTGTTCTCATTTCAAACCATCCGACCGGTATTGCCGACGGTATTGCCGTTTTTGACATGATGAAGCGTGTCCGCAACGACCTTGTGTTTTTTGCGAACCGCGACGCGATACGCGTGAACAAGAATTTGGCTGAGATCATCATCCCTGTAGAGTGGCGAGCGTCCGAAAAATCGCACGCTAAGAGCCGGGAGACGCTGGTGCGCACAAACCGGGCGTTTAAGGATGAACGGGCCATCGCCTTGTTCCCATCGGGTCGGATTGCCTATTGGAATGGTACCGGATTGAAGGAACGCCCTTGGCAGGCGACAGGCATACAGCTGGCGAAACGTTACAATGTGCCGATCATTCCCATGAACATGCAGGCCCGTAATTCGTGGCTGTTCTATCTGCTTGCGCATCGCAATCCGGAACTGCGTGACATGACTGTGTTCCATGAGCTTCTCAACAAGAAGGGTAAAACCTTTGAGATGACGATTGGCCAGCCTATCGAACCCGATGCCTTTGAGGGTGATGTGCAGGATTTGACCGTCAAGCTGCAAGATTATTGCGAACATGTTTTGAAAAACGATCCGGACGCCGTTTTTCGGGCTTAGGACTTTTTAACGCCTAGTTTTATAACTGCATTGCTGCCGAGTGGAGGAAGCGATGCACATCCTGTTGGCGGTTATCTGTGCTATTGGAGTCGCGGCGTTTTGGTTTTACCGGATCCGGGATGCAGGGCGTGCTTCAGGCGGTGTAATTGGCAAAGCCCAACAAATGCACGGAAACCTAAAGCGCAGAAATTTTCGAAATCAAGCTGCGCAAAGCCCTATTGATGCAATTGATGATCCTGTGGTCGGTGGTGCCACCGCAATTATCGCCATTGCGAAAGAATGCGAAAGTTGGAGTGACGAAACGCAGGAAAAACTCCTTGAGGCGCTATTAGAGGTCGGCGAAAAAGGCTTGGTCGAGGAAGCTATAATCTACGGTGATTGGGCAACTGAGCAGTTTACGAGCCAAACTGACGTGCTGCGCCGACTAGCGCCTTTGGTTGCTTCCATGCTGGACCAGCGACAGTGTGAAAAACTGATGGATATTGTAGAGCGCGTGGTGCCGACATCATCTGACAACAAGAGCGCGCGTCAGAGCGCGCTCACAGTGTTGCGTCAAAAGCTTGGTTTGTTGGTCGATTACGCGATTGACTGACCAGTCTTCTCCCAGTCGGCTAAAAAGGCAGCCAAGCCCTTGTCGGTCAGTGGATGTTTGACAAGTGCTTTGAGCGTTGCCGGTGGCACGGTCGAAACATCGGCGCCAATCAGTGCAGCTTCCTTGACGTGGTTTACCGTCCGGATCGACGCAGCCAGAATTTGGGTTTCAAATCCATAATTGTCATAGATCGTCCGGATGTCCTCGATCAGCTCCATGCCGTCGATGGCCATGTCATCAAGACGACCGATAAACGGTGAAATGAATGTGGCGCCTGCCTTGGCTGCGAGCAGCGCTTGGTTGGCGGAGAAGCACAGTGTCACGTTAGTTTGCACGCCTTCTGCGGTCAGCGCCTTACAGGCTTTGAGACCTTCCATGGTGAGTGGCAGCTTGATGCAGACATTGTCCGCGATCTTTTTGAGAATGTCGGCCTCTTTCATCATGCCGTCAAATTCTGTCGCAGTGACTTCGGCTGAAACCGGACCATCGACGAGGTCACAAATTTCCTTTGTCACCTCCATAATGTCTCGGCCCGATTTCATGATGAGTGATGGATTTGTCGTTACGCCGTCCAATAGGCCGGTGTCATTGAGCTCTGTGATTTCCGCAATATCTGCTGTGTCGACGAAGAATTTCATTGTTTTCGATCCCGATTTGCGCTTGGTGCGCATCATCATTTTTGGTTTCGTTTAGCCCAATCAATCGGCAAGGTCACCAGTCTGATGGCTTCCGATTCGCTTTTTACCGATTCATTTGAAACCGTGCCTGTTTTGGTCCCGGTCCCTTCGCCCGTGCCCTATACTTATGCGGTCCCGTCTGGCGTGGAGGTTTTGCCTGGTTCGGTTGTGCAGGTGCCGCTGGGCACGCGGCAGGTTCCGGGTATCGTTTGGGACAAACGCGAAGACACATCGGCTTCGGTTGATGCCAAGAAACTGCGCGAAATAAGCCAGGTGTTTGATTGTCCTTTGATCACCGAGGATATGCGCCGCTTCATTGATTGGGTTGCTCGATATACGCTCAGTGCGCCGGGCATGGTCGCGCGGATGGTGCTGCGGGTGCCGACGGCCTTTGAACCGGAAGCGCCTGTTCCTGGCATTCGTTATTTGGGCGGTTCGCCAGAAAGGCTGACCCCGGCGCGGCGAACCCTTCTTGAGCTATTGCAAGAAGCACCTGGCATGGTTTGGACGCGATCAGGTCTTTCCCACGCTGCTGGCGTCTCGCAGTCCGTTGTTGATGGTTTGATCAAGGCAGACTTCTTTGAGCAGACCGAAATTGCACCACCACCAGTCGTTGCCGCCCCTCTAATTGACTATGATGAACCCAAGCTGAGTAATGATCAGTTGGAAACGGCGCGGTCACTGGCGCAGTCCGTTTCAGATGGTGCCTTTTCAGTGACACTTTTGGAAGGCGTTACCGGATCGGGTAAGACCGAGGTCTATTTTGAGGCAATTGCCAGCGCGCTTGAAAAGGGCGGGCAGGTACTGGTTATGCTCCCCGAAATCGCGCTAACGCAGGCCTTTTTGGAACGTTTTCACGCGCGCTTTGGAACAGAACCTGCTTCTTGGCATTCGGACTTGCCACCCAAGCAACGAGAGCGCGTCTGGCGTCAAGTTGCAGAGGGCCGTGTTCGGGTTGTTGCAGGCGCGCGCTCGGCCCTGTTCTTACCGTTTCAAAATCTGCAATTGATCATCGTCGACGAGGAGCACGACGCGGCCTACAAGCAGGAGGATCGCGTCTATTATAATGCACGGGATATGGCGGTGGTGCGTGCTCATATGGGCGAATTTCCGGCTGTCTTGGTGTCGGCGACGCCATCTGTCGAAACGCGTCACAACGCATTGATCGGCCGCTATCAATATTTACGGCTTGAGAAACGTTTCGCAGATGCCGCGTTGCCGGACGTCAAAACCATCGACATGCGCAAATCCCCACCGGCGCGCGGTGGTTTTCTATCGCCGGCTCTTTTAGAGGCAGTTGGTGAAACGCTCGACCGAAAGGAGCAGGCGCTACTGTTCCTCAACCGTCGCGGCTATGCGCCGCTCACGCTTTGTCGCGCCTGTGGCCACCGCTTTGCATGCAGCAATTGTTCGGCATGGCTGGTGGAACACCGCTTCCGCCGCCAATTGCAGTGCCATCATTGTGGGCATCATGAACCGGTTCCTGAGGCATGCCCCGAATGTGGGACTTTTGATCATCTGGTGGCTTGCGGTCCCGGCATTGAGCGGATTGCTGAAGAAACCCTGGCGCATTTTCCAGACGCGCGGGTGATTGTGTTGGCATCGGATATGGTGGGCGGCGTCAAGCGTTTACGCTTGGAAATGGAGGCAATCGCCAAAGGTGAGGCTGACATCGTGATTGGCACGCAGTTGGTCGCCAAGGGACACAATTTTCCATTGATGACCTGTGTCGGCGTGGTGGACGCGGATTTGGGTTTGGCAAATGGCGATCCGCGTGCAGCAGAGCGGACCTTTCAATTGCTTAGCCAAGTGACAGGACGGGCCGGTCGAACAGGTCGAAAATCTGTCGGTCTGATCCAGACGTTTCAGCCCGATCATCCTGTAATGCAGGCTTGTGTTTCCGGCGATGCGGAAGCTTTTTACGCTGCGCAATTGGAAGAGCGAAAAATGGGCCGCATGCCGCCTTTTGGTCGGCTGGCATCGATCATCATTTCAGCCAATGAGCGCAGCGATGCAGAGGCGCACGGCAAGGCGTTGCGCCGTGCAGCGCCCGCCGCCCCGGACATCAAAGTGCTTGGGCCGGCAGAAGCGCCATTGGCTTTGCTGCGAGGCCGGCATCGTTTTCGCATTTTGGTTCATGGTGGTGATCGTGCAAATCTGCAGGCCTATATTTCATCCATGATCGCCGCTGCTCCCAATCCGCGCGGCAGTGTTCGCGTTGCATTGGATATCGATCCGCAGAGTTTCCTGTGATGGTTCGCCAGGCACAGCGCTTTTTGATTTCGGGTTGCTCTGGCGGTGGAAAGTCAACGTTAATCAGGGCGCTTGCAGCTCGTGGCTACAAAGTGGTCGATGAACCGGGATTACGTATCGTTCGGGGTGAAACGAACCCGCTAAGTCCGTTTCTTCCTTGGAATAATATGGAAAAGTTCGCGGCTCGTGCGCTTGAGGTCGCGATTTCTGACTTCAATAAGCTGACGCAAGTCGACCAAACGGTGTTTTTCGATCGGGGCATTGTCGATGCGGCGGTCGCATTGCGGCATAGTAGCGGCGCAAAAGAATTTGGCGCTTCAACCACACGCTTCCGATATGGCTCGCCGGTATTTATCGCGCCGCCTTGGGAAGATATCTTCTCCCAAAATGCGGAAAGACGCCACAGCTTTGGGGATGCGCTGGAAGAGTGTGGGCGGCTTATCGCAGCCTATGAGCATCTCGGTTATGAGACTGCTATCTTACCTAAAGTGTCAGTGGCGCAACGCGTTGCGTTTGTCGAAGAAACTGCCAGAGCCGTCATGTCGGAAGCGAACAAATAAAAGCTGCCTCGTAAATTACTTTTTCCATTGGCTTGCCTGGCAGCCCCATCTGATTTTCGCCCAAAGCCGTTCGTGGAGATAAAACATAATGGTGCCGGTAGCGGCGCCTGATATCGCGATCGACAGGCTGATGGTCAAACTACCGGTTTGGCCAAGGCCAACCATTGTCATGGTCACAATGCCAACCAATTGCCAACTGATGGTCTTGGCCAAAGTTCGCTTCGGGGTTTCCATTGTGTGGACAGCTCGCGGTTGTTAACTGCCGCCGGTTTAGCTCGATGTAAGGATTGACGCCATTTGGTATATTTGCAACTAAAAATGCCGTTTGCTTATAATAAACAGCACTGTTGATAATGCTTAGCAAGACCGAACGATCCGAGATATTTCGCCGTCGCCTGTTGGAGCGCCTCAGCGATAGCGGCAAAAACCGCTCTGAATTGGCTCGGTTGGCGGGCGTTGACCGATCAACAATTGTTCAGTTGCTCAATGCCGATGAACCCCGTCTCCCAAATGCTCACTTGGCTGCTTCTATCGCGCAATCACTTGCGGTGAGTGTGGATTGGCTCTTGGGTGTTTCGGATCGTCGGGAAACGGCGGCAGAATTGCTGATGGCTGGGATCGGTCTTGAAGATGCGGCGCGCACGCCGTCCGACGAACAAATCATCGGGTGGCACCGGGAGGCGGTTGGCCAGAAAATACGGCATGTTCCAGCAACCCTTCCAGATATTTTGAAGACGCGCGATCTCTTGGAGTGGGAGTATGGCGCGTTTCGCGACAAAACCCCGTCGCAAGCCCATGATGCGATGGAGGCAACCGTCACTTGGCTTGAATCGCCGGGTTCTGACTATGAGATGTGTGTGCCGCTGCACCATGTTCGTGCTCTGGCGCGGGGTGATGGCTACTGGTCGGGCGTGCCCGAAAACGTGCGTAGGGAGCAGGTGCAGTGGATGGCTGAAGCCTGTGATCAAAGATATCCCTCGCTGCGTGTCTATATATATGACAGCCGTGAGCTCTACTCAGCCCCATTGACGATTTTCGGATCGATGTTGGCAGCCCTTTATGTGGGTAAATTCTACATGGTGTTTCGTGAGCGCAATCAGGTAAGCGCTTTAACCCGGCACTTTGATCATCTAATCCGCGAAGCACGCCATGAAGCACGTTCTGCAGGCGACGTGATGCGTTCTTTCTTGTGAAAGTCAAATTGTGTTGATGGACTTTTGTGTCATCTGAGCCAGTTACCACCCAGTTAGTTGGAGCTCTTCATGATTGAGATCGTACCGCCGCAAACCACCGGTGAAACATTGGCTTGGATTTCTGCCATCATCACGATCCTTTTTGGGTTGATCTGCTTTTTTGCCCCGCGCACCACATTTGCCATTTTGCGTCTCCAGACATTGCCTGACGTACCCGAGGCTTTGTCGGAGAGCCGGGCCACGATGGCCGGATTTTATCTTGGTACCGGTATTTTTGCGATCGTACTGGCGCAGCCCTTGATTTGGTTGGTGCTGGGTGCAGGCTGGGGTTTTACCGCTTTAGGCCGGTTGGTTTCGATGATTTTTGACCGCGGTTTTACCGTGTTTAATCTTGTTTCAATCCTTATGGAGATCGCCTTGGCCGTGCTGCCGCTGCTTTATGTGTTTGGATATGTGCGCTAGGCGCGTCAAAACGTTCGACAAAAGGGGTATCGGTCTGCCTTGCACCGGCAAAATCGCTATGCTAGAGCGCCGTTAATTTGCTGCGGGAGCGAAGACAACACGCCGCAGTTATCAGAAAAGATCAACAATCTCAGTGGCTTACATCGCTTTTGCCATTGAAACCAAACGGGCGGGCAATTCCCAGTGGCCACTTCTTCCACATCCTCCGTTGCAATGCGCTACGCGCAGTCGCTGTTTGAATTGGCTTCAGAGGCCGGAGTCATCGAAAAAGTCGAAGAATCATTGGGTGCTTTCAAGGCGCTGATGAACGATAGCGAAGATCTTCAGCGCTTTGTCGAAAGCCCCGTGCTTTCCGCCGATGAGCAAAGCGTTGCGATCGATGCCGTTTTGAAAAAAGCCAAAGCGCAACCGCTCGTTGCTAATTTTTTGAAAGTTGTTGCGCGTAATCGCCGACTGTTCGCTGTCCCTGCAATGATCGACGCTTTTGGCGCGATCGCTGCAGAAGCGCGCGGTGAGGCGAGCGCTGACGTAACAGCTGCGCGCGAATTAAACGCGACGCAAACCAAGCAATTACAGGCGACCTTGAAAGAGGTTGCCGGTAAGGACGTTGCGATCAACCTGACCGTTGATCCGTCGATCCTTGGAGGGCTCATTGTTAAAATGGGTTCCAAGCAAATCGACACATCGTTGAAAACGAAACTCTCTACACTCAAGCTTGCGCTTAAAGAGGTTGGCTGATGGACATCCGTGCCGCGGAAATTTCCGCAATTCTTAAAGATCAAATCAAAAATTTTGGCGAAGACGCTGAAGTATCCGAAGTTGGTCAGGTTCTTTCAGTGGGTGATGGTATTGCCCGCGTCTATGGTCTGGACAATGTTCAGGCCGGTGAAATGGTTGAATTTCCAGGCGGCATTCGCGGCATGGCGTTGAACCTCGAAGAAGACAATGTTGGTGTTGTTATCTTCGGTTCTGACCGTGACATTAAAGAAGGCGATATCGTCAAGCGTACCGGCGCGATTGTGGACGTGCCTGTGGGCAAAGAGCTGCTCGGTCGTGTTGTTGATCCGCTCGGCAATCCCATTGATGGCAAGGGTCCGATCAAATCCAAAGAGCGCCGCCGCGTTGATGTTAAAGCGCCCGGCATTATCCCACGTAAATCCGTGCATGAGCCGATGTCTACTGGTTTGAAGGCGATTGATGCGCTCATCCCGGTTGGTCGTGGCCAGCGTGAGCTCGTGATTGGTGACCGTCAGACCGGCAAGACAGCGATCCTTTTGGACACGTTTTTGAACCAGAAGCCGATCCACGATGCTGGTCCGGAAAATGACAAGCTATATTGCATCTACGTCGCTGTTGGCCAAAAGCGTTCCACCGTTGCCCAATTCGTGAAGGTGCTCGAAGAGCGCGGTGCGTTGGAATATTCCATCGTTGTTGCCGCGACAGCGTCTGACCCGGCGCCGATGCAGTTCCTTGCGCCATTTGCCGGTTGTACGATGGGTGAGTATTTCCGTGACAATGGTATGCACGCCCTGATCGGTTATGATGATCTGTCCAAGCAGGCTGTGTCCTATCGTCAGATGTCGCTGCTGCTGCGTCGTCCACCAGGACGTGAGGCTTTCCCGGGTGACGTTTTCTTCCTGCACTCACGCCTTTTGGAGCGTGCTGCGAAACTTAACGAAGACAATGGTTCCGGCTCACTGACCGCGCTACCGGTCATTGAAACGCAGGGTAACGATGTTTCCGCGTTTATTCCTACCAATGTTATCTCCATCACCGATGGCCAGATCTTCCTTGAAACAGATTTGTTCTTCCAGGGTATTCGTCCGGCTGTGAACGTTGGCCTTTCCGTTTCCCGCGTGGGCTCATCGGCTCAGATCAAGGCGATGAAGCAGGTTGCTGGTTCGATTAAGGGTGAACTTGCCCAGTATCGTGAAATGGCTGCGTTTGCGCAGTTTGGTTCCGATCTGGATGCAGCAACACAACGTCTGTTGAACCGCGGTGCGCGTTTGACAGAGTTGCTCAAGCAGCCACAGTTCTCACCGCTGAAAACCGAAGAGCAGGTTGCTGTCATCTTCGCTGGTGTGAATGGCTTCCTTGACGAGCTGCCCGTCGAAAAAGTTGGTGCGTTCGAGCAAGGCTTGCTGACGCATATGCGCGGTGAAGGTAAATCGGTTCTGGACAGCATCCGCAATGACCAGAAATTGACCGATGATACGACGGCCGCGCTGAAGTCTCAGATTGAAGCGTTTGCGAAGTCATTCTCGTAACCTGACCGGAAACGAAAGCTAGAAGGCGAAACATATGCCCTCGTTGAAGGATCTTCGTAACCGGATCGCGTCGGTCAAGGCGACCCGTAAGATTACCAAAGCCATGCAGATGGTTGCTGCTGCCAAGTTGCGCCGAGCGCAAGAGGCCGCAGAAGCTGCACGCCCCTATTCACAGCGAATGGGCAACGTATTGGCCAACATTGCTTCGCTCGTGGATGCCGATGATGCGCCGCGTTTGATGACCGGTACTGGTAACGATCAGGTGCATTTGCTGGTTGTTGCCACGGCGGAACGCGGCCTTTGTGGTGGCTTTAACTCTTCGATTGCCCGTAAGGCGCGCGAAGATGTGCTGCGTCTTCAAAACGAAGGCAAGACGGTAAAGATCATTACCGTCGGCAAGAAGGGTTATGATGCCCTGCGCCGCGAGTTTGAGAGCCTGATCATTGATCGCATTGATTTGCGTGATGTGAAAAATGTCGCCTTTGCCAACGCTGCCGAGATCGGCCGCAAGGTGATCGGCATGTTCGAGGCTGAAGAGTTTGACGTATGCACGATCTACTATTCCGAATTTAAATCGGTGATCAGTCAAATTCCGACCGGACAGCAGATTATTCCAGCTAGCGCTGATGAAGCTGAGATTGAAGAAGACGGCACCGATGTTGCGGCCGTCTATGAGTATGAGCCGGATGCCGCATCGATTTTGGAAGATCTGATCCCACGCAACATTTCGGTGCAGGTTTTCCGCGCACTCCTTGAAAATGCGGCCTCTGAGCAGGGCGCGCGAATGAGCGCGATGGACAATGCAACGCGCAACGCGGGTGAGATGATCGACAAGTTGACGGTTTCCTATAACCGCCAGCGTCAGGCGCAGATTACAAAAGAACTCATTGAAATCATTTCCGGCGCGGAAGCGCTCTAGAGGAAGGGTAGAAGCACGATGGCAAAAGCAGCAGCCAAGAAAAAGGCTACCGGCAAAGTCAGTCAGGTGATTGGCGCGGTTGTTGACGTGAAATTTGACGGTGACCTGCCGGCGATTTTGAACGCTCTTGAAACAGACAATAATGGCAACCGCCTCGTCCTCGAAGTGGCGCAGCACTTGGGTGAAAACACCGTGCGCACCATTGCCATGGACTCCACTGAAGGTTTGGTTCGGGGCCAAGACGTTGTCGACAATGGCGCGCCGATTGAAGTGCCAGTTGGTGACGAGACGCTTGGCCGGATCATGAACGTTATCGGTGAGCCGATTGATGAAATCGGTCCGATCAAGACATCTGGTACACGTGCGATCCACCAGGAAGCACCGGAATATGTGGAGCAGTCCACAGAGGCTGAAATCCTGGTCACTGGCATCAAGGTCGTTGATTTGCTCGCGCCCTATGCGAAGGGTGGTAAGATTGGCCTGTTCGGCGGTGCCGGTGTTGGTAAAACCGTTCTCATCATGGAGCTGATCAACAACGTTGCGAAAGCGCATGGTGGTTATTCGGTGTTTGCCGGTGTTGGTGAGCGTACCCGTGAAGGCAATGACCTTTACTGGGAAATGATCGAATCCAAAGTGAACGTCGATCCAAAGGAAAATGACGGCAAGGCGGACGGTTCCAAAGCCGCGCTGGTTTACGGCCAAATGAACGAACCGCCCGGTGCCCGTGCTCGCGTTGCGCTAACCGGTTTGACCATCGCGGAAGATTTCCGTGACAAAGGTCAGGACGTTCTGTTCTTTGTCGACAATATTTTCCGCTTTACGCAAGCCGGTTCTGAAGTGTCCGCGCTTCTTGGCCGTATCCCATCGGCGGTTGGCTATCAGCCGACACTGGCCACTGATATGGGCCAGATGCAGGAGCGCATCACAACCACCACCAAAGGTTCGATCACCTCCGTTCAGGCGATTTACGTCCCTGCAGATGACTTGACCGACCCTGCGCCAGCAACTTCCTTTGCGCACCTGGACGCCACGACGGTTCTGAACCGTGCGATTGCCGAAAAGGGTATTTATCCGGCGGTTGACCCGCTTGATTCAACATCGCGTATGCTTGACCCCCAAATCGTTGGTGAAGAGCATTATGAAGTGGCCCGTCAGGTTCAGTCGACGCTGCAGCGCTACAAAGCCCTGCAAGATATCATCGCCATCCTTGGCATGGACGAATTGTCTGAAGAAGATAAGCTGACCGTTGCGCGTGCCCGCAAGATCGAACGCTTCTTGTCGCAGCCATTCTTCGTTGCCGAAGTGTTCACAGGCTCACCGGGCAAGCTGGTTGATCTGGCCGACACGATCAAGGGCTTCAAAGGCTTGGTCAATGGCGACTATGACCATCTTCCAGAAGCGGCCTTCTACATGGTAGGCTCCATGGATGAAGCGTTGGAAAAAGCACAGAAGCTGGCCGCTGAGGCTGCCTGATCTGTCGCTGCCGATTGGAGGATGACATGAAATTGGATTTGATCGGGCAATTGACTTTTGCCGGGGGGATGGTGGGCTTTCTCATTGGTCCGGATTCGCTAGATCAATTCATCGGCATGTTCCCCGAGCATACAGTGCCAATTAATATTGTTGTGGGCGCTATACTTGGCGCCGCATTGGGGGTTATCGCCTCCTTCTTTGATAAACAGAAAACTGAGAACAGCTGATCATGGCGAACGCCTTCAACTTTGAATTGGTTTCACCTGAGCGACTGCTTCTTTCTGAAGAAGTTACGCAAGTCGTTGTGCCCGGTGCGGACGGTTATTTGACGGTCATGGCCAACCACGCACCCATGATGACAACGCTCGCCCCGGGGATTGTTGAAACAACCGATACGGGTGGGGCGAACGAGAAAATCTTTGTTCGTGGTGGCTTTGCAGATATTTCACCGGCTGGTTTCACGCTTCTCGCTGAAGAAGCAACCAACGTCAAAGACATTGACGCATCCTACATTGAACAACAGATCAAGGATGCCGAAGAAGATGTTGCTGACGCACAGAATGAGGATACGAAGCAAGCCGCTTCTTTCCGCCTTGCGCGTCTCCAAGAGGTGAAGACCGCGCTCGGTCACTAAAGTAAACGCCAAGCCGCGCGCTGCGCGCTTCGCTCTCAGCGCTTCATTGCATTCCTGACACAGTAGGAAATTGGCGCACTAGGCTCGTACATCAGCCAAGTGGCCAAACATTTCGACTACCTGCCGGTAAACATCTCGCTTAAAAGCAACGATTTCGTCGGGAAGGCCTGCCATGTCTTTCCAAGCCCAAGCGTCAAACTCTGGTTCATGGCCATCCGGTGGCGGATCGATTTGGATTTCCGCCTCGTCGCCTTCGAAACGCATGGCAAACCAATGCTGCTCTTGGCCCCGATATTTTCCCTTCAGCCCAATTCCAATCATATGGGCTGGAAGATCATAGCGAACCATGCGTGGTGCAGCTTCGATGAGTGAAACCGATTTCATGCCCGTTTCTTCGTATAGCTCACGAAAAGCGGCTGGAAGCGGCTCTTCTCCTTTATCGATGCCGCCCTGCGGCATTTGCCACAACAAGGGCTCACCTGAATATTCGGTATTGCCTTCTTTCATGCGACGTCCGGCCCATACTTTCCCCCGCCTGTTGAGTACCATGATGCCCACACAGGGCCGATAGGGAAGCTCAGTTTCAATCGTCATCACATTACCCCTAATCCGCAAGCGCGGAAACGCCCACGATTTCAAATCCGCGTTTCTTGGCATCGTTTGCCCATGCCGCGACGGTCTCGATGGTGAGATCCAGCGCAGCGCCGGAGCCAACGGCACCCCCCCGCGCTGTTGCTAAATCTTCCAGCGCCTTAAGCCGCATGTTGATTTCAGCGGGCGCGCGTGAGGCATCGATCACCAGGTCCGCTTCAACATAGGGCACTGCCAGCGCTCTCGCGCTCTCTTTTAAACCTGGCGCTTTTGCTGTTCCGTCGTTGAAGAAAAGCAAGCCGCGCCTTGCAACTTCCCGGAAAATCGGGGTGACCGCTTCCGGTGTCGTCATGAACCGCCCGCCCAAATAATTCGTGACACCCGTATAGTTTGTTATGGCTGCCATGTTTGCATGAAGGCGCTCAATGTTTCCTTGAGTGGTTGAGTCTATGCGTAGTGTGTCTGAGCCGGGATCAACATCGGAACGGTTGAAGGGCTCCATCGGCACTTGAACAACCAATTCGTGTCCCTTTTTCCGCGCCGCACGCATCCACCGGTTGAGACTGTTACCAGCGGGGGAGAAACCCAGCGTTATCTCCGGTGGCAGGCGGTCGATGGCTTGCTGACTGGTGGTCTGTGATAAACCAATTCCGCCGATCATGATGGCAATGCGTTTACCGCTGGAATCAGACCATGGGCGCGCATAAACATCCATCGGGCGCCTTCCATCCGGCGTGATACGTGGCAAAAGCAGATCGCTACCTATTTCTTCCAACGCGCCGTCCTCGGGCAAATGAGCGACCTCAAGCGGTTGGCCGACGGTCGGCCCAGTACTTGGCGCAAGCGTGATTATCTTCGCGCCACCGGGCGATAACAGCCGTTCGCTCGCACCATCCGGCCTTTGTTGGGGCACCGGTGGTTGGGCAATCGGGAGCGGCGATGATTGGATGCTCGCTTCGGGTGCGGGCGTCTGCACTTCCGACGAACCATAGACTATTTTTACGCCGTTTTCCGTGCGTTCGACTTGTTGCGCTGCTTGGATTGACCCTGTGGCCAACTCCGCTTGCGCCATTTCGATTTGTGGTCGCTCTAATAAAGCTGCTTGAGGTTTTGGATCCCCGAAACGCTGCAAGGCATAGTTCGCGCCCAATAGTGCGGTAACACCTAACAAGGCAATCGCTTTCTTGAGCGTTCTACCACCCCGCTTGTCGGATTTGGGATCAGCCTTGATTGCTCGACGTTCTATTGGTGCGTGAAGATCAAGCGACATGTCGGACTGATTTCCTTTCCGGCGAATCAAAATGGCCACCGTCTCCGATGGCCATCGATTCTATTGGTCCGATTTTATTTCGCAACCGTCCTTAGTTTCGAAGCGCTTTTGCCGGATCCGGGGGGAACGCAGCATGTTGCTCTTCCCCGCGCAGCAGGCCAAGGGCGTATTGAAGCTGATCATCTTCAGTTGCATCCTGCGGCACATAGGCGATTGAACCCGAACCTGCATCGTCCTCTTCTTCGCCTTCAATATGGCCAGGAAGGTCGCTTTCACCGCGCACGAGGTCACGGCCCAGAAGCTCTTCTGGCAGGGTCTGTTCCACGATGATGTCGGGTGAAATGCCTTTACCTTGGATCGAAACGCCGCCAGGCGTGTAGTAGAGGGCCGTTGTCAGGCGAAGCGCCGCATTATCGGCCAGTTGAAGGATCGTTTGTACCGATCCTTTGCCGAAGGACTGTGTGCCGACGATGGTTGCTCTTTTGTGGTCTTGCAAAGCGCCTGCCACGATTTCAGATGCGGATGCCGAACCACCATTGATGAGTACCACAACAGGCAGACCATCGATCAAGTCACCGCTGCGCGCCGAGAACCGGCGGCTATCGCGTTCATCACGACCTCTTGTAGAAACGATCAATCCACGTTCTAGAAATGCATCGGATACGTTGATCGCCTGATCCAGAAGTCCGCCAGGGTTCAGCCGAAGATCAAGCACAAACCCTTTCAGGTTTTCTTCGCCAATGTCCTTGGTCAGCTCTTCAATACCAGTACGCAGATTATCGAAGGTTTGGTCCGTGAAAGAGATCACACGCAGATAGCCGACATCGTTTTCTTTGCGGAACTTTACCGCTTGGACTTTGATGATGTCGCGAATGATCGTGATATCAAATGGCTCGGAAACACCATCACGCACGATCGTAATATCGATTGGCGTATTTGGTGCGCCTTTCATCCGGTCAACGGCTTCTGTGAGCGAAAGGCCGCGTACCTCTGTACCATCAATGGCAACGATAAGGTCACCGGCCAAAACACCAGCTGCTTCCGCCGGTGTTCCAAACATCGGTGTTATGACCTTTACGGCATCATTTTCCATGGTCACTTCAATGCCGAGGCCGCCAAACTCACCACGCGTTTGTGTACGCATGTCTTCCGCATCATCAGCGTTCAGATAGCTGGAATGCGGATCCAAAGATGTCAGCATGCCGTTGATTGCGCTTTCAACGAGCTCTTTTTCGTCCGGCTCCTCAACATAATTGGCGCGTACGCGCTCAAAAATGTCACCAAATATGGCGAGTTGGCGATAGGTTTCACTGCCTGCAGCTTCCGCGGAGATCCGCGATGGGCCGCTCATGAGCATTGTGGCTGACGCGCCAATCAAAGCTCCCGCAAATAAAATCGATGCCTTGCGCAACATAGTCTAACCTTTCTTTGGTCGCCTTACGATGACCACCACTGGCCTGTATCAATAGGCCTACCATCTTTCCGAAGCTCAATATAGAGCGTCGGTTTGTCACCTGTAGCTGCAGCGGCTGATACGCTTGCGAGCCGAACGGATCCCATAATCCCGACCGGCTCGCCCGCCACTACGAATTGTCCTTCGCTGACTTCGATCCGATCCATGCCTGCCATGACGATATGGTATTTTTCGCCAGCATCAAGGATCACAACGTTACCATATGCACGAAATGGCCCCGCATAAAGCACCGTTGCGTCGGCAGGAGCGGTCACAATTGTGTTAGGGAGCGTTTCTATCGTGTCGCCTTGCGCGGTACTGCCCAGGCCATCGCTGCCTCCAAAAGACGTGATTTTGCGCCCGGCTACCGGCAAGGGCAGCTTGTTTTGCAAGCTCGAGAACCGGATTGCTGGCGCGATAATTTGCGGCGCTTGCGCTAGTTGCTCTGCGCGTTCGCGGGCACTCTCAAGTGCTTCCTGGGCTTGTCTTCGGGCTTCTTCGGCTTGCTCCAATGCCGCTTGGCGTTCACTCTCCTCGCGGGCCAGCGCATCCAGCCGCGCCTGTTCAGCAGCCTCCAGCGCGGCTATGCGTTCGGCCTCCTCGCGGGCAAGTCGCTCTTGCTCTTCCACCTTGCGCCGTTTCGCCTCTTCGCGAATGGCATTGGCCTCTGCTTGCAGGTCCAAGATCAAATTCTCGAGCGTTTGTGCTTCATTTGTCAGTGCTCTGGCGCGCGCTTCACGTTCACGCAGGGTCGTAAGGGCCTCTTGCTCCAGTTCCCTTTTTTCCAATATGAGCAGTTCTAAGCGTCCCTGTTCACTGGCCTGTTCTGCGCGCGTTGTAGCAAGGCGCTCGCTCTCTTGTTCCGTTGTCGCCTTCAGATTTGAGAGCTCAAGCAGGTCATCAAGTAGAATACTGGTCTGTTCGCGCATTTTTGGCACCACCGATGCCAATAGAATTGATGAACGTACTGAGGCCAAAGCATCTTCAGGTTGCACCAAAATCGCAGGTGGCGGGTTTAAACCCATCCGCTGTAGCGCCGCCAAAACCTCGGTCAACAATCCACGGCGTTCCCATAGGCTTGCGGTTACCGATGACGCCCGCACGGATAGGTTTTCCAACTGTTCCTGCAACGCCAAAATATCATTAGATAATTTCTGCTCTGTCTTGGCCGCAGCAACCAGCGCGGTGGTTATCGACGCGCGGTCCTTTTTGATTTGATCGATTTCGTCGCTAAGCCGTGCAATTTGCACATCAGCCAAGCCGCGTTCCTGCAAGATGGTTTTCAGTTGTTCCCGACTTGACCCAACCCGATTTTCAAGACTTTGCGCCTGCTGTTCCAGTACGGCGTCACTGTCACTGTCAGCGGTACCGACAAGCTGTGCTCCGGCCGGGTGCCATACGGTTGCCGACAGGATCAAAGCCAAGAATGCCAAGCGAAAGTGATTCGGCGTATTGGGTCTCATGCACATGGGCATATGCTGTGCACTGAAGTGTGACAATATTGGGGTTTGCGGCTACTGCCTGTGATAGGGGTGCCCGATCAGAATTGTGATGACCCGGTAGAGCTGCTCGGCGGCAATGATACGTACCAATTGGTGTGGCATCGTTTGTTTGCCAAAGCTGACCGTCAAATCCGCGCGTGATCGCAAACTCTTGTCATGCCCGTCGGCGCCGCCAATCAGTAGTAAGCACTTAGAAAAACCATTGTCCCGAAAGTGTGCGATTTTCGTTGCCCAATCATTTGAGGGCATATCACGGCCGACCTCGTCAAGAACGATTAGAGCGGTACGATCTGTTTTGATCTGCGCCAGAATGGCCTGAGCTTCCTGGGATTTTCGATTTTTTGGGTCGGATGCGCGGCTTTCAGCGATCTCCGTGATGCCTGCCCACGTCATGCCCATTTGGTGCGCGCTTTTTGCTATTCGGTCGCAATACCGGTTCAACAGGTCACGTTCAGTACCTGCTTTCATTTTGCCGACACAGATTATTCCCAGCTGCATGGACAATCTCTCCCGCAGCGTACCGCGTCGTTTTCCACCCACTGACCGACAGGATCAGTGAAGTGTGTCGTTCTCGGTCAAATCGTCTTCGGCCCACATCTTCTCGATAGCGTAAAATTCACGCACCTCTGGTCTAAAGACATGGATGATAACGTCACCGGTATCGATCAGAACCCAATCGGCGGCGTTCAGACCTTCTACGCGTGACGTGCCGAAACCGGCATCTTTCAATGTGCGCAAAAGGTGGTCCGCAACCGCATTAACGTGCCGGTGTGAACGGCCCGAAGCAACGACCATATGGTCGGCGAGTGCTGATTTTCCGGAGATGTCGAGAGCGACAAGGTCCTCTGCCTTGGATTCATCAAGACTGTTAAGGACGATCGAAAGTATCTGGTCCGCGACGGCTTTGCCGTGAGGTTCAGATGTTGAAACCTGCTCGGTGGCAGTGTTTCTCAGGGTCGTTGTTCTCAAGTGTTTCCTTTCGTGAAAGAACAAACGGGCGTGAGCAAATCACCCTACTAAGATAGGCATGAGTGTTTGGCATTTTCAAGACAAGTTGGTTTACGAGCCGTTAACTTACGCCGTCAGTGTTTCTTGCGCGCAACTGTGTTGATGACAGTGGTGAGCGTGGACCATGAAGAAAAGTCCATGCTGGCGGATTGATATATGGCAGCAGCGCGGCGTCGCTTTCGTCGACGCGCGCATGATAAAACGTCTTTGCCATCTTCGATGACAGATAGGCCAAAGTTGACCCTGGTCGATCGATTACGGCAATCGGAAACGTCATTGCGATCCGCTGCCAGTCCTGCCATTTGTGGAACGAAGCCAAATTGTCGGCTCCCATCAACCAGACAAAGCGCACATTTGGGTTGCGCTTTTTTACAATATCGAGCGTTTGCGCAGTGTAGCGGGTATTATAGGAGGCTTCGAATGCTGTGACCTTGACCCGGGGGTCTTTGTTCATCTCAGCCGACAGAGCGCAGCGTTCAGCCAATGTTGGTAGATCCCGGGTGTCTTTGAGCGGATTGCCGGGTGTGACCATCCACCAAATCTGGTCCAACTTAACGCGCTGGAGACCGAGTTCCGTGACTAGAAGATGGCCTTCGTGCGGCGGATTGAAGGAGCCGCCAAAGAGCCCGACAGTCATACCTGGCTCCACATGCGGCATGCGCAAAAACTGACGCGCCACACCCGCTGTGGAAAATGAATTTGGCATGAAATGGTCCCTTGGCTCTGTCGGGTCTGCTAGAGAGGACGGGTCTGGCCGTTGCCGCGCACGCGGTATTTAAATGACGTCAATTGCTCGACGCCAACAGGACCCCGCGCATGCATTTTACCCGTGGCAATACCAATTTCTGCGCCCATGCCGAACTCTCCGCCATCGGCAAATTGCGTTGACGCGTTATGCAATAAGATTGCGGAATCCACATTGGCAAAGAATTTTTCGACGATTGCGGCATCATCAGCGAAAACGGCTTCAGTATGATTGGATGACCATCGGCTAATATGCGCGATAGCGCCATCCACGCCGTCGACCGCTGCTACCGAGATGACAGGTGCAAGATATTCTGTCGACCAATCCTCTTCCACGGCCGCTTTAGCGTCCGGATAAATGGCGCGGATAGCGTCGTCCGCGCGGATTTCGCACCCCTCATTCGCCAATGCCTGAAGGATTGGCAGCGTATGAGATCCCAGTGCAGCGCGATCGATCAGCAGCGTTTCTGCCGCCCCACAAATGCCGGTGCGTCGTAGTTTTGAATTCACAACCAAAGACACTGTCATGTCCAGATCAGCCGATGCGTCGACGTACAGGTGACAAAGACCTTCTAAATGCGCAAAGACCGGTACCCTTGCTTCGCTTTGGACACGACCGACAAGGCCTTTGCCGCCGCGTGGCACAATGACATCAATATTACCGTTCAAACCGCCGAGCATCTCGCCGACGGCGCGCCGGTCCGTTGTTGGCACGATTTGTATTGAAGTTTCGGGCAGCCCCGCCTTGGCCAGGCCTGCAACGAGCGCTTTGTGGATGGCAGCCGACGAATTGACGGAATCTGATCCGCCGCGAAGTATCACGGCATTGCCTGCCTTCAAACACAGCGCCCCGGCGTCGGCCGTGACATTTGGGCGGCTTTCATAAATCACGCCGATGACGCCGAGCGGTGTGCGTACACGCTCGATTTCAAGGCCATTCGGCCGGTCCCAAGCGGCAATGACATCGCCCACTGGATCGTCGAGCTCTGCAATCGCGCGAACGCCATTTGCCATCGCCATGACGCGATCCGGGTTCAACGCCAACCGATCCAGGAACGAACCGGAGATCCCGGCTTCGCGTGCGTTTGCCATATCAATATCATTGGCAGCGATGATCTCATCGGCGGCGGCCACAATGGCGTCTGCCATCGCCGAAAGCGCATGGTTTTTCACATCGGTCGTGGCTGTCGACAAAATGTGTGCAGCAGCGCGCGCGTTGGCGCCCAACACGTCCATCTTCGCTGCCAGTTCGGCATCTGTCATCTCGGAACGGTTCAGCATGGAACACCCGTTGATTATTCGGGCCGGTTTTTACACGCGTTTGCCTTAAACGCAATCGGATGCGCTTTTATCGTAGCTGCTGGGCGATGAACTTGCCGCAGCGGGCGCCTTGGTTACCATTTGCACAGATGCGAAACCGCCGCTTTTCGCCAGCGGCCACGGGCACATAGGCATAAACAGTCGTCGAGCTACCCGCGGGAAGAATGATGCTGGAGGCCAAGTTGATATCGCTCACCGCATTAAAGTGCGCATCAAAAGGCGCCAGTGTCACGCGTTGAGCCTGGTTACCCGGGTTCGTCAGCATGAAGCTTACAGCGGCTACGTCAAGAACAGTGCTGGTCACGGTCTGATCACCCGCCATACCAATTCCGTTTTCAACTTTTGCAATAGTTGCGGTGAAAGTCAGCTTCGCACCCCCGGCCACCGATGGATGGATGCCGCCTGCTAAGAAGGTGGTCACCAGTGCGATTTTTAGCAAAAGTCCGAATTGGCTCGCGCCCATGTGCCGTCGTTCCACTGCCGGTTGGTTAGTGAAACGTTAACATAGCCTATCTATTGGGACACGGCTAAGCTTTTGTTAACCATAAAAGTTAACCTGAACTGTGGGCTTTTAATTCAAAACGAGATCGTCGCGGTGGATCGCGGCTGTGCGGGGCGCATAGCCGAGAATTTGTTCCACGTCGTCAGACCGCCGGCCAGCGATACGCGTCAACTCCTCTACATCGTAGGCGACAAGCCCGCGACCGATCTCCTCATCCGTTCCCTCAAGTATCAACGCAACTGTATCCCCGCGCGAAAATTGTCCGGAAAGATCTTTGATACCGGCCGGTAGCAGGGACTTGCCTGCGCGCAGCGCTCCTTGTGCGCCCGCGTCAATAACCACCTTGCCTTGTGGCTCCAATTGCCCGGCAATCCAACTTTTCCAGGCAGAGACCGGATTGGGCACCGCTTTGAAAAAGGTGTGTTTGGTGGCGTCGGTATCAAGTGCACTTAATGGACTGTCGATGCGTCCATCAGCGATAATCATGGCTGTGCCAGCTCGCGTTGCGATTTTGGCGGCATCGATTTTGGTACGCATTCCACCGCGTGAAAGGTTGGAAGCGGCGCTGCCAGCCATGGCTTCTATGTCGTTGGTAATTGTCTCGACGATGGGAATGTGGCGCGCATTTTTGTCGCGAGAAGGCGGAGCGGAATATAAGCCATCGACATCGGACAGAAGGACCAGCAAATCCGCGCCAACCATGGTCGCGACGCGCGCGGCAAGCCTATCATTGTCACCATAACGAATTTCGGTTGTTGCAACCGTGTCATTTTCGTTGATCACCGGCACGGCGCCCAGTTTGAGCAGTGCATTGATCGTTGCGCGTGCGTTGAGGAAGCGCCGGCGTGTTTCGGTGTCCTCTAATGTCAGCAGGATTTGCCCCGTCGTGATGCCGTAATGGTCCAGGGCGCGGTTCCAATGGTGCGCAAGGGCAATCTGTCCGGCTGCTGCGGCCGCCTGGCTTTCTTCCAGTTTGAGCCGGTCCGATGAAAGGCTCAGCACTGTCCGGCCCATCGCAATGGCTCCCGATGATACCACGAGCACTTCTGCGCCACCGGCGTGTAGCTCACTGATATCGGCGCTTAGCTTTTGCAACCAGCTTGTGCGAAGCCCTGATTGGGCATCAACGAGCAGTGCCGAACCAATCTTGATCACAATACGTTTGTAAGCGCCTTTAAGCATCAAGGTCTCCAAGGCCCGTCGTCCTTTGGCGCCACCTTGGGTGCCCGTGCAACTTCGACGAACTTCATAATGCCTCGCAACGCATCCTCCACCCCTTTGCGGGTCGCAGCCGAAACAAGCATCACATCTTTGCCCGCCGCTTCGGTAAGGGCCTTTTGCTTTGCGATCTTCTCGTCTTCGGTCAGGATATCGATCTGCGACAGGGCGACGATCTCTTCCTTGTCGGCCAAGCCATTTCCATAGGCTTCGATTTCGTGGCGTACAGTCTTGTAGGCGGCGGCGACGTCTTCTTCTTGTGCAGAAACAAGATGCAACAACACCCGGCACCGCTCCACATGGCCAAGAAAGCGGTCGCCGATGCCGACACCCTCATGTGCGCCTTCTATCAGACCTGGAATGTCTGCCAGAACAAACTCGCGGGCATCGATGCGAACAACGCCGAGATTAGGGTGCAGGGTTGTGAAGGGATAGTCGGCGATCTTCGGCTTTGCCGCTGTTACGGAGGCCAAGAAGGTCGATTTGCCCGCATTGGGCAGGCCCACAAGACCGGCATCGGCGATGAGCTTGAGCTGAAGCCATATCCAGCGTTCCTTGCCTTCGAGGCCGGGATTCGCATGGCGCGGCGCCTGATTGGTTGCCGTTTTGAAATGGGCATTGCCAAAACCGCCATTGCCGCCCTTGGCTAAAAGGTGCCGATCGCCGATCTTCACCAGATCACAGATGAGGGTCTCTTTGTCTTCTTCAAAAACTTGCGTGCCGGCTGGTACTTTTAGTGTAATGGCTTCAGCGCTTTTGCCCGTTCGGTCACGGCCCATGCCATGTCCGCCGGTTTTGGCTTTAAAGTGCTGGCGATAGCGATAGTCGATTAGCGTGTTGAGCCCTTGGACTGCTTCCACCCAAACGTCGCCGCCACGCCCTCCATCACCGCCGTCCGGTCCGCCGAACTCGATGTATTTTTCGCGGTGAAACGAGACCGCCCCTGCACCCCCGTCGCCGGAGCGGATAAAGACTTTGGCTTGGTCGAGAAACTTCATGTGCCTGTCATTTGTCGAGATTAGGCATTAGTGCCCTGAACCGCGCGTTCCTATCCAATAAAACGTGCCAATGCGATAGTTGATTTTTGAAAGCGAGTTCATTCCCATGCGCGTTGTAACCTACAATATCCAATACGGTATCGGACTGGACGGTAAATATGACATAGCGCGCATCTGCGACGCAGTTGCCGATGCTGACATCATTTGCCTGCAAGAAGTGACCTGTGGATTTATCCGCAATGGCGGCGCAGACATGCCCAAAGAGATCGAAGCGCGATTACCCAACTTGTTCTCCAGTTTTCACCCTGCAACCGACATTGACATGATGAGTGGTCTTGTAGAAGGCCGGGCGGTGAACCGTCGTTTTCAGTTCGGCAATATGGTCCTATCCCGGTGGCCCATCACAGCGGTCAGAGGCCATTTGCTGCCGCGTACGGCGCGTCAAGATGTGCTAAACTTGCAGCGCGGTGCCTTGGAAGCGTTGATCTCAACGCCAGACGGGCCAATCAGAGTATACAGCATTCACCTCGATCATATTTCACCTACTGAGCGTCTTTCCCAGGTCAAAGCCATTCGCGCAATTGCCGACGGTTACGCCCAAACTGGCGGAGCGATAACAGGTGCAAAGGAATTTGGTTTACCGCCATCAGATGGTGACGCTGGCTATTTGCTCTTGGGTGACTTTAATTTTGAGCCGTCTTCAGACGAGTATCAACAGATCACCGCCGATGGCGTCTCGGATGTGTGTGCCGATGCACCCGGTTGGACGTGGGTTGAGCCTGAAGATCGGTCCAAAACCAAGCGTTTAGATCACATTTTTGCCGGCGGCTCGCTTGCACCAAAATGTTCATCGCCGCGCATCGACCAAGAAGCCATCGGCTCTGACCACATGCCACTTTGGATTTCTGTCAACGCTTGAAGTCGACGCGGACAGTTGCGACCTGCAATGGCCCTTTGAATACTTTGGCGGTGTTGATCAGCGTTTTGCCATCGTCAGAAAGTGTG
>JBCBYO010000035.1:0-32786 GCA_039815825.1 Pseudomonadota bacterium
GTCGAAATTACTCTTGGCCATCGGGATTAGCACAATCCCAGAAATCAATGCACGCCTCGCCAACGAGCACGTGAAGGGGAGAAGCTTAATTTCACCCACACAACACCCAAAAACCGGTTTGCTTGTAATCAAGCGCAATTAAAATAAGGGTTGGAAGTTCAGAGAATTACGATGGTCGGAGCGGCAGGATTCGAACCTGCGACCCTCTGGTCCCAAACCAGATGCGCTACCAGGCTGCGCTACGCTCCGAGCCAAGAAAAGCGGTGCTTTTCGGTCGCCCCCACTAACGATTTGGTTTCGGTGGCGCAAGGAAAAAAACAAACAAAACGCGCGTAGTTAGCACAAATTCCTTGATTGAGGCATGACGGTAGAACCAAGGCTACTCTGACGATCGCTCCATGACCGGATGAACCAAGCGATCCCCGGCTCTCAAGCCAACTTCGCTTGCAACACCACTTAAAACTTCAAATACAAATTTGGCCGGACCGCGGGAGGGAATGGACTGCGTTGAAAACGGAACCGCTGCACGCGCAATGGAAACCACCACACCGTCAGCATCGGCGTAAATGATGTCGAGCGAAGCCGGCGTATTCATCATCCAAAAAGATCGTTCTTGTTCAGCATCAAAAACGAAGAGCATCCCCCGATTTCTGGGCAAGTCACGGCGGTACATGAGCCCGGTAGCCTGTTCTTGCGCAGTGCGGGCAATCTCAATGTCGAACTCTGATTTTATAGAGCCGGTTGCCGACAAAACGAGAAGCTTATCGGGATCCACAGGTAATTGCTGGGGCCGTTCCGACGCACAAGCGGCAACCAAAATACCGAATGAAAGGGCCAGGAAGAGTGGCACGCGCAAGAAGAAGCGTCCCTTTAAGAAGGCAAGTCTTTCAACCATATCAATGGGAAGCTGGCGGCTGGATACCAATATCGGGATAAATCTCGGCGGCCATCAGCCCTTTCTCGCCATTGCCGAAACGCACAATGACCACTTGACCGGGGCGCAACTCCGTGAGCCCAAATCGACGCAACGTTTCCATATGGATAAAAATATCCTCGGTACCTTCGCCGCGTGTCAGAAAGCCAAACCCTTTGGTTCGGTTGAACCATTTGACAATGACGCGCTCCAAACCGCTCGAGGGCGTAACGACAATATGTGTCTTTTGTTCGACCTCAGCCGGGTTCACTGCCGTCGATGAATCCATGGAGATGACGCGGAAAGCCTGAAACCCGCGTGAACCGCGCCTAACCTCGCAAACGATACGCGACCCTTCCAAGGCTGTTTGAAAGCCGTCCTTACGCAAACATGTGACGTGAAGCATAACATCGCCGTACGACGCATCATCCGGCAAAATAAAGCCGTAACCCTTGCCCACATCAAACCACTTGATGACGCCAGCGATCTCAACAACGTCCGGATCCAAGGGCACATCTGATGCCTTGACCTGCCCTGGAGCCACATGTTTCGGTTCGTTACTCATACCCTTTGCCACAAAATATGGCCGCCCGTGCTCAACGATTCGTATAAAGAATAGCATCGTGGCTCTGGATTAGGGCAAGTGAAATTAAGACACCTTCCCCTGAATAGTTGCGTCGCCGGCCAAAAGTTGGCCGTTATCCTGGCAGCTTGGCATCACGCAGGCTTGCCACAATTGCCTTTGTTGTTAAAAAGCGAAGTATTCGGAGACATGCATGCGATATCTACACACGATGGTACGCGTCCGCGACGTAGACGAGGCGCTCGATTTTTATGTCAACAAGCTTGGGCTGGAAGAGGTCCGTCGCCATGAAAGCGAAGCTGGACGATACACACTAATCTTCCTGGCTGCACCGGACGATCGCGAGGCAGCGGTTGCAAACAAAGCGCCCTTGGTTGAACTAACCTACAATTGGGATCCCGAGACTTATGAGGGTGGACGTAATTTTGGTCATTTGGCCTACGCCGTCGATGACATCTACGAGACCTGCGAAAGGTTGGCGAAAGCCGGTGTGGTTATAAACAGACCACCGCGAGATGGGTATATGGCGTTTATCCGTTCACCGGATGGTATATCAATTGAGCTTCTGCAAAAGGGCGAAGCGCTGCCTAAGGCCGAACCTTGGGCATCGATGGAAAATACCGGAAGCTGGTAGCTGTCGAGATTTGAACACGTTCTCGCCTTATTTGTGACATAGGTGTAACAATTGCCGCGGAGCAGCATGAACCCCTCATTAACGATATTGGGTCCACTGCGTATAATGATTGTGGCGCGAGGGGATAAATGAATAGCCTGTCTATCAGACTGAATGGGCTTATTTGTTTGAGCAGACGCAACGTGGCAACGGTGATGGTCGTAGCTGCGTTATCTGGCTGTACGTCTACTGTTGGCACGCTGGACACTGCCCTTCTTCAAATCAATACCCAACAATCTGGCCCGACGCCTCCTGCCACTATCCCGACACCACAGTCAGCTGCCATTCCCGGTGAACGTCCCCCTCAGTCGCTAGAGGCTCAGACGATAGCGTCGGTTGCCCAAACAGAACCGACAGCGCTGGCATCGCTTGCACCGGCGCCGGTCAAAGAGGCAGAACCGGTTGCGATCGCTGCAATTCAACCACAGAGCGATGAAACAATAGCGCAAGCTACAACAACCTTTCCCCAACCACCGGCACCAACAGACACAGGCGTTGTTCCCGACGAAAACTTGGCGGACTTACGCATTGCGCAAGCAAATGCTGCGACAACGGGTTCGGATGCAGGCACGACAATTCAACCCGTCCAACCAACCGCAATCGTTTCAGCGGGAACACAAGCGACGGCACCCAACCGATCTGGATTGCTGGGACGTTTGTTTAGCCGTAACGATCCCGAGCCGCCTTTGGCAATTGCCGCGGCAGCGCCCGCAGCGGACGCCGCACCATCAGTGCCTTCTACCGTGCCGACCGCAGCACCAGCGCCTCAACCAACCATTGCTGTTCGCAGTGCCAGTGCGACACCCCTGCCCGGCGTTGACCGAGATCGCCTGTTTGGAATCAATCAAAGCCCACCGCCAGAAACCCAAGTTGAGACCAGACCTGTTCAAGTCGCATCAGCAGCCGGTTTGGCAAGATTGGCGCCCAATGGGCTGCGGACACAGCATTCAGGCGTGGACGTGGCTTGCTTAAAACCAGCGCTTGTTCGCGTGTTGAAACGCGTTGAGCGACACTTTGGCAAACCGGTCGTCGTCACATCCGGTTACCGGTCGCCCAAGCGGAATTCAAACGCACGTGGGGCAAAGAACTCACTCCACATTTATTGTGCGGCAGCCGACATTCAAATCGAAGGTGTCAGCAAATGGGACCTGGCGTCCTATATGCGCTCCATGCCGGGGCGTGGCGGCGTTGGCACCTACTGCCATACCAAGTCGGTCCATGTGGATATTGGACCCAAGCGCGATTGGAACTGGCGGTGCCGTCGCGGCTGATGTTTTTCGTCGCGACAGGCAAACTTTTTCAACAATTCGCTTTTTGAGCCGCTTGCAACACAAATACTTTGTGCCTATACACCGCCCACCCTACCGCGCTCCCATCGTCTAGCGGTCTAGGACGCCGCCCTTTCACGGCGGAAACACGGGTTCGAGTCCCGTTGGGAGTGCCAAGGGTCCTTCAGCACAAAAGAGCGTGGTCCTTCGCAGTTAAAAGACGGCCGTGTTTTTAGTTGGTCAACATCCAGTTGAGGGTTTCACGCCAGTCAATCATGCGTATAGGCGTGCCGTGTGTACCTGAATTAAAGGTCACCATTTGCGTCGGAATACCCGCACTTCTAAGAGACGTGTAAAACTGCTCCAACTGCGCAACCGGGTAAACGTTGTCGCTGCCGCCATGAGCGATTACCAATGGTACGCGCGCCCGTCCGGCTGCGGAACTTGGATAGCCGGCGTCTGGATACGAGCCCAGTAACACAAATCCCGCAATACGTGGCACCAAGTCTTCGTCTTGACTGAGCCGGTAGCACATCGCAGCACCTGCAGAGCCGCATGCCACAACAATACGCGCGGTGGGCGAAGCGCTGCTCAAAGCGACGAATAGATACTGAAGCCGCGCTAAATCGTCAGCTGAGAAAGCCCCAGCATCAGGAGCGATGTAGGCGCCTCCTGATTTCATCATCAACGCTTTAACGCGATTGAAGTTGCCGCCAAAAGTAAAATCGTTGACCCCTTGGCGGGAATCGCCACCGCTGCCATGAATGTAGATGGTCAGAAAACGGCTACCTCGCAGTTGCCCTGCATGACGATAGGTCAGTCGTCCTAGCGGTGTATCGAGCCCTTCTTTCTTGGTTGCGCGGCGCGCACCGAAATCCACATAAGCGCGCTTCACGCGGCGCTCCGGGATTTCATCGCGGCGATCAATGTCCCTGCCCTCTCGATAATCAATGAGTCGATACGCGCCGCCATCACGCACTTCCAGAATGCGCGGATAGGCAAACAGCCGGTTTTTATGATCCGCAATTGCTTGGGCTGACGCCAAACCGCCCAAAACCCAGCACCAAATACCGATTATGAGCGGCAGCTTCGTGAACCGCTTATATCCCATCTGCTTACCTTAAGTCATTTGCAATTGGTTAATCTTGATACGCGTTTTGCGCTCAGTTTTTCAAAAAATACGTACGGTTAACCATTTTTCGAAACCACCCTGCAACCCAAGAGCTGTAATCGGTTGCATGTCGGTGGGTGTGCATAGCCGTGCGGTTGCAAGATCGTATCGTGACAAAACCAAGAATGCGCATACTCACAGATAACAAAAAAATGGCGGCTACCGCCAATAACGGAGTACAGGGTTATGAAAAAACTTCTCGCACTTATGGGCGTTGCCGCCGCTATGGCGCCAGTGTCTGCTTTCGCAGTGGATGTTCCATTCACCGCAACCGTCGCATCCACATGCAGTGTCGTCGTTGACACAGCTGGTACTTTGGGTCCGAACGGCGACGCATCTGTTCTGTCTTCAGCAAACGGCTCCGCTGCTGCTGCAACAGTTACAGCTAACGCGTTGAACTTCACTCTGTCTGTTGGCGCGCCATCAGCATGGGGTACATCACCAACCGGCACACCATCAACTTCATTTGATGCAGCCATGACCTTTGGTGGCTCAACCTATTCTACCTCAGACACACCGGCTGTCCCAGCTACGTCTACGCCAGTGTCTGTCGACATGTCAGCAACCGCAGCCTCCGGTTCGTTCCCGAACGGCAACTATGCGGCCAACGCTACGCTGACCTGCTCATCTTAATCTTTGCGAAAAAGGGACTCCGCAATGATCAGACAGACGAAATTTATCCTCTCGACAATTGTCGCGGGTTCACTTGCAATGACACTGCTGCCTTCCGAGGCAGCAGCGCAATCCATGTCACCCATGCGTGGCAAGGTAAACAGTTTCACCGACAGCTTTGCGCTGAAAGTGTTTCCAGCAAACCCCTACGACCACCGCATCCGCATTGAAGTAAAGGTCTATGACCAGAACTTCCGCCCACTTCGCGATGCGCGCGTTTCGCCCAGCAACTTTACGCTTGCCGGCCAATTCGCACGTCCAGTAACCGTCACCGTTCCTTTTAATGGTGATAAGGCGCGTCGTGTGCGCATTTGCACCGAAAGTGTTCCGTTTCCGGGACAAGCGCAGAACAATATTAAGGCACAGGTATGCGGAAAATTCATCGGCGAGCGTGTCAACTAATCGCTGCCATGATCGTGGTGCCGGCAATCGGCACCAGTTCAGCGGTGGCACAAGACACAAACTACTCAAGCGGCTTCTCGTTGCCCGGCGTCTCTTTACCGAGCGGTCATGATGAAGTGCGTGCAGCTGACGGAACGACTTGCCGTAGCGCTGTTGTCGGCTCAGGTGCCTATTTGGACATCGGGATCATTGGCGATCCGCAAAACCTTGGTTCCGGACAGTCCGCATACGGGCGGATCGTTATTCCACTTGGCCTTAAACGTCGCCAACGCCTGGACTGCTCAAAGCTCTACCAGCTTGAAGTCGATCGTCTCGCAACGGAGCTCAAACTCATGCAAATGGGCTTGTCAGCTGGGGTTGAAACACCCGACGCGTCCGAGATCGCCGCAGGTTCCAACGAGTTCAACGATGACGGCTGGTCAACAGCCGGGTTGAACGAATAGACGCCCGGTGCGGCGCAGGCTGTAACCAGATCATGCTGAAATTGCGACCACATCATGTAGCTATTTTTGCTGCACCGGCGTTGTTGATGGGCGCACCGTCGCATGCCTTGGCACAAAACAACCAAAGCTGCTCGCTGTTGATCTTGGAAGATGGGACACTGGCCCCAAACGTTGGCAACACCACATTATCATCGAAGAACCAGCGTGGCCGGGCTGCGGAAGTTCGTGTGTCCGCGACAAATTCCAGCTACTCAATATACATAGATAAACCATTAGGTTTTGTAGTCGCGCCCCCAGGTGGCAATGACAACATGCAATTGTCTGTGACGTATTCCGGTCGCGGCAAAACTGATTTTCTTGAAAAACCGTCAAATGAATCCACACGGATCAAACGGGGCGACACGGATCTGAAAATTGACCTGACCGCAACACGGTTTGCCGGCGCTTTTCCAGGTGGTGACTATCGCGCAGGAGTGACGGTGCGATGCGAGTAAGGGCTCGTCAATTCACTGCACTATTTCTGCTCTCAAGCGCCATGCTGTGCTCCCATGCAATGGCAATAGATGTGCCCTTTACAGGCGAAGTCGACAATCCGGATTTCTGTCTAATTGAGGTCATTTCTCCCGGTACGCTGGCTCCTAACCCTACCGATACGCAGCTAAGCAGCTACAATGCTGGTGGCACCGCAGCACAGGCACGGGTGACGTCTTTTTGGTTTAATTATCAGATCCGCGCACTACACAGTCAGGCTTGGACCTCATCGCCGATCCCAAACAATCTGGAAACGACGTTCTTGACCTTTTATTCGGGCGAAGCGCGAAGATATTTTGGCGGTGGGAGTCTGGGAAGTTTTACCGAAATCTCAGGCGACACGCCAGTAACGCTTCCATTCTTAAGTGTGACAGACGTTGCCATCAACCTCGTTGCGCAGCACAATAGCGGGACTTTCCCCGGCGGCGATTATTCCACCAATGTCACCTTTTTATGCGATTGACCCAATCCCGCTACGCGCCAGATAGGATCGCATGGCACACAAGAAACCAAATCTGCCCGAGAAGATCTGTGTTGCTTGCGGACGTCCGATGACATGGCGCAAAAGCTGGGCCAAAAATTGGGACGAGGTAAAATACTGCTCCGATCGGTGCCGCGCGGACGCTAAAAGAAAAACTCGCGCTAAGCTTACGCAACAAAAGGTTTGAAAAAATAGCGCCTTCCACCGATAGTACGCTCAAATGATAATTGAGTGTCCAGAGCATCATGGACAGCACCGCCCAGCGGACCGGTCACCACCGAACCATCGACAACAAATCGCGTGCGCGCTGTCTCCAGTTCAATAACGAGCACCCCTACGGTACCGGAAGCGAATGCTTTGCACATGGCGTTTAGGGTCGCGGGTTCCATCGTCATCCCACACGCATGATAAAAAAACGCGTTTGATCAACCCAAACTTCCATCGGTGCGCCAGTTTCCAACACGCTTTCAATCTGGTTCTTCACGTCGAGAAAATCGCGATCATCGCCGCAACTCATTTTGTCGCTTCCAACGGCCAAAATCTTTCCTGGTCGACGGCTTTCAATGTCACTGGAGAGTAATATTGCTACCGCCACTTCGAACCCGGAGAGCATTTTGCTTTGCGCAAATTCCAAAATGTGGCGTTCACTATACATGCTGCTTAGCGTTTTTCGGGTAAGTTTGAACTTGCACAGCGTACCGTGCAGAGGCAATTAACGCCAATGATTGGCACGGTTCCCAAATTTGCAGAAGCTTTCAGCTCTGTTATCCGCCTGTTCCTGTTTGCGGGTTGCATGCAGTTAGCACCAGTTTCCAGCTATGCTCAATCATCGGACAACATTGTTGTCGCCGGGCCCTTTAGCGGCACCTATGCTCCGATGGGCGATCTACTGAAACAGGCTGCTGGGTTGCATGAGGGCAGCGGGGAAATCATCTTCACTGACACCGGGTGCGACGGGCAAATAGCAGCGAATGCAGTGACAGAGCTAATAGCACAATCACCCACACAAGTTATCGGCATCCCCTGCATCGATGCTTTTGACACGATGGCACCGGCACTAATCGATGCCGGCATTCCGATTGTCGCGGTCGGCCTGCAAACGCCCGACGTGACCGTGGAAACGGGTGGATTGGTCAAACGCATTGCACCAACCCTGCCACAAATTCATGAGCGTTTGGCCGCCTATCTTGGTGTCGAATGGCGTAACGTACCCTTTGCCATCGTTGATGACGGCACGCTCTCCGGGCGATTGTTGGCCCAAGAGGTCGGCGCCGCGCTGGCGGAAGCGTCACTCGAACCCATTTTTCGCGACACCTATCGCCCACTACTTTCGAACCAAACTGCGCTGGTGAGGCGCCTGGCCCGGGCTGGTGTAGAACATGTAATTCTAGGCGGTGACAGTTTCGATGCCGCCGTTATCGGCGCTGATGCCGCGCGCTTGGGGGTTTCACTTGTCATAGCAGGCGGTCCGAATTTGTTAGGCACCGAAGAAGATGGAAGACTGGCTGACGGAACGCTGATCGCGACAGCACCATCTTTTGACGCGCTGGCAACATTCGCTTTTGGAGTAGCACGGGAAACAACCAACCTCGAACTGACATTTGACGAAAACGGTGAACCCATCGAAAACCTGTCTACGCTTTTAGTCATTGAAAACGGGGAACCTAAAACACTCATCCCCTCTTTGGTTGAATAGGAGGCGCTGTTCGATGCCCTTTCAATCGGGACCCAAAAACCTGATCACCGATGTGACTGGCGTTCGTGTCGGGCACGCGACAGACAAAAAGGTCAACACCGGTGCTACCGCGATCATTTTCGATGAACCTACCATCGCCAGTTGCCAAACATTGGGCGGTGCGCCGGGCACACGTGATACGGAACTCTTAGAGCCCCATAATGTCGTAGAAGCTGTCGATGCGATCACCCTATCGGGTGGCTCAGCATTTGGCTTGGCCGCCAGCGGCGGCACGTTGGACTGGCTGCACGACCAAGGCCGTGGGCTACAAGTTGGACCGGCCCGCGTGCCGATCGTGCCGTCCGCAATCCTTTTCGACCTTGCCAATGGCGGCCAAAAAGAGGGCGTGCAAAACAGCTACTATCACCGGCTGGGATACCAAGCCGCGCAAGCCGCTGCCCAGTCGTTTGAGCTGGGTACCGTGGGTGCCGGCACCGGCGCGCTGACCGCGGATTTAAAGGGCGGTTTGGGTTCGGCCAGCACCTATATGCCAGATTTTGACGTAACGATCGGGGCATGCGTTGCTGTCAACGCCCTCGGTAGCACGACCGTTGGCGGCACCAAAAACTTCTGGGCCGCACCGTTTGAATTGAACGACGAGTTTGGCGGTTTGGGCGTGCCCGGCCCCTTTCCCGCCGATGCCCAAGATCTGAGGATCAAATTTCGCGGATACAAAACAGACAACACAACGATCGGTATCATCGTAACCGATGCGACGTTGACCAAAGCGCAATGTAAGCGATTGGCGATCGCTGCCCATGATGGGTACACGCGCGCTATTTGGCCATCACATACCCCATTTGACGGGGATATAATTTTCGCTGCAGCAACAGGCGCAAAACCATTTGCGGGAACGGTCGATGAAATGATCGACCTTTGTGCAGCCACAGGCGCCACGATGGCGCGCGCAGTGGCCCGCGGTGTGTACGAGGCAGCGCAAAGTCCCGGGGACATTTTGCCATGTTGGTCCCAGTTGCGTTGACAAGAAACGCGATCGCGTTTCATCAGGACAAAAATCGCGAGCAAATAGCATGCCTGACAAGACAATAATCGCCCCATCAATTTTGGCCTCCGACTATTCAAAACTAGGCCAAGAAGTCAGCGACGTCGTAAAAGCAGGCGCAGATTGGATACATCTGGATGTGATGGATGGGCATTTCGTCCCCAACATATCCTATGGCCCCGACGTCATCGCAAAGCTCCGTCCACACACGGATGCAGTCTTTGATTGCCATCTCATGATTTCGCCCGTTGATGCCTATCTGGAAGCGTTCGCAAAGGCTGGCTGTGACATCATCACGGTACACGTAGAAGCCGGCCCTCACCTTCATCGTTCGCTTCAAGCGGTCAAAGCGCTCGGTAAAAGAGCTGGTGTAGCGCTCAACCCCTCAACGCCAATCAGCGCGATCGAACATGTGATCGACTTGGTCGATTTAATCCTGGTGATGACGGTCAATCCCGGATTTGGCGGACAAAAATTCATTGAAGCTATGGTTCCAAAGATCGAGCAAGCACGGGCTTTGATCGGTGAGCGACCTATCGATCTGGAAGTTGATGGCGGCGTGACCCCCAAAACGATCAGTGCCTGCGCAACGGCGGGTGCGAACGCTTTCGTCGCCGGTTCTGCCGTTTTCACGGGCAATTCACTGGACTCTTATCGCAACAATATCGATGCTCTACGGGCGGGCGCGTCTACCGCCTGAACAAGCGGGAGGTGTGTATGTTTCAGCTCAGTTTTAGAACGATTGCTTTTTTGCTCGTTGCTTTGAGCCTTTTGATACCGCGGGCCTTCAGTGGTGAAGCGGCAACGTTGAACATTCTTGGCTTCTCAGCGGACGGCAACATCTTCGCATTTGAAGAATATGGCGTTCAAGACGGTTCCGGTTTTCCATATGCCAACCGTTTCTACATCGCCGTCGATACCGACAGCTTTGTTGCCGGCTCTCCCATCCGGGTGCGCGTCGAGGATGAAACGGCGACCGTACAAGATGCGCGCGAACAGGCAAAAGTTGCCGGCCAGGTGATCATCAACGACGATATTTTAGCGGCAAACCAAGGGCTCTTGGCGGGCTTCAATCCGGTCACTGAGGCGTCAGCCGATCCTTTTCGAATGGCGGTTAATCCCAGACAAGTCGTTCCGCCAATTGATGCACGCCTTGAAGTTCGGTTGGAAGAAAAGCCCTTTCTGCCATCTGGCAATTGTGAAGGGATTACGGACGCTGTGTATGGCTTTCGCCTCCTTCAAATTGCGACTGAACCGAACAATGCGACACGCGTTCTGTCAGACGACCAAGGGGTCCCAAACAGTCGTGGTTGCCCGCTCGGTTATGCAATCGGTGGCATCCAGACAATTTATCCGCAAAACGCCGATCCGGCATTTGCGGTTCTGATCGCGATACGCAGTTTCGGTTTTGAAGGCCCGGATTTTCGGTGGATGGCGGTCACAGCGCGTATGATGCCATAATCGGCACTATCATTTATTGGCCGATTTGCATTATGCGGACACTATGCATCTCGGCCTACTAATACCATCAGCTTCCAAGGCACTTGCAGCTGCCGTCAGTGCCATTCTGGCATTGATTTGGACCTATTTATTTCTGCACCTTTCTTTCGGGTGGCAGACACCCACTAAAATGATGATTGTCGCAGGTTATTATTCCGCAGGGCTGGGAGTTGGGTTATTGACCGCGATGCAAATCGGCAGCTGGTTTCTGCATCGGGTCAAAAGCCGTTACGTGCGGTTTGTTGTTTTGTTCCTCATAGCGCTTTGCTTTGTGATGGCAGCAACGGCGGGTTTGCTCGCGATTCAATACCGGTTCTATTACTCGCAATGGCACGAACCATTTTTGACCAGAACCTGGATGTTCCAGCTCTTCTTCACCGCGCTCGGTGCGACAGCCCAGTATGGAATTTTCGGCGTTCGCTACCATGGCATTGGCGGATTACTGATAATTATCGCCACATGTTGGTGGGCAACGCGAACTAGGCATTGAGCCACCCGTCAGCGTCGGCTATCGGGCGCGCATACGAAAGGTTTTGACATGATCCCACGCTATAGCCGTAAAGCGATGACCGACATTTGGTCACCGGAAACCAAATTCCGAATCTGGTTTGAGATTGAGGCGCACGCGTGCGACGCGTTGGCAGAGCTTGGCGTTATTCCCAAGGAATCGGCCAAAACAATTTGGGAAAAGGGTGGCGCAGCGACCTTTGACGTGGCCCGCATTGATGAGATCGAGCGAGAGACCAAACATGATGTCATCGCGTTTCTAACCCATCTGGCGGAGATAGTCGGACCAGACGCGCGTTTTGTGCACCAGGGAATGACGTCTTCAGACGTCCTCGACACCTGCTTTAGCGTCCAGCTTATGCGTGCGACGGACCTTTTGCTGGCCGACATGGATGCACTGCTAGCCGCTCTAAAAGACCGTGCATTTGAGCACCGCAATACCGTGACGATCGGGCGAAGCCATGGCATCCACGCCGAACCGACAACGTTTGGCGTGAAATTGGCACAGGCTTATGCAGAGTTTGACCGCTGTAAAACACGGCTCCTCGCCGCGCGCGCCGAAATAGCAACCTGCGCGATCTCAGGCGCCGTCGGCACATTTGCAAACATAGACCCTTTTGTTGAAGAGCATGTGGCAAAGGCAATGGGATTAGAACCGGAGCCCGTATCAACTCAGGTGATCCCCCGCGACCGGCACGCCATGTACTTTGCAACCCTTGGAGTTATCGCCTCCTCGATTGAGCGATTGGCGACTGAAATTCGCCACCTTCAACGCACCGAAGTTCTAGAGGCTGAAGAGTATTTCTCGCCCGGCCAAAAAGGCTCGTCGGCAATGCCGCATAAACGCAATCCGGTACTAACGGAAAACCTGACCGGCCTTGCACGGATGGTGCGTGCATACGCCGTCCCTGCGATGGAGAACGTGGCGCTTTGGCATGAACGGGACATTTCGCATTCGTCTGTCGAACGGATGATCGGTCCTGACGCAACAGTTACACTGGACTTTGCTTTGGCGCGGCTAACGGGCGTGATCGAAAAACTCGTTGTGTATCCTGAGCGTATGACAGCGAACATGGATCGTCTTGGCGGCTTGGTTCACTCACAGCGGATCCTCTTAGCGCTAACACAGGCCGGATCGAGCCGCGAAGATGCCTATCGTCTTGTCCAGCGCAACGCGATGAAGGTTTGGGATTCCTATCAACTGTCAGGCGACGCATCGGTCGACTTCCTACAATCGCTTTTGGAAGACAAAGACGTGACAGCTATTCTGCCGGAGGCCGAAATCAGAAAACGTTTCGATCTTGGCTATCATACCAAGAACACAGATGCGATTTTCGAGCGGGTTTTCGGCGCATAATTGCACCAGTTCACACCAAGTGAATAACCGCTCTCAGTTCCGCCAGTTTGCGTTGCTAGAAGGCTAAACAGCAATTTCGTTGGAGGCCGGCGATGGACGAATACACGGAAGCCGAACGAGCGTTTATCGAAGAAATAGCCCCACCGCGAAAACCGCGGAAACCGATCCTGTTTCTTGTCGTAGTCAGCACGTTTGCCGTGTTGTTGATCGGTGCCTTCATTTTCCTGATGGTTCCATTCGAAACGGAATTTGACCACATGAGCGTTGAAGTGCCCGATAGCTCAGTACCTATCGAAGGTTTCGAAATCCCGCCGGATAGAGGACAATAGGGGTATTTGCTGCCATCCTCAGTTTGGTGGGCACAAATGAGGTCTTCCCATATCAAGCCATTGGCGAAATGGGATAGCCACCGCGTCAAGAACAGTTCTTTGCACGCTGTTAGCGTTGGTTATTTCGGCGACACTCGTCAACAAATTGATATCGCATCCATACTCACTGTTTTCGCTCAGCGTATCGCGCTCAAAATACGTGAAACCCGCAAGGATCACCGTGTTTTCCCGCCACACAAGAGTGAGCGTCTGTTGCCATCGGTTGCGCCCTATCGCATCGTTCCCACTGCGCAGCTGCAGCGAGCCGGCGTCGGTAAAGGCCACCGAAGGGCGATTGCCATAAATGTCGCCCGTCCCACCCCACGCTGCATTTTCAAAGCGTGCTATTTCGCCTAACGAGCCGCCAGGACCTGCGGCATCCGCCAATATTACAAGCGTATAGTCCGCATCACTTTCTGCGGAAGGTTCGATAAGGATTGCAAGATCATCCCCATAGCCGCCGGTGAAACGTCCCATTGCAGCCGCTGACACGTAGTTCAACACGGGCGAAGGTTCCTGACTGCGGACGGTGGGAGAAGCCAAGCCAAGTGCGACAATACAAAAGCAAGCAACCAACAAGCCTCGTTTCATGCAATTATCTCCAAATTAGCATTTTGGCAGAACCCACCGAGATGTGGCTATCTTATATACACTGCACGCGCTACAGCCACACAACTTCACCAATAAGACACCCCCCACCATCCAGTAGCACCTCGAGAACATGAAAATCCGCGACGCTCAAATACTGATAGTGCCCGGTTATAAGAATTCCGGAGAGAGTCACTGGCAAAGCCGCTGGCAGGCAAAAATGCCGAATGCGATACGGGTTGAACAGGAATCTTGGACAAAACCAGAGCGCGATGACTGGGTTGAACGTGTCAAAGACGCAATCGCAAACACCACGCTACCATCTGTTATTGTGGCACATTCCTTGGGTGTTGCCGCGGCGCGCCATGCCATCGAGGAAATGGATAGGAAGCAACTCAAAGTCAAACTAAAGGGTGCATTTTTTGTGGCACCGCCAGATGTCACCAACCCCAAAATTCGCCCCAAACACTTGATGACCTTCGGCCCCTACCCGTCGACGCCGATGCCGGTCCCTTCTTTTGTGATTGCCAGCCGAAACGATCCGTTTTCCTCATTTGATAAAGCCACGGAAACAGCAGCCGATTGGGGAAGCTTTTTTTTAGATGCAGGCGAAAGCGGCCATATCGATACTGAAAGTGGGCACGGCCCTTGGCCAGAAGGGTTGATGGTGTTTGCTGAATTTATGAAAAGACTTTAAAAAGTGGCTTAATAACCTGTTTTTAAGCCACTTTCATCGCTTTTCCCTTTTGCCGTCTCAAGGACGGTTTTCACTCCTATCGAGAGCATTGCAAGGTCAAAACCAACCGCGATAAGTCGATAACCCATATCAATAAATCGCGGCACGTCGGCAGGATTAACCGCAAAGATCCCCGCATGCTTTCCTCTAGAACGCGCAGTCTCCGCAATACGCGCTATCGCATCCATCATATCGTCCATCCGCGGATCGACCTTTTCCCCACCTGTCCAGGCGATTGAAAAGTCGGCAGGACCGACAAACAAACCGTCGATACCATCAACATCGGCGATATCATCAACAATCGCTAATGCTTCGCGTGTTTCAATCATGGCAAATGAGACGGTTTGGTCGTTGGCGCTTTTCAAATATGCCGAGCCACCGGGGATCCCGCGAAGATTGATCGCGCGTGTCGGGCCCCATGATCGCTCGCCAATCGGCGGATATTTCACGGACGCGGCAAACAAGCGTGCATCCGTTACTGAATTGACCATAGGCGCGATGACCGCGTCAGCTCCAAAGTCCAGCGCGCGCGATGCCATGTCAAAACGGCCGACCGGCACTCGGACCACCGAAGGTATCGCCCGTGTGATAACGGCTTCCAACCCTTCCAGCACTGAGGCTTCGTGATGGCCGCCGTGCTGCATGTCGAGCGTGATGGCGCCAAAATCATTTAAAGCCAGCGCTGCCACGAAACCGCGATCAGGTACCGATGACCACGCAGTTAGGACTGTGTCGCCATTTTTCAGGCGGTCGGCGATTTGGTAAGGGTAAGAAGCCATGGGCAAAAATCAGGCGTTAGCCCTCTTCCTGAACTTCTTTGACAGCCTGAGCCATCATTTCATCCATCGTCCGGCGGATTTGATGATCGGATTGCTCAACGCCCGCAGCGTCAAAATCAGCACGCAACTTGCGGAACACATCTTCATCACCAGCTTCTTCAAAGTCCGCCATTATCACTTCCTTGGCATAGGCATCCGCATCATCTTTGCCCAACAGCGGCGCCGCCCATTGACCGAGTAGCTTGTTGCGCCGCGCTTCGGCTTTAAACTTCAGCTCAGCATCATGTGCGAATTTGTTTTCAAATGCGTCTTTACGTTCATCCATACTCATGGCTTGCGGCCTCCTCGGAGCAAAATAATACCTGGTAAAAAGTGGGCGTCGGTGGACATTTGTTCAAGCAGTTACCCAGCAAGGGAAGCAAGATCAACAACCTGTTTCATTGCGTTCCACCAACTTTGGGCATATTTGCGGTGGAACTTGCGGTTTGGTGCTTGTTTGATTGATCAAATCGTCTAACCAGCGGCATACCGCGCCCATCCCCTGCGTACAGAGGTGATCCATGAAGCAACGCCGCCGCGTTTATGAAGGCAAGGCCAAAATTCTATATGAAGGGCCTGAGCCAGGAACGCTGATACAGTTCTTCAAAGATGATGCGACGGCCTTTAACGCCCAAAAGCATGAAATTGTCGAAGGCAAAGGTGTTCTCAACAACCGAATCTCCGAGCACATCTTTACGGCGCTCAACCATATCGGCGTGCCCAACCATTTTATTCGCCGACTCAACATGCGAGAGCAGTTGATCCGTGAGGTCGAAATTATCCCGGTTGAGGTAGTGGTTCGAAATATTGCTGCCGGGTCGTTGGCGAAGCGTCTAGGCATGGAAGAAGGCACCGTCCTGCCACGCTCCATCATCGAATTCTACTACAAGTCCGATGAGCTAAATGACCCGATGGTATCTGAAGAGCACGTCACCGCATTTGGGTGGGCCAATCCCCAAGAGATCGACGACATCATGGCGCTCGCTATTCGCGTGAACGACTTCATGTCCGGCATGTTTATGGGCATCGGCATCCAACTGGTGGATTTTAAGATCGAGTGCGGTCGTTTGTATGAAGGCGACATGATGCGCATTGTGATCGCTGATGAGATTTCACCCGACTCGTGCCGCCTTTGGGACATGCGCACCAAAGACAAGCTGGACAAGGATCGCTTTCGCCAAGAGATGGGTGGACTAGTGGAAGCCTACACCGAGGTCGCCCGCCGCCTGGGTATTCTCAATGAAAACGAACCGCCGCGTGGCAAGGGTCCGATCCTTGTTGCCAACAATGACGCTGACACGAAAGACTGAACCAATATCATGCCGATTAAAGCCCGCATCACCGTGACCTTGAAAAAAGGCGTTCTTGATCCCCAAGGAAAGGCCATCGAAGGCGCGCTTGGCGGCTTGGGTTTTGATGGTGTTGGAAGCGTCCGGCAAGGCAAGGTTTTCGATGTCGAATTGGAACATGACAACAAGACCAAAGCTTCCGAAGAATTGTCTGCCATGTGCGAGAAGCTCCTCGCCAATACGGTGATAGAGGATTACGCGGTGGAGCTCGTCTGAGGTATGAAAACCGCTGTCCTTCTACTTCCTGGCTTGAACCGCGATCGCGACATGATCGCAGCCTTGAGCAAAATATCAGGCCAAGAACCCATCACAATCTGGCAAACGGAAACCGATATCCCAGACGTTGATTTGATCGTCATTCCCGGCGGTTTTTCTTACGGTGACTATCTCCGCTGCGGCGCCATTGCCGCGCGTATGCCATCGTTAGAAGCGCTCAAGCGAAAAGCTGATGCCGGTGTGCCGGTTATCGGCGTCTGCAACGGATTTCAGATCTTACTAGAGGCCGGGCTGCTCCCTGGCGCATTGATGCGCAACGCGTCGCTTAATTTTGTCTGCAAAACCGTGCAATTAGAGGTGACGAACGCCAGCACGCCGTTCACGTCCCGATACTCCAAGGGCCAAATTATCAATTGCCCGGTGGCACACCATGACGGCAACTTCTTTGCCGATCCGGCAACTCTAGCAGCGTTAAACGATGAAGACCGGATTGTCTTCCGCTACGCTAATGGCACGAACCCAAATGGCTCGGTGGACGATATCGCCGGAATAACCAACTCAAAAGGCAATGTGCTCGGCATGATGCCGCATCCGGAAAACCTTATCGAGGCCGCGCACGGCGGAGCCGACGGACGCGCGATTTTCGAAAGCGCGATGGACCTTGTGAGCTAATCCGCAAAGCGGCCAGCGACGCGATTATTTCTGTGCCGTGATCAATTCGCCCGGCGTCGTGCGCGTAACGGTTATCTGCTCAGCGACACCGTTGCACAAGAAAACCAGATTGGCTTCCGAAGATATCAGTTTGATTTTGTAGTGAGCGCCCGTGTCTGTCACAAGAGCAACGCGGCTACGGTCAGCACCCAGACTGTCCAACATTCCTTCAATAACTTCAGGACAGGCGTGAAATGCCATGTCCGTTCGCATCAAGACCTGTTCACCCGCGATTGCTATGGCGGATGATGACATAAAAAAAGCCGCACCGGCGATAGCCGTGCGGCGTGAAATTTTCCCCGACAAAATCTGGTTCCCCCAATCGTCATGAACCCTCAAATCATGTACATCCGGCAACAGTCCCCGATCGACCGTTTCCGAATAGGACCAGCCTATGCGCAACAATGAGATTCGCAATTCCAGTTTAAGGGTAAACCGGGGGTCGATTTTATCCGGCTTGGCCGCCCTTCTCATGCTTGGCGGCTGCGCCCTGGACTGGGAACCACCGGGCGGCCCGCTCGCTGCAGAGGTGCAAGGCACCTCACCAACAGCGACGCTGCAGCGGGTTAATGAGCGGGGATATCGCTGCTGGATCAGGTCCGGCGATAGGGCATTTGCAAAATACACCCTCGTACCGGAGCTGGATACGAGGGCCAATGACCCTCGCATCCTGATCGTTGAAAAAGATGACGCGCGCGGCCTACCCATTCTGGTTATCAGCGCTTCTGGCGCCAATCCGGTGCAACTCACAACATTTGGGTCGCTTGCTGATGATTCGCTGTCCAACCGTATCAACGCGGACATTTTGGCCTGGAGCGCTGGTCGGACCAGTTGTGCTTAAGAATACCGCTTTTTCATTGTGCACCAACGCGATGCTCGTTTGTGATCAACGAGGACCTTGTTTAAGAGGCAAGCGACAAAAGCTTTCCGGACGTTCATGACTATTCCCAACGATATTGAAATCACACCAGAACTAATAGAGGCCCATGGCCTCAAGCCCGACGAATATGATCGCATCCTGGAATTGATCGGCCGCGAACCAAGCTTCACTGAACTCGGTATTTTCTCGGCCATGTGGAACGAGCACTGCTCCTATAAATCATCCAAAAAGTGGCTGCGCACGCTGCCGACCGAAGGCCCGCAGGTAATCCATGGCCCCGGGGAAAACGCTGGCGTTGTAGACATTGGTGACGGCCAATGCGTCATCTTCAAAATGGAAAGCCACAATCATCCGTCGTATATCGAGCCGTACCAGGGAGCGGCGACGGGTGTTGGCGGCATATTGCGCGATGTGTTTACGATGGGCGCACGCCCGGTGGCAGCCATGAATGCGTTACGCTTTGGCGAACCCGCCCATCCAAAAACGAGGCACTTGGTATCTGGCGTCGTATCCGGCGTCGGTGGCTATGGCAATGCCTTCGGCGTGCCGACCGTTGGCGGCGAGGTGGAGTTCGACGCACGCTATAATGGCAACTGCCTGGTCAACGCATTTGCGGCCGGCATTGCAGATACCGACAAGATATTTCTCTCCGAGGCGAAAGGCGTCGGCCTACCGATCGTGTATCTGGGCGCCAAAACCGGCCGCGACGGGGTTGGCGGCGCAACCATGGCTTCCGCCGAGTTTGACGAGAGCATCGAGGAAAAACGTCCGACGGTGCAAGTTGGCGATCCGTTTACAGAAAAATGCCTGCTTGAAGCCTGTTTGGAACTGATGAAAACCGGCGCAGTGATCGCCATCCAGGACATGGGCGCCGCGGGCTTGACCTGTTCTGCGGTGGAGATGGGCGCGAAAGGCGATCTGGGAGTCGAACTCTGGCTCGACAAAGTGCCCGTTCGTGAAGAGCGCATGACAGCCTACGAGATGATGCTTTCGGAGAGCCAAGAGCGCATGCTCATGGTGCTTGACCCTCAAAAGGAAAAGCAAGCAGAAGCCATCTTCATCAAATGGGGGCTGGATTTTGCCATTGTTGGCAAGACCACCGACGATCTGCGCTTCCGCGTCATGCATCAGGACGAAGAAGTTGCCAATTTGCCAATCAAGGATCTAGGGGACGAAGCGCCGGAATATGACCGCCCATGGATCGAGCCCGGCCTGTGGCAGGAAATCGACGTTTCCGAGTTTGCAGAACCGGAAGATTATGGCACCGCGATCCTCACCATGCTCGGTGCACCCAATCTCGCATCACGGCGTTGGGTATGGGAACAGTATGACACGCTCATTCAAGGTAATTCGCTTCAATTGCCCGGCGGCGATGCCGGTGTCATCCGCGTCGATGGCCATGAAACCAAAGCCTTGGCTTTCTCATCTGATGTCACGCCGCGCTATGTGGAGGCGGACGCCTTTGAGGGTGGCAAACAGGCCGTCGCCGAGTGCTGGCGCAATATCACGGCAACTGGCGCCCTGCCCCTTGCGTCAACCGACAACCTCAACTTTGGCAACCCCGAGCGACCGGAAATCATGGGCCAGTTCGTCAAAGCTATAGAAGGGATAGGCGAAGCCTGCGCCTATCTCGACTTCCCCATCGTGTCCGGCAATGTGTCGCTCTACAATGAAACCAATGGTGAGGCGATCTTGCCAACGCCGACCATTGCAGGCGTGGGCATCCTGCCTGATTGGGCGCAAATGGCGCGCATCGGCACCATGCAAGACGGCGATGCCGTCTTCGTCCTGGGCGGTATCGGGTCGCACCTCGGCCAATCCATTTTCAACCAGATCGTCAATGACCGCGCGGACGGCCCGCCGCCACCGGTTGACCTCTATGCCGAACGCCGCAATGGCGACTTTGTCCGTTCAGCGATCCAAAATGGACAAGTCACGGCATGCCACGATCTGTCCGATGGCGGCTTGGCTATAGCTGTTTCAGAGATGTGCCTTGCGGCCGACAAAGGCGTGAAATTAGAGTTGGATGATCAAAACGGACTGTCTCACGCGCAACTCTTCGGCGAAGATCAAGCACGCTATGTGGTGACGGTTCCCGATGAGATGGCGCGGTTCTTTGCCACGACCGCCGAAGGCGCGGGCGTCCCATTTCTCGAAATCGGCAAAGTATCAGGTAACAGCCTCGCATTGACGGGCGCGGTTGAGGCAACCATATCCGTTGAAGAGATGCGAAAAGCCAGCGAATCATGGTTCCCTGATTTCATGTCGTCTCAAACAATCGCAGAGGCCGCCGAATAGGAGCGCACACCATGCCAATGAACGCCGCTGACATCGAAAAGATGATCAAAGAAGCGCTGCCCGATGCACAAGTCACAATCCGCGACTTGGCTGGCGATGGTGACCATTATGCAGCAGAAGTCGTGTCCGAGGCATTCAAGGGCAAAACGCGGGTCCAACAGCACCAGATGGTTTATGAAGCGCTGAAGGGCAACATGGGCGGCGTACTCCATGCGCTGGCTTTGCAAACAAGCGCGCCAGAATAGAGCGAGTTACCGCCCAACATTACGCACTATAGACTTGATACCGGTCTAAGTTTAAATCACACGAAATCCCAAACCACCGGACCTTGAACCCGGAAGCGAACAGGAAATGCAGACATGAGCGCGCAAGCATTCATCGAAAACGAAGTGAAAACCAACGACGTCGTCCTTTTCATGAAAGGTGACCCTCAGTTTCCACAGTGTGGTTTCTCAGGCCAAGTCGTTCAGATCCTTGATTACCTCGGCGTGAGTTACAAAGGCATAAACGTGCTGACCGATGATGATCTGCGCCAAGGCATCAAAGATTACGCCAATTGGCCCACCATCCCACAGCTTTATGTCAAAGGCGAATTCGTCGGTGGCTGTGACATTATCCGTGAAATGTTCCAAGCCGGCGAACTGCAAGACCACTTCTCAGCCAACGGTATTGACGTAAAACAGGTTAGCTGACGCGTCCATGGCGTTAAACCCCCTGCCCGACCCCATTGCCGCGGCGTTTGCGCAACAAGCCCGCGCATGCGACGCACTAGGTTCGCCATTCACCGCCAGCATTTGTCATATCATCGCCGCTAGGGGCCTGCCGAAAGGCGACACGCAAGCTCGGATCGCCGCTTGGCAAGGCGATCCCCATGGGACTGGCACAGCTGTCGCTCTTCGCTTGACCGGCGCGCTTCACAATCTCGTTCTTACGCAGGTGGCCGACAAGCTGAAGACGGTCTATCCACCCCATCAACCCTCAGATACGGAACTGGAGACGGCGATATTCGATGCTATCGAGCGCCACGACGAGGCGATATGCGCGTTTCTCGACAGCCCGCCACAAACCAACGAAACCGGGCGTTCAGCAGCATTGCTGCCCGCTCTTTTGTTGTTGGCAAAACGGCACAATTTGCCCATGAATCTGCTGGAGTTAGGTGCAAGCGCGGGTTTGAACCAGAATCTAGCGCGCTTTCATTATGATTATGCTGACTGGCAGTGGGGCGACGCCGGATCACCCCTCAATCTAAAGTGTGAATGGCGTGGCGCGCGATATCCCCACCCTGAAGAAAAACTGCAAATCGCCTCGAGCGCCGGTTGCGATATTGCGCCCGTTGCGATCGAAACCAACGAAGATCAGCTTCACCTGATGTCCTATGTCTGGGCCGACCAAACTGAACGCACGCGCCGGATCAAGGCCGCCTTGCAGCTCGCAAAACTCGATCCGCCAATCGTCGAAAAATCAGGAGCAGCTGATTGGTTGGCAGCTAAGCTGAAAGAACCCCAGCCTGTTGGCAATTGGCGCGTCATTTTCCACACTATAATGTGGCAATATATGCCCGCTGAAGAACAACAGCGCGCTAAGTCACTCATTCAACAGGCTGGGACCCGCGCCAGTGCGAAATCACCAATGGGATGGGTGCGCCTGGAAGCCGATGGCGAAAGAGGCAGCGCTGGCCTTTATTCGACTATTTGGGATGGCAGCAGTCAAGACGGCAAGGATCAGTTGCTCGCACGCGGCGATTTTCACGGCCGGTGGATTGAGTGGCTGAATTAAAGCGGCAGGGTCAATTTAGAAGTTTTCTTGGGGCCCATCAGGCTCAAAGTCACCGAAGGTTCACCGCGCTTGACCTGAAATTCAGGTTCCATGCTTTGCGCCAACGCCTCTAAACCCTCACCGCGCTCAGCGCTTATCGACGCGATTTCCAGACGCATCAGACCGGCATCTACCTGCATGCCGCCATGTCGCTCCGGCGGCAAATCGACAGGTGCTTTAGAACCGGGAAAAGTGAAGAGAAGCGGCAACGCTGTGTCATCGCTTGCAACGGCCATAGGTATCGAGATCCCCCCGGGCAAATATGGCGGCCTGAAGTCCCACATTTCCAATCCGGCCTCCCCACGCCACGCAATCCCAAATGGATTAGCCTGTCCGGTCGCTCGATCCGCCAACTTGGTACGCTCAATCGTCGGTGAACGTGCTTCCTCTTCGCTCTCGAGCCACAAAATTTCAAGGAATGCGTTTTCAAAGCAGTAACAGACATTGCTGGTTCCCTGTCCGGGATGGTTTCGACGATAACTTTCACGAAGTCCAAACTCAGCAATTGCGCCCAAGACGTGCGTCACGTCCTCTTTGGGCACCATCCAGAAAATATGATCCAATTGAATAGACATGATCGCGCATAACCACATATGACAGGTTCAGAGCAAGGAGATATGCCGATGCACTGGAACGTCTATCTTTCAGGCGAAATTCATACCGATTGGCGCGAACAAATTGAGCTAGGCGTGCGCGCGGCTGGGCTTCCCGTCAATCTGACCACCCCTGTCACGCACCATGCCGCATCCGATGATGTCGGCGTTACCATTTTGGGCCCGGAAGACAACAAATTCTGGCACGACCACAAAGGCGCTCAAATCAACGCAATCCGCACACGTACCTTGCTTGAAAGGGCCGATATTGTGGTCGTCCGGTTTGGCGAAAAGTACAAACAGTGGAATGCCGCTTTCGACGCTGGCTATGCATCAGCGCTCGGCAAACCGCTCATTATCATGCATCAAGATGAGCACGCGCATGCATTAAAGGAAGTTGATGCAGCCGCGTTGGCCGTCACACAAACACCCGCGCAAGTCGTCGAAATTCTAGGCTACGTTATCGAGAGCAAGCTGGCAGGTTATACGGACGGCGGACAATGAGCACCGAAACCTTCCAGGGCTTCCCGGATGACACATTGAAGTTTCTCAAAGCGCTTGGGTTTCATCAAAGCCGGGAATGGTTTCACGAAAACAAAAAGCATTATGAAAAGGCGGTCAAAAACCCGCTTGGCGACATGATCGAGGCAGCCTCGGAACGCTTTGAAGCCGACAAGATTCCGCTTCGCGCCAACCGAAAAACATCGCTTTATCGCGTGAACCGCGACATACGCTTTTCCAAGAACAAAGACCCGTACAACACACATATGAGCGGCCTTCTGACGCGTAACGCGACGAAGAAGGAACAGGGTTTTGTCTACGTCCACATTTCCAACGACGAAACATTTATCGCGGCTGGCTTTTACGGACTGGATGGCGATCAACTGCGCGCTTTTCGCGACTTGATCGTGCGTGAACAAGAAAACGTCCGTGGATTTGCGCGCACGATGTCGAAAAAGGGCTACGCGCTTGGTGAAGGTGGTTCGCTGAAACGACTTCCCGCCGGATTTGACAAAAGCCTGCCCGATGACATCCAGGATTGGCTGAGGCTTAAAAATTACACGTTCATGGAGCACTTTGATCAATCCGTCATCTATACGCCGGAATTGATTGAGCGTATGGCTCGTTTGGCTAAAGCCGCTCTCCCGTTTCTTCAGTTTGGGTGGCGCGCCATCGACCCATTGCGAGAAGATCAACCGGCATGACGCAAACAACATCGCCGACGAAACCTGCACCACCTCGTTCCGATTTGGCGCAGAGCAAGATTGCGCGGCCTGAGTTTATCGCGTTACTCGCCATGTTGATGGCGCTCAACGCGCTGGCCATTGACATCATGTTGCCGGCCTTTCCCAACATTCTGGGCTCTTATGCCGGCACACCGGATAATCGCGTCCAGCTGGTCCTCACCGCCTATCTGGTCGGCTTTGGTTTTTCGCAGCTGCTCTTCGGCCCTTTATCTGACAGGTTCGGGCGGCGCGCTCCTCTGTTCTTTGGCATGGCGATCTACATCCTATTTGCGTTTGCCGGCGCTTTGGCGCCATCGCTTGAGTGGCTATTGGTTGCGCGGTTCTTGCAAGGTGTCGGGGCAGCTGCAACGCGCACGATCGCCTTGGCAGTTGTGAGAGACACCCATTCGGGGCGGGCCATGGCATCGACCATGAGCCTTATTTTCATGGTCTTTATGTCCGTACCAATCTTTGCACCCATCATCGGACAGATCATCATCATAGGCGTGGAGTGGCAGTGGATATTCGTCTTTATGGGCGTCTTCTGCGCGGGTATTCTTGTGTGGGCAGCCACGCGCATGCCCGAAACGCTTTTACCGGAAAACCGGCGACCACTTACATTCACGGCAGTGCGTGACGCCTTCGGGTATATTTTCGCCAATCGCCAATCGCTTTTCTACGGCCTTTCAACGGCGTTCTTTTTTGGCTCGCTTTTTTCTTTCCTAAACGTCGCCCAACCCATTTTCGGCGATGTGTATGGTCTGGGTGCCCTTTTTCCGCTCGCCTTTGCCGGCGTCGCGGTCTTGATGTCGATCACTAGCTTTGCAAACTCACGTCTAGTACTTCGTATCGGACAGCGAAGACTGGCCCATGCTGGCCTTTGCGCATTCGCCGCGATCAGTGCGCTTCATGCGCTTATCGCGCTGTTCGGCAACCCGCCATTTTGGCTTTTCATGATCTTCATGTCAGTCACAATGCCATTGTTCGGCTTAATTGGCGCTAATTTGAATTCACTGGCGATGGAACCTATGGGCAAAATTGCAGGAACAGCATCGTCCGTTTTCGGCTTCGGCCAATCCGTTTTGGGATCAATCATCGGCGCCATTGTTGGCCAGCAATTTACTGATCAGATAGCAACTTTGCTTGTTGGTTTTGCGGTGGTATCCACGACCGCGCTCGTCTGCGTGTTGGTTGCGGAGCGCGGCAAGCTGTTTGGCACAACAGAAGGCTGAGCTTCGAGCGCGTCAAAATCAAAAAGCGTCCGGTCAAGCAAATGGCTGGGCCGGGCATGGGCTAACGCACGAATCATGGTGTCCTTGCGACCCGGCATACGCTTTTCAATGTCCGCAATCATCGCCTTCATTGCATTGCGCTGCAGTCCGTCTTGTGAACCGCACAAATCACACGGAATAATCGGGAATGCCATCGCATCGGCAAAACGGGCAAGGTCGCTCTCAGCACAATAGACCATGGGTCGCATGACCATAAGGTCCCCTTCATCATTGACCAGTTTAGGCGACATCGACGCCAAGCGCCCGCCATGGAAAAGGTTCATGAAGAAGGTTTCGAGCAAATCCTCGCGGTGGTGACCCAAAATCACCGCCGAACACCCTTCCTCTCGAGCAATGCGATATAGATTGCCACGCCGTAGTCGCGAGCAAAGTGCGCAATAGGTTTGGTTCTCCGGCACTTTTTCGGTGACGATCGAATATGTGTCCTCATACTCGATGCGGTTTTCGATACCGTACGTCGAGAGCCAATTTGGCAGAACATGTTTCGGAAAGTTCGGTTGCCCTTGATCCAGATTGCAAGCCAACAGCTCAACGGGCAACAAACCTCGCCATTTCAGATCGAGAAGACATGCAAGAAGACCGTACGAATCCTTGCCGCCTGAAATCGCTACCAACCACCGGTCGCCCGGCTTGACCATGGCAAAGTCATCAAGCGCCTGGCGGATCTGACGTAGCAGACGCTTGCGCAGCTTGTTGAATTCTACGGATTTGGGCGCGCTCGCAAAAAGCGAATGTGCTGCACCTTCAAGCGACGTTTCGTTCAATACATCCATAAACAAATCGATAGCGCGAAACACGTTTTAGGCAAAACAAAACCGCCGGATGAGACACCCGGCGGTTGAAAAAAATCGAAACGAACCGATCAGCGCGAGTAAAATTCCACGACAAGGTTCGGTTCCATCATCACAGGGTAAGGCACATCGCCAAGACCTGGCATGCGGACAAAAGTCGCTACCATCTTGGAATGATCTGCTTCCACATAGTCCGGAACATCACGCTCGGCCAATTGAGTGGCTTCAATAACAAGTGCCAATTGCTTGGACTTTTCTTTCACTTCTACAACGTCGCCTGCTTTGAGGCGGTAGGAAGGGATATTCACGCGGCGTCCATTGACCATAACATGGCCGTGGTTGACGAACTGACGGGCGGCGAAAATTGTCGCAACAAATTTCGAGCGATAAACAAATGCGTCCAAACGGCTTTCCAAAAGGCCAATCAACAACTCAGGCGTATCACCCTTGCGGCGTGAGGCTTCGTCATAGGTCTTACGGAATTGCTTCTCAGAGATGTCGCCGTAATAGCCTTTCAGCTTCTGCTTGGCGCGCAGCTGGACGCCAAAGTCAGACAACTTGCCCTTACGGCGCTGACCATGTTGACCGGGCCCGTACTCGCGGCGGTTTACCGGCGACTTCGGGCGGCCCCAGACATTTTCGCCCATACGGCGGTCGAGTTTATACTTCGCAGATGTGCGCTTGCTCATCGCATGTCCTTTCAAAAAAACACACCACCGCACCACGCGATGGTGAAAGGAATGCACCCTCCTCTGCCTCCATTTTTGGGAGACTGACAGAAATGCCCACGCACGCATTGCAGGAGTACATTTCACGGGATACATGACCGTTACAGGTCGGCGGCGCTAATGAACTGCCGTACCCGGTTTGTCAACCCGCACGTAGCCATTGAGCGATTGCGTGCACTGCCGCGCATATCGGAAACGCGTCTATCATGTTCAAAACACAGTACGACAAGGCTCGGATTTTACGGCGCGCGCGCCGACATCTGCGCAAACATCATATCACGCCGCCCAAAATGACGATGAAGTTCACAAGAGTTTCGCCGTTTGATGCAGATGTTCGTCTGGTGCGACGCGGCGACAATTCGATTGATGTGGAGGTGCAGTTTATGCGCCCCGAAATGATGCTCGACGGTGTGAGACGGCGTATCAGCACCCCTGTCCATCAATTCATGCATTGCGCGCCTGAAGTCGCTGAAATGGGTATTTGCCTTGGGGACGGCGCCGAACAGTCCATTAATCCATTCGCTTTTTCATCCAACCGTCCAGACGTCGTGCTTCTTCCCGATCATTATCAGTTCATCATGGAGGGCTACCCGCGCCACCGTGCGGCCGCCGATAGTGACACGAAACCTTGGAAGTCCCGCCGGAGCACCCTGCGTTGGCGCGGCAGCGACACGGGCGATGGCCGGGTAATCTTTGACCACGAGGACGCTGCATACGATCCAACCGTCAAGGCGCGCATCCGCCTGTGTCTCATCGCCAATGGCCTGCCCGATACAGACTGCAAGATTGCCAAATCAACCCGTCCCAATTTTGAACCCATGTACCAACACAACGGTATTTTGGGCGCCAAGATCGAGGAACTGGATTGGATAAACGACCGGTATGCGCTCGACATTGACGGCAACACCAATGCTTGGAGCAACATGGTGACACGGATGCATCTTGGTTGCTGCGTTTTGAAGGTAGAAAGCCAGTTCGGCTTCCGGCAATGGCACTATGATCGCATCAAGCCTTGGGAGCACTTTGTGCCGGTTAAAGCCGATATGTCCGATTTGGAAGAAAAGCTTGACTGGGTGCGTTCAAACGACGAAGACGCGGAACGAATTGCAAAAAACGGGCAAGCGTTTGCCAGAACATTTACCTTGGAGAGCTGCGCTATCGAGGGGGCTGAGATTATCGAAAAGCACTATCTCGGCAAAACAACCGGCTATGCAAAGGAACATTTAGTAAAGTGAAAATCGTCGTTATCGGAACAGGCTATGTTGGTTTGGTAGCCGGTACATGCTTGGCGGATATGGGCCACCATGTCGTTTGCATTGATAAGGATCCTCAAAAATGTGCTCAACTCGACAAGGGGCAAGTACCGTTTTTTGAGCCAGGGCTTGCTGAGAAAATTGCCGCGAACCGACAAAGCGGAGCGTTGGCTTTTCGCATGGAGCTTGAGGATATAGACAGCCAAGCCGATGTCTTCATTATTGCCGTTGGTACGCCGCCCGGCGAAAATGGCGAACCGGACATGCGTTTCATCCATTCGGCAATCGACGACATTTCACCTTATGTCGGACCTGAAACAGCCATCATTACCAAATCGACGGTTCCGATTGGCACGGGTGACAAGATCGCAGAGGTCTTTGCCAAATCGCACGGCAAAAACTCGCCAATTGTAATGTCAAACCCCGAGTTTCTACGTGAGGGGACAGCGATCACAGACTTTATGGCGCCCGATCGCGTAGCGATTGGCTTGCCAACCGAAACGGGACTTTGGGAAAAAGGCAAAGCAATCGCCGAGCTGCTCTACAAACCGCTCTTGCATAAGTCAGTACCCATACTCTTCAGTAGTCGGGTCACCGCGGAGATTACAAAATACGCCGCCAACACCTTCTTGGCGACCAAGGTCGCGTTCATCAACGAGATCGCAGACATCTGTGAAGCAACCGGCGCAGATGTCCGCCAAGTGTCCACCGGCATCGGCTTGGATGAGCGCATCGGCAGCCGCTTTCTACGGGCGGGTCCCGGGTTTGGGGGCTCCTGTTTTCCAAAAGATACCGAAGCTTTAGCGGCTATCGCCCGGAAGGCCGGTTCGGTAACGAAAATCACCGAAGCTGTGATCTCATCAAACAATGCGCGAAAACGCGCGATGGGTATGCGCATTGTAGAAGCGCTTGCGGCACCCGCTGCCGGAAAAGTCGTAGCATTACTGGGCCTGACCTTCAAACCGAACACTGACGATATGCGCGCATCACCAGCCCTTGATCTCATCGATGTATTAGTGGACGCCGGCATCCGCATAAAAGCATACGACCCTGAGGGCATGGAAAATTGCAAGCAGATGCGGCAAAACATTGAATATGCCGATAGCATTGAAGCCTGTGTGGCAGACGCCGATGCAACAGTAATCGTGACCGAATGGGGACAGTTTCAGACCATTGATTTGGGCTGGTTGAATGAAGCCATGCACGGAAATGTGCTGGTAGATCTGCGAAATATTTTTGATGCCGGGAACGCGAAGTCAGCAGGGCTGAACTATTTTGGCATCGGTCAAACCTTGGGAGAAGCTTCGTGAACTTCGAACATGCCCTGGTAACCGGTGGCGGCGGTTTTCTCGGCGCTAACCTCGTCAAGAAACTGCTCCGCGACGGTGTTAAAGTCACGGTATTCGACAATTGGTCAACGGGCAGAAAGGTCAACTTTGCAGAGATAAACGATAACCGGGCGCTGAACGTCATCACCGGGGACGTCAGCGAGAGTTTGCCCGACATCGAAGCCGATATTGTTTTCAATATGGCCTGCCCCGCGTCGCCGCCATTTTATCAAGCCGACCCGCTTGGTACCATGCGCACATGCGTCAATGGCGCGTTCAACGTCATGGACTGGGCGCGCGCGCGCAACGCACGCGTCGTTCATGCATCCACCTCCGAAGTCTACGGCGATCCGCTGCAACATCCCCAACGAGAAGATCATTGGGGGAACGTAAACCCCAACGGGCCTCGCGCTTGCTATGATGAAGGCAAACGGGCAGCCGAGGCCATCATTTACGACCATCGACGGGTGCATGGAACCGATGTACGCGCAATGCGAATATTCAACACTTACGGGCCACATATGCGCCCGGACGATGGGCGGGTGGTTTCAAACTTCATTGTCCAGGCCCTGAAAGGAGAGCCGATCACCATTTATGGCGACGGGAAACAGACACGCTCTTTTTGTTACGTGGACGACCTGATCGCTGGGATCGTCGCGCTGGCGACTAGCGACAAGCATTTCGAGACCCCGGTCAATATTGGCAATCCCGGCGAGTTTACCGTTGCGGAGCTGGCAGAAAACGTCAAAGAGCTGGTCGGCGCAGATGTGTCGTTTACTTATCGCGATATGCCGGTAGATGATCCCGTGCGGCGGCGCCCCGACATCTCGTTGGCAAATGAGCTCCTTGGATGGGAACCAAAAGTTCCGCTGAAAGCGGGGCTGAAAGAGACCATTGCCTATTTCAAGGCCGCCATCGCTTCTGGCCACTAAGCCAGCATCAAACCAAAACCATGCATTAGTCTGCGCACATTCTGAGATGGAGAGTCTGAGGTAAACAGTGCAATGTCGCGCGTGCCGGGATCCGGTTTTTCAAAGACCATCTGCTCTGCCAACGCGAGCGCCCGTCTCGCTATTGCCTCGGATGTATCAATCCAATCAACCGGCCACGGTGCAACTTTGCGCATACGGTTTACAAGAAACGGATAGTGGGTGCACGCCAACACAACAATATCGGTTCGGCGCCCATCTTCCTGCATAAAGCATGGTGCAACTTCTGCTTGGACGGCGGCTTCATCCACGAAGCCGTCACGCATATATGTTTCGGCAAGCGCTGCGAGGTTTTCACTGCCCACAAGACGCACATGGCACTGCTGCGCATATCGCTCGATTAGGTCACGGGTGTATTGGCGCTTAACAGTTCCGGGCGTGGCGAGCACAGACACAAGGCCGGACGCAGTGCGCTCTGCCGCCGGTTTGATAGCCGGTACAGTTCCCACAAATACCTGCTCTGGAAACGCTTCGCGCAACGCGGCAATGCCAACGGTGGATGCGGTATTGCAGCCAATGACCACCAAGCTCGGTCGGAAGCGCAACAATAACGTTTCAAAAAGGCTGATCATCCTTTCAACCAGAGCGCTTTCATCCCAAGCGCCATAAGGGAACGCCGCATCGTCTGCCACATAAACATATCGCAGGGCCGGGAGAATGATCCGCGCCTCTTTAACGACAGAAAGGCCGCCTATCCCAGAATCAAAGAATAAAATGGTCGGGTTTTTCGGCTCACTCATCGGGTGGACCGCTCCCGCGGGGTTTGTCAGGTGTAAATCGATCCAATGACGATACCACACCACGCAGGACACGAACTTCTTCGGCCGTAAAACCCGGTCGTGTCAGGACCGCGCGCAGGCTGTCGACCATGATTGCATGGCGCTCTGGAGGACGAAAATAGCCCCGCTTATCAAGCGCGTTTTCCAGCTGACCGAATAGACCAAACAGCGCTTCCTTATCAGCCGGTTGAAATTGCGGGCCAGCGAACGGAAGGCCTTCGTCCGGCAGATCGCGTGTGTCCATAAACTCGTAGGCCATCAGAAGTACGGCTTGCGCGATGTTCAAGGAGGCATAAGCAGGATTCACCGGAAATGTGACGATGTCATCGGCAAGACCCACCTCATTATTGCGTAAACCGATCCGCTCACGGCCAAACAAAATGCCAACCGCGTCACCCTGCCGTTCGCGTGCGGCGAGCATGCCGCAAGCATCTTTGGGGCCGAGTACCCTTTTGAATCCATCACGCTGGCGTGCTGTGGTCGCCACCACATAATTTAAATCCACAATCGATTCTTCGAGCGTGTCATACAAAACCGCGTCATCAAGAACGTAGGTAGCGCCGGCTGCTGCGGACACCGCTTTTTCATTGGGCCAACCATCGCGCGGGTTTACGATACGCAGTCGATCAAAGCCGAAATTGCCCATTGCCCGGGCCACCATGCCGATGTTCTCGTGAATCTGTGGCTCGACCAGAATGACGGCCGGAGGTGCCAGCTCCGACGCAGATGCATCGATGAGATCATCTACTTGCCTGACGCCGTAGCGCAACTTGCGCAGCACTCGCCTGG
>JBCBYO010000036.1:0-32206 GCA_039815825.1 Pseudomonadota bacterium
TGCGTTGCACCGATGGTTCTGATCCAACGGGTTGATCCCGGCTCCGGAACAACGCGGAAAACGGAGCGATAGGTGTTACCGGTTTCCAACGCCTCTTCAAATTCCTGCATTGCGCGCTCGCTATCTTCCGGGTGCAGCTTATCGGCCCAATGGGATACCGCGTTTGGGGTGACGTCATCGGGAACCCCATATAGCTCTTTCATCCGATGGTCCCACTGCAGCTCCATCGTCCCCAAATTCAGCTCCCAAACGCCAATCTTTGATGCCTCTAGCGCCAGATCCAGGCGTTGGGACAAATGCCGCATTTGGCTCTCACGATTGGCCAGTTTGGTCGTGCGAGCGCGAAGCTGATCAAAGAAGTAACAAGCACCCCCGATCGGCACCAAGACGATGACCGCAGAGACCAGTAAGATCGTCCTGAAAAGCCAAGTACCCGGGCCAACTGTCGACCAATCACCGCGCGGGATGGCTGCCATTTGCCAACCACCAACCGGCAACGAAACCTGAGCGGTAACGGGCTGCGCATTAAAGATGCCTGGTCTTCCGAAAAAAACTTCGACGTTTTCAGGATTGGCATCTTTCCCCAACAGCGCAACATCCACAGGCAAGGCTTCGTCGAACAAGCCACTTTCACGGTACAAGCGGTCGACATCAATAACAGCTGCAATAATGCCCCAAGGCTGTGAGCCGCCATCAGCGTCATTGGTGAAAACCGGATATCGGACAATAAAACCACGCCCGCCCTGCACCAAATCGACCGGCCCGGCCAGGACTGCCGATCCATGTTCCATGGCAGCGACAACCGCTTCTCTTTGGGCTGGCGTCTTCATATAGTCCAATCCGAGAACCGACTCATTGCCCTGTAACGGATGCATCAGTTCAACAACAAGGTTTGGCGCACCGGCAACATTGCGTATTTGAGAATGCTCTCCAATGAGAGCAGCTGCAACGGCCGCAAACTTTTCTTGTTCCATGTCTGGTTCGGCAGCAACTGCACCGACAAGACCCCTTACCAATTGGATGTTGCCAACGACATTTCGTTCAAGATCGTTCTTTAATTCTGCCAGGCTCTCGGCAACTTTTGCCCGTTCTTGCTCTTCCAGCAGCGTAGCGTTTTGCATATCGGCCAGAAAAGCCGCAGTGAAAACGACGAACAAAGAGACAATAAAAGCAATGAGGCCAAGTCTAGTTTTCAGCAATATTAAAATCCGGTCCATTGAAATAAATTTCTTCAATCAATTTAAATAGGTTCGTTTCATTTTCATCACGCCACACTATTTGAATTTTCAGAGACTAAGAAATAGTCGTCGCTATCGAATTTGTGCTCTAAATCTGACGCTAAGTCTTGAAAAGAAAAGTACACCGGCGACAATTCTGAAACGATGAACTTGATCTTGAAATAACTCCTCGTTTGATCGTCAAATTCCATGATGTCGTGCGAGACGGCCGCCAGTCTTTTGGCCACGTTCATTGCGCTCTGTGCGTCGGTGTCAGGCAGCAACACACCGAAACGTCGGCCATTGAGTCGCCCCAGCAGGTCGTGATCGCGAATGATCCTACGCCACGCGAAAATGAGGTCAGACAGAAGCTGGGTTTCATTGCCCGGACTAATTTGTCGGTTGTTTGATTTGTTGTGTTCAACGGACATGGCCAACATGCTCAAAGCATGCCCATGCCTTACAGAGCGGTTAAACTCGGCCTCTCCAAGGCGCGTGAACAACCCCGCGTCAAGCGCGCCCATCATTTCGACGGGGTCTCCGTCGGGGCCAACAAGGGTATGATCACTCTTAATTCGCACTTTTTTCGTGGCCGACAGAACTTCTTCTGCGCTAGCCACCTACCAACTTAGAGTAGGACGCATGCCGACGTCTTTGGTCACTCATGACCACCGGAGCATTCATGCAGTCCCAAAAGTCGGAATTGAGGGGCTTTTAGCGATGGACAAAGGCAGTAATTGCCCCCCGCCAATATTGAATGCTCAAGGGTTCTTCGTCGCATGAAACCGTTAATTTTGAATTGAGCCGAGGCACGCCAGGAAAAACGTATAACTACGCTGACGAACCTGAGGCACGAGTTGCGCAAACCCAGCTTGCCGCAAGCTATGTGTGAGAACATCAATCAATCTTTGTCGCCCCGCCTTTTGAGCCGAAATCAACTGATATTGCAGATGGATAAAAACAGCTCAGCAGCACAAAGAGACAAATATCAAGACCGCAATGGCGCTCTCGATCGTTTGGTGTTGCTGGCGGCGCAAAATCAAGCTTCGTTCGAACTCATACTGGAGAACATTACGCAAGGTGTGAGCCTGAATGACGCCAACGGCCAAATCGTGTATCAAAATCAGGTATTTCGGGACTTACTAGGCGACATTATCGAAACGCCGCCGCGCAACGAGCAAGAAACGCTGGGCTTCTTAAAAGACCATCTTGCCGAAAAATCCGACCTGGAGCCCGCAGGCACCGACGGTCATGCCCACTTACTGCTTGAACTTCCAAATAAGCGGGCAGTTGAGGTGCGACTTATTGAGATTCAGGGAAACATGTTCCTCATCGTCGCCGAGGACAAAACCAATGAGGTCCGCCTTAAGCAGGATCTGATCCTAAAGGCATTTACTGATCCATTGACGGGCCTTGATAACCGGCGTGGCTTGAAAAGGAAGTTTTCTGAAAGCCGAGATCTAAAAGCATCGCCCTTTTTATGGTTGGCGATTTTCGATCTCGACCACTTCAAAAAAGCAAATGACACTTACGGCCATGAGGCCGGCGATGAAATACTGATAAAAATCGCAGAAATACTGAATACACGTTTTCAAAACGCCATTTCAATCGCAAGGATCGGCGGTGATGAATTCGCCATTGTCGGCAAGAGCGCGACAATCGAGGCGCCGAACATCTATTCAAACGCGAAAGCTGTCATCACCAACATGAAGCAGCACGCAGGCACTTCTGAGATATGGAACGAAATTGGCATGAGCATCGGCATCATCGTCAGCCCTCATAAGGATGATCTGGGTAGCATCATGCGTCAAGCAGATGAGAACCTGTACAAAGCAAAATCTCTGGGTCGCGGGACCGTCGTTATGGGACGCGATCTTCAATAAAAGTGCGTCTACGCGACTGATCGAACCAGGCTGCCCACCAAGATATTCCAACCATCGATCGTGACAAAAAACAGGATCTTCAGGGGAAGTGACACAACTGACGGTGGCAACATCATCATGCCCATCGCCATGATGATGGTCGCGACGATCAGGTCGATGACCAAGAACGGCAAAATCACCAAAAATCCGATTGTAAAGCCACGCCTGATCTCCGAGATCATAAATGCCGGGATCAATACGCGCAGGTCCACTTGACCCGCGACTTCGACCGTCTGGCCACGTTCTTCCGCTAGGTCGACAAAAAGAGCAACATCACTTTCCCGAACGTTCGCTTCCATAAATTCGCGAAACGGCCCAGAGATTTCGTCCAACGCTTCAGCTTCGTTGATTTCCTGTTCCAACAACGGTTGCAGGCCATTTTCCCAAGCGCGATCCATCACAGGTGACATGACATAAAATGTCATGAACAAAGCGAGACTGATCAGGATGATGTTGGCGGGCGTTGACTGCAAACCCATGCCGGCGCGCAATATGGAAAAAACGATGATGAAGCGTGGAAAGCTTGTGACCATAATCAAAATCGCCGGCGCGATCGCAAGGACCGTAACCAAACCGAACAATTGGATGATTTGACCGCTTGTGCTTGGCACTGCGAATATTTCGTTACTGCCGCCCAGCTCTTGCGCAAACGCCGGTTGCCCTGCGTCAAGGCAAAAAATAACGACGGCCAGTACGTAAATAAACGTAGGTCTCATTCGAAAATGACTGCGGTTGGGAATATTTCAACGAAGTCAGGGCCAACTTTGACAGCAGCGATCTCTCGCATATCATCAAGGAAGTAACGAAAGCCGCTCGGCTTTGAGACGTGGGCCAGCTTGACCGTCCTCAAGTACATCAAAATGTCTTCTGCAAGGCCCGATGCTACATCTTCAGGGACAGTTCCTTTTGTTGCAAGGCTCAGCTCGAGACGCGCCCACACATTTGAAGGCTCTCCGATATTGGTGGTAAGCGGCGGCAAATCAGTCCATTTGTAGTAGGCAAGCTCTGCCTCCACATTCTCGTAGTCGGCGTCTTTGGCACCCTCTTTTCCCTTGCCCTTACCCTTTTTGTCCTTTGTTTTTGCCTCGTCTTTTTCAGCCATCTTTGCTTTGGCCTCAGGCACCTCGCCGGCAGCTTGCTGTTCGGCGGGCGGCGCAGCCATGCCGCTGTAAAAATAACCACCACCGGCAGACGCAAGAACAAACACCGCATAGATAACGATGGTCAGGATTGAAGATGATTTGGTTTTCTTCTCGTCAGACATTTTTCGGTCAAAAAGGAACGATCTTATCGAGTATCTGCTGCCCATAACTCGGTTGTTGAACTTCAGTGATGCGTCCGCGACCACCATAACGAATGCGCGCTTCTGCAATACGGTCATAGCTGATGACATTGTTGGGCCCGATATCGCTGGGTCTGATAATACCCTGCAACTGGATCAACCTAAGTTCCGCATTGACCGCGATCTCCTGGGAACCGGAGACCAGCAAATTACCGGTAGGAAGCTTGTCATAAACAACAACAGGAACGGTGAAACGTAATTGTTCGGACCGTTTCGTGCTCCCATCGCCGGTAAAAGTGCTACCGCCCCCGATGGCGGCGTCCCCGCTCCAGCCTGCTGCCAAGCTTCCAATGTCGGCTGAGCCAGATAGGCTCACTGAACGACTATTGGAGCGCGATCGATCCGAAGAATTATCGAGGTTGGCTCGATCATTGATGGCCACATTGACCGTGATGATGTCTCCAACATCTGCCGCACGCGAACCCAAAAACAGCGTACTTCCCGAGTCTCTCCAAGCTGAATTGGTGACATGCGCCGTTTGGCTGTGTCGCGCTGCGAACTGCTCTTTTGGCATTGGCGGATAAGCAGACTGCAGTGAAATGGGCGAAAGGGTCGGAGTTTGGCCAACCTCATTCAAACCGGTTCCGCAGCCAGCCACGCCAACAAGCAACACGATTGCCACGCAAGTGCGCATCAGAAGCGTGCTCCGCTGTCTTCTGGGCTTTCCGCATACGCTGCCATGATCTGTGTGATCCTGGCAGCTGAACTCGTTTCCATCTCTGTCAAAATCGCTGCGGAAGTCCGCGGTTTTAGCTTAAGCAAAACAGCAGACGCCAGGTGCGGGTTGATTTCCTGCATCCGCTCAGCAGCACCACGCGGACGCATTGAGCCATAAACGTCTATGATCACCTGAGTTGCTTGAGCCGAAAACTGTTCGCGTTGCCGAACCCACTCTTTCAATTCAGTCACTTTCGTCTCAGCGTAGACAATTCGCTTTTCGATATCGTCGCGCAGAACTTCAAGCTCTTCCTTTTGTCGACGGAACCGCGATTCGCGAACATTATCGGCCAGGTTGGAGCAAAATTGCTCAATCTCTGTCTCACCAGCGGTCTGTGTTTGCGCATGGGCAATAAGACCAAAACCCGATGCCATCGGAGACATTAAAGCAGTTAGAACAATAATGGCTGATACGGACTTTTTCATTGAACCACCAATTCCGCCTGTAGTGCACCTGAATTCTTCAAGGCTTGAAGGATCGCCATCACGTCACGCGGGCCAACACCAAGTTGGTTGAGCCCGTTCACGATCGATTCCAAATTTGCCCCGTTGACCAAACCAAGCGTTGTGCCCTCATCAAAAAGCTGGATAGCTGTCGATGGCACGACGGTAGTTTCACCGTCTGTAAACGGGAGAGGCTGGGAAACTTGCGGCATCTCGGTCACCCGAACAGTCAAAGAACCATGACTGATCGCAACCGGTGATATGCGCACATCTTTACTGATGACGATCGTGCCCGTTCCTTCATCAAGAACAACCCGAGCCGGAGAATCGTAACTGACCGGCAAAGATTCGACCGCGGCGATGAAACGGGCCGTGCTGATGTTATCAGGCCGTGTCAGTTCGATGGTCTTGGCATCAATCTCGCGCGCGACCGGCGCGCCGAACGTTTTTGTGGCCTGCGCATTAATCGCATCGGTAACAGCGACTGCCGTTGAAAAGTCAGGATTACGCAGTTGGAGAAGTAGTTTTTGCACTTTGGGCATCGAAAATTGAAGCTCGCGCTCAACAATCGCACCATTCACAATACGCCCGGACGTTGCAGTGCCTTCTACCAGCGACTCCGCCTGTCCACGTGCGTAGATCGCGCCAGTCGTAATCGCACCCTGTGCAACGGCATATATTTTGTCGTCCGCACCCTTTAGCGCCGTCATGACAAGCCGGCCGCCGATCAAGGATTCAGCATCGCCAAGTGAAGAGACTTCTACATCGATCCGCGATCCATGGCGTGCATATGCCGGTAAGTTGGCGGTTACGATAACGGCTGCAATATTGCGTAGGCGAGCCTGACCTTCAGCGGTCGCGACACCAATCGCATCAAGCATCGAACGCATTGATGTTTCAGTAAACGGCGCGTTCCGCAAACTGTCGCCCGTCCCTGGCAAACCGACAACCAGTCCATAGCCGAAAAGCTGATTGTCCCGCGACGCTTGCAAAAACGCGATGTCTTTGACACGCGATTGTGCAAACGATTGGTCGGCGATGATGACAAAAGCGAGGAAGCAAATTGTCTGCAGAAATCTCATCGCGGACCACCGGTTTGGATACTTCCGTCAGGCAGAACATGCCCACGGATCGTCTTGCCGGTTTCGACATTTCTAACCAGTAGCGTTTCACCGAATCCAGCTTCTTGAAGGGCAATACCGGTCAACGCGATGGAAAAACCGGCCCCTGCAAAAGTCACAGTCACCAAGTCGCCAGAATTGATGACGGCGGGCGGCCTGACGTGACTGGTGGAAATAAAGCGGCCAGGCAGGATGGTTTGAACACCAATCATACCGATCAATTGATCTTTCTGAGTGACTACACTCATGCCGACCGGTGGTGATTTCATCGTCTCCACCGACCGCAACATGTCTTCACTGATGGTCTGGCCAGGGTAGATCACGCTTTTGGCAATCACCACCTCGAGGGGTTTGGCCTCGGCATGCGCTAAACCCGGAACCAGCAGAAAAAGAACAAAAGCAAATCTAGCGAATACCATTGGAGACCACACCAGCCATTTGATCGGCCGCCTGGATGACTTTTGAATTCAATTCATAAGCACGCTGGGCTGAAATGAGTGCGGTTAGCTCCTTGACGGGGTCAGCGTTGGAGCCCTCAAGGTAACCCTGTTCTATACGAGCAAAATCCTCGTCTCCGGGTATGCCGACAATGGGATCTCCAGAAGCCTCAGTTGCTTCAAATCGACTATCGCCAAGAGGACGCAAGCCAGCCTGATTGGCGAAATTTGCCAAGGTAAGCTGCCCAATTTCCTGCGCTTCCAGCTGTCCTGCGATGATCGCAAAAACCTGCCCGGTCCGGTTTACTTCGATACCCAAAGTCCCCTGGGGCACGGTGATGCCCGGGTCGACGAGGAAGCCGTCAGTGGTCACCAGCTCACCATCCGCGTTGGTGTTAAAGGCACCCGAACGGGTATAGAGCGTTTCACCAGCGGGGTTTTGGATTTGGAACCAGCCATTTCCAACCAGCGCGAGATCCAACATATTGCCTGTGTTCTCCAAAGTACCTTGAAGATGCACCGTGCGGATCGCGGCAGTTTTCACGCCAAGGCCCACATTGACCCCCTCCGGACGGATTTGGCTATTGGCGGCGCTGGGAACACCACCAGCCCGCTCAACCTGGTAGAGCAAGTCAACAAACTCAGCCCGACCCCGCTTAAAACCCGTGGAATTGACGTTCGCAACGTTGTTGGCAATCACATCAAGATTGCGTTGCTGAGCGTTCATACCCGATGCTGCAATGGCCAATGCTCTCATGACAATCTCCTGTGACGTTAAATAGCCATACGGCTAATCTCGAGGTACGCGGCTGTGATTTTGTCGCGAATGGCGGCTGCCGCTGTCATTTGCCGTTCAGCTGCCATCACCGCATCGACGACCTCACGGACATCAGCTTTCCCTTCCATGCCTTGGATCGACATCGCTTCGGCTTTTTCAACGCTTTGCGCCACACCCTGCATGGCTTGGCTGAGAACGGCAGCGAAATCGCCCGAAAGGGGCTCGCTTTTCGTAGCCCCGAAAGGAGAATTCTGAGTGACGCTATTGATGGCGTCCAAGCCTGATATTGGTGAAATCATCGTCTCGTCCTCATCAGATCAATGGTCATCGAGATCAGCTCCCGCGCCTGTGTGAATACTTCAAGATTGGCACGATAAGCGTGGTTGGCTTCGCGCATGTCCGCCATTTCGATGATGGGGTTCACATTCGGCAACAAGACATTGCCATTTGGATCGGCAGCCGGATGTCCCGGTATATTTTCTATACGAAAATCCGAATTGTCCCGGCCCACCCTGGCAACCCCGACCGACATGGAGCCCGAAACACGATCTGCAACGGTTTCAAACGAAACCAATTTACGCTGATAGGGATCAGTACCGGGAACTTCTGCAGTTGATTGAGCGTTGGCCAAGTTCTCCGATACAACCCGCATACGGATCGATTCAGCCTGCAAGCCAGAAGAAGCAATCTTCAAACTACCGGTAAGATAGTCGCTCATTTACTGCGCCCTCGCCGCAGCTAGAAATAGACTGTGAAAGCTGGACGTAATAGCCGTGTTCAAACTGTGCGCTGAGCGAACTTCCGCGGCGCGGAAAAGCTCTTGTTCGATTGCCACCCCTTCACTGGTTTCAACAAATGGGTCCGACCCCACCGCTAAGGATGCGGGCGCGCTGTTTGAACCAAGCGAGCGAGCAGCCGCTTCTAAAAACTGATCGAAAGAAACCGTATTGACCGCGCGATACCCGGGCACATTGGCGTTTGCGATGTTGCCAGACAAAGCGGTTTGTCGAGCGCCCAACCAATCGGCGTGAACCGAGGCGACGGAAAAAACGTTCGTATCAGCCATTGGAAATCTCCTGCTACCAGAAGACTATCGCTTGCTACTTGTCTGTGGCTTGCGGATTGGGACCGCGATGAGCAATTCGCTCACCCGATGTCGTGATGATGGCGATGCGACCGTCTCGCCGTTCAATACGATCAATGCGCCCCGATCCGGCAACGATACCGTTGCGTGGCACAAAGTCGATCCCATCCGGTCCGGCGATCAGAAAGCCACCCGGATGCACCGACAACACACGGCGCTCAACACTGTCAAAAACAGGCGGAGGTATGTTGGCCGTTGCGGGACGTACCGTACCCGTTGTCACCTCATCCAAGTTTGTGGGGCGACTGAGCGATAAAAGGCTGAAACGATCAAATTCGGGTTCCCGGTATTGTGCAAACAGTTGGGCGTCACCGTCCTCTCGATCGCGAGAATAGACCATTTCGGGCGGTGAAAAACTTTCACTGTTCCATTGCACATAAAGAGGAAAATAGCCGCATGCGGTCCCAAGAACCAGCCCCGCACAGGTCCAACCGAAATCAGCCCAACGGCGAAACCGGTAACGTTCATACAAAAAACGCAGAACACTCATTGCGCGGTAGCCTTTAGAAATGATGCCAAGTTCTCAAAAACCGCCGGCGTCAGATCAATTTCAGCTTGGCTGCAAAATTTATAAATCTGCGGCACAATCTTGATGGCCTTGTCGGCGACCGGGTCGCTCCCCGGCGTATAACCGCCCAACATGCGAATATCGCGGGTGTCCTCAAAAACAGAGACAAGCTTGACCAGCTCGCGTACCAATTCGCGCTCATCCGGTTTCCAAACCCGGTCGGCCACGCGAGAAACCGATTGCAGGATGTCGACCGACGGATAACGGCCTGACTGTGCGATGGCACGATCGAGCACAATGTGCCCGTCGACCGTACCGCGAATAGCATCGGCCACCGGATCGTTATGATCATCGCCATCAACGAGTACCGCACAAACCGTGGTCACCGACCCTCCGCCAGCAAACGAACCGGCACGCTCTAGCAATGTCGGTATTCGGCGGAACACTGATGCAGGATAACCGCGCACAACGGGGGGCTCACCAAGCGCAATACCCATTTCTCGAAGGGCATGCGCATAGCGTGTAACACTGTCCATCAACAAAAGGACCCGCATGCCGTCACAGGCAAATTTTTGCGCCACGCGCGAAGCGAGTTCGGGAGCTCTTACCCTGTTCATTGGGGAGGCGTCGGCAGTCGCGACAATGACGGCAGCCCTCTCCATACCTTCAGGACCCAGTGTATCATGAACGAACTCGGTCACCTCACGTCCACGTTCGCCAACCAAAGAAATCACCACCATATCGAAAGCGCTATTACGGGCGAGCATCGATAAGAGCGTCGACTTGCCGACACCCGATCCAGCAAAAAGCCCCACCCGTTGGCCGTGACAAAGCGGCGTAAAGACATCGATGACACGTACACCGGTTTGAAACCCGTGCTCGATCCGCTGACGATCCATCGGTTCCGGGACACCAAAACTCTCAACCCTGCCGGAGGGCAAAATTGGACCAAGCCCGTCAATGGGCTCGCCAAACCCGTTCAGCACACGGCCACGCCAACTAACGCTTGGTTGCACGTGTTTTTGGCCAAGATGCTTGACCCACATGCCCACACGTATCTGTTCTTGCGTCGATATGAGAAAAGCCTCGGCGTGCCCCATCTCCACACTCACGATCTCAGCCATGGCGGAAATGCCCGTTGGGTCGATGACCACCAGATCGCCAACACAGGCCTGCCTGCAAAGGCCTGCAATGCGCACATGATCGGGTGAGACCGTGCGCACCGATCCGGAATAAGAAAGAGGCGTTTTGGCAACGCCAAGTGCGGATAGTTCAGCGGTCGCTTGGCGAATGGATGATGCTGCCATCATGGCGACAAATTCTGAATAAGCCTATCAAGTGAGTCGGAAGTTTCGCGCATAATGGCACCATTTTGCTCAAAAGCGCGTTGAACGGCGATCAGCTGCACGATCTCGCGAACCGGATCCACGTTTGAGTTTTCAACAAAGCCCTGAAGAACCGTCGCGCCGTCACCGTCTACGATTGGCTCCAATTGACCATTCGGCCTGAACGCCGTCTCGCCCGCTCGCTGCATTAGCTCCGGCGCTGCATCCCTGAATAGTCCGATACCGGAAATTGGCTCTCCATTGCGCGAAATCACACCGCTGCCAGAGACCGAAAACTCGGTGGCGTTACCCGGCAAAGTGATCGGCGCCCCGCCGGGGTCAATGACCGGATCGCCATTGATGGTCACGAGTTGCGCTTGGGAGTTTAATGCAAAACGTCCATCCTTGGTCAGCAATACCTCGCCATTGACCTCGACCCCGAACCAAGCGTCACCCTGGATTGCGAAATCGAATGAGTTTCCAGTGTTCTCAAGCGTGCCTGGCCGTTGCGAAATTGTGTCCTCTCCTGAAGACACAGTGGACACGCCAGATTTGATTTTGTTGTTCAACAGCTCTTCAAAAGTGACCGTAGTTGCCCGAAAGCCAACAGTGCCGGCGTTTGCGACATTGCCCGCAATGGTCGTCAGGCGCGTCTCTAAAGCGATCTGGCCCGAGGTACCTACGTAGACTGAGTCAAGCATCGGCGTTACCTCAACCTTTGGATGCTGAACAGCAGGTCAGTGCTAAAGGATGGCTGCGTTGAATCCGGAAAAATAACACCTGCGGTCGACTGGGTTTGCGCGCCCTGGGTCAAGTCCCAAAGTGCGGTAAAGCGCTGGATCAGCGTTTCAGCACCCCCTTCAGCTTTCAGGTCCTCAAACGGCATTTTGGCATTCATGATATCGACTTGCTTGTCGAGGTCAGTGGCGGCCAGGCTATCAGGGAGCGCAAAAGCAACACGCACCACTTGGGCCAGCGCGGGATCGGCTAAGACCCCAAGGTAGCTGTCCACGTCTTCAAGCTTGCGCTCAAAATAGAGCGCCAAGCGTACGCCCTCATTTTGCGCGCCCTCATTTTCTTCCAGTACCTGACGAACATACTGATCGATAACGCCTTCTTTGGCACGACCGAAACTTGTTGTCGCAGCACCGAAGGCGTTAAAGTTGAATGTCTCGGCAAATTCCTTGTAACGACTGTCGCTCAGTGAATTGGCAAAAGAGTCGCTTGCGTCGATCCCCTCTTCGAGCACCTTGCGCATAAACGCCTTGGCGTAGGACATCTCGCTCAGGCCCATTGCTCGCATCGCAAAATCAAACAGGCGGCGATCATCGAGGAACTCATCGATCGAGCTCACATTGCCGATGTTTTCGCGATAATATTCGATTTCACGACTGTTTTGCGGGATTTGCGAAACGGTCTCCAACGAGCGATCAAGGTCGCGCGTGACATTGATATAACTGACAGCGGTAGGCAGCATGGGCTCTTTACTCCTGAAGTGAGCATACCGATGCTGGCTTGCGTGAAACTTTCACGCGCGCGCGTGTCAAGTCAGGGGCAAGCTTCGCCACTTATTCGTTAAGATGAAAAAGTACGGAGCGGTCATTGATTATTCTACTTGGATTTGTCGTCACGTTCGGCTGTGTCATCGGCGGCTACATGGCAATGGGCGGCTATGTCGACGTACTCATTCAGCCCTATGAATTTGTTATCATCGGTGGCGCTGCAGTGGGTATCTTCTTGATCGCAAACCCACTTTCAACCGTCAAAGACTCCATGGGCGCGCTCGGCGAAGCGTTTCGCGACAAAGTTCCGCACCAGGAAGACTATCTTCAATTGTTGGGATTGCTGAACCGACTTTTGCGTGAAATCAAAACCAAGTCACGTGGCGAGGTCGAGGAACACATCGACAACCCCGATGAGTCAGAGCTGTTTACGGCCTATCCAAAGGTGGTCGGAAACAAAGCCCTGGTCTCGTTTATTTGTGACTATGCCCGGCTCATTATTATCGGCAACGCCCGTCCCCATGAAGTTGAAGCACTTATGGATGAGGAAATCGGCACCCTCAAACATGATCGATTGAAATCATACCATGGCTTGCAGGCGATGGCAGATGGCCTTCCCGCCATCGGCATCGTTGCGGCGGTTCTTGGTGTGATCAAAGCCATGGGTGCCATCGATCAAAGCCCCGAGATCCTGGGTGGATTGATTGCGGCTGCGCTCGTCGGCACGTTCCTTGGTATTTTCCTGTCTTATGGCGTTGTCGGCCCACTTGCTTCGAAGGTCAAATTGGTCAGGGAAAAACAGACAAGGCTCTATTTCGTGGTGAAGCAAACGCTCATCGCACACATGAACGGTTCGTTGCCGCAGATCGCCGTGGAGTTTGGTCGCAAAACCATTTCGACAAGCTATCGCCCGGCTTTGGACGATGTTGAGAGCGAAACCACAAACACAGCAGGGGCGGAAGTTGCCTGACCAATCGGCCCCACAAGGTCAAGCCAACGGACTCGAAGCATATCGATACCTCATACGTGTTGAAGCCAATCGCGCGCGCCTGCAAACTTCCTGCAGAAGCATAATCGGAGAGCTTACCCAAGGTTTTGCCACGTCCAAAACCATTCGCAATTGGGATCTAAAACCGGCTGGTATTACCGCGGCAGATGTCGACGCGCAGCCCCGCAACGGCTTTACCGCTTACTCTTTAGGTCAGGGAGAAGACGATCCGTCGATCCTCTTGGAAATTTCAGATGGCGACATTCCAGTCATAGCCGAATTGGTGCTGGGCGCTAACAGCAGCGATGCCTGTCAAGCAAAAGGCAAACCCGTCGGGCAATTTGAACTCGATCTCTTGGGCGTTTTTACGCGTCATGTCTGCAAGCCGTTGAAGCTGGAAAGCAAACCCTTAGACGACAAGGCCACGCTAGCGACCCATGAGTTCAAAGCCAAACTGACAAGGCCGGCTTACCAAGCAGTCGATCTGCAGTTGGATGCTGACGGCCAAACCATTGAATGCCGCCTGATGATCAGCCATCGAGCCATTTTAAAGAAAGCCAGTTTCGAGGAAATCCAAGAGGTAAGGCCTGAAAAAAGCGAACCCGCAAAGCCATTTGTTGTCGGCGCAGACGCTGTCTTGGATGCAAAAATCGAAATACCAGGCACTACTTTGGGTAAGGTAGCCACTTTGAGAGAAGGCGACCTGATCCCGATTTCCGGACCAGCCGCCAATAATCTGTTGCGCAGCGAAACTGAAGCGCTCTGGACATTTGTTTTGGGCGAACAAGCAGGAAGTTTGGCCATCCAATTGGTAGCGCCGACAAACCAAAACGTTTCGCCCGGCAGACCGACATTCAACTCAAACTTCGAAGCCGAAAACGAGTTTAAGGAAGTAGCAATATGAGCAAAGCCCAAGAACAAGACGCCGCTGAGAAGCTTGATGTAACCGAGCATGAAAACGAGGTGATGCCGTCACTGGATAGCGACGCTGACGCTCAAGGATCGGAGCATCTTCCTGAAGGGTATGACGATGCGATTGCTCAATTACGTGGCGTGGCAAGCGGGGAAGGCATGCCGCAAAGCGCCGATCAACCGAGAAACGTGAATAAATCGGTCTACAACATACCGGTCCGGTTAGAGATTATTGTTGGGGCAGTAAAGCTTCCCGTATCAAAGCTGATGGCGCTCGAGCCCGGAGAAATCCTCAACATAAACAAGCAGGTAGGCCAGGAGCTGGAAATCCAGGCCAACGGATCAACGATCGGTCGTGGTGAGCTCGTTGTGACCGATGACCATGACGGCACTTTGGGATTTAAAATCACGCACATTGATCACATGGAATGAGGCCGGGACATTGGCAAGCGTATCAAGATATGTATTGGGAAAGCCGGAACGAGCAGCCGCAATTGTTGTTGCCATGGGCAGGGAGCGCGCCTCCCAGATACTGAAAAATTTCCGCAGCGAAGAGTTGAAAACAGTCATCGGCGCGGCACGAAGACTTGAGACCATTCCACAATCGCAATTGGAAGAGGTCGTCGCCGAATTCGAGGCAGACTTTCGCACAGGCACTGGCCTACTCGACTCAAGCCATGCGTTCGAAGACATACTCAACGACGTTCTGGCTGAAGATCCTGACAAAATGCTCGGCTCCAAGAAAGTCGAAAAAGTGCCGGAGAGCACCGAGAAAACTGTCTGGACGACCCTGGAAGAGTTTGATTCCGAGCGGCTAAGCAAGTTCCTGAATGGTCAGTCACCACAACTGGTCGCTATCATCTTGTCGCAACTATCCAGCGCGTTGGTGGCTAAACTATTGGGCCTTATCGAACCGGACCTGTCGCAGAAAGTTCTGTTGAAATTGGCCCAGGAGATTTCTCTGCCCGACGATGTCAAACCCTATGTCGAAGCGCACATCAAGAGCGGACTGGGATTGGAGAAGATGTCGACCTACAACAAGCTGGACCAGCGTATTGCGGAAATATTGAACGCGGTCGATAGCAACGTATCCGACGCAATGGTCGAAACGCTCCGTTCAAATGTTGATCAATATCGCATCAAAAACATCGAGAAAGGCGTGTTCCGCTTCGAGGCGATCGAGAAAATGGACAAACCTTCAAGATCAGCTGTGTTTGATGACGTGCCCTCTGAGATCATCGCAACCGCCTTGGCCGGCGCGCCGCCCGGTCTGGTGGAAGCCGTGTTGGAAGCCGTGAGCCCGCGCACCCGGCGCATGATCGAGGGCGAGATGCAAGGCAACGAAAACGCCAAACCGGAAAAGATCGACGGCGCGCGCAAAGACATTTGCAGCATCATCCTGAAATCGGCCTCAGAGGGTCACATTGAGCTGCCAGGCCGATAGCCGAGCCATCCCCGGAAAGTGATACACGGTGTCAGACGAGGACAAAGAAACCAAGACCGAAGAACCGACCGAAAAGAAGATACAAGACGCGACCGAAAAGGGACAAACGCCCCAGTCAAAAGAAACGTCGATCTTCTTTGTTCTCGTTGCCAGCTTGGCTGGCCTGACGTTGATTGTCCCGCAAACGATTGACCAGACACGTTACTTTCTGGCGGGCGTGATCGAGAATTCCTATCAACTATCGCTCGATACCTCGCAGGACATCGCCGCACTCGGCCGTAGTTTGGCGTGGAATATGTTTTTGATCACCGCCGGGGTGTTTGCGCTATCGGTACTCGCCGCCTTGGGTTCCATTGCAACAAATATGGCGCCACTGCCCATTCCTGACCGAATTAAACCGGACTTGAAGCGTATTTCCATGATCGAAGGATGGAAGCGGATTTACTCAAAAAAGGGTCTGGTCGAATTTCTAAAGGCGACAGCAAAAATTGTAACCGGTCTCGGCCTCGTCAGCCTAATCGCATACCAGATGAGCCCCCAACTGATTCAATTGCCATACGGCACACTTAGTTCCCTCAGCGGCACGGCGACGCAAATGGTATTGCGAATGATTGCCGCAATTACGCTCTTCATGGCCGTGGTGGCCGCGCTTGATTTCGCTTGGTCACGATACCAGTGGCGCCAGGATCTTCGTATGAGCAAGCAAGAGCTGAAGGACGAACATAAACAAACCAACGGCGACCCAATGATCAGAGCCCAGCAGCGGTCAATAGCGCGCGAACGGGCCAGAAGCCGGATGATGAACGATGTGCCCACCGCCACCGTTGTCATCGTTAACCCCACCCACTACTCGGTCGCGCTGCGTTATGATCCGGCACAAGACAACGCGCCACGGTTGGTCGCCAAAGGCCGTGATCTGGTCGCGCTCAAGATCCGCGAAATCGCAACAGAGAGCGGCGTTCCAATCCATGAGAACGTTCAGGTTGCACGCAGCATCTATCGAGATGTTGAAGTAAATCAGTATATCCCGGAAGCGTTTTTTGAAGTGGTGGCAGAGATCATCATCCTCCTGCGCAAACGGTCAGCGAGCGCGGGAAATATGCTGTCATAGCATTGTCATAAATGACCGTAACCGGGGGTGAAATTTAACTATACGCAAGCCCGGCGAAAGAAAAACAATTGAAAACGTTAAGTGCGACAGCAACGCCTCTGCCCTGTCGCTGCGGCGATAGTGTCGGGAGCCTGCCCGCCTATCGCCGTCCTTTTTGTACCATCATCAACTTGCTCTGGGACACAGGAAAGGAAACGCCTACGTACCGTTATCTACGCGCGTAACCGCCAATGGGAAGCATTGTTTTTTATCAAGCCGCGCACTGCGAACACACAATCGAACTCGCGACTTTCCCACATCAAAACCGTCTATGACGACAATTTGTCGGTTCCCGTTGAACTCATAGCGCTTGCTGAAAACGGTTGCACCATTTGGCATGCTCTCAGCGGTGATATGAACGAGATCACGGCCACTATGGGCTCGCTTTTCCATCATCACTGCCAATGATTCACCGAAGATGAAACGCTCGGCCGGCTGCACCACGTAGCCAGCACCGGTACCGCTAACATATCCCGAGAACGGAACAGAAGTGGCGTATGCCACAGCAGATATGTTCAACAACGCCAAGATCGATAGGAAAAGGCGTATAGGAGCGCGACGATTAAGCTTCCGCCTGTGAGGGGCGTCCATTCAAAGTTTGGGGCATCAAGGGGCAACTGCGGACCAAAGGCTATTGTCCAGCAACGCCGTGTAAACAAGCATTCCGCATCTGAGCGGCAACAGTCGGCACAAGCACACCGCCGTAGTGTGCGCCTTCATCCTGCTTACCAGGATCTGGTATAAACTTTGCTAAAGTGGTCGATAAAAACTCGATCCATGAGGCGGCAAGCTTAGGTCAAGGTAGAGATGCTATCCTTGGTCAAAATGAGAGAGGCGTAATGATTACCGCTTTTTGTATCTTGGCCATGATGGCCTGCTTTACAGTGATTATCGCAATTTTGCTCGGCGAAATGTTTGCCGATCGCGCACGAAAATACGAAGCTGGCTTTCAGCAAGCTGGATTTTCATTCATTCGCAGCCTGCACTAATCAGCAGCCACCACTGGGCGCTTGAACACAGTATTCAACTGCCCTGCGGGATTGTGATAATGCCGAGCGACATCGCGCTCGCTACGGCTTGGACCCTGTTGACAGCGTTCAGCTTCAAAGTCGCAGCAGACAGATAATTGTTCACCGTATGGCTGGACAGCTCCAAAATGATCCCGATCTCTTCGCTGGTTTTTCCCGCTGCCGTCCATCTCAAGCACTCGATCATCCGCGGAGAAAGTCCGTGATTTTCGCCAACTTCCTCATCTGGTTTCGCATTCGAACGAAACAGCGCATTATCAAATAGTTTTTGCCGCCATTTCCGCTGATACCTGTCCGAGCCCGCAATTGAAGTCGCCGCAGCCATCGCAATAGGTGCCAACAACACGGCGATATGACCCTGCCCAACGACCCGCGTCATAACCCAGTACGACACTGGCTGAGCCTGCCCAGCATCCAGAGCAACCAGCTCATCAAACTCGTAGTCATTGATGGTGAAATCACCGACATCATGGTTACGCAAAGAATTAAACCTTGCGCCCATATTCTGTCGCAGCCGAGCCAGCGAGGCGTCCCCAATAACCGGGCCGTCAAATCTAGTTCGAGGTCTTAAGACCATCGACCTTGGATAGAAGTCCAAAATAACACAGTGATTTTCGTCCAAAAGCGGAGAAACATACTGTGTATCGCTTCCTTCGCAGCCGCGCGGGATCGCGCGATCTTGATGTACTGTCACAATATTCGCCCCCAGAACATTAAATTAACAGCAAGCATTAAAACTGCTAAACGCTATACCCTTGTTACGCGAACTATCTCCATCACAATCATATATTTGATTCGTATCTAAATTTTGCAACGAACAGGCAAGAAAAAAAAGAAAAAAGCGGCTAAACACAGCTTTTAAGCGATTTCATCGCAAAAACGAGCCCAAACGCGTGCGCACCAGCTTCGCAAAATAGAGCCGTACTAAGCTCGTGGGTAACAAACCGGAAAACGCCCGACAAAAATCATAATGATCAAGACCGTATTACTTCCATCCCTTTGCCTCGCCAGCTTTTTTGGTGCCATGGTGCTCGGCCAAATGCCCCAAACCGCAGAAAAAGAGGTGAAAGAACCAAAAAAGAAATTCTCCAAACTTGAGACGTCAATGCCGCTTTTGGCTGGCACAGAGAAAGTTGGATATTGCGAGATCTATGCGGAAGTCGCTTTCAAGATTGAAGATTTGGCTTCGGCCCAAGCCCAGCTGTACGATCGCCTGCTATCGGTTATGCTGGATGAGGCGGCATCGCCGCAGGCCAATTGCGCCAACTATACGTCGTTTACTGATCCCTACATCAAGGTGACCAAGACCGAGTTTGCCAGGGCGTTGTAGTTAACCATCAATTTCAAAGTCGAGACCTGTTCGACCCGTTGAAGCTGGAAAGTACTCAACCTGTAAGATCCGGACATCATCTAGTTTGGACGGAAATGCGTTTCGCAATGCCAATTCATGGGCGGCCACAATGTCAAGGTAGCCGGATTGCCTCATCGGGAATTCAGCCTTTGCTGCTTCTTCAAAAAGCACGTTATTTGAAACGGCCGGCAGCGAGCGCGCCAACGTTTCAACCGGAAACTTGTTTAAACCGGTCACACTGTATCGAAAAAAGAGGTATCCATCGACCGCGTTTTTGTCGACCACAGCAATGGCGATTGGCACGCTGAGGGTGTAGGCGCCACCAGCGGACTTCTTGGCTTTTTCGGGCGCAGCGTCAGCGCTTGGAGCCGGAGACAGCTGGCCTGCATAGATACCAAGTGCAGCAGCCGCCACGGCAAGAATAGCCAACGGAAACTCTTTCAAAGATGCCCTCCAGATGTCGCGTTAAACGTACCGCGAATAGGTTCCATCGGTCGTTGACGCACGGTGCTCGCGTGACAACATTGCCACCACATCCTCGGACGCCCCACGCGCTGCCTGTAACGCGCGCACATTGTGTTCGACCGCTTCCTTCAGGCCACGAAAAATGGCGGAAAGTTCAGGATCAATCGCCCTCTGGTCAACGTTGGCAAGAGCTAGGTTGATCTCGTAATGGTAGCGGCTTTTTTGTTCCACATACAAACTAAGATCTGCCATTGGATTGGCACGAAGTGCCTCTGCCTCAGTGCGCAGAACTTCAACAAGCCGATTAATCAAAAGCGGCAGCTGCGCTATCAGTGTGGTGTCCTGAGCGGTCATAGAGCCTCTCCTTTTGATGTGTCATTGCTATCTGACGTCACATTGAGCGACCCTTCAATGTGTGCGGCAATACCCAAATCAAACGTCCCGCTGATCTCGGTGCTGAGAACATCGACAAACATGCTGCGCCACATAGATGATCCAACGCCCTCGCCGAAAAGAGCGTCATTTTCCGGCATCATTACATCCAGCATCTGCGAGACGATAAGAGCTTCAAGCTCACGCGCCGGCGAAGCACCCGAAGCCACGTTGACACCCACAACACCATCATTTTCATTTTGCGATGGCAGATTAAACGGCGCACTGACACCCGAAGATTCCAATGACAGCTGCCGCGCCGCCGGCGTCGAAATCGCCTGAGCAAGATCCGATATGCTATTTACACCTGATAGTTCCATCACGCACCAAATTGGATGAGTTAACTTGTGCGTGGCTTTCGCCGCATGTGGTGATCAATGATGGTTTGGTTGCCGAGGTTTTCTTCATGCTGACGGGAGGCAAGTGCCTTTGCTTCATCCAACTTATCGTCGACCTTGTCACTGCGCCGCTTATGCTGAGAAGAGACGTTTCGAAGGTTGGCAACCCGTGTAGACGTCTCTGCAAGCTGACCTAACAAGGCTGAATATTCTGTGGCTATGACAGGTTGCATAGCCAACGCCAAATCATCAGTGCGCGTCATGTAGGTAACACATTGATCAATTCTTGATTTCAGCTGGGCTTCCTCCTGCAGCGCCTGCCCCAATTCGGACCTGGCCACTTTCGCTTTCAACTGAAGGATGCGAGCAGCCGATGCCAGCCGCAAATGTCGTTTGGTTGGATCAGACCGGCCCATTGAAGACAGCCTCCAAACCGGAAGAGAATAACAACAAAATGTGCTGGGCCGAGAAGAAGAGTATGAACAGGAAACCAAACAATATAAATGGCAACGCGACAAAATAGACCGGGACTTGAAGCGCGAGTTTATTGATGAAGCCCAGCGCAACATTGACAACAATTGCGTAAACCAAAAACGGGCTGCCAAGTTGTAGCGCGACCCGAAATGACTGAACCAAACTGTCCAACAGGGTCATCATCATCACGCGCACATCAGGAAACAAGCCCATTGGTACTACGCTGTAGCTATCGGCCACCGCACGTAGAACCATGTGTTGAAAATCCATCAGGAACAAAAGCGTCAACGCTGCAAAAGAGATGAAATTGGTCAGCGCCGGCTGCGCCTCCTGACCTTCGATCGCCATACCCATGATGCCCGAAAGGCCAATCGACATCGCAACTCCGGTCATGATGAATTCGAGTGCCAAAAAATAAAACCGGACAAGCAATCCGATCATGGCGCCAAAGAGGATTTCCGAAACAATCGCTGGCAACAGCGCGGCGGTTCCATCCAGGTCTCCGGGTGCGGCCCTTGGGATAAGCGGCACCATCGCTAACGTAACGGTAAGCGCCAATAACAATCGAACGTTGGTTGGAACACGTGCACTGGAAAAACCTGGCAAGACCATGAACATGGCACCGATGCGGCAGAAAATGAGGAGCACATTCTGCATTTCGGCGTTCAGAAGTTCGATCAAGAGACGCTTCCGATAACTTCCACTGAAACGCGACGACCTATTTCAAGATGGGAGAAAACGGCGATCTCAGGACTTAGCCGTTCTACCATCATGCGCACGTAAGGCCGCGCCTCGGGTGTCGTGATAATGACGAATTGCTTACCCAGTGCTTTCAGCTCGTTGACCTTGTCACGAACCGCGACCGCAAACTCTTCAAGCAGCTTGGGTTCAATATCGAAACGAATAATCTCACCATTGGCTTCGCGCTTCAAAGACTCGCGCACCACCAAATCCCAACGACTACCGAGACCCAAGACGTAGAGGGTCCCGTTGACGCTGAAATCAGCGCATAGTTGGGAAGCAAGCCGGGTACGGACATGCTCCACTAAAAGCTCTGTCTTTCGCACGGTCGGTGCGATCTCCGCGACCGCTTCGACGATAAACGGTAAGTTTCGTATAGATACCCGTTCGGCCAAGAGCAATTTCAGGACCGCCTGCAACCCTGGGTAACTTAAATGATTAGTACAAGTGTCTTCAACGAGCTTCCGGTAATCGCTCCCCATGCCGGCGATCAACGACATCATCGCCGAGTAAGATAGAAGCTGAGGCGCACTATCGCGGATGACTTCGCTGAGATGGGTGAGCATCACCGTTTTGGCATCGGCATACTCGAGCCCCAAATTGCTGATGTCGGAAATAAACGTCTCTGGAACACTGCTGGCTTTCATCCCAAACGCGGGCTCGACGGTCTGTGTCACAGGCAATCCCTTCAGTTTCGCCTGATCGGCGAAAACGATCACCTCACCGATCCGGGCTTCTGCATCGGCGACGATGGTGCCGTGCACGCGGATTTGGTAGGTTTTAGGCGGAATGGTCAGATCATCGCGTAGCGCAACCTCCGGCACGACAAATCCGAGCTCGCTGGCAAACCGCTTGCGCATCTTGTTCATGCGCGCCGCCAAATCCTGTTTCGACGGCAAAAGGGTAGCGGACAATTGTTTGCCCAACACCAACTCCAATTCGGCGTTGGCAAGTGATGAAGAAACCGAGTCCCGTTTGGCCTGAACTTCCGCTGCTTCACTTTCTTCCAGCAGTTTCTGCTCAGCTTCCTCGCGTTGGCGGTCGCGTAGCGGCTTTAGATAAGCCACCACGCCAAAGACTGCCGCGATAAGAAGGAATGGGAAGACGGGCAAACCGGGCATAGCCGCCAAAACGATCATCATACCTGCCGCGAGCAAAAGCGCGCGGGGATGACCGCCCAGTTGGGTCAGAACAGCTTTGTCTACCGATCCAATCGTTCCACCCTTCGAAACGATCAAACCGGCTGCAAGGGAAACAATCAGCGCAGGGATCTGAGACACCAGACCATCGCCAACAGAAAGCTTGGTGAAAACATCAGCTGCTTCATTGACGGACATACCGTGGCGGGTGACGCCAATGATGATGCCGCCGAAAATATTGATGGCTGTGATGATTAAACCAGCGATGGCATCACCGCGCACGAATTTCGAGGCGCCATCCATCGAACCGAAAAACGAGCTCTCCTCTTCCAACTCTTTGCGGCGAGTCCGTGCTTCCTTGTCGTCAATAATGCCTGCAGAAAGATCCGCATCGATCGACATCTGCTTGCCGGGGATCGCATCAAGCGTAAAACGAGCGCCGACCTCAGCAATCCGGGTTGCGCCTTTGGTGATCACCATGAAGTTAACGGTGATCAAGATCAGGAAGACAACGATCCCGATTACAAAATCGCCGCTCATCACAAAACGCGAGAAACCACCAATGACGTGACCAGCAGCCAACTCGCCCTGGTGTCCGTCCGAGAGAATGATCCGGGTTGTCGCAATATTCAAAGACAAACGCATCAGCGTTGCCATCAGCAAGATGGTTGGAAAAGACGAAAAATCCAGCGGCTTGGCAATCCACAAAGCGACCATCAAAATCAAAACAGAAAATGAGATCGAGACCGCCAAACCAATATCAATCAAATAGGTCGGAACTGGCAGGAAGAGGATGGTGAGAATGAGAACAACGCCGATCGCAAAGACGACATCGCGACTCGCCATAATACGATCCGCACTCTGCAATACGTCTGCAAAAGCAGTATTAGACGCCATTGATCACCCGTTCGGTTCCCGCTGCTGGCCCCAGCTTAGAGCGCCAGGCTTGCGCGAAATTCGCTTTGACTAAAAACCTGTCTCGATACGGGCGTAGGTGACATCGGCAAGGCGGCCAATTTGCGAGCCGATAAAGGGAGCAAAAACAATCAATGTAATAAAAATAGCGACGATCTTGGGAATAAACGTCAGCGTAATTTCTTGGATCTGCGTCAGCGCCTGAACAAGTGCGATGACCAACCCAACAAGCATCGCGGCGATAACTGGCGGCGAGGAAGCAACGATCGTCGTCCAGATCGCAAACTGGGTTATGTCGAGTGCATCAGTCGCTGTCATTGCTGATTGTCACACCCGGACCGATCAAGACTTCTTCACCACTATCAAGCGTGGCAATCAAACCATCAGAGTAGATCGCGACCGATTCTACCGTGCCTTCAATTTCGCCATCAGCGCTGGTCAAATTCATTCCAACAATGGAGCTGGCCTGTTCAACCAGTGACGTCTCAAGCATTTGTTTGAGCTGGTCGTTGGTCTTTATCGACTGTTCGACATTGGAAAAACTGGCCAATTGCGCGACATATTCGCTGGAATCCATCGGCTCAGTAGGATCCTGGTTTTTGAGTTCTGCCACGAGCAATTGCAAAAACGCATCATAATCAAGTGACGCCTGTTCGGCATCTGACGTTGGCGCAACATAGCCAGTGGAAGAGTTGTTTGAAACAATATCAATCATGCGCTTGCCACCATTTTTCCCATTTGTTTGTCGTCGATCGAGACGTCATCGACATACCGATCACTATCACTCTTCAAAATGATGCTTTCTGTTTCAAACAGCGAACGGATCATCTTGAGCGACGGGTAGTAAGTGCCTTGGTTGATCTGAACATCAACGTCCTTCAACAAAGACAGGATTTTTTGATTTTCAAAATTTTCCAACAAGTTGGCCATGCATTCGCGGTATGTTGGCAAGACCTTGCTGGCATCTTGCGGTGCCATGACCATCAACTGAACAATGTAGTAAAGCTGCTTGAGTGGCGTTGTCGCGGCATCCACCTGCATGACGTGATTTTCGAGCAAAAAGTGCGCGTCATTCAACAGTTCCAAGCAGACCTTTCGATCGGCTTTCAGGACCGCTCCATTGATGAAGATGCGGTCGTTTGCTTTCAGGTAGAGTTTCAGCGGGCTACTCATTTGTATGCCTCTCTGATGGTACGCACGATTTCAAGAAGCCCCGAGATGTTGTCGGATTCTTCTTGGCGGATGTGTTCACACTCCCGCAAAATCCAAATGCCGATCGATATAAGGCCCGCCCTTAGCTCATCATCCAGCGCGTTTTCGGGGTTAACCAGATCCTGCAGCAAGGCGCTCCAAAGCTTGTTGGTGAAATGCACGGCTTTAACAGCTTCCATCGATCGTGGACCCTTGGCTTGCGCCGCTTCCAGCAATTCGATGCACTGCTCAAAAAAGGCACGTTCGCGGTCGCGCGCATCAGCCGAGGACTCTTGTTGTATTTCCGAATATCTTTGGAGCACCAGTATCTAGTCCTTTATAACGCACGCTAGAGGAAACGCATGATCGAAAGCTGCTGAACGCGTGATGTGATCGAATAGGAAATCTCGATCTGGGTAATCACGTTGTTGAGCTCTGCTGACTTTTCATAAACGTCCACCCCTTCAAGCTCTGCAGAAAACCCCTCGACCAACAGAATTTGCGCCTCCGTTTGATCTCTAGTTCTCTCAATTCTTGCTTGTGTGAGGCCGACCTCACCGCGTAGCTGAGAAATTCCGTTGATTGCGGTTGCGGTTTTCTCAAGGGAAAAATTGCCTACAACGCCCAGAGCGTCGCCTCCCAACTCCGAGCCGTAGAACTCGTAAGCGGCGATCGTTCCCATAAAGAAATCTCGAATGGTGTCATCGTTTGCAGTCACGCCGGTCTGAACGATCGTACCTTCTGCAATACGATTTGTTACCGCGTTATCAGAAGCGTTAGAAAGGCCACCCCAAGACGTGGATGCGAAGAGAGGCTCAAAGTCATTGCTGAGGAAGTCCTCGATCTGTGTCGCATCAAGGCCGGAGGTCGCTGGGTCTGAGATTGCAAAGCCAAACCTGGCCAAGAACGCGGCCTCGATCGATGCCTGCAAGGCACTACCCTCATAGTCTTCCATAGCCGGTTGATCGACATTCTCACCGCCAAAAATGAAAGCTCCATCAACTTGATTGTTCAGCTGCAAAATGGCGCTATCGAGCGCGTTTTCCGCCGCGTCGCGCACGAGCCGACGCTGAAGACTGTCCCCGACCCCAGGAACAAGGTTTCCGACAAAGTCTTCACCAATTGTACCGAGCTGCCCCAGTGCCAGCTGCGTGCCTTCCAGAAGTATCCCGGTTCGCGATTGCGATATCGTGAATTGATCCAATCGGGCCAAATCATTGCGAAGCGATTTCAAATTTGCTGAACGCGCGCCTAGTTCGAGGCCGGTATCGGCAAAGCGACCCGTCACAACTTCTTCCTGTAAACGAACAAGAGTATCTTGAAGCGATGAAGTGGTAGACCGCAGTCCGTTGTTAAGTGCCAGTGTAGAGATAGACGAAATTTTCATGCGCTCACCGGATGCTGTTTAGTAGCGCGTTGAACAACTCATCGACCGCAGCGATTATGCGTGCCGAGGCTTGGTAGGACTGTTCCAGTTCGATGAGCCTAGACATCTCCTCATCGAGGTTCACGCCTGTTTCATTTGACAGTTCCTGCGTAAGTCGCTCGCTCAGCACAGACTTTCGGTCAGCTGAATCCGCTGCGGTGCTTCGTATGTCTTCGAGCCATCCGAGCGATGCTTCCGCGTATGTCGATACGGAATAAGAACCGGCAATGCCCGCAGACGCATCAGTTGTGTAGTTCGCGCCGAAATTCTCAACCAGATTTAGCAAACGCGCAGAAAAACCGGCTTCACCATTGGCATTCTCAACATAGCTTGCGCCATTTGCACCACCATCGCGAAGCAACATTGGGTCCCCACCGACGCCGGCATCAAAAGCGCTGTTGATCGAGAGGGTTGCAGCCATACCCGTATACACCGCACCTGCCGGGGGCATCCCCGGACCGCCACCATAATCGAACAATCCAGTGAGCTGCGGACCGCCGCCGCCGGACTGATCCGTTTCCGCAAAGGCCAGCACCAGACCACGCGCAATTTCATCGAGCTGCGATTGCGCATCAACGGCAATATCATCGCGCAGCTGAACCCAGGCCGCCAGGTTGCCAGCAGCGCTGGACGACGCTCCGGCACCCGCATCCAATGGCACACCGTCAATGCGAACAGATGAACCGGATTTACCCGGTGCATAGGTCGGCGTCGGCGTGAAAGTAACAGATCGCGGATTGGTTTCAAAAAGCGTAACGCCTTGATATGTATACAAAACCATATCATTTGAGTCACGCGTAACAGCGTTTACCGAGATGTGCTCTGAAATTTCTTTCAAAAGCGCGTCACGCTGGTCAAGCCAGGGGGTCGGGTCACCGTTTGTGCGGGTTTCGATTACCACCTTGTCGTTGACCTGCTTGAACTGTTCGAGCAACGAATTCACGTCTGCCACGGACTGCTCAATCTCACGATCAGCTTCGGCTCGGAACAATTGAACAGCACCACTGGCGGTGGCCAAACGATCGGCTACCTCCCGCGCGCTGTCGACCGCGGTGGCTGCCAACATCTCGTTGCCGGGATCACCTGCAAACATTTGCATGTTGTTTTCAAGATCGGTGAGCGCAGTCGAAATCGATGCCTCTCCGTCAACGCCATTGATCAACCGGTTCAGCCGCGTGACAGACGATGACAATGTTTCCTGCGCACTGGCAGCGGAGCTTGCCCGAAGACTTTGCTCCAAAAGAGCAGCGTTCTCACTGCGCCGGATGGAAATTGTCTGCTCACCATTTGGCCCGTAGGCTATACTGGCATCGCGGCGGGAAAAGTTTGGGTCATTGGCGCCGTTGATGTTGTCTGTGAGAACTGACGTGCGCGTTCCAGTATTGAGGAGCGAGGTCTGGGCAATTCGTAACGCGTTTGTCAGTGTCAGATTCATCTGGTTCGACCAATGGTTACGGCTTCATCAACGCTTTAGCGCTTCAGATTGATGACCAGTTCAGTCAATTCAGAGCCGGTTTGAAACACTTTTGAATTGGCCGAGTAACTGCGCTGCGCTTCGATCATCTCGGTAAGCTCCTGCGCGATATCTACTGTAGATGTTTCCAACGCACCGGAGATTATTGTTCCCGCGCCAGCATCTTCAGGAAAACCTATCCGCACATCACCGGAACCATCAGTGACCGCAAATGTGTTACCGGTCAGTGCCTCCAAATTATCCGGACTGGCAACAGTTGCCAACGGCACTCTGAACAATTCGCGGCTGGTGCCATTGGTGTAAACGGCCAACATGGTACCGTCAGTTGTAAACTCGACCCGCTCGATGGAAGAAGGCGCTGTGCCATTGACCTCGATGTCCGTGATCTCAAACTCAGCAGCCAGTTGTGACGAACCTGTCATGTCGAGCTCAACAGTGGCACCGCCGGGCACTGCAATGGACAAAGTTGGCGTTGCACCAATGATCGACCCGTCGGAAGGGTCAAATGTCAAAGTATCGGTTGTGATGGGCCCATTGGCATAGGGGAATGCTGTGTCTGGCGCCGCATCAGCCTGATTGTAGACAGTTACTTCCCAAGTGTTGGCGGCGGTCTTGGTGTAATAGACGTCCAATAGGATCGGCGCTCCGAGATTATCATAGACAGTCACGGATGTTTTCTCAGAAAATTCGGACGTACTTAAATTTGCAGACGCAGTATTGCCGGTGATAATTTCGGCAGTCGACGGGAGGTTGAAGGCAAAATCGCCTTGGTCAGTCGCCTGTGCCACCAACTCATTATCGTCAATCCGAACACGCTCCAAACCCGCAAAACCATTTGCGGTCGGGGAAGGAATCCCCGATTCAAAGCTGTAACCGAGAAGATAGTTCCCGGCGGCGTTGACCAATTCGCCTTCGGCATTGGGAACAAACGAACCAGCGCGCGTCAGCAGCTGGCTGCTTCCAGGACCTTCCACGACAAAAAACCCAGATCCGTTGACTGCCAAATCACTGGCAGAATTGGTAAACTGGAAAACACCTTGCTGCGAAACAAGTTGACGGGTCTCAGCCGTAACACCGCCCGAAAAATGCATTTGCACGCCGGGCTGGTTTACCGATTGCGTGACCAACAGAGTGGAAAAGCGCTTGTATCCCACCGTTGCAGAGTTCGCGATATTGTCCGCGATGGTCGAAAGGCGGCCCGCTTGACCTTCCATCCCCGAGACACCCGTTCTCATCATGCCAAATAAGCTCATCGCGATCTCCTATCTCCGCAATCGAAGATACCTGGCAAAGCTTGCCCGAGGCTCACGACCCACTAGGCAGCGCGCGCGCTGCCTGGCGCCAACCCGTGGAGCTCATTGGCATTGCTGCCGATCAGCCGGTATCCGAGGAAGCGTTTGGAGTCGATGACATCGAAGCCGAGCGTTGACTTCAGCTTCTTGCGAAGTTTCGAGATATGGCTCTCCACGACGCTCTCTTCGATGTTCTGCTCCATCACGCCGTAAACAGCGTTGTACACCTGCTCACGGGTAGCCCGTCTTCTGCCAATGCTGGCAAGATACTCCAGCACACGACGCTCACGTCTGGGCAAAGGAAACGGCTTTCCGTCAATCTCCGGGTCTCGGCCATCGTGATAAATGGTCAAATTTTGGATCTGATGAAAGTTCGGTGCTGCGGCGCCGCGACGACGGATAGCGGCAATGCGCGCTATGATCTCTTGCGCATGAGTGGGCTTACGAACCACATCATCGGCGCCGCGATCAAAGCAAGAAAGTGTCGTCGTCAGTGAAGACTGGTCCAACGTGGCAATGACAGGCACGCCAGAAGACTGCTTCCAGGCGAATATGTCGAAACTTTCCTCGTCGAAGTCACCAACGATTACAGCAGTGATGCTTTCCCCAGCGTCGGAAAACCCGCCATCTGCAAATACCTTGAAACCTGCAGTATTGTAACCAACTGTTGGATATCCAAGCCTTTCAAACATTGACCGGTATCCGTTAACCACTATTTCACGCTCATCGACGACCACTATCATCTCCACGTCCCCTTTAGTGAGTGATTCGCTGTTCTAGTGGTCGCAAACTGGTCCCGTTTTTCACAACGGCGAGATTTCACATCTTGAGTTAGAAGAAAAACAGTGTATCCGCGAACGGGGCTGAAAAAGGTGGCTCAACTGGAAATTGTATAATTTCCGTAAGCCCAGCATTACCAGCAAAACTCGAATATCTTGAGAGCTTCGGTAAATGAGGAGTTTCGCTCACAGCCTTTATGCAACCAAAGCGTGTATATAGTTTCGGCACTCGTTTAGAAGGCGTCCGATGAAAACGAATCAGTTTGGGTTTTCTGTCAAAGAGCTGCCTCTTAAACGCCAAGATTTGCGATGAATTTCTTTCGTTAAAACAAATTCATGCGCGACAGATTGACTCGTGCAAAATCATCAAATCACGATTTGATCGCTTGAGTCGGGATCATCAGCTTGCTGGACAGATGGATCATTCGTTTGTTGCTCGCGATGACCGGGGCTGGAATTGAACATTTCAGAACCCGATCCCTCCTCTTTTTCAGACGCGTTATGCCCGCCATCGTCGTTTTGCCCTCTCATTTGGCCGTCAGCTGTCTCCGTACCAATGTGAACAACGACATTTCCGGCTTTGCGCGCAAGTGTTTGAGCCAGGTCAGTAATAGCTTCGCGGTCGCGCATGATCTGCGCTGTTGCCTCATCTGAGCTGGTATTGAGTACGATTTGGACCGTATCGCCGCGCGTCAACAACTTGATCGTCACTTCACCAAGATTAGCCGGTGACAGCGTCACGACAATCGACCCGTTTTGAACACGCGCATTGGGCACATCACGTGGCAGGTTCACCTGTTCAGCCTCTGCGACGAAGTCCAAACCCGCAAACTGTGCCGCGAGCGCCGGTTGGATCTGTTTGGCTGCAGGTGAAAGGGATGCCAGCATGTTGATATCAAATGGCAGCTTTTCGGCAGATATTTGCGCGTTGTCAGCGCCACCTTTCGCACCCATGGCCGATGAAAGCTGCGCATTCAGGCCCGATCTTTCGGCGTTCATACCCAATTCAAATCGATTACCAGAACCTGTTTGACCAGTCTCGCGGATCGCCATGGCAGGCATCGATAAATCACCAGCAAATATCCCTAGGCGATCTCCAATGCTTAGGCTTGGGCTTGGGCTTGGGCTTGTGCTCGACAAGCTAGTACGCTGCTCCAAGGGCATGCTCAACCGGCTATCACCAATGCCATTATTGCCAAGCCGTAAAGACGACAACCCGGGTAGGTTTGTGAGCCCCGCCACCATGGGCATCGTCCCACGTGATGCCATTTCAGCATGCGCGACGGCAACAATTGGAGCCAAACCATCCAATCCGTTTTTCTGAGTGGTCGCCCCTGCTTCTTGGCTATTCTCCAAAGACTTTACTGACGCGCCCTCAGACTTTTCGGGCGCCGGGTTTGCTTGCATAATGTTCAAGACAGGCGCCGCTTCTGTAGCGTTCAGTTCGTTCTCGGTCGGCGAGAGCACCAGATCATCACCTGTTTCAAGCGATGCGTTTTCTTCAACATCGCCATCAATAGCCGATACCAGTTCATCGCCTGGCGCTTGCTGATCCAGCGCTAAATCAGCGTCTTTTCCGGCGCCTTGCCCGACCATATTGGGACGAGACTGAGTACCGAGCCTGTCGGCGTCACCGCCCTTCAATCTGGGCTGTTCTAATAGCGCGTCAAACTTGTTCGGCATATTGCCCGCCGCGCCGTTGCCGGTTCCATTGGGTGTACCGTCTGGGGCGGCGCCCTTTTGCATGGGTTGCACCGGAAGCTGGACTTTCATCTGCTCTCTCCGATTGCAGCATCCTCGATACCAAGTGCCCTCACACGCTCCGAAAGCCGCTCCAGATCGCTATCAATCGAACTGAATTGGCTATCGTCAATCATTGTCTCATCTCGGTCTGCCGCGGTCGTCGGGTTCGCAGTTTGCGCGACTGAAGAGCCTTCTGGCGCCGCCGGGGGCAGATCATCAAATGCCCCAAATTCCGAGAACACCCGTTTGGCGGCGCGGAGCAAATCCCGGTCGGCATCCGCGAGCGTCGAAGCATCAATGTTGCGAAGAATATTCATCGTTTCTTTTTCGCCCCGCTCCTCAAAGGCCGTAATGGCGTCAACAAGACTACTATCTCTATCTTGCGCGGAGGTCGGCTTATCGACATCAAAATAGGCAACCAGTTCAAGATTACCTCTCAAGACCGCCTGGCGTTGAATGCTGCGGCG
>JBCBYO010000037.1:0-29787 GCA_039815825.1 Pseudomonadota bacterium
GGTATTCTTTCGCTTGGCCATTTCGCCTTTTTCGGTCTTGGCGGTTATATGATCGGCATGTGGCTCATGTATGAGCGCACCAAAGACATCGTCATCAATTCCTTTGCCGGACAGCCCCTTCCACCGACCCCCGAACAAATCCGCGACGGGATCGGCACGCAAATCTTCGGCGTCGTGGGCGGCTCGGACATACCCGCGATATGGTTTTTTGCCGATAGCTTGATTGCCCAGTTAGCGCTGGTCGTCTTGGTCCCTGGACTTTTGGCGCTTGTATTCGGATGGCTCGCCTTCCGCTCGCGGGTGACGGGTGTTTACCTGTCGATCCTGACCCAGGCCATGACGTTGGCGCTGTCGCTTTACCTCTTCCAGAATGACAGCGGTTTGCGCGGCAACAATGGCCTGTCAGGCCTGCAAAACATTCCAGGCCTGACAGAGGTCAGCCAAGACATCATCTCCATCTGGTTCCTTTGGGCGTCCGCACTTGCCCTTGGTTTGGGCTACCTTTTCGCCGCGTGGATGGTGTCGGGAAAATTCGGTAACGTGATTGCCGGCATTCGCGATGATGAGGCGCGCGTTCGGTTTCTTGGCTATCCGGTGGAAGGCTATAAGCTCTTCGTCTTTACCGTCACCGCTGTTATCGCGGGCATAGCCGGTGCGCTCTATTATCCGCAGGCGGGCATCATCAACCCGGCCGAGGTTGCGCCGATCGCTTCGATCTATCTTGCGGTTTGGGTCGCCATCGGCGGAAGGGGAAGGCTCTATGGCGCTGTCATTGGTGCGGCGCTCGTATCCCTTCTTTCATCTGCGTTTACCGGGGGGCAAGTGCCAGATATCAGCCTTGGCTTCTACACAATCCAATGGGTCGACTGGTGGACGGTGTTGCTCGGTTTCGGTTTTGTGCTGGTGACGCTGTTTGCACCCAAAGGACTTGGCGGGCTCTTTGATCTGCTCATCCGCACGGAGAAAAAATCATGAGTGCATTGCTCGAAGTCTCCGGCGTTTCGGTCTCATTTGACGGGTTCAAGGCCATTAACAACCTCTCCTTTGCGATTGATGACGCGGAATTGCGGGCCGTCATCGGCCCCAATGGTGCAGGCAAAACAACGTTCATGGACATTGTCACGGGCAAGACCCGCCCCGACGAAGGAAAGGTTGAATGGGGTCGGCCGGGTCGAAACCTCCTTCGGCTTTCAGAAAGCCAAATCGCGCAGTTAGGCATTGGGCGCAAATTCCAGCGGCCTACCATATTTGAAGCACAAACTGTGCGCGACAATCTGATGATGGCGCTGAAGAAAAACCGTGGCCCACTTGCGGTTCTCGCCTTCAAGGCGAGCCCTGCCGATGACAGCGCATTGCGGGAACTGGCGACAGAGATTGGGCTGGCCAACCAGCTGCATCGCGTAGCGGGAGAGCTCTCCCACGGCCAAAAGCAATGGCTGGAAATCGGGATGCTGCTGGCGCAAGATCCAAAACTGTTGCTGGTCGATGAGCCCGCCGCCGGCATGACACCGCAGGAGCGCGAGCACACGACAGATTTGCTCAAGCGTGCGGCAAAAACCCGTGCTGTCGTCGTTGTGGAGCATGATATGGAGTTTGTCCGGCGGCTCGAATGTAAAGTCACCGTGCTACACGAGGGATCTGTCTTGGCCGAAGGGTCCATCGATCATGTGACCAGCGATCCTGAAGTTATCGAAGTCTATTTGGGGCGGTAGCGACATGCTGGAAATCGAAAAACTGTGCCTGCACTACAAGCAATCGCAAATTCTCTATGACATAGACATGTCAGCCGAGATCGGCAAAGTCACGTGCGTGATGGGCACCAATGGCGTCGGCAAGACGAGCCTTTTGAAGGCAATTTCGGGTACCCATCACCGATCGTCAGGCACTATGAAACTGGATGGCAAAGAACTCGCCAAGCCACCGGCACACCAGCTAGCAGCTGCTGGTATCGGCTATGTGCCGCAAGGCCGGATGATTTTTCCACTGCTCACAGTGCGCGAAAACCTCGAAACCGGCTTTGCCTGCTTGCCCGCGTCTGAGCGTAAGGTTCCGGATGAAATCTACGAACTTTTCCCGGTACTTAAGCAGATGCGCAACCGGCGCGGTGGTGACTTGTCCGGCGGGCAACAGCAACAGCTCGCCATCGGTCGCGCGCTCATTACCAAACCAAAGCTCATCCTGTTTGATGAGCCGACCGAAGGCATCCAGCCGAACATAATACAGCAGATTGGTCGGGTGATTTCTTATCTACGCGATCAAGGTGAGATGGCAATCGTGCTGGTCGAGCAATATTTCGATTTCGCCTATGATCTGGCCGATGAGTTCGTGGCGCTCGAACGGGGGCGCGTTACACTGAACGCAGCAAAGGCAAGCGTGAAGCGCGAAGAAGTTTTGGCAAAAGTCAGCGTGTAATCTACGCCTATTTGGAGAAGTCTAGACCCATTTCGCGGTAACGCGCCGGGTCGTCTCCCCAGTTTTTCCGTACTTTGACAAATAGAAAAAGATGCACCGGCTGGTCGGCCAGTTCGCTGATCTCTTTGCGCGCCGCCGTGGATATCGCCTTGATCGTCTCGCCCTTGTGGCCGAGCACGATCTTCTTCTGGCTATCGCGCTCGACGTAAATTACTTGTTCGATACGCGCTGAACCGTCTTTTCGCTCTTCCCATTTTTCGGTTTCCACCGTGCTGGCATAGGGAAGCTCTTGGTGCAGGCGCTCGTAGAGCTTCTCACGCGTGACTTCCGCCGCCAGCGAACGCATCGGCAAATCGGATATTTGGTCTTCCGGGTAAAACCACGGGCCCGGCCTCATCGCATTAGCCAGTGCGGCGAGCAGGTCTTCACATCCGCTGCCATTGAGCGCCGAGATCATGAACGTTTCATCGAAGTTTCCGCGTTTGGCCAGTTCAGCGGTCAGCTCCAAGAGCTTTGGCGGTTCAACCGTGTCGACCTTGTTTAATATGAGCCATTTGGGTTGGCGGACATTTTCCAACTGTTCGAGAATCGCCTCTTCTTCGGCCCGAATGCCCTTGCGCGCATCGACGAGGAAACAAACCAAATCAGCGTCACGTGCGCCGCCCCAGGCCGCTGTTACCATCGCCCGATCGAGACGTCTCTTGGGTTGGAAGATACCCGGTGTATCCATGAACACGATTTGGGCGTCATCTTTGATTGCGACACCGCGAATAAGGGCGCGGGTCGTTTGTACCTTGTGGGAGACGATGGAGACCTTTGCACCTACCAACTGGTTCAAGAGCGTAGATTTTCCAGCGTTTGGCGCACCAATGAGCGCCACAAACCCCGAACGGGTATCGGTTTCAGGCATTTCCGTCATAACCTGTCCCAAACCCTTTCACGCACCAGCATGGCACCCGCCGCCGCCTGCTCCGCTTGCCGCTTAGAAGCGCCATTGGCGCGAATCGGATCCAGATTGCCAATTCCAACTTCCACAGTAAATTTGGGTGCGTGATCCGGCCCGTCGCGGTTTACGACGACATAGATCGGTGTTGTCGCGTAGTGCTTGTGTGCCCATTCTTGGAGCTCGGTTTTCGCATCACGGCGCAGCGCGTCAGTGGCTTTCGCCCGCTCGCCCCAGTGGTTGGTGACAAAAACCCGTGCGCCTTCCAGTCCCGCTTCCATGTAAAGCGCCGCGATAAGGGCTTCGACGACATCCGCGCGCATGTTTTTCAATCGATCGGACTGAATGTTGCGAATGTCAGAACCGGTTCGAATTAAATCATGAAGCCCAATCTCGTCTGACACCTCCGCAAGCACATCGGCATTAACCAGCGCGTTCAAGCGTACCGATAGTTCGCCTTCTGGAGCATCAGGATAAAGCTTGAACAACATCTCAGCGACGCAAAGCCCCAAAACGCGGTCGCCAAGGAACTCCAGACGTTCATAGTCATTACCGGTTCGGTGCCGCGCACTTGCATGGGTGAGCGCCCGATCAAGGCGCTCGAGATTTTCGAACTTATGCCCAGTGGCCTGTTCAATGCGCGCCAAACCCGCTGGTGCCATAGAGCCGACGGGTTTGGTGAATTCGGTCTCGCCCATTAGCGCTGTGCAGACCCGAGCAGGCGGTTGAACCGCACATTGGTCGGCCATTGCCATAGCTCTAAGGGTGAGTATCCGTTGGCGATTGAGAAAAAGATGAAATTCGCTCGGCCCACCAGATTTTCAGCCGGAACAAAGCCAACACTCAGCCTGCTGTCTGCGGAATTGTCGCGATTGTCGCCGAGCGCAAAGTAGTGACCATCTGGCACAACAAACTCACGGGTATCATCACCTGGTGCGTTGTTTGTCAGATCCAAGGTGCGATAGCTCACACCGTTGGGCAAGGTTTCCCGATAAACGCGAACCGGACGTGACTCTTCGGTGATGTCGATGTCGTCGATCATGTCGATTTCTTCGCGCTGAACCGGCTCACCGTTCAAATAAAGTGCCCCATCACGCATCTGCACAGTGTCGCCCGGCAACCCAATAATGCGTTTGATATAATCTAGTCGCGGCTGCGGGGGAAACTTGAAGACCGCAACATCCCCTCGTTCCGGTTCGCCTGACCAAATACGGCCGCTAAACAGGTCAGGACCGAAGGGCATGGAATAGCGCGAATAGCCATAGGAGAATTTGTTGACGATCAAATAATCGCCTTCCAGTAGCGTTGGCCGCATGGAACCGGAAGGAATTGAGAAAGGTTGGAACAGCAGCGTGCGTATCACGACAGCGAGCAAAAGCGCTTGGACGATGACATTGATCGCCTCGCCAAGACCGCCAGACTTTTTTTCTATTTTTTCTGACACGGGTTTTCCGTTGGTTTCGGCGATGATCGCCTCGATGATTTGTGTGCTATCTAGCGTTTGTTTCCAAACGCGTAAACGACAAACCGATCTCTTGGAATTAAGGCCCGTTTATGTCCGAGGCAAGGCTTCAATAATGACAAATGCCTGGGCCAGCGGATAGTCATCGGTGATCGTGATGTGAATGACCGGATCATGGTTGTCAGGCATGAGCGACATAACGCGTCTGTGTGCACCGTTGGTCAGTGCCATGGTCGGCTTTCCGCCCGGCAGGTTCACCACACCCATATCACGCCAATAAACACCATTTGAAATTCCGGTTCCCAGTGCTTTGGACATGGCTTCTTTGGCCGCAAAACGCTTGGCATAGGATGCCGCCCGCTCCCTCCGGCGATCAGATTTTTTGCGCTCCACCTCGGTGAAAACACGTTGAGTGAACCTTTCACCATATTTCTCGAGTGTTTTTTCGACGCGCCTGATATCAATCAGGTCACTGCCCAACCCAATAATCATGGCTTTAACTCGGCTTCCAACGCATTGGCAGCGGCGTGTAGCCGTTGGTGCGCTTTTAATTGCAGGTTTGCGGCCCGCCTCCGTTGAAAGGTCCGCACACCGAAAAACGTTACAGCGAAAAATGCGACGGCAAAAACAGACCCAAGTGGCACCGCGCCAACCAACATGGGCTTCAAGAAAGGCTCCCAAAGCGCAGCGAGCCCGTTTTCAGCCCAGACTTGGCCAAAGTTTCGAGCGCTTTGATCGCTGGAAGTTCCGAGCATGAATGAGCCCACTTGATGGGTTGCCGTCCAAATCAATGGGAACGTCAGGGGATTACCAACCGCTGTACCAAGTGCCGCTGCAATCATGGACCCGCGCAGCGCGAAGGCCAGAGCAAACGACAAGATGAAGTGAAAACCCATAAATGGTGTAAATGACGCAAAAGTGCCAGCTGCCACGCCCATTGCAATGGCATATGGTGTCGCGCGGATGCGCATGATCCTTTTAACGACGTAGCGCCAAGAGCGCGCATAATTGCGCCTCGGCACCAAAGCAAGGCGGGCGCGTTGCCACAAATCTTCTTTTTCCCGACGCTGAAAAAGCAATCCTACATCCTCAAAAATTTTGGGATAACAGATATGTGACTACCAAATAGTTTTTCTTGTGTCGGCAACAAGGTGCTTTCCCGTCAAGCGGCTCAAATAGAACGACTACCGGGCTTTACTGCTGGTATGGCTGCCAATTCAGCGGGCAGCGCGTCAGCCGGGTAAGCCGGCACCTCATAATCGGCTAGCGCGATTAGGGGCACGCCGACATCAGCCTTGCCGGCCGATCGATCGACGATACACGCGGCTCCGACAACTTGCGCGCCCAAATCCTTCATGCAGGCTACCGTTTCACGGATGGACAAGCCGGTGGTAACGATATCTTCAACGATCAATACCCGGGCGCCCTGCTCGATTTCAAAGCGGCGCAGTTTGAAAACACCGTTTTCACGTTCGACCCAAATTGCAGGTACCTGAAGATGGCGCGAGGTTTCATAAGCAGGGATCAAGCCGCCAATCGCCGGTCCGACCACATAGTCGATTTCCTCGCCAACTTCCTGGATCCGCTTAGCCAGGGCTCGGCAAAGGATCTCGGTCTTATCGGCATGCATGAACACACGCGCTTTTTGCAAGAAGACCGGGCTACGCAAGCCGGATGTAAGGATGAAATGCCCTTCGAGCATCGCGCCGCATTGCCGAAAAATATCAAGCACTTCTTCCGTTTGCATCAAATTCCCGTCCCAAATTAGTTTGTTACACGCTCGACGGAGCTAACCGCCTCGCTGTCGCGTAGTTCCTGCAACAAGCGCGACAAGTGCTTCAAGTCCCACACTTCCAAATCAAAGATCATTTCGGTGAAATCAGGGGCTGTTTGCACCATGGAAAGTGTATGGATGTTAGCATCATGGGTAGCAATTATTTTGGCGATAACAGCAAGGGAACCCGGCTCGTTCAACGCAGTTGCAACAATCTGAGCAGGAAATCTGGAACGTTCCCTGGGATTAATGTCCCATCGAACGTCGATCCACCGCTCTGATTCATGATCAAATTTGGACAGCGCATCTGACTGGATTGGATAAATTGTGATCCCCTCACCAGGCGTTGCAATGCCGACAATCCGGTCCCCGGGCACCGCCCCGGAAGACGTAAATTTCACCTCTAGCTGACCACCGCGTGAAAGCATCGGTGCGGTTCTTTGCTCGGCCAGCGCCTCCCGATCCTCGACGGCCTGGGTTTGGGTGACAGTGTCTTCTGGAAAACGAAAGACCAAACCATGGCCCGAGGAAACGTGGAACCACCCTTCATCGAGCGCTTGAAGCTGGCTCTCAGCCAGCTTTTGCTCTTCATCAATTTCCGGATGCACTGCCTTGATAACGTTGATCGGCGGGACCTCGCCGCGCCCAACAGCCGCAAGCGCATCATCGACTTCGCTCATCGCAAGACGCGGCACACCCTTGGCTAACAGTTCGCGCGAAAACGGCTTCCCGGCGCGCTCAAATGCCCGCTCTAGGATCCGGTGTCCGAGGCCAGCATACTGCCGACGGACAGCTGCGCGCGTTGCTCTGCGAATGGCGGCACGGGCCTTGCCCGTGGCTACCAGCGTTTCCCAAGCCGCAGGCGGTTCGGCCGATGGATCTGTTACGATCTCTACCTCATCACCATTTTCAAGCCGGGTTACCAGTGGAACTGTTCGCCCGTTGATCTTCGCACCAATACACGAATTGCCTATGTCAGTGTGAACCGCATAGGCAAAATCGACCGGGATAGCGCCTTTTGGCAAGGCGATAAGTCTGCCCTTGGGCGTAAAACAGAATACCTGATCCTGAAAGAGTTCGAGCTTAGTATGTTCGAGAAACTCCTCGCCCACATCCCCTTCCGTGAGAGCTTCAATCGTGTGACGCAGCCAAGCGTATGCGCTTGTGTCTTTGAATGCAGCTTTTGATGAGGTGCCGCTGTCTTTATAGATGGCGTGCGCGGCCACACCAAACTCTGCGATCTCATGCATGGAATGTGTGCGGATTTGCAGCTCCACACGTTGTTTAGACGGACCAACAATTGTGGTGTGGATCGACTGATAGTCGTTTTGCTTGGGTATCGAGATATAATCCTTGAACCGCCCGGGGACCATTTTCCACTTGCGATGGACGATACCCAGCGCGCGGTAACATTCATCTGGTGTATCGACCAAAACACGGAACGCATAGATGTCGGACAGCTGCTCGAAGGCCAATCCTTTGGCCTCCATTTTTCGGAAAACAGAGTATGGCCGTTTTGTACGGCTCGTTACCTGCGTGTGGATACCGTTGTCTGCCAGAAGACTACGCAACGTACTCGTGACGTCCTCTGCAAGCCCTGAATTGGTTTCAGCGACCTCCTGCAATCGCTTGGTAACAAGCGCAAAACCTTCCGGATTGACATATTTGAACGAGAGGTTTTCCAATTCATCGCGAATGTCTTGGATGCCCATTCGCCCAGCGAGCGGTGCATAGATGTCTAGTGTTTCCTGAGCGATACGCGCTTGCTTATCGGGCCGCATGTGTTCGAGCGTTCGCATATTGTGCAAACGATCGGCCAGTTTGACGAGCAAGACCCGCACATCATCTGAGATTGCCAGCAACAGTTTGCGCAGGTTTTCAGCCTGCACCGCCTTTTTGGAAACAAGATCGAGCTTTTTTAGCTTCGTCAGCCCGTCCACGAGGCTCGCTGTGTCGGGGTCAAAGAGTTCTTCAATCTCTTTTCGTGTGGCGCTGGTGTCTTCGATCGTATCATGCAGCAGAGCGACCGCGATGGTTCGCTCGTCGAGATGCATATCGGTCAAGATTGCGGCCACCTCGAGCGGATGCGAAAAATAGGGGTCGCCAGATGCGCGTGTCTGATCACCATGCTTTTGCATAGCATAGACATAGGCCCTGTTAAGCAGGTCCTCATCGGCATTGGGCTTATAGCGCTGGACCCTTTCGAGCAGGTCCATCTGACGCATCATACTATCTTGATCCTCCAGACGAAAAACGCGCACTGCGATAATCACAGCGCGCGCCTATCAAACACATTACAAGCGCTTGTGAAAAGCGCTTATCGTATCTTGGTTCAGTCGTCGTTTTTGTCCGGCGGGACAAGTCCTTCGATACCGGCCAAAAGCTCCTCTTCAGACATGGAGCCAAAGGTGATTTGCGCTGGCTCGCCAACTTCGGCATCTGCTGCGTCGGCCAAATCGGCCAGATCCGCTTCGGGCTCATCGACTTCAACATGTTTTTGGAGCGAATGAATGAGATCTTCCTGCAGATCACCCGGAGAAAGCGTTTCGTCTGCAATTTCGCGCAGCGCGACTACGGGGTTCTTGTCATTGTCGCGATCAACGGTAATCGCAGCACCTTGTGACACCTGGCGCGCACGATGCGCAGCCAACAAGACAAGATCAAAACGGTTATCTACTTTATCGATGCAATCTTCTACGGTGACGCGTGCCATTGGCGTTCCTCTGCAAACCCAAATGTCTGGAATTTTCCGGCTCTATCACCGCAGCGTCGTAAACGCAACAAATGGGTGATCAATTTTCATTGGCGCGACTGTTAACATCCGATATGCTTCCACATGTAGTCTATTTTTTTCGAAAACGGATTTTTCATGTTCGACAAACGTGAGCGCCTTGCCTTGTTTATTGACGGCGCAAACCTCTACGCTGCCGCGCGATCGCTTAACTTCGACATCGACTACCGAAAGCTCCTTACCTACTTCCAAGACCAAGGATATCTACTGCGCGCCTACTACTATACGGCTCTGGTGGAAGACCAGGAGTTCTCTTCCATCCGTCCACTGATCGATTGGCTCGACTACAATGGTTACACCGTCATAACCAAAGCGGCCAAAGAATTTACCGATCCGATGGGGCGCAAGAAAATCAAAGGCAATATGGACATAGAGCTCGCCATCGATGCGCTCGAACTGATCGATACCATTGATCACGCGGTTTTGTTTTCCGGCGACGGCGACTTCAAATCGCTTGTTGCAGCCCTACAGCGCAAGGGGCGGAAGGTTTCAGTTGTTTCATCGATGGAAACCAATCCACCCATGATTGCCGATGATTTGCGTCGGCAGGCGGATCATTTCATTGAGCTAACAAAACTGCGCGATCAGATCGGCCGCGCAGCGTCTGAGCGCCCCGCGCCACGGCGTACCCATCATGATGATGATGAATATGGCGATGATTAGTGCGCCTTGAGCCGCATGCAAAATGCGATGCCCGCCGAAACTGCCGTGGCTGCAAGCGCCTCGCCGGATTTGTTAGGTCACAACGCAAAACGCATCCAGATTGGTTCAATGCGCCCGTGCCGACCTGGGTCCCTGTGGCAGGCGACGACAGTGTTTCAACGCTTATAATCGGTCTGGCACCTGGATTAAAAGGCGCCAATAGAACCGGGGTTCCATTCACCGGCGATTCTGCTGGCGATACGCTATTTGCAGCTTTGAAGGAGGCTGGTTTGGCGCACGGGACATTTACGCCCGACCCCAACACGTCCATGCAATTGCTCAATTGTGCCATTACAAATGCTGTGCGCTGCGTGCCGCCAAAAAACAGGCCCACCGGGGAAGAGGTCAACACGTGCACCGGCCGCTACCTCACCAGAACCGTTGCACGCTTTAAAAATCTGGAACGGATCATTACGCTTGGAAAGATCGCCCATGATGCCACCGTTCGATCGCTCGGCGCGGGTATTTCCGAACATCGGTTTGCGCACAATGCCCGCACGCGGCTAGGCGCGATCAAGCTGGTCGCCAGCTACCACTGTTCGCGATACAATATGAACACGGGTCGGCTTACGTTTGAAATGCTCAGTGACGTGTTTCGTTAGCCGCGCTCGCGCATGAGCCTTGCTTTGTCACGTTGCCAGTCGCGTTTTTTCTCGGTCTCGCGCTTGTCATAATTTTTCTTACCGCGCGCTACCGCCAGTTCGAGTTTCGCGCGCCCGCGATCATTAAAATAGAGCTTGAGCGGAACGATCGTCATGCCGTCCCGATCAGTCGCGTTGACCAGTTTGACGATTTCGCGCTTGTTCAACAGCAACTTGCGCCGACGCCTTGGTTGATGATTGAAACGGTTGGCTTCCAAATATTCGGGAATATAGCTGTTGATGAGCCACATCTCCTCGTCCTCATAGGAGGCATAGCTTTCTGCAATATTTGCTTCACCATTGCGCAAAGACTTAACCTCGGTGCCGTGCAGCATGAGGCCTGCTTCAACAACATCGAGTATCTCATAGTTGAAGCGCGCTTTGCGGTTCTCAGCGACCAGCTTGCGATTGGGGTCAGCTTTTTTCTTTGATTGTCCCATGAGATCGCAAGTGGCTTGACCGGTTGATCAATTCAAGAGGCCGGCATGACGCATCGCGTCATCCATCATCTGAGCCGTTTCATCTGAAACAACCGTCATGGGAGAACGCAGATGGTTTTGCATGTGACCGAGACGTGAAAGGCCATATTTCGCGCCCGCCACGCCAGCCTCTGCAAAAACAGCCTTGTGCAAAGGCATTAACCGATCTTGAAGGGTCAACGCCGTCTCATAGTCATGAGCCAGCGTCGCTTCTTGCATTTCAGCACAGAGCTTGGGCGCAACATTGGCAGTGACCGAAATACATCCCTGCCCGCCCATCGCATTGAATCCGACCGCTGTTGCGTCCTCGCCGGATAATTGAATGAAACCGGACGGGCACGAAATACGCGTTTCGGCCACTCTGTCCAAACTTGCTGTGGCGTCCTTGACACCGGCGATATTTGGAAAATCGTGAGCAAGCCGTGCCATCGTCTCGGGACTCATGTCGATCACGGACCTTGGCGGGATGTTGTAAATAATGATTGGAATATCAATCACCTGTGCAACCGCAGCGAAATGCGCATATAGCCCGCGTTGGTTAGGCTTGTTGTAGTAGGGCGTAACGACCAGAACGGCATCGGCGCCCGCGCCTTCTGCGTGGCGTGCCAAATCGACAGCTTCAGCCGTGTTGTTGGAACCAGCCCCCGCGATGACCAAGGCGCGTCCGGCATTTTGTTCAATACAGACTTCGACGACCCGCTTGTGCTCATCATGGGTCAGTGTTGGGCTCTCGCCCGTCGTACCGACCGGAATCAGACCTTTGGTGCCGTTGTCGATCTGATAATCGACAAGTTTTCGAAAAGCCGCCTCATCAAACGCACCGGTTGCGTCGAAAGGTGTCACAAGCGCGGTCATGGATCCGCGGAATTTTGACAAGTCGGCCATTGTCACTCCCCTTAAAAAAAGCGCGCTCTTTGGGCGCGCCTCGGTTTTTAAACCGTCTAACGATATTATTGATCCCACACCGAACGAGCAAGGGCCAAGTTGACATAGAAGTAACCTACCACGGCCATTATTTGTCTTAATGATGCCATCTATCCGAGAAATTGTGTTGTCGGAGAAATCATTTGAAGACGAAAATTTTTATGTTCTGGGGGATAGTGGGTGCAGCGACTCTGGCGACAGCGTCGGTCGTGGACCTGCCAGAAACCATAATTGTAAGATCCGATCCGGAGGTGGTTTCCTATCAAAGCGAACCGTCCATGCCTGAGGAGGCGCAGGATCAAACGTCGTTCGAGATAGCATTGTCGGCGCTCGCCGAGCGGGACCATAGCAGCGTGAGGCGCGTACTGGCGCAGCAAGATCCCGGTAGCATTGAACATGCAGCCTTAACATGGGCGTTTGCGCACTCGGGCGCCATGAACCTCCGCGAGCTGCAAGATGCGCGCACAGGCCTAGTCGGGTGGCCCGGCGACCAAAAGCTTCAAGGTCTTGAAAATGACCTGAGTTTAACTGGCCTTCTGGGTATTGATCGTATCGCCAAGCAATTGTCAGGTCGAACATCAAACTCTTTTTCAACCTCGGTCGGCGGGGCGCGGGCCCATCTGAAAGATGGAGACCGAGAAGCGGCACGAAAGCTCTTGCAGCTTGTTTGGCTCGACGAGCGCCTGAGCGCAAACGATGAAGCGCTCATTCTTGATGAATTCAAGACTGTGTTGACCGAAGAAGATCATGCGCGGCGTTATTTCAACATGATGAGCCGAGACCGTGTTCGGTCGGGCACGCGGCTTGCCGCTGCGGCGAACATGTTGCCCTTACATGATGCATGGACGGCTCTCATCAGAGGGCAAGGTAGCGTCCTGACCATGCTGGAAGACGTGCCAGCAAGCCATCGATTGACCACTGCTTTCAAGTTTGTCGAAGTTGAAGCCTTGCGCAAGAATGGCTTTTTTGAACAAGCCGCTGAAGCACTTTCGATCGTTTCAACCGATCCGGATATTGCGATTAATCCCAACGCGTGGTGGGTGGAACGACGTATTGTGTCACGTTCTCTTAGAGAGGAAGGACGACTTGCAGAGGCTTATGATATCGTGGCGGCCCACCGCGGCGGGACAAAAGCCACGCGAATCGAAGCCCGGTTTCACGCTGGCTGGTATGCATTGCAGCTTGGCAATCCTGCGCTGGCGACCACGCATTTTTCAAAAATTTCTGACATGGCACAAACGCCCATTTCAAAGGCCCGTGGCGAATATTGGTTTGGTCGCGCACTCGAACAACTCTCCGGCAATAAAGAGGAAGCCGCTGCGGCATTTAAACGGGCTTCCGAACATTCAACCACGTTCTACGGCCTTTTGGCGGCAGTCCGTCTTGGCGAGACAGAGTTGGTCGCTGGGCCGGAACACAGTTGGAAGCACACAGACCTGTCCGTCATTTTTGCTGATACGCTTAATCTGTTTGACCATCATGCTGATAAAACGGTTCTTCGCCAGTTCTCAAACAGTTTGACCGGCGATGAAAAGGCTCTGGAACATGGGCTTGATGCAGCGCTTTGGCTCAATGAGAACGGCTACGTTTTTAAAGGTTTGCGTATGAGCAAGGCGGCCCATCGGGCTGGGCATTTTTCAAGGACAGCACTCTACCCTGTTGACGTGATCCCGTCGGATGATGACTTCGAGCATCGGGATTTGGCGCTTGCGCATGCCATCGCCCGGCAAGAAAGTGAGTTTCGCCTAGACGCGCGCTCGTCAGCTGATGCGTTGGGTCTTATGCAGCTTCTGCCGTCGACAGCAGCAGCGGAGGCCGAACGTTTGGGGCTCGCATACCAATCAGGTTTACTGACACGCAATGCAGACTACAACGCCAAGCTGGGTTTGTCTTACGTCAACCGCCAACTGGAACGCTTTGCCGGATCATATGTGCTCGCATTGATCGCTTACAACGCAGGTCCCGGGCGGGCCACACAATGGCAAGAGCGTTTCGGCAGCCCTGTTGGTTTAAATCTTGATGAAACTATTGATTGGATAGAACAAATTCCTTTTCCTGAGACCCGAAACTATGTTTTTAGGGTGTTGGAGAATTACGCGGTTTACAGGTCGAAGTATGGGCTCGATGGATCTTTGGAAGACATTTTGGTCCAAGGCCATCCCACCTATTGACGCCCAGCTGCGGACCATTCGGTCAAAATCACCTATTAACATGCGAAGGAATTTTTGACCGATGGCTGACGCCGATAGCATTATGGATCTGGGACGTTCGGTTTACGTATCAGCACCCGATGGCCTCAAACTTCACGTGCGTATTTGGGACAGCAGCCAACAGCATACACCCATCTTTTGCCTGCACGGGCTAACGCGGAACAGCCGCGACTTTGCCGGACTAGCAACCTATCTGGCAGCTAAGTCCAAGGTGAAACGTACAGTTTATGCGCTGGACCTGCGCGGACGAGGTCTTTCCCAGCATGCGAAGAATTGGCAGCAATATGATCTGGCGACCGAATTGGGCGATGTCTTGGCTGTCCTGACAGCGATGGGATTGGAACATTGCATTTTTGTGGGTACATCACGAGGCGGACTGCTGACCATGCTGCTTGGGGCGGCGCGTCCTGGCGCGATCAAGGCAGCCGTGATCAATGACGTCGGCCCGGTCCTTGAGGGGACGGGATTGGCGCAAATCAAACTTTACCTGCAAAAACCGCAGCAACCCAAAAGCCTGCCAGATGCTTTGGCGATACAAAAATCGATCATGGGTAAAGCATTTACCGCGTTTGACGAGCAAGACTGGCTTTACGAGGCCCAAGCGCGGTACCGCAAGATCAAGGACAAATGGCAACTCGACTATGATCCCTCGCTTAGCAAAACGATGACCGGATTTGATTTGGACCAGCCGATCCCCACCATGTGGCCCCAGTGGATGAGCCTTCGTGATGTACCGACCATGGTGGTTCGCGGTGAAAATTCCGCGCTTCTATCGTCAGAAACCGTGACGGCCATGGGTTCTGTTCATGGTAACATGCAAACCGTTACGGCTGAAGGACAAGGTCATGCGCCCATGTTGCACAGACCAGAAGTTGCGCGGCATTTGGCTGCATTCTTAGATCAATGCTGATCGGCAACGAGTAATATTGCGACTTCGCGCTGAGTTACCGCCTGATTTGCCAGTTGCGCTGGTTACGCTTTCGATCAAGATTTTTCGAGCGCTAGAAAACGGGATCGCTGAGCGAGTCAAAGGCTGCCCGAAGCGCGTCACCCCAGTTGGACGAAATCATCTGATAGTAGGGGTCATCCGCCTCGATGCGCCGGCTGAGGCCCTTTTCCAGACTGTTATGGTGATACGTCACCATGTCCAACGGCAGACTGACCGAAAGGTTGGCTTTGATGGTTGAGTCAAAAGAAACAAGCAACAATTTTGTCGCCTCTTCCATACTCATATCGGGGTGATATGCGCGCACAAGGATGGGCCGCCCATATTTTGTTTCCCCAATTTGAAAGAACGGCGTGTCATCGGATGCTTCGATGAAATTACCCTCCGGATAGATCAGGAACATCCGGGTTTCCCCATCTTCCAATTGTCCGCCAACGATCATGGTTGCGCCGAAGGTGGACTCCGCCATTTGCCCGTCGGCAGATGCTTCGCTGATCACTTGCCGCAAAGTGCGTCCAATCAAGGATGCGGCCTCAAACATTGAGGGCACCTTCAAAATAGACGATTCACGCTCAGCGGCCGCCTTCGTGTGTTCTTCTAAAATACTGACGACAGTCTGTGTTGTGGCAAGATTGCCGGCTGTCATGAGCATGATAAACCGCTCGCCCGGCACTTCCCACGTGTACATTTTTTTAAAGGTAGAAACGTTGTCCACGCCCGCATTCGTCCGTGTATCAGACATGAAGACCAGACCCTTGGCCAAGCGAAGTCCAACGCAATAGGTCACGCAGTCATACCCATTTTCGGCAAGTTTCTATCCTTTAAGCGTTATTGCTGTACCGCGACGTCGACTAGCACCGACTCACCGTCGTCACCGTCAATCTTACCCACAGTGTCGATAAAGCGAACACCTGAAATCGGCGCAGCCTCGACATAATCAAGGCCCGTTGCAACGCGCACATAGCGTTCATCCGGGCTTATGCCATTTGACACATCAAAGCCTACCCAACCGAGGGGTTCTATGTAGACCTCGGCCCAAGCATGGCTGGCTTCCTGTTCGATGCGATCATTCATCATCAAATAACCGCTGACGTACCGCGCTGGTAGCCCCAGCCGGCGAGCGCAAGCGATCATGATATGGGTATGATCCTGGCAAACTCCGCCACCAATCTCGATGGCCCGATCTGCGGTTGTATCAACGCTGGTTGCGCCCAACTGATATTCGACAATTTCTCTGATCAACGCGCTGAGTGCATGCATTCGCGCCAATGTATCATCGTTGTCTGGCAATCGCGCCGCCAGGGCGGCAACGTTCCGTCCCGGTTTAGTCAGTTGGGTATGGCGCTTGAAGTACCAAAGCGGTGCATGGCCGCCATGCGCACCAATGACACCTGATGTATCTTTGGTTTCGATCTCTCCCGCGCTCTCGATAACAACTTCATGCACACCCTCATCGATGCTGGCAAGAATGACGTGATTGTGGTGTTGATCTTCAAACGACAATTGCTGCTTGGCACCGCTAAGCATGACATCCCAAGAGTGAATTTTCTGACTGTCACGGTTCTTGGGCATGACCCGCAGTTGCTTAAGGCCATAGCTAGCCTGGGATCCAAACCGATAGGTCGTCTTATGTTTGACTTTGAGCAACATGAGAGGCGCTATTCCATAAACCGATAATCTCGTTCGATTTGAAGTGCCAAATCACTGTTGGATCGAATGAACCATAGGATGTTCTCGTGCAGCCCGTCTTCGATGATGCTGTCAATGGTTCGACTTTTCAAAGATGACGCGATCGCCTCTGCTTTTTCGTGACAAGGGAGACGCACACCGTAGTCTCGTTCCAGATAACCAAGATTGTCGGCGATTTTTGTGTAACAAAAAACCAGCGAACGCGGCATACGGCTGTCGAGAATGACGAACTCAGCGACACCTTTTGCATCAATTCGCGCACCTTTTGCGTGGCGATAGGAGCGCAGTCCGGCAACCGACAAGAGTACCTTTTCCCACTGCACATTATCGTATGAAGACCCGATTGGAACGGTGGATGGCAATAGGACATAGTATTTCACGTCTAGTATGCGCGCGGTAGCATCCGCGCGCTCGATGAAAGTGCCAAGACGTGAAAAATCATAAACGTCATTGCGCAACATGGAGCCGTGCAACGCGCCGCGCACCAGCGCATTTTGTTGGCGGATCAAGCGCAAGACATCAGGCAAGTCGCGATCTGAGATGCGGCCATGGATCGCTTTGCGAACAGCCATCCAACATTCATTGACCGCTTCCCATGCTTCACGCGTCAAAGCTGTGCGGACCATGCGCGCGTTCGTACGCGCGGCCGTTGTGGCAGCCAAAGCACTGGAAGAGTTGTCTTTGTCGCGAAGCATGAAATCGACAACACGGCCTTGCTCGTAGCTGTCGTACTTCTGGTCATAGGCATCGCGAATGCCTGCCGTCTGCAAAACTGATGCCCATTCGTCGGCGGCATTGTCAGGTCGGGTAAGCGCAATGCGGAAACCAACATCCAGGAGCCGCGCGGTATTTTCGGCTCTCTCAAGATAACGGAACATCCAAAACAGCCCACCGGCTGTGCGACCAAGCATCCGCTATTCCTCCAAGACCCAAGTGTCTTTGGTGCCGCCACCCTGGCTTGAGTTCACCACCAAAGATCCCGCCTTCAAAGCGACGCGCGTCAAACCACCCGGCGTCAGCGATACGCCTTGTGGCGACACAAGCACAAAGGGGCGCAAATCGAGGTGGCGGGGCGCGAGTCCCTTTTTTGTCAGTATCGGCGCTGTAGAAAGCGCCAAGGTCGGTTGCGCGATGTAATTGCCGGGCTTTGCGGTTAGTTTTTCCCGGAACGCTTTGATTTCTTTCTTTGATGCCGCCGGTCCCACAAGCATTCCATAACCGCCTGATCCATGAACCTCTTTGACTACCAGCTCTTCCAAATGTTCCAGAACATAGGCAAGCGAGTCAGCTTCAGAGCAGCGCCATGTGGGCACGTTCTTCAATATCGCCTTTTCGCCGGTGTAGAATTCGACGATCTCAGGCATGTAGGAATAGATCGCCTTGTCGTCGGCGATACCAGTACCGGGTGCGTTGGCAATGGTAATACCGCCCGCGCGATAGACATCCAAAATGCCGGCCACGCCCAGTTGCGAGACCGGATTGAAATTCAAAGGGTCGAGAAAATCGTCATCAACGCGGCGATAGAGAACATCGACGGCTTGGTATCCGCGTGTTGTTCGCATCGCGATCCGCCCGTCAACAACGCGAAGATCGTTACCCTCTACCAGCTCCACGCCCATCTGATCGGCCAAAAAGGCATGTTCGAAATAGGCTGAATTGTGAATACCAGGCGTCAAAACAGCGACGACCGGATCATGACCAGTTGTCGCTGGCGGCGCGGTAGCCGCTAATGACCGCAAAAGCATATCGGGATATCGGCTGACATCGCGAACCTTGTTGCGCACAAAAAGTTCCGGGAACATTTGCAGCATCGTTTCCCGGTTTTCCAACATATAAGACACCCCTGACGGGGTTCGCGCATTGTCTTCAAGCACGTAGAACTCATTGGGGCCGGTGCGAACGAGATCCGTACCGACTATGTGTGTGTAGATGTTGCCGGGTGGCGAAACGCCAATCATTTGAGGCAGGAACGCATCATTGTTCGCGATCAGTTCAACGGGTATGCGCCCTGCCCGCAAAATTTCTTGGCGGTGATAAATATCATATAGAAACGCGTTAATAGCCCGTACCCGCTGCTCGATACCCCGTTCGAGCCGCCGCCACTCAGCACCGGAAATAATACGCGGCACGATATCAAATGGAATGAGCCGCTCATCGGCTTCCTGCATGCCATAGACATTGAACGTAATGCCGGTGCGCCGGAAAAAGGCCTCAGCTTCAGCGGATTTTTTCAAAAGCCGCTTGATGTCCTCATTCTCCAACCACTGGCAGTAAACCGAATAAGGCGCGCGCGCTGTTCCATCGCGCTCATACATTTCATCGAAGAATTCGGGGGAACTCGCCTCATTCATGGGCGTTAGCGTAAACAAAGATAAACGTTTGGCAACAGGGTGTTATCACAGCGACGCCCAATTAATAGGCAGGCTTTGAATTGGTGTTGGTGTCGATCGCATAAACCGAGGTGCAGGCCGTGATGAAGAGTATCGCGTGATCAGGGCCACCGAAGCAAAAATTCGTTGATTTCTCAGGCGTTCGGATAACGCCGAGGTGATTGGCCTTATGATCAAACACATGTACCCCGCCGGGACCATTGCAAAAGACACGGTCCGACAAATCGACTTTCATGCCATCAGGCACACCTTCGCCTTGACCGGTTACAGTCGCCCACAGTCTTCCATCCGAAAGGTCGCCATCCGCGCCAACGTCATAAATGTGGATAGTAGGGCCCCAGCTGTCATTGACATACAGCTGCTTTTCATCGTTCGAAAGGCAAAGCCCGTTGGGCTGCTGTAGGTCATTTATGACGCAAGTTAGCGTTCCGTCCGGGTCGAGGCGGAAAACGCCTTGGTACGAAAGCTCTTGATCGCGGATCAGCCCCAAATCCTCGCGTAGTCTGCCAAAAGCGGGATCGCTAAACCAGATGCGACCGCGGGAATCGCAAATCACATCATTGGGACTATTTAACTCCAAGCCCTCATAATGCGATGCGAGCACCGTTACGCGTTTCCCGCCATGGTCATGGATGACAAGATGCGAAGAAGCATGCTCGCAGGAAATAATCCGGCCCTGTCGGTCAAAGCAGTTGCCATTGGCTTGATTGGAAGGTTGGCGGAAAATCCGAAGCCCGGCTTGCTCATCCCAATGATACTGCTTGCTTTCAGCTATGTCAGAGAACAGAAGCCAATTGCCGTTCGGGTCCCAGATCGGCCCTTCGGTGAAGGTGAAACCCGTGGCCACTTGGCGCAGAAGAGCGCCTTCAACGACCACGCCTTCAATTGCTTCCTGTTGGATCGAAACCGGCATCCTTGCTCCCCACCACCTCAAGCGATAGCACAAGATGACAATGGCAGCCATTTTGCCATCACCGCAAGCGGGCAATTTACTTCATGGCGGAAACGCAAGGTCAATTCAGGTTCCTAAAAGTCTACGGTGAACGGAACACGGGCACGAACTTTGTAGAACAGTTGGTGCTCAACAACATGCCGAACCTGGTTGCGCTGAGTAGGCGACCGCCACTGGATTTGAAAACCGAACCGAAGAAGTTTCCGAGGTCTATTCGCTTTATTGTTCAGCAGCGCATTGCCGATTTAAGGCGACGGCAGGAGATAAAAGAGCACATTAACTGGAAACACGCCTACGTCATCGTCGATGAACAGCGCAGATTTGCCCATTTTGATGAGACGTTTTTCATCTTTATTGTGCGCAACCCTTATTACTTTATTTCCTCACTTTATCGGCGGGCCTACGACATCATTCCGAAACCAGCGCGAACGAAAGCGCGGTTTTTGCGCCAGGCGATTTTGCTCAACGCGCGAGACAACATCAATTCGACCGCAACGGTGAGTGGGCCGGCAGAACTCTGGTCACTGAAAACCCAATCCTATGTGAAGGCCGCAGCCGAGATCGAGAACGCTGTGCTGATCAGATATGAGGATTTGGTCGCGGCGCCGGACCGGTTCGTGGTTCGGCTAGCGGAAAAAGGATTGGCACTACCCGACGACTATGAGGTTCCCAGACAATCCACCAAAGGGGATCGGTTGACATTTGACGATTACGCCACGAAAGCAAAAAACTACGACCCAACACATGACTTTTCCAAACAGTTGCTGAAATACATTGATGAGCAATTAGATCAGCGGCTGCTGAAGGACTTGGGTTATGAGCGTAGCAGATAAGCCAACATCGCGGAGTTTCGCATGAAGATCGCCGGTAAGCGTCTCAAGCTGGCCGACAAGGTTAGCTTTCGACCCATTGGCGATGAAGGCGTGGTTCTCTTAATCGAAACGGGGCAATTGTTTTCCCTGAATGCAACCGGTGCCGCCTTCGTCAAACTGCTAGGTGAAACGCCCGATGCCGATGCGGCCATGGCTGTTTTGCAGGCTCAGTTCGACGTCGACAAATCCACATTGGCTAGCGACTTGGAAACACTTGTAGAGGCGATGGTTGCGCGCGGTATCCTCGTGTTCGACACGTGAACGCAACGAATACGGCTTAACCAAACGCCAGCGATCTCTGATAGAACCGAAAAGCGTGCCTTCTAATCCGTGATGGGTAATGGTCCCGTTTATGCGCATTGACCACGGTGGCGCGATTTATAATCGTTGGCGACCACACTATTTCCGCAAAGCTTTGCACCGTCTCGTTCTTCGCGGCACCTGGAAACATCGCCTGTACTAACCGCGCGCAAGCGCCGAGCTCAAACGAGACTTTCAGTTCCCGCGCAACGGCAACCGTTGCGTCCGTCTCAGACGGATCAATAGCGCGCATCGCCTGCAGTACATCGACAGCCAATTTGAGTTGGTGAAACTTGTGCCCCAGAGCCCCGTGGACGATGGCCGTCATCAGTAAACCCACGGGTGAACTGATTTCTTCAAGGTTGGCACGCCGATAATCGTCGTAGCCGAACGTCACACGCTTTCTCAAAGCTGGCTGATGCACCAGATCAGTATGGAGTTCGATAAGCAGCTTGTCGTTGCCAACGGGCATCCACTTTTCTTCTTCATAGACAGCATCCTTTTGCGCACGCGGCCGTTCTATGTGCCGATACCCTCCCTTTTTTAGCAAGTCGCGGGCTGCGGGCATGGCTGATTTGGGGACCAAGATGTCGAGATCGGTATAGGGACGGTCAGCCACGTGCGGGTATAGGTTCTGGGCAAAAGAAGCGCCTTTAACAAACGTCCAAGGTAGCCCAGCATCGATAAAAAATTGAGAGATCTTTGCCGCCTCGGCGTCCAGCAACATTGTGAACACCGTTGTTGCCCGCGCAGCAGTAGCCAATTCTGCGATCTGCGCATTCGCCTCCAACTTTGTGACCCCGCTTTCGCTTAATTTGCGCCAGACTGTGGTTTGTATGCCGTGGTAGTCGCACAGATCCGCGAGATCACCATCGTTGATGAGCCCCTCACTGTAAGTTGCGGGTAGTTCTGCTTCTGGATCGGCCAACTCGCAAAGCATCTGCGCGGCACGGTCGCCTAAAATGATTTCAGTCATGGTTCAGCTGCGCCGATCTAAAAAACTTATTGCAGCCGTGGAGCACGGTTTGGCGCGGTCTTCAACCGTCAGGATCATATGTCCATCGATAGCTTGGCGGTGTCGGCCCTTTGTTCCGTCCACCTTGCTGCATTTGCTCCCACGCATGGGCCAGGATACCGACCGACCGCGACAGGCAAAAAAGGCCACGCGCGAGCGGCGGCGCAAACCCAAGCTCGGCGTAGATGACGGCTGTTGCGCCATCAATGTTCATCGGCAGCGGCTTGCCTCGGCGTGTTGCCATTTCTGCCTCCACCGCAAGCGCAATATCGCGGAACCCGCCGCCGACCACATTGCTTGCGGCCGCTTCTTCAACCAGCGCCATCAAGCGCGGCGCTCGTGGATCAACAGGTGTATGAAAACGGTGGCCATAGCCCGGAATGATCTTACCGCGCTCGGCCTGCCAGGCATCTATGGCGGCGGACAGACTGCCATCAAAGGCCTGCATATGATGAAAAAACTCTACCGCCTGTTCACCCGCGCCGCCATGTACGTCGCCCAACATATTGACCGCGCTAGCCATGGCATTGTTCAGGTCAACGCCACAAGTGACCGACATTCGCGCTGTCGCGATGGAGGGAGCCTGCGGTCCATGGTCAACGGCGGCCACCAGTGCTGCCTCAAAAAGTGCCGCCTGCGCTTTACTCGGCATATCACCGCGCACCATGAGCCAGATCATCTGCGGAAACGAGACATTACCGATCAGTTCTTGAATAGGCGTTCCGCGGATATCAATACGCCCCGGTTCCATGTCGATGATCGCGGTGCGCCACCAATCACTGACATCACTCATATGACACCCTCACGCCTGAGATTGTTGATTTGCTCCGTTTCATACCCCAAATCGCGGAGAATTGCGTCGGTATCGGCGCCTAGTTCTGGCGGCGGCAGTTTTGCGCTCGGCCGCTCGCCATCAACCAATACTGGGGCGTTTAAAATCTGGTGCGTTTCGTCACCAATGACTGTTTCACCAACCAAATTGCGTTCGGTGATTTGTGGCTCAGCCAAAATGTCCGGCACCGTCATCACCAGACCGCAGGGCACGCCCAATCCGCTCAGTTCCTTTACCCAGTCTCGCGCGCTGCGTGTCATCAAGGTCTGCTCGAGCTCGACACGCAACGCATGCCGATTGCGCTTGCGGTCTTCGCGGGTTACGTAGGCCGGATCGCGAAGCAGCTCATCGCGACCCAGATGACGAGCCAATGATTCCCACTGCGTGTCCCGGTTGGCCGCGATATTGATCGGTGCATTGGCTGTACGGAAAGTGCCAGACGGCGCCGACGTCATATTCTCATTGCCCAACGCCTGCGGCTCCACATCGCCGATCAGATGGTTCGATACTACCCAGCCCATGGTGGAAATCACCGCTTCGGTCATGGAGACATCCAACATCGTTCCGCGCGGCTTTTCGTTAAGCGCTGCGGAAATGGCGAACGCCGCGGTCATACCCCCGATCGTATCGGCAATTGGGTAACCGACGCGCAAAGGTGAACTCTCCGCATCCCCTGTGATCGACATAACGCCGCTCATGCCTTGAATGATCTGATCATAAGCCGGATCTTTTTTCAGCGGACCACTCTGACCATAACCGGAGATGGCGCAGTAGATCAGGGCCGGATTGACGGCCTTCAGGTCCTCATAGCCGAGACCGAGCCGCGCCATCACGCCAGGACGGAAGTTCTCGACAAGCACATCGGCTTGGCTCACCAACCGTTTGAGGATTGCAACACCGTTTGGGTTTTTCAAATCGAGAGTAAAAGAGCGTTTTCCGGCATTTTGCGCCAGAAAACTGATACCCATATTCGCCGCATTGCGCGCAGGATCGGCCCCCAATTGCCGCGCCAGATCGCCGGTCCCCGGTCGTTCGACCTTGATCGTCTCGGCGCCGAGTAAAGCTAGCTGATAGCAGCAGAACGGACCGGCCAGCACATTGGTCAGATCCAGAACCTTGATGCCCGCGAGTGGCTCAGTCCCCATCAGCGACGCCAGCCTGACGCGCTCTTGCCCGGCGTGCACGGTAGCTTGGCACCAGCACCAGAAGCGCGGCAATGACCAACAGGCCAAGCGTCATTGGGCGATCCAAAATGAAGCCCCAACCGTCTGCCAATTGCATCGATCGCGAGAAATTATCTTCCAACATGGAACCCAGAATGAAGCCAATCAACAGCGGCGCGAGCGGATAGTCTGCGAACCGCAGGATCGTGGCGCAGATGCCAAGGCCGACAAGAATAAGGAGCTCAGTCGCATTGTTCTGCCCGATATAGGCGCCCATCAGAGTGAAGAATAAGATGAACGGAATCAGATAGTTGCGCGGGATCGTTAAGACTTTTGCGATGTAGGGTATCAGCGGCAGGTTGAGTATCAAGAGCACCAGATTGCCGATATACATGGAGATAATAACAGCCCAGAAAATGTCGGGCGATTCCGTCATCAGGCGCGGGCCGGGCGTCACGTTCAGCGCGATCAATGCGCCAAGCAGAATCGCAGTTGTACCCGAGCCCGGAATGCCAAGTGTCAGGAGCGGGACAAAGGAACCTGTACAGGCCGCATTGTTCGCGGTCTCAGGCGCGGCCAATCCCTTCACGGAACCTTGGCCAAATTCCTTTTGCTCTTCGCCTTTGGCAATGTTGCGTTCAACAGCATAGCCCAAGAATGAAGCAATTGTTGCGCCAGCGCCTGGCAAGACACCGATGAAAAAGCCCTGTACCGATTGACGACCGATAACCGGCGCGATGGCTTTTGCCTCCGACCGGGAAATGCGCAGATTTTCGATCTTTCCAGTATCGCTGCCCTGTTCGCTGCGTTTGCGATCCATGACAAGGTAAAGCGCCTCGGGCAGCGCAAACATGGCCATCGCCAGTGTTATAAATGAAAAGCCAGACTGCAAATCCATCAGGCCCATGGTGAAGCGCGGCATGTTAAAGAGTGCGCCCTCGCCGACCGTGGCCATCATCAGGCCGACCAACGTCATGAGAATCGCTTTAGCTACTTGGCCGGTGCCGGCAAACGCTGCAATTGCGGAAAGCCCAACCACCATGAGCGCGAAATATTCTGCGGAGTGAAATAAAAGTGCGACCGATGACAGCATCGGCGCGAAAATCATCAAGAGGATCGCACCAACGGTACCGCCAAGGAATGAAGCGATGGCGGCGATAGTAAGTGCTTTACCAGCCTGTCCCTTGCGCGCCATCGGGTACCCATCAAAACTGGACGCGACCGTTCCGGCAACGCCGGGCGCATTTAAAAGGATCGACGACGTAGAGCCGCCGAAGATTGCACCATAATATACACCAGCGAGCAAAATGAGCGCCGCCGACGGATCACCCATGGAAATCGCCACAGGGATCATGATCGCAATGATCGACATGGGGCCAAGGCCCGGTAGCATGCCGATAAAGGTGCCGATCAGGCAGCCGCCAATGACCATAAGCAGGTTCTGGATGGAAAAGGCCGTTGCAAGGCCGATGAGCAGTCCTTCAAGCATTGGCTACCCCATAAAAAACGGTAGGGGGCGCAGGAAAATGCCGAGTACGCCCTCGACGAGATACCAGACGACGCCAGCCGCAATGGCCGCGATGGGTATCAAATAGTGAAGTTTACGCTCGCCCAAGACGATGGCACCGAGCGATATAAAACCGATTGTGGAAAGCAAAAAACCAGCAGGGCGCAACGCGAGCGCATAAGCAACCATGAGTGCGAGCAGCAAAGCGGCGCTCTTTAGGTCATAGCCCGCAAGCTTACGGTACACGATCATCGACGGGTCTTCGTCTCGCGGTTTATCCGATTTTTCCAAGCCCAAAACGATGATCAACGATGTGATGATAGCCAGTATGGAAAGCACTTTTGGAAAGGTGCTCGGCCAGATGGGATTACGCTGCATGAACGGTGGCAGCAGCTGATCCATGGTGAAAAACGCCGCATAACCATAGGCGCATGTGATGCCCAAGATAATAAGGGCGATCCAACGATCTAATGCCATCTGTGTGCCCCTCCCCTGGCACCCGGATGAAACACCGGCCGCAAGGGCGCAGCCGGTGTAAATATTTGAAAACTAACCCGAAATCAAAGGAACCCGAGTTCCTTCATCAGATCGCCAATGACCTGTTCCTGATTCTCGAGGAAGGCTTCGAACTCATCGCCTGGGTTGTGAATGTTTACCCAGCCATTACGCGCGCGTACCGCTTCCCACTCATCAGTGTCGTACATTTTCGCAATAGCGTCTTGATACATGGCCAGCTTGTCTTCCGGCAGGCCAGGCGCTGCAAAGAAACCACGCCAGTTGACGAATGTTGTGTCGATGCCTTGCTCTTTCATGGTCATGGCATCGGCGTAGGCACCTACACGATCATCGGCAGTCACGCCGAGGATTTTGACTTCGCCTTGTTGTGCCAAAGCGACAGCTTCCGAGAAGCCCGTTGAGAGCGCTTTGATCTCACCGGAAAGGAGCGCGGCCATCGCCTTACCACCCGCGTCATATGGAATGTATTTAACACCCGTTGGATCTTCACCGGCTGCTTTCATCACCATGGCTGCAACCAGGTGATCCATGCCGCCTGGCACAGAACCGCCACCGATCGCCGTGTCATTTGGCGCTGCCTTGTAAGCCGCCAAAAGATCAGCCATCGAGTTCAGGTCACTGTCGGCTGGCGCAACGATAGCCGCATAGTCGCCGATGGTGCCGGCGACGAGCGTCAGGTCACGGAAGTTATGCGGGAACACGCCGGTCAAAGAACGGATGACGATTGGCGTTGAATTGACCATCAGCGTGTCATGCAGGCTTTCGGCATTTTCAATCATGTAGCCGATGGCTTTACCGCCACCGCCGCCAGACATGTTTTCGTACGAAGCAGAACCGACAATGCCTGACTCAGTGAGGGCTTCACCTGTGCCACGCGCTGTACCATCCCAGCCGCCGCCTGCGCCGCCCGGAATCACAAAGTGCAATTTTTCGACCACTTGATGCCCACCTGCCATCGCAGGTACAGCAAATGCAACGGAAAGTGCCGTTGCCGCCGCCACAAATGCGCGGCGCCCGATTTTAATACTATTCATTATTTCCTCCCAATAGTCGCGGCGCCCTCCAGCACCGGCGTGCAGGGAGCACACACCAGAAGTGCATTCGATTTCAAGCTATTTCTTGGAAAAAATTAGGCGCTTTCGAGTACAGCCTCTCGACCTGTTTCGGCATTTTCCAATTGCCGCTCCAATGCCATCGCGCACTGATCCAAGTCTTTTGTCGCCAAATGCGCATAGCGGAGAGTCATCTGAATAGTCTGGTGACCCAAAAACATTTGGACGCGGCGCAGGTCGATGCCCGCTTTTACAAGACGCGTAGCGCAGGTGTGGCGAAGCGTGTGCAGTACCAGTTCCTTATCACCCTCGAGCGAGCAGGACTTCTTTACCTCATGCCAATGGTAGCGCAGTTTCTGATATTGGATATTTGAGAATGGACCGATTGGGTTGGCCGCATAGCGTTCGACTGCCGCACGAGCGCGCCTTGTTAAAGGGACTGTCCGGCTGCGCCCAGATTTGGTGATCCAGAAAGTCGCAGCATTATCATCCACATCAGCGTGTTTCAGCGACAAGGCCTCGCCGACCCGGGCACCCGTATCAACTAAAAACTCGCAGAGATGGAAACACTGTTCGCTGCGCGTTTTAAGCGCCGCAAATAAACGCGCCTCCTCCTCTATAGTGAGGAAACGCACCCTACCCTTTTTTTCGGGCAGACGAACATATGCAGGCAACTTCATGATAAGACCATCACGCTCAGCCTTGCGCAGCAGTTTGTAATAGGCCGCGAGCTTCCGATTTATCGTTGCATTGGAATTGCCCTTACGGCGCAATTCCGTAATGAGCGTATCGACCGCCGCATTTTGGCGAAAATCGACGCCTTGTCGTTGGGTAATGTCTTCGATTTCATGGAGGAAGGCCCCTGCGTTTTGGCCGTGCTTGTTATCCTCCCACAACAAATGGCCGTACTTATCATATAAGTCACATATACGAAATTGCGGTACAACGTTCATAAAGAGCCCCTTGCGCGCTCAGTTCAACATTGCCCCGTAATGTTCAAGTGTAAGTTTTGTTACACGATGTGAAATCAACTCCACTACGGCTTGGCGGTTGCCCACCAAGCCGCTTTTTCAAATCTTGCGGATCAGATTAGAAAGAGCGTGTGAATGAGATTTCCGCGTCTTCCCACTCGAATGTGCCCGTTGTCCGGTCTGAGAAGTCAGCCTGGAAGCTGACTGTGAAACCGTCCACGAGTTCGTAGTCAGCACCAACTTCCAGAAGGAAGTCGTCGTTTGTGCCGATGTCGTTAGCGTTTGACACAGTGCCCATCTGGTTGATGCCGTAGTCGAGACCGGCAAATACAGTCAGCTTGTCGTTGACGTCATAGTCCATGCCAAGCCCGAGTACCCACTCATAGCCAGCTGAGTAGCGGCTACGTGTTGTGTCGGCAGGGTGTGCCAGGTCGGAATCAGATGAGTATTGGACAGAAGCGTCGATACCGAGCGCTCCAGCAGAGTATTCAGCATGCAACTGCGCGCCCCAGAAACTCTGCGTGTCGTCGTACACAGCTGCAGCAGCAACTGATACGTCACCGAATTCCGCTGATACGACACCAACCATCGCTGGCATCCAGTCGACGTTGCCATCATCTTCAAGCGACATGCTGAAAGAGCCGCTAGCGAAATCCACAGTGTAGCCGATGATACCTGTGTCTGGACCTTCACCGTCGAGGTCAGAAGCACCATTACCACCAGGGTAGAATGAGTCCGTGTAACCGATTGTCAGACCACCGAGTGTGATGAACGCTTCGTTGACCGCTACGCCACCGTCACCCAAAAATTGCTCAACCTCACCGACGGTATCTGAAGAAGCACCCAACTGGATGGATGTTGTAAGATCACCATACTCGGTATCTTTCCAAGTGTTGAAGTCCAAAGAGATTTCATACTCTTTTTCCCAACCGTCTTGGCCGGTGTTGTCAAAATCGAGGGTATCAGTGCTGTCATCAGTGTTTCTGAATTTCAGGTAGTAGATCACCTCACCAGAAATCTCGAGACATGTGTCTGTGCCTGGGATGTAGAAGTAACCTGTGCCAGCTGCATCACATACTTTTACGTATTCTACAGGCTCTGGCTCAGGGATGACGACAGCGTCAGCTGCACGTGCGCCGGAAACTTAAGAGCCTTTTGCTCGCTTCCGGTGCAGCCCTTATCGCTGTATCTGGTGCACGTGCAGCTGACGCTGTTGTCATCCCTGAGCCAGAGCCTGTAGAATA
>JBCBYO010000038.1:0-27838 GCA_039815825.1 Pseudomonadota bacterium
CCGACAGGGCGTCCGACGCCCCCCCGCCACAGATCGCTCGCACCAAGCAAAAACAAACGACAGACACCCCACCTGACATTTGGCGCACACTTAAGTGATACGGCGCGTACCCGCGTGTCAAGCAAAGCGCCGACCTGTTCGATGTCTTTCTCATCGGTCGCCCAAGATGTTACCATCCGGATCATCGCTTCATTGGAGCCCACCCGATCGCGCTCAGCTGTTGGCGGTTGCCATAAGGCGCAATGGAGACCGGCTTCGTTGAGTTTGGCCAGATCGGACTTTGCGACCACCGCAAAAACCTCGTTTATCTCGCGCGGCCATGCCAAACGCATCCGCGGCGATGCTTCTACCAATGTTTCAAGGGCGATGGCCTTTTGGTTGGCGTGGTCTGCCAGTTTTAGCCAAAGACCGTTTTTCAAATAGGCTTCAAATTGCGCGGTCATGAACCGCATCTTTGAGGCCAAGTGCCCTGCACGTTTGCGAATGTAGGCCATGTGCTCCGCATAGGCGGGATTGAAGACCAAAATGGCTTCTGCACACCAACACCCGTTTTTCGTGCCGCCAAATGACAGGATGTCGACCCCGCGTCTCCAGGTCATGTCGGCAGGCGATGCGTTTGTGGCGGCCAGCGCGTTTGCAAAACGCGCTCCATCCATGTGGATGGGTGCATCGCGGCGATGCTGGTGGATGAGATCAATAAGCGTGTCCAGCTCGGCAGGCGTATAGAGAGTGCCTGCTTCTGTTGCTTGCGTGATCCCCAAGGCGCCAATGCGCCCGGCGTTAAGACCGCCACCTGCGGTTGTCTCCAGCGCTGTTGCCAACGCTTGGGGGTTCATTTTTCCAAACGCCCCAGCCACACCATCGATTTGTAATCCGGGTGACAAGAATATTGGCGCTCCGCACTCGTCGACACGTACATGGGCTTCATGATGGGCATAGAAAACGTCACCTGGCCGCATCATGGATGCGATTGCGAGTGCGTTTGCGGCTGTTCCCGTTGTGCAAAGAAAGACTGAGGTCTTAGTTTCAAACAGCTCGGAAAATTTGGCGTCAAGCGCTGCATCCCGATCGCTTTGGCCATAAGGCGCCCATGCGCCATGGTTGGCTACTGTCATCGCCTCGACGATCTTGGGGTGTGCGCCTGACCAATTGTCGGACGCAAGGTAAATCGGTTCATTTGCCAATTGGTTCGGACTCACAAGCAAGTGTTGGCTGTATTTGTGTCATGGGCATCGCAAATTCGAAACTTCCTCCGCAGTCTTATCTGGAACAATGTTCTTTTTGAGTGGCGGTTGCGACAAAAAACGGGTGATCTTGGCCATCTGCCCATTGACCTTGCCTTGTCGTTCTTGCACGCGGAGCTGCAATAACTGCCATACGCTAACAGGAGCCGCCTTATGTCTGAAGTTCAAAGCGTAGCCCGCGACCAGTTGCGCACGATTGTTGAGCGCATCGAGCGGCTTGAAGAAGAAAAAAAAGCGATCGCAGATGATATCAAGGAAGTTTACGGCGAAGCTAAAGCGAACGGGTTTGACACCAAGGCACTAAGAAAGATCGTGTCTTTGCGAAAGCAAGATCTCAACGAGCGGATGGAACAAGAAGCCGTATTGGATACCTACATGGCGGCGCTTGGAATGATTGCTACGCCGGATGAGTAAGAAGCCTAAGAGCGCCTCGCTTTAATTCGTCGCCGGGACCTGCAATTGCAAGGGCTGGCCGTCACCACCGCCTAAACCACCGTCAAATTTCGCCACCGCAAGAAACGTCACTGCATTGCCAGAGAAACGATTAGCGTCTGGCGTAGGCGCTTTTGTGAACCCTTGGGTATAAACGATTGCCGGCGCCTCGCGCATGGCGTTCTGCAGGAAGTTTGGTTTTTGCGTTGGGGCTGCATTTTCGGCAAGCGGCTCTGCACTCGTTGTCCAACTACCGAAACGTTCCGGGTTGATATCTGGAGATATTTGCACGGCACTTGGTGCAACAGCAGCCACTTCAATCGCGTCGAGCTGTGTGGGTTTTGCCAATTTCCGCGTTGTTGGTACACCTGAATCTAATGCCGCAGCCCGAATTTCTGCGGCCGTTGCTTCATCAATGATAACAGGTCTCTCAGTCGGCAAGCCAATTCTATCGCCCCGATCACCTAAGACCGGAGCACTGGCGATTTGTAGCTCTGGTTGTGCGATTGGCGGCGCTGGAAGGATTTCATCGGTCAGGCGCGGTCTGGCGCTTGGGTTTGGCAGATTTGCATAGGCAAGTTTCGGTGCGCTTTCCGTTGTTGGCGCGGTCGGACGATCTGCGTCTAATGCCTGCAAGACAGCGTTAACATTGGTTGGTGTTGATTCCCCCGTCTCTTCTGTAGCTGGCTGGCTTAGAGCGATTTCAATGTCGCGTGCTGTGCGGCGTTCAGTTGGCGCTGGGGCGGCGGCAACAAGAACCTCGGGTCGCCGTCGCGGGATAGGCGGGGCATAGGCAAAAACTGTCTGCGGCTGTTGTTCGACTGTCTCAACAACTGTGGGGGCTGGAACGACAGGCGCAATATTGACCGGAACGCCGGTCGACACTCTTGGCGCGATTTCTGGCGTTGGAAGTCTTGACGCCGGCAGTTGAGCAACAACTGTTGGTGTTGGTGAAGCTGCGGGCGTTGGCTGCGCTTCGGGTCGCTCGTTGTTCTGATTATTTCTTCTCCGCGAGAAAAGCCCGCCAGACCTTTCTTGCGTGTCGTCCACCACTGCTGCGACTTGCCCACGCGCTTGCCGACGTTTGTATTCCGCCAAAGCTTGCTGATATCCGGGTAGAGGCTTTCCATCCGGCGGCAAATGCAGAGTACGGCCATTGGGAAACAGTCGTGTCAACTCGGCCCGGCTCATGCGCGGCCATGCACGGACGCCCGCAGTATCGAAGTGAACGTAAGGGGTGCCGGAGCGGGGATAGTAACCAACGCCGCCGCCCTGCAGTTTGAAGCCGATTTCGCGCAGTTTCTTGGCAGAAACGCCGGGAATGTAGAAATCTATGGCCTTGCCGACCATGTGCTGGCTTTTTGATGCCTGGCCACCACGTGTCCTGCGCAGCATTGCGTTCGTTTGAGGTGAGCGATAGGCCGAAACCACATGGATGTATTCGCGTGACCGCGTCATGCGATAGGCTTCCCAAATCAGATCAAACAGTTTTGGATCCATTTTGGTCGGTTCATTGCGGCGGTGGTCGCGCAGGAACCGGTTCAGCTTGTTCAGACCACTTTGGACATAGCGGCCATTTTTCTTGAAAGTGATTTCTGCCCGCTCTTTTGTGTGGGTGAAGTAGAGCTTAAGCGTGCGGGTTTCGGCTTGTGCGGTTGCGGGCGCTGAGACCGATAGCAGAGCGAACGCGAACGCTGCCGCCAAGCTGCTCAGACAGACTTTGCGCACACCATCAGCCATAACCTTTGACGGTCCTTGAAACACAAATCGCAAAGTTGTTGTCCCGTTTAGTCTCCAAAAATAACGCCGACATAGTTAATTGCACGTTATCTACGTTGCAAATTAACGCTTTGAGCGAAATCAAACAACCAAGTTACCACCCATCCTCCAACGGATATCGGCTGTAAATACGGTCTAACAATGGCACAGGCAGAAGCTGTGCTACAGGATTGCTTTTGTAGTTAATAATTGGTGACTTTAGCGCGGCTCGTTAGTGAGCAATTTCATACTCTTTGAGCTTGCGGTAGAGCGTTGACCGGCCGATCGCCAGCCGACGGGCCACTTCGCTCATGCGGCCATCATATTTGTCAATTGCCAATTTGATGATCCGCTCTTCAATTTCAGCCAGGGTTCGTATGTCGCCATGGTCGTTCCAGACGATGGGTTCATCGCTTTGCGCTATTCCAGCACTTGCATCAGGTTGATGAAGTGCAGGCGATATCTCGGGTGTTTGAATAGGTGGCGCCACCATTTGTGTGCTAAACCGCGGCGACTGTAGCTCACGGACTGGCTTGATGAGTTGGCTAGCAATTTGGGCAAAGTCTTGCGGCTGCAATGTTGCTTGCGATGGCGCCAAGACAGCGGCCCTAAAAATCGCGTTTTCCATTTGCCGAATGTTACCGGGCCAATCGTAACGCATCAGCATGTCCAGCGTTGAACGGTCCAACGTCAGTTTTTTGCCTTCAGCGCTGCCAATCTTTGTAACAAAATGATTGGCCAGTAATGGGATGTCGTCGATCCGGTTTCGCAGTGGCGGGACAATGATCGGAAAGACATTCAAGCGGTAAAAAAGGTCTTCGCGGAACCTGCCATCGCGTACAAGTTCGATCAGATTGCGGTGCGTGGCTGATATCAAACGCACATTGACGGAAACCGACTTGCTAGCGCCGACCGGTTCGATTTGTCCTTCTTGTATCGCCCGCAAGAGCTTGACTTGAGCGTCCAATGGCAGATCGCCGACCTCGTCCAAGAAGAGGGTTCCGCCGTGTGCTTCAACAAATTTACCGCTACGCTTTTCCGTGGCGCCCGTGAACGCCCCTTTTTCGTGGCCAAAAAGAATGCTCTCAACGAGGTTCTCAGGCATGGCACCACAATTGACGATCACAAATGGCTTTTCTGACCGGCGTCCCGCCGACTGAATGGCGTGCGCAACCAGTTCTTTGCCCGTGCCTGACTGTCCTTCAATCAAAACGGGGATATTGCTTTCGGACGCTTTGGTAATCAGCTTGCGCACGCGCTCCATTTCCGGGCTGTCGCCGATAATTTGGCGAGAGCTTGGTGCGGCGTGCTTTTGTTTTGCTGCTTCGGCCCCGGTTGGCACAGCGCGGTGTTTGACTTTCAGGGCGTCAGATACCGATGAAAGCAATTTTTCGGGGCTAGCTGGCTTAACAAGAAAGTCAAAAGCGCCGGCTCGCATGGCGCGAATTGCGGTGTCCATTGAGCCTTGTGCTGTCTGCACGATGACGGGCATAGACAAAGAGTTGGCCTGCATTCTTTCCAGCACACCAATGCCATCAATTCCCGGCATGACGAGGTCTAGTATGACAGCGTCAATCTCTGTAGATGATGACATCGCCTCGAGTGCTTCTGTGCCGTTTTCGGCCACGATCGTATGCAGGTTGGCGCGCGCCAATGTTGCTTCGTAAAGCCGGCGCTGGACCGGATCGTCATCAGCAATGAGAATAGTTGATGTCATGGGTTGCATGACCGTGGGACACGGCTACTTTCAACGCTAGAATTAATATACCTGGCTCACCATGACACAGCTGCTTGAACATGGAGCTAACCGCGGCATTCAAATTTTATCTATTTGACTGCCTCACAAACGGAGACAAAATGAACCCTTCTACGTCCGCTGCTGCTCAACCAAATGAAATGGCTGCCTCGCCTTTTTCTGACGCCGACATGCCGGTGTGGAACCTAAAGGACCTGTATCCGGCCATGGATAGCAAGGAGCTAGAGGCCGATATTGAATGGGGTGCTAATGAAGCGAAATCGTTCGAAGAAAGCTGGAAGGGCAAGTTGGAAAAAGCCCTGTCGGACAACAAGCTTGGTGCCTTGATCGGCGAATATGAGGCGATGCAGGACCGTTTGGGGCGTGTTGGATCTTACGCGGGTCTTCTTTACGCCAGCGACACGTCTGACCCTGTTCGCGGTAAGTTTTACGGAGACATCCAGCAAAAGCTGACAGAAGTCAGTCAACGCCTTTTGTTTTTTGGTTTGGAACTTAATCGAATAGACGAAGCCGCATTGAAAGCCGGCTTTGAACGCGATCCCATTTTGGCAAAATATGGCCCCTGGCTGCGGGATTTGCGGCTGGAGAAACCCTATCAGCTTGATGACCAGATCGAAGAGCTTTTCCAAGAAAAAGCACTAACGGGGTCCGCAGCGTTCAATCGTCTTTTTGACGAAACCATGGTTGCGCTTCGCTTTGATGTCGAAGGTGAAAGTTTGCCTGCCGAGCCAACCTTCAATCTTTTGCAGGAACCTGACCGAGACAAACGAAAAGCGGCTTTTGATAGTTTGGTTGGTACATTTTCGTCAAACTTGCCAACATTTACGTTGATCACCAATACGCTCGCCAAGGACAAGGAAATTGAAGATCGATGGCGCGGTTTTTCGGATGTTGCCGATAGCCGACATTTGGCAAACAGGGTCGAACGAGAAGTTGTCGATGCGCTGGTCTCTTCGGTAACGGCCAGTTTTGATCGTATTTCACACCGTTATTATGCGCTGAAAGCCAAGTGGCTCGGACTGGACAAGCTTGAAGCATGGGACCGCAACGCGCCACTACCACAGTCTCCCGACCAGCGGATCGGTTGGCGTGATGCGCAAGACATTGTCTTGGAAGCATATTCTGGTTTCTCGCCGCAGATGGCTGACCTTGCTTCCCAATTTTTTGACAAGGGATGGATTGATGCGCCCAGCCGGCCAGGAAAGGCCCCGGGCGCTTTTGCGCACCCAACCGTGCCATCAGTCCACCCTTATGTTCTTTTGAATTATCTAGGCAAGCCGCGCGATGTCATGGTGTTGGCGCATGAATTAGGGCACGGTGTTCATCAGGTGCTGGCCGCAGAGCAGGGCGCTCTGATGGCTTCTACACCGCTAACGCTTGCGGAAACGGCCTCCGTTTTTGGCGAAATGCTCACCTTCCAATCACTGCTCGCCAAGACAACCGATGCATCGGCCCGCAAAGCCATGTTGGCGCAAAAAGCGGAAGACATGATCAATACGGTCGTACGCCAAATCGCATTTTACAATTTTGAGCGAAAAGTTCATGAGTCGCGCCGCAATGGCGAATTGACCACCCAAGACATCAACGCGCATTGGTTGTCCGTGCAGGGCGCCAGTTTAGGTGACGCCGTTGCGCTCAGCGAAGGGTATGAAACATTTTGGTGTTACATTCCCCATTTCATCCATTCGCCATTCTACGTTTACGCTTACGCGTTTGGCGACTGTCTGGTGAACTCTCTTTACGCGGTCTATCAGGGGGCAGAAAGCGGCTTCCAAGATGCCTATTTTGATATGCTTCGCGCTGGCGGTTCAAAGCATCATAGCGAGTTGTTGGCACCGTTTGGACTTGACGCATCTGATCCTGGTTTTTGGGATAAAGGACTGGCAGTTATTGAGGGAATAATCGACCAGCTGGAACAAATGGAAAGCTAGTGGTTCGGCGCCCGTGATACCGCTTCCACTCTATCCTCCCGCTTTTCAGATCGGGACGCGGCCGACACCGATCCAAAAGGTGTGGCTGAAACCAGATCAGGATTCCAGCGCCCATATCGCTGACAAAAAACGGATCGTCGAGAGCGAGGCACGTGACCGATATTTTATGGCGCGCGATGATACGCTTGACGCCCAAAATGCGGTGTGGGCGATGCTGGTTGAACATTTGCCCACCATCGATGAACAATCTTACACCAAGGCCGACGACGGTATCAGCTTTGGTGGGCAATTGGTTTTGCCGAACCCTTCCGAACCTCTTATGGCTGCCTCGATGCTTGTTGCTGATGATCTGGTGTTGATGCGACGTCATGATGATGGTTGGCGTCTGGTCGCTGCGGGTTTGTTTGCGCCTTCATACTGGACATTGGCTGAAAAGTTCGATCGGCCGCTTCAGGTTATGCATGACCCTGTCCCCGGATTTGGCCCTGGGAGCCGGAAGGCTGAACTGATCAACCGCATGTTCGATATGCTTGCCGATGATATTATTCTGGAAAGACGAAACTGGTCATTTCATGGTGAGGGTGACTGGTTCACGCCCGGCCATCATCCGCATAATTTGCTTCATAGCGAAACAACTGACGCCGTAATTGGTGACATGTATGTGCGCCGGGAATATCAAACCATTCGCAAAGTTCCGACAACTGGCGACGTGCTCTTTACCATCCATGTCACAACGCAAAGGTTGCGCGATGTACGCAATAGTGGAGAAGCGGTGGAGCTCGCAAAAGGTGTGATGAATTTAAGCCCCGACCAGCAGGGCTATAAGGGGCTGGAGCAAGGCCGCGAGCGTCTCGCCGCATATTTAAGCCGACGCTGAATTTTATTTGTGTTAACCATGTGCGTGGAAAATTGCTCTTTTAGAGCAAACTATTGCCAAGTTTTGCCGTTTGGGGTTGGCATTGGTGAACAAGTGCTTAAAATTTTAATTGATGTTTAGGGGATCAAACAAATGGGCAAAATTACCGCTGTTTCGCGCAATCATCGTTCTGTTGCTGTGGCGATCAGCGCTTTATGCCTGACATTTGCTGCAACGGGATGTGCTGTTGTCAATACGGGTATTTCGACCACCCCAAGATATACAGCACCTGAGCCAACCGGTATTGAAGGGTCGTGGCGAAGCACTGAGAACCTCTATACGGCGAGTTTTCTCAACAACTCCACCCAATGGACCGAGATTGATACTGGCGCGCTCTTAATCAGCGGCAGCTACGTTCAAACATCAACTACGGATTATACCCTGCAACTCACATCGGCTGTAACCGGTCAAACCCGTTCTGCAAATTGTCGTCTGTCGACGATCAATACGCTCAATTGTACGCGCGATGACGGGAATCAGTTCTCCATGGTTCGCACACTTGCTACCGCGCCCGGCGTCCAATCCGTGCAGCAAACTTAATGATTGTTTTGCCGCAGCATTATTAAAACCATAATCGGTTGACCTAAGCGTTACATAGCTGACACAGTATCTCACCATAAGGCGGCATGCGGGCATTCCGCCTTCGTATTGAGGGAGATACCTATGATGAAACGCGTCCTGACACGCAGCGCGCTTATGACAACCACTGTGGCCATGTTGGCTGGGTCCACCGCAATCGCCTCAGCCGAATACACACTCAATATTCTTCACATCAATGACTTGCATTCGCGCATTGAACCGATCAACCGGTTTGACTCGACATGTGGTGCGGAAGATGACGCCGAAGGAAAGTGTTTTGGCGGCATTGCGCGCGTTAAGACAAAGATCGATGAACGGCGCGCCGCGCTGACAAATACGGGCCAGAACGTCATTGTTTTGGATGCCGGTGACCAGTTCCAAGGTTCGCTGTTTTACACCACATACAAAGGTGATGCTGCTGTCGAGTTCATGAATGGCATGGGCTTTGACGCGATGGCTGTGGGCAACCACGAGTTTGATGATGGCCCTGAAGCTTTGTTGAGCTTCATCGACAAGGCCGATTTTCCCGTCATTTCTGGTAACACGCTTGCCGGCGCATCCTCACCTTTGGCTGACAAGATCGAGCCGTACATCATCAAAGAAATTGGCGGCGAAAAGATCGGCGTCCTTTCTGTTTTGGCAACCGACACGGATGAGACATCGTCGCCCGGCGATACGATCCTGATCATCGAAGAAACGCGTTATCTACAGGATGCTGTGGCTGAGCTGGAAGCCGAAGGCGTCAACAAGATCATTCTCTTGTCCCATGTTGGCCTGCCACGCGACAAAGAGATTGCTGCTGCGGTTGAGGGAATTGACGTTATTGTCGGTGGCCACAGCCACACACTCCTTTCCAATTTCCGCGACCGTGCTTCCGACAGCTATCCAGTCGTCGTGCAGAACCCGGCCGGTGCGGATGTGCCAATTGTGCAGGCGTATGCATACTCTAAGTATTTGGGTGAGCTGCGCGTCACATTTGACGATGATGGAAACGTAACGCGCGCAGCCGGTGAGCCGCATCTTCTTGACGCCTCAGTGACGGCTGATGAAGCTTTTGCTGCGCGCGTCGCTGAATTGGGCGGTCCGATCGAAGAGTTGAAAGCTCGCGTTGTTGGTTCAAGCACCGCTGCAATTGATGGCGATCGCGGGTCATGCCGCGCTGGCGAATGCCAAATGGGTAATCTGGTATCCGTTGCCATGCTGGAGCGTGTCCGGGACCAGGGTATCCAAATCGCGATCCAAAATGGTGGCGGCCTGCGCGCCTCCATCGATGAGGGTGAAATCACGATGGGTGAAGTTTTGACGGTTTTGCCGTTCCAAAACACGCTCGCGACCTTCCAACTTTCGGGTGCTGACGTGATTGCGGCGCTCGAGAACGGTGTCAGCCGTATTGAAGATGGTGCTGGTCGGTTCCCGCAAGTGGCTGGATTGACGTATTTGTTTGATGCAGCAGCGGAACCTGGTTCTCGTATATCCGGCGTGATGGTTGTTGATGCTGACGGAAACGCGTCTGCCATTGATGAAGCTGCAACGTATGGCATCGTCTCAAACAATTATATGCGTAATGGCGGTGACGGCTATGACATGTTCGAGACCAATGCGATTAATGCGTATGATTTCGGTCCTGGGCTTGAACAAGTCGTTGCGGATTACATCGCGGCAAATAGCCCATACACACCTTTTACTGACGAACGCATCAAGCCGGGCGTCATGGAAGCCATGTCCAGTGCTGCTGTGACTATGGAAGCAAGTGTGGAGCCGACTGTTGAGGTGCCTACCACTGGCCTTGCTGCGACTGCGCTTTCGACCTCCGGCCCCGCTATTGAAGCACCAGCAGCTCGTACGCACACCATTGTTGCCGGTGATAATTTTTGGGAGCTGGCGCGGGAATTTTATGGTGACGCAACCATGTGGCCCAAGCTCAGTGAAGCCAATCCAGAGCTCACAGCCGGGGCGCTTCAAATTGGCACGGAGATCGTCGTTCCCGAGTAATAAACTAACGCATCCATTTTTAATCCCCGCGGAGCAATCCGCGGGGCTTTTTTTTGCGTATGGAAAAATAGAGTAAATTGTCGCATTGTTGCTGCGCCAGATTGGTGTACCGACGGCCATAAATCGGGTGAGGCGTGTGTCATGAACGTACAACCAAAATTTACAGAAGATAAAGGGCGTGAAGCACAACTTGATCGCGCCCAAGCGCGCCAGGTTGGGCCGCTTCCGGCGGAGCACCCAGAGGTACGCCTTCATAAGGTCGGCGTGTTACTGATCAATTTGGGTACACCTGATGGCACAGACTACAAGTCGATGCGCCGTTACTTGCAAGAATTCCTGACTGACAGCCGCGTTATCGAGTGGCCGAAGGCACTTTGGTACCCAATCTTATATGGCATTGTTTTGAACACCCGTCCCGGACGTGTTGGAAAAGCCTATGAAGAAATCTGGAACAAAGATTTGGATGAGAGCTATTTGCGCACTTATACGCGCAGCCAGGCTGAAAAGCTTCAGGGCCTCTTGTCAGACCACGACAATGTTGTTGTCGATTGGGCCATGCGCTACGGGCAGCCGTCCATCAAGGACAAAATTGATGCGCTGCAGGAGCAAGGCTGTGATCGGATCGTAACGTTTCCGCTTTACCCGCATTATTCCGCAACAACGACCGCGACTGTGAATGACAAAGTGTTTGAGGCGCTTCAAAACAAGCGTTTCCAGCCCGCGCTTCGCGTTGTGCCGTCATACCATGATGAGCCCGTTTTTATCGAAGCGCTTGCTCGCTCGATCGAAAGCCATCTGGCTTCTCTTGATTTTGAGCCTGAGCGCGTGATTGCGTCTTACCATGGTATCCCGCAGAGCTACTTCAAGCGTGGTGATCCCTATCATTGTCATTGCCACAAGACGTCTCGATTGCTGGAGCAACGGCTTGGTTGGGAAAAAGGCAAGTTGATGACCTGCTTCCAGTCCCGCTTTGGGCCTGAAGAGTGGCTCCAACCGTACACGGACAAGACACTTGAAGCGCTTCCCGAACAGGGCATCAAGAAGGTCGCTACCTTTAACCCAGGCTTTGTTTCTGACTGTTTGGAAACATTGGAAGAGATCGCCGGCGAAGGGGAAGAGATATTCCACGAAGCCGGCGGCACTCACTACACCCATATCCCGTGCCTTAATGACAGCGATGATGGAATGTGGGTATTTGAAACATTGGTTCGCCGAGAGCTACAAGGCTGGGTTTAAAGCTGGCTGTGGTCAGGCCACCCCAATCCGCAACAGGTCGTGCAGGTGCACGATGCCGACTGGTTTTTCGTCTTCGAGCACTATGAGTGCTGTAATCGACAATTGATTGATGGTGTTTAACGCGCTGGCAGCCAGTGTATGCGGCGTCACTGTTATGGGATCGACGGTCATCACGTCATCAATCGGCATGGAAAGAAGGTCCTTGTGGATGTGGCGACGTAAATCGCCATCTGTGACAATCCCGGCTAATCGTCCCTTGTCGTCTAATACGCCTACGCAGCCAAAGCCCTTTTGCGAGATCATGACGATGGCTTCGCGCATGTCGCTTGTCTCTTTGATCAGCGGGATGCGTTCACCGGTATGCATGATGTCGGCAATGCTTGTAAGGTTGGCGCCGAGTTTGCCGCCGGGATGGAAATCACGAAAATCGCTGGCAGTGAAGCCGCGGCTTTCCAGGAGAGCTACTGCCAACGCATCTCCCATGGCGAGCTGGATCATGGTCGATGTTGTTGGTGCAATGCCGTGCGGGCAGGCTTCAGCTACCTTTGGCAAGGTCAAAACGACATCGGCACCCCTGGCCAAAGATGACTGGCTCCCACTGGTCAACGCAAACAGTGGGATCTGGAAACGGCGTGAATACTCGATAATGCCACCCAGTTCGCGGCTTTCACCGGACCATGACAACGCGATGATTGCATCGTCACGCGCGATCATGCCCAAATCGCCATGGTTGGCTTCGACAGGGTGAACAAAATAGGCAACTGTACCGGTTGAGGCCAGTGTTGCCGCGATCTTGGATGCGATATGGCCCGATTTACCCACACCGGTCACGATCACGCGGCCTTTGATCCGCCGAATGCGATCAATCGTCTCACGAAACGGATCGCCCAATCCGTTTTCAAGCGCTTCGGCAAGTGCCGTTATGCCCGCTTTTTCGGTATTTATGGTGCGTACTGCAGATGCGATCGCATCGTGGGTCATTGTAATCATTTTTAAGCGTCTGTGATTTGGTTTTTCTGGCTATTTCATCCGAGCGTCCGTGTCCATGGCTCGCGGTGTTTTCAGCGGTGATTCAACCCTTCCTTAACCGCTTATCTTTACGCTTCGGTAATGGATTGCGCCCGAACGCGACCATTAAGTGTTAAGATAGAGCGGAAAACGCAGTGAAAAGACGTCGACAATCCAACGTTACGGTTGGCCGAATTGCTTTGGCCTTTTCGTCTGGCTTGTCCCTTTTTTTCGGAACAATGCCGGTGTTATTGGCGCAAGATGCGTTTGTCCTGCGTCCAAGCGCGACTAATAATTCAAACGCTTTGCTTTTCCCGGTTGAGGGCGGTTCAAACGAGGAAGAGGCGACGCAAAGAACGGTATCTGCGTTGCCGACAGCGGCAGACCTCAACGCTGAGCGGGTCGCATTTGGGATGCAGGGGCCCGCTTCGACCAGCACGCCGGAGTTAATCGAAGAGGAAGCTTTAACCGAGGAGACCTCGCTTGAAGAGGCATTGACCACCGGGTCAATTGAACGCGCAGAGGCGTCTGGCCCACTGCAGTCAGGGGTCGGTTCTCCACTCGAAAATCCTTATGATGCGCCAGGTGTGCGGCTCGGTTCGTTTCTTTTGCGACCAAGCGTTGAGGTCGGATCCACTTTTACAAAACGGACCACGCGCCGCGATGACGGGGCCGGATTAGTCACCGAAACAGAAGAGATACGTGAGTTTGAAGCGACTGGTGCGGTGGCTTTTGAAGGAGATTTGGGTGCCACACAAGTGGCAGGCGAAGCCAGCCTGACGTTTCCCTATGATATTGATGAGGGGGAACGCGGCGCGTTGTCGGCGGCTGCCAATGTTGAGATAATCCGCGAATTTGCGGGCCAACAGCAAATTACCTCCACTGCTTCCTACGAGTTTGTGAGCGAAGATCCCATTTCAGGTGCGGTTGAAGCTGCAACTGGCGGTGCGACTGATCCGATCGTGACGACTGACCCCGGAACGCAAACGTTTTCCGGAACGATTGGCTATCAACGTCCGGTTGGTCCCGTTATTGCGGGGGTGACTGTGGGTGCCTCGCGCACTTTTCTGGGCGAGGTTTCGCTTAGTGACGGAAGCACAATCTCGCAAAGCGACTTGAACTCTACCGAGTACACGGCACAACTGCGTGGTGGGTTGAATACAGGAGCGCTGGTTTCGCCATTTACCGTTTTGGAACTTGGTTTACGCCGTTTTGATGAAGCGACTGACACAAATGGTTTGGACCGAAATTCGAGCCGCATTGCGTTGCGCGGTGGTATAAGTTTCGACTATGGCGAAAAGTTAGCCGGTGAAATCAGCGCTGGCTATCTGTTTGAAAACATTGAGCAAAAGAGCCTTTCCGATCTTCAAGGCCTTTCTTTGGCCGGAGAACTCAACTGGTCCCCGCGACGCGATATTGATTTGGGTGTGACGCTGACGACTGAAACGCAGCCGACCGGCTTGGTCAACTCATCGGGCGCTATCGTTTATTCAGCAGATTTGACAGCGGCTTATCAAGCGCGCGCAGATCTGTCGTTTAATGGGGCTTTGAACGTTGAGCACACAAACGGTTTTGGCGGGCAGGCGGATCAAACAAGTGTGGGCGGTCAAATCGGTGCCACATATTGGTTTAATCGTTTCGCGGGGCTTACCGGGCGTTTGGGCTATGATCAGACAATTTCAGATGATGAGGAAAGTCGTAGCGAGGAATGGTCTGCATTCTTGGGTTTGCGATTACAACGGTGATGGCCGGTTTTCCATGAACGCTGGCTGCAAGGGATTTGGGTTCAACAACATGATCACATTTCTGCGTAAAACGATTTTGATGACAGCCGCGGCTTTTGCGGTTCAGACCGGACTGGCTAACGTCGCCCATGCTGATGCCGCGTTCCAAAAATGGATCCGTGATTTCCGCGCTACAGCGGTACAAAGCGGTGTCCCGGGTTCGGTTTATGATCGCGCATTTGCCCGCGTGAAAACGCCTGACCCGGAAGTTTTGCGCAAAGCCCGATTTCAGCCCGAATTCAAAGACGAAGCGTGGCAATATATCGATAGCCGGGTCAATGAACGAACCGTTGCCACCGGTCGCGAAATGCTCCGCAAACACCGGCGATTGCTCGACCGTATTGAGCGCGACATGGGTGTCAGCCGTAATATTTTGATGGCGATATGGTCGATGGAATCCAGCTACGGTGAGGCGCTTAAACAAGAGAGCCGACTTCACTATGTTCCGCGGGCGCTGGCTACGCTTGCCTATGCAGATCGACGGCGCGCACGATTTGCCCGCGGCCAGCTTATTGAGGCACTGAAAATTGCAGCGCGGGGCGAAGTCCCACTTAACGGTCTCACCGGTTCATGGGCCGGTGCCATGGGCCATACCCAGTTTATCCCGACAAGCTACACGGCTTGGGCAACGGACGGCGATGGTGATGGTCGTAAGGACATTTGGAACTCAGTTCCTGATGCCTTGTATACGGCAGCCAATCTATTGCGCGACAATGGCTGGCGAACCGGGCAAACGTGGGGCTATGAAGTGGTTCTGCCCCAAGGGCGCAAGTTTCCTGGCGGCAAAATGTCTTTGGCTGAATGGGAACGTATCGGCGTAAAGCGCGCCAATGGTCGTCCTTTTCCGCGGCCTTCACAGCGGGCTGAATTGAAGGTGTTGCAAGGGCGACAGGGCCCAGCATTTTTGATGGTCGACAACTTTTTCGTGCTTAAACGCTACAATAATGCCGACAAATATGCCTTGGGCGTTGGTCTCCTCGCCGATCAAATTGGTGGGTTTCCGCCACCAACACGGGATTGGACACGCCCCTTCACGAAACTGACGATTGCGGAGAGTGAAGAACTACAAGCACGTTTGGCTCGTAAAGGTTATTATGACGGCGAGGTAGACGGAAAAATTGGCCCAGTTTCGCGCGCAGCGATCAAAGCTTTTCAGGCCAGTGCAGGTTTACCTCAGGATGGATTTGCATCCATGGAAGTGCTAAACGTCCTGCGTGCGCGGTAAGTTGAACAAGCCGCTGAACATGCAGGATTTACTTCGACATGCGTCTATGGCGGCGGATATTTTGTGTTTTCCTTTTCACCCTACTCGCGGTGAGTGCTGACGCTTTAGCGCCTGTATCATTCTTGCCAGGAAACGACGTCGCCCACGCACAAGAAAATCGTGAGCGCAAAAAGGGCTTTTTTGAGCTGTTATTCCAGCGTCGTAGTGAGCCGCAGGCGTCCTCGCCATCAACTGGTACACGGCCACGGGTAACAAGGCCGAGGCAAACGGGGTCGGCACCTCAGCCGGTGGCTGTTGAGGCGGTTGAGAAGTCTGAGAACGCGCGGCGTGTATTGGTGGTTGGCGACTTTGTCGCTGATGGTCTTGGCCAAGGGCTTGAAAGCGCCTTCATGGATGTTGAGAACGTAATCATTGTTCGTCAGGCGAGTGGCTCCTCCGGTTTTGTACGTGACGACTTTTACAACTGGCCCGAGCAGATTGGTGCCATCATCGATGAGGTCAATCCAGACATCGTGGTGATGCAGATCGGTTCGAACGATCGACAGGCGATGCGTGTTGATGGTCGCGCTGAACAAGTTCGTTCAGATGCGTGGACGGGCGAATATATTGCTCGTGTGGACGCATTTGCTAAGGCGGTTCGTGACCGGAACAGGCTCTTGGTTTGGGTTGGTGCGCCTCCGTTCAAATTCCGCTCCATGTCTGCTGACATGCTCGCATTCAACGAAATTTATAGGAACGCGGTTGAGAGCGTGGATGGTTATTTCGTCGACATTTGGGACGGTTTTGTTGACGAAAACGGAAACTTTGCGCTGACTGGTGATGACATTAAGGGACAAAAAGTCCGCTTGCGCGCGAGTGATGGAATCAACTTCACCAAGGCGGGTCGCCGCAAGATCGCATTTTATGCAGAACGACAACTCCGCGTGTTGTTGGGCGACGCGTCTGCCCCGTTATTGACGTCACTTGGTAATGATCAAATGCCGATGCTGCTGCTGCCACCGCTCCAAACGGAAGCGGAACTGGTACGTACTAATCCTATTAGCTTCGGTGATGTTGAGCTTGATGGGGGTGCGACACTACTTGGTGACGTGGACGCTGTGGCTGCGACCCGCAACCCATTAGTGGGCAAATCGTTCCGCCTCAGACTGATCGAAGATGGATTGCCTCCCCCGTCTCGGGCGGGTCGGGTTGGTGATTTCCGATGGCCGGTGAAAGAGGCTGAGGTTCGTTTGGCTCCGAACGGCTAATCGCCTTATTCCTTGTGGTTGGATGAGCCTTCAAACGCAGCTTGCTGTTCCGCTGTGGCTTCGGTTTGGTATTTTTCTTTCCACTGCGCGTATGGCATTCCGTAGATAATCTCCCGAGCCGCATCTTTGCTCAGGTCGATGTCTTTTTCTTGCGCGGCCTCTGCATACCAACGTGATAGACAGTTCCGACAGAATCCAGCCAAATTCATCATATCGATGTTCTGAACATCGGTGCGATTGCGCAAATGTCCCACCAATGTTCGGAAAGCAGCTGCTTCGAGCTCGATTTTGGTCTTTTCGTCCATCATAAGTCTCCGTTTGTTCAAGTTTCGGTGCGAAACACAGCCTCGGGCACTCGCGAACGTCTCATGCCATTGCATAAATGAAATTGACGACTATACGGAAAGGTTAGTGCCGCCAATAAGTTAGGTAGTGCAAATTGTATCGATCTGAAATGATTGTTAAACCGCAGCATGGGGCTGGCTTGCGCTGGACACCTTTTTTCTTGATTTTTGCCACCGTGTTTTTCTCATCATCAGGCATGATGACGTTAAAAGCACACGCTGACTTTCGTGTGTGTAACGCGACCCAACAGCTTGTCGGTGTAGCGATCGGTTATCGCGCCCGCGCCGGTTGGGTAACTGAAGGTTGGTGGCATGTTGAGCCATCCAAGTGCTCCACCTTGATAGAAGGGGCGCTCGCATCCCGCTACTATTACGTCTACGCTGAAGACGCATTGAGGGGCGGTCGCTGGGAAGGCCCCATCCGCATGTGTGTTGCCGAACGTGAATTTAAGATCACTGGTGTCAATGATTGTTTGGCTCGCGGCTTTCAAGCTGCGGGCTTTCGTGAATATGACACAGGAACCCAGCAAAGTTGGATGGTCCAACTTGTCGACCAAGATGATTCGGCCGCGCCACCAGCTGTCGTTTTGCCGATAGAACCTGAAATCGCACCCACGCCTGAGGCCACGCAGTGAAACGTTCAAGAAAAATAAAAATCCTCGCCACCCTGGGCCCAGCGTCCAATACTGAAGAGAAAATTGAAGCGCTGTGGAAAGCTGGTGCGGATGTTTTTCGGATCAATATGAGCCATGCGAGCCATGATCTCATGCGCGAGTTGGTTGCCATGATCCGCCGGATTGAACACCGGGTTGGGCGTCCGATCGGGATACTTGCTGACCTTCAGGGCCCGAAATTGCGGGTTGGGAAGTTTGCCGATAGTAAAGTTGAACTGAGCCCCGGTGACTATTTTACATTGGATGATGATCCGACAGAAGGTGACGCGCAGCGCGTTCACCTTCCGCATCCAGAGATTTTGCAATCTGTGAAACCCGGACATCGATTGTTGATCGATGATGGTCGTCTTACGCTTCTTGCCGAGGAGTGTGACGGCAAATCCATTAGGGCGCGCGTCGTATCTGGTACGAAAATCTCGGACAAGAAAGGTGTTAGCCTGCCTGACACAGATCTGCCGGTAGGGGCACTCACGGATAAAGACCGCGCGGATTTGGATGAGGTTTTAAAGGAGCCTGTCGACTGGGTTGCGCTCTCATTCGTCCAGCGACCGGAAGACCTTTCAGAGGTTCGCAAACTGTCACGCGGGCGTGTCGCACTGCTTTCAAAAATTGAAAAGCCGCAGGCTGTTGAGCGCATTGACGAAATTATCGAATTGTCCGACGCGGTGATGGTCGCACGCGGCGATTTGGGTGTCGAACTGCCGCTTGAGACAGTGCCCGGCATTCAAAAGCAGCTAACCCGTAAAGCGCGCCGTGCTGGTAAACCGGTGGTCGTTGCGACACAAATGCTGGAATCAATGATCTCAGCGCCAGTGCCGACACGCGCGGAAGTGTCTGATGTGGCAACAGCCGTCTTTGAAGGCGCCGATGCGATAATGCTTTCGGCTGAATCGGCTGCCGGTGACTATCCTGTGGAAGCGGTTTCGACCATGTCGCGCATTGCGGAAGAGGTTGAGCGCGACCCGACATATGGTGGTATTATCAATGCACAACGCACAGAGCCGGAACAGACTGGCTCTGATGCGATATCAGCTGCTGCCCGACAGATAGCCGAGACGCTGAATCTGAGCGCAGTGCTGTGCTATACATCGTCCGGCACGACCGGTTTGCGCGCCTCACGCGAACGGCCGAATGTACCCATCATTGCTTTGTCTCCAATTGCAGCAACTGCACGACGATTATCGCTGGTTTGGGGTTTGCATTGCGTGATCAGCGATGATGCAACCAGCGAAGATGACATGGTCGATCGTGCCTGCCGCGTTGCGTTTGCGGAAGATTTTGCAAAGCCTGGCGAACGCGTCATCATCACTGCTGGTGTGCCGTTCGGTACACCGGGTGCGACGAATATGTTGCGCATCGCCTATATTGGATCAGACGGCTTATCCGGCATCTAGGTTACGAATTGCCGAGTATTTCCTTGGCGATAACGCCATCGGGATCAAGGCATCTTTCGATCGGCCCAAAGGCGTCTGTTGCCAGACGGGCCTGTGCTTTTGCGCCTATTTGCTGCAGATTGTGGTCAGTTACACCGGCGACATTTTCAATCGCGGCGGTGACAACTTCCGGTACGACATGATCTGACTTGTGTCCCAAATTTTCAATCCAGACCAGCTCGGCGTTTTCCAAATCTCGCTGCAGACCCAACGAGTGAATGGAGGCAAGTACAATGGTATCTTTGTTGCCGGTAATAATGACGCTTGGTGTTTTGATTGCGGTATATCTGGGTGACGTTTTGACAACATAGTCGTAGAGATTTGCTACCTCGATGGCGTTGTTTCGAAAATGCGACGGGCGCAATACCAATTTGGCTCCCATCTCAGCCGCGTAATTGTCTGTGGGCTTATTGGGCGCAAACACGCATTTGGTGCCGCCTTCGACTCGCCGGGTGCCGGCTGGGAGCGCCACAGTTTCTGAAAAAAGCCATCCAACAAATGGGATTGCCGTCAGATCATAATACCAGTTGATTCCCCCCGGCCATGGGTGGCTGACGGGCGACAGAAAGACAGTACCGGCAGTTTTTTGCGGATGATTGAGCGCGAACGTTGCGGCGATGGCACCACCAAATGAATGTCCAACGATGATGGCTTTTTTGATGCCGAGTTCATCGAGCAAAGCGGCGATCGTCGATGCTTGCCCATCGGGGTAAGCATTGCTTGCCGGACCTCGCGTTGAATAGCCATGCCCTGGTCGGTCGAGAAAGATCAAACGCGCTTTGTCGGCAAGAAGTGGCGCATAAATCATATGTTGATCGTTCAGATTGCCGCTTGCGCCGTGGAGAAATACAATTGGCGGTATCGCGGTTTCGATGGATGGCCGAGTATCAAGGTAATGGATCTTGGTATTGTTCGCAGTCCTGAACATACCGACAGGTGGGTTCTGCCGTTCAATCAGCCAGACCTGTATCCTGGTAATACCGGCCAGCACCAGAAGACCGGCGGCACATAATGCAACGATGCCGTAAAAAAGGTTCATGCGTTTCTAACTGATCAAGCCGGGTCGTCGGCAATCTCTTCGGAAAGTCTTTCAATCGCGCTTTGCGCACTCTCCATTGCTGGATAAACGGCGACAACCCGCTGCCAGGCATTCAGTGCTGCTTCCAGATTGCCATTGCGCTCCAAAATTACCGCCATGCCCGAAAGCGCACCGAAATGTCGGGGCTCCAACTCAAGCACTTTTGCAATGTCGTTCATCGACTTTTTGTAGTTGGCCATATGAAAATGCAGCGTCGCGCGGCGGTTCCACCCTTCCGCATAGCTCGGATCGCGCAAAACGACTTGATCTAGAAAATCAAGCGCTACGTTGAACTGATCACGCTCCAAAGCGGTATTGGCCCATTCGACGTAAAGATCCGTGGTAGCACTACCTGAACGGCGCCACTCCGCCCAAATCCCGTCTGCAAGTGGCTTGGCTGCTCTTGGGTTGCGGGTACGCTTTAACTCGTCAAACAAACGGTCAAGCCGATCTGCGCCTTCCGCTTCGTTGCTCGCTTGCGGCGTAGGTACATCGTCTGTTGGCTGAATGATCGCGTCTTCGTCGGGTAGGATCGGCTCTGGTTGCGGCTGTTCGGGATCAATTAGCTGGGCGCTAGCAACACCGACACTCAAAAGAGCACAGGCAACAACGGAAAATAAAAAACGGTTTCGCATTCGCCCAACATAAGGTTGGAGGGCAACGCGTCAAATTCAAATTGATGTGTTCAAGAGCGTTCTTAAGACGCAGACGTTAGCCTTGGCGTGCCTTGAAGCGCGGATTTTGCTTATTGATCACGTAGACGCGGCCCTTGCGGCGCACGACGCGGTTGTTGCGATCACGTGATTTAAGCGACTTGAGCGAGTTTTTAATTTTCATTGTTCTAACCCTGCCAGTTTCGGCAAAAATAAAACGCCCACAAGGGCGCTGAAAAACTTTGGCGCGGAATAGGGTGAAATGGTAGCGCCTGTCAACCGAGCAGCATGCAAACAGCTTGTTTATCCGTCATTCTTTGGCGTGATTCGTGTGATATGGCCCATTTTTCGGCCCGCACGCACTTCAAGTTTGCCATAGTCATGCAAAACTGCATCAGCAAATTGCGCTGCATCGGGTAGCTTTCTGATGTCATCACCGATCAGATTTTCCATTACGGCATTGCTATGGCGAGTAGGCGAGGGCAGTGCCCAACCGGTGATGGCGCGGATATGCATCTCAAACTGGCTTATTGTGCACGCGGCTTCTGTCCAATGGCCGGAATTGTGGACACGTGGCGCAAATTCGTTCGCGATGAGTGAACCGTCTTCCAGTGCAAAAAACTCCAAGCCTAGCGTGCCGACGTAATTAAGTGCGTTTGCAAGGCTTTCCGCATGGGCTTTGGCTTGCTCCAACGTTTGGTTCGGCACCGCTGCCGGAACCGTAGATGTGTGCAGGATGCCGTTTGAATGATGGTTTTCGGCGGGATCGAAGCAGTGACATGTTCCGTCTCGCCCTCGGGTAACGATCACCGATATTTCGGCGACAAATGGCACGAAAGCTTCCAAAATTGCCGGTGCATTGCCAATCTCTTGCAACGCTTGTTCGGTTGAAAAGTCGGTCGCTTGTCCCTTGAAAGCAATCTGTCCCTTGCCGTCATAGCCAAACCGTCGGGTCTTTAAGATGCCTTTGCCACCAAACTCAGCGAGTGCATGACTAAGCTGTTGTGCATCTTCGATGTTTCGAAAGCCCGCTGTGGTCAGTCCAGCTTCAGACAGAAATCTCTTTTCCACTAATCGGTCTTGGGACACCTCCAGTGCTTTCGGGTTTGGCGCAACGGCTACTTTCCCCTCCAACGTACGCACGGCTGCCAAGTCAACGTTTTCAAATTCAAATGTGACCACATCACACGCAGATAGTTCTGCTAGCGCCGAAACGTCGTCATAGCCCGCAACAATTTGTTTGTTGCAAACCTGTGCTGCGGGGCAATTTTCTGTCGGATCCAGCACCTTTGTATGGTGGCCAAGGCGCGCAGCGGCAAGCGCCAGCATGCGGCCCAACTGGCCACCGCCAATGATACCTATTGTTTGAAAAGGGCGTGGCTCACCCATTATCGACAGGCTTTTCAGCGATGCTGTGTGTGTTTGCGGCGCGCCAAGCATCCAGACGTTCGGCGATCGCCTCATCAGTGACAGCAAGGATCGCTGCGGCCATCAAGCCTGCGTTTTTTGCACCCGCTTTGCCGATGGCCAGCGTGCCCACCGGTATGCCGCCTGGCATTTGTACGATCGATAGCAGAGAGTCTTGACCTGAAAGCGCTTTGCTTTCGACGGGAACGCCGAGCACCGGTAGTGGTGTAAGCGATGCGACCATCCCCGGTAGGTGAGCTGCGCCGCCAGCGCCTGCTATGATCACTTTGAAACCTGCTGATTTTGCCGTCCGTGCAAAATCGTACATGCGGTCAGGGGTGCGATGAGCCGACACTATTCGTGCGTCATAACTTACATCCAGCGCATCCAATATGTCAGCTGCATGTTTCATGGTTGCCCAATCGGATTGGCTGCCCATGATAATCGCGATGTCGGAAACTTTTTGCATCTTATTCACGCAATTATGTCAGGCAGGAACTGATTTTCGAGCCTTCCCATTTCATCCTTAATCGCCAGTTTCTTTTTTTTCATGCGCTGAACTTGCAATGTTGGGCAACCGACCTGTGTCATTGCGTCAATGGCAGCGCCCAAGTCATTGTGATCTTGTCTTAATTTTGCGAAACGCAGCCGCAAATCAGCGTGGTCCTGCTCGGACATAAAATTTACCTGGGATGATCTTGAAATGATTGATGTGGGCGGCGTGCCTATATCACATGTCTTTCGCTTTGGGAATCCTACTACTCCGTATTCGACACCGGATTGTCCAAATGGCACGATATGAGGGATTAAACCATTGTAGAAAGGAACTCATATGTCGATTGAAGGTCATCTTGATGCACTCAAACGTAAGCATGGCGCCTTGGAAAGCCAACTTCACGAGATGATGTCTCGACCGGTTCCCGATCAAGCACAAATGACGATCTTAAAGCGCGAGAAACTTCGACTAAAAGAAGAAATCATTAAACTCAGCAGTCAGGGCGATGAAACCCGACACTAGTCTTACTCGTCCACCCAAAACTGGTCCAACCAAACATGAAGCCGGGTAAAGCCGGCTTCTTCTATTTGATAGATGCGCCGCGTGCCCTGCGAACGTGCGTTCACTAATCCTGCGTCCAGCAGGACTTTCAGGTGCTGCGAAACGGCTGGCCTGGAGACGGGTAAGCCGCTAGCCAACTCGCCGACGGTTTGAGGCGATCGGCGCAACTCCTCCAGAAGGTACCTTCTGTTGGTATCTGCTATCGCAACAAATAGATCCGTTTTGTCCATCACTAGCCGATATCGTGCCTTGAGCTTTCTGACAATCATACTTCCATAGGTGCCGGCTCTGGTCAAAAGTAATTTTTAGCTTACGTTTTTCATCCGTCGCTTGTTAATTTGGATGTGTCTGTGACAATAGGGTGCCATGACAAAAAGCCCGCCTGACAACCGATGCCGCCTCATTCTCGTGGTGCCGCCAATACAAACCGCGCTCGAATTAGCGCGTTTGGAAGCTGCCTTGGCCGGTGGTGATGTAGCTACATTGATTATCCCACAATATGGGCTGGATGATGGGTCCTATGAGGCGATGCTTTCGCAATGGACACCGTTTGCTCAAGAAAAAGGGGTTGCGGTTGTTGGGGCCGCGGAAAAACGTTTGCTTATGCGTCATTCCCTTGATGGCATGCATTTGGTCGCAGGAGCTTCTGAGGTTCGACAGTTTGTCGAAACGCAAATCGACAATTTGATTGTTGGCGCATCATGCGGCCCTACCCGGCATGCGGCGCTTGAGCTGGGCGAAGCGCGACCCGATTACGTGTTTTTGGGCAAATTTGGCGGCGACACACATGGCGATGTTCATCCAAAATATTCGGAGCTAGCGCGTTGGTGGGCGGAAATGATCGAGATCCCTGGTGTGCTGCTCGCTGGTTCGCGGGTTGAAAGTGTAGAAGTTGCTGCCAGCACCGGTGTCGACTTTGTGGCGCTTAGCTCAGCGGTTTTCGGTGATCAAACGGATGACCCCGGTGAAATCGTGCGCCTTGCAAATGCCATCTTGGAAAAGTATCCGCTTGCCCATGAAGACTAAGAGTTTCCTGCTCCGCTATCTTTTGGTGACGTTAAGCGTATTTGCCGCATCGCAAGCGTTAGCCGCGACGGTGGAAGCCGAACGGCCATCACCGTCGCGTTTCGGCGCCGCTGAGGTTGATCAAGCCTATGGTGCTTTTCAGCGCGGCCTCTATCTGACGGCGCGCAATTTGGCCTTGCCGCGTGCTGAGGCTGGGGATGGGGCTGCGATGACGCTGTTGGCGGAAATCCATATGCGCGGACTGGGCGTTCCGATCGATTTGAAGATTGCCGAAGAGTATTATCGCAAAGCGGCCGCTGTCGGCGTCACGGAAGCCGAATTTCGATATGGCGTTATGTTGTTGAAACGTGCCGAAACGCGTGACGACCGAAAAATCGCGGCTGACTTCATCAAGCGAGCAGCCGATAAAGATCATGCAAGTGCGCAATTCAACTATGGCCAATTAGTGCGCACGCTGAGGCCTGGCATGGCGGGTGAAGCAGAAGCCATTCGTTATTTTGAGCGCGCAGCCCGAGCCGGCATCGCGGATGCTCAATATTTGCTTGGTCAAGTTTATCTCAACGGCGTCTTGCAAGCCGAAGATGAGTTGGCGCAAGCACGAATGTGGTTCGAAAAAGCGGCGCGGCAGAATTTTACCGAGGCGCAGGTCGAATATGGCGTCATGCTTGTAGATGGTGTTGGCGGGGCAAAAGATGTCGCCAGAGGCTTTGGATGGGTTTTGCAAGCCGCCAGAGCTGGAAGCCCGCAGGGTCAGTTGATCGTTTCACAGCTCTATCGGGCCGGGATCGGTGCTGAGCCGAACAATATAGAAGCGGCTGCGTGGTACATAGTGGCCAGACGCGCCGATCTTAGGGTTCCGATCATGGAAGATTTTTGGCTCGGGCTGTCCGATGAGCAACACCGCGAGGCCATCGCTCGCGCCAACGCGCTTTTCTAAATCCAATGTGAGATAGCCTTGAATGCGCGTGTGTTTTCGTTCATGGAGCGCGCGCGGCGTGCATGACGTCGCGCGTTTTTAAGACAGGCATATAAGCGATGAAGATCAACGGCAACGAGATCAAGCCCGGCAATGTATTGGAACATGATGGTGGGCTTTGGGTAGCGGTGAAGACAGCTCATGTGAAACCGGGCAAGGGCGGAGCCTTCGCGCAGGTTGAACTGAAAAACCTCATTGATGGGCGCAAGTTGAACGAACGCTTTCGTGCCAACGAAACCGTTGAACGGGTGCGCCTGGAGCAAAAAGACTTTCAGTTCCTCTACGAAGAGGGCGATGCGCTCGTTTTTATGGACAATGAAAGCTACGAACAGCTGGAACTGCAAAAAGACTTTGTCGGCGAGCGTGCGGCGTTTCTGCAGGATGGTATGGTCGTAACCGTTGAGATGCATGAAGAGCGTCCCATCGGGGTAAAACTACCTGATACCGTAGTACTGGCGGTTTCTGAAACTGAGGCCGTGGTCAAGGGACAGACTGCCGCCTCATCTTACAAGCCAGCAACGATGGAAAATGGTGTCCGGGTAATGGTGCCGCCATTTATCACGGCCGATGAGAAGATCGTCGTCGATACCAACGAACTCACATACGTCAAACGCGCCGACTAAAAGGCCGCAGAAAGTTAGGAAGCCATGGCGCGCTCAGCGATCATGAATGTGATGGTTCAGGCGGCCATGAAAGCCGGAAGAGGCCTGGTGCGCGATTTTGGCGAGGTGCAAAACCTTCAAGTGTCCGTAAAGGGACCGGGTGATTTTGTCAGCCAGGCCGACCATCGTGCCGAGAAAACCATCCACTATGAGCTCTCTAAAGCGCGCCCGGATTACGGGTTCTTGATGGAAGAAAGCGGTGTTGTGGAAGGTGCCGATTCCCAGCACCGGTTCATCGTTGACCCGCTCGATGGCACAACAAACTTTTTGCACGGCATCCCACACTTTGCTGTGTCGATTGCACTCGAAAGCCAGGGTGTGTTGCGGGCCGCTGTGATCTATAACCCGGTTAGCGATGAGCTCTATACCGCCGAACGTGGTGATGGTGCGTACTTGAACGATCGCCGTATGCGTGTTGCTGGTCGACGCGAGATTACCGATTGCGTGATTGGTTGTGGCATCCCGTATTTAGGCCGCAAAAACTCCAACCATGGCAAATTTCTAAAAGAACTGCAGAAGGTCATGATGAACACGGTCGGTGTTCGGCGCAATGGTGCTGCGGCACTTGATATGGCCTGGGTCGCGGCGGGGCGCCTGGACGGTTATTGGGAAGAGCCGATATCAGCTTGGGATATTGCGGCGGGTGTTCTCCTTGTCCGAGAGGCGGGCGGGTTTGTCACTGACCTTAATGGCGGCGACAAAATGTTTGATCGCGGTGAAGTGGTTTGCGGCAATGAACGCATCCACCGGCAGTTAGTTGATACTGTTAACAGCGCTCACAAATCCGCATAAAGGCGCATTTGGGCACGGTTGCGCCTTCCATTTTTGCCTAACTTACCGTTACAACTTACGGTACTGGGGACTGATTTGCTCCTTTGAGCAAGTGGGAGGTTAATTTGGTTAGCGTTCAGGCCGAAGATCCGGCGAGTGTGGCTGCCCGGCGGCGTTTTGATCCATACAGACTGTCAAATCCTCAGGTTTTTCTGATTTCCATGCTGGTATTTTTGGCGTTGGTCGGCTTTGCCGCGGCCATTTTGTCTCGCCAGATTATGCAAGCCTTCCTGGCCAATCCCGGATTGAATGGGTTGATCATCGGGGTCTTGGCGGTCGGTAGCATTCTGGTTTTCCTGCAGGTTATCGGGCTCTTTAAGGAAGTTGCATGGGTGAACTCATTTAAGGTGGGCGATACGGTCAATGCCGCTCGCCGCGAGCCGGTACTTCTTGCTCCAATGCGTGCTTTGCTCAACCGGCAGCAGGAAGTCTCGCTTTCTACCCAAGCCACGCGTTCAATTCTTGATTCCATCGCGACGCGGCTTGATGAGTCGCGCGACATTTCCCGCTATTTGATCGGCCTTCTGGTTTTTCTGGGACTGCTTGGCACATTCTGGGGCTTGTTGCAGACGATTGGTTCGATCGGCAC
>JBCBYO010000039.1:0-27053 GCA_039815825.1 Pseudomonadota bacterium
CGATCGTGATTATCGCTTTGCATGAATTCTACTATTGGCGCTGGATCAATGAAATCAGGTTGGGTTGGTCGCACAAGGGGCAGCGCAGCGGGAACAACAGCGCTAACGACGAACCCGATGAATAGGCCACTTGTGATGACGCCGCGCGATGTGCGGCCGAACGCCTGCGTTATCAACTTGCCTGAGCGGCCATTAATCAGCCCATCAAAGACAAGGCCAATAAACGGCAGGATCAGGATAGTGCCCCAAAACGTAAACCGATCGAGTGTGAGGATATCGAACGCGCCGCCCAAAATGGCGCGCGGAATCGGCGTCGTTCCGCCGGTGCCGAGAAGGAAGCAGAAGAATAGCGATCCGCCCAGCGGCCACAAACGCGTGGTTGCGGTTTTGATTGCCGCATACGGCAAGAATATGATGGCCATCCCCCAAGGCAAAACGAAGAAGATGAAACCAAGATCGGTACGTTCCAAGAAATTGGCGCGTGAGCCATGCGGTATCGGGACCTGCGTGATGGGGTCACTAATCGACCAAATCCAGTGGGGAAGGATGGTAAATACGATAGCAGCGAGGAGGCAAACAGCCAGAAGTAATCCGCGCCAAATTGGTGGTTGAAATCGCATTAGTGCGCTGCGAAGCCATACCCGTCTCTGTTTCCGACTGGTAACTTGCCCAGGCTCAATTGGGTGCAGTTCCGCGGTGGCGGTGAGCGCATGCAGGCCAATGGGCAAAATGAACAGAACCGCACCAAAGATGGTTGTGACGTGGTGGCTGGCGGTGGTGGCCGCACCGAAAACAACAGCAGCACCAAAGTCAGTCCACCGCCCAGCGGCGATCCAACGGTAGTTGTACGGCAGTCCATTGAGAAAAATGGCGAGAGAAAACGTTGTGGGCAGCTGTCCAAAAAAATGAACAGTTTCAGAGATCGCCGACGACAGGGTCAAAAAGATTGCCGCGTATCCCGCAGCCCGCGGAGGAACCCACAAGAGAGCAAACCGGTACACGCCGATAGTTAAAAGCAGGAGTGCGGCAAGCTGTACCAAGACGTATGCAGCCCGCAGCGGCATTACCTTTGAAAGTGTACCGATCGCCATGTGAGTTCCTGGCGGGTACGAAATCGTCAAAAAACCGGTGTACCAACGCTCATCCCAATGATCGAACCAACTGCGGGCATAGCTGTCGCCAAAGAACATATGGATGAACGCATCGTACGTGTTCCCGTGCGTGAAAGGTAAGAGCCCACCGTGAAATAAAACGGTCCCAGCAAGTGCAATAACAAGCAGGCCAACGCCGCTGCGCGGGTCTTGCGCGGCGATCGTTTGCTTCATTGCTGTATCGGAGAGCTTGGCCATGGTTGTTATAGCGCCCGCGCCAGTTGGTTGGTCGAAATTGACTGGGATGCCGGTTGATCAAATCAGGCCGTTGTCACGACCGAGCATTGCAGCATGCGTTCGATTGCGGGCTTTTAGTTTGCGGCTAAGCGTTTTCAGGTGGAGCTTAACGGTAACGTCTTGGAGACCCAGCTTGAGCCCGATTTCCTTGTTGGAAAGCCCCTCTGCCAGCCAGCGCAGCACGTCGCGTTCACGCGCACTTAAACCGAAAACATCGGTCTTAGTTTCTTGCTTCATCAGGTTGTACGGGAGATAAATCTCACCGGCGACCATGAAGCGAATTGCAGCACAAATCGATTTTGCCGGCATAGCTTTGGGCAGATACCCCTGCGCGCCCGCATCAATGGCCGCTTTCACTCTATCTGCTTGCGTCGATCCGGAAATGATGGCGACGGGCACCTCGGCGGCGACGGCCTGCATCTTGTAAAGCCCTTCCAGCCCGCCCATGCCGGGCATATTCAAATCGAGCAGGACCAGCCCAAAGCCGGTCGATGATTGGAAAACCTCAATTGCCTCTTCAAGCGAGCCTGCGACTGCTACTTGATCGAACCCAGCGGCGGACAAAAAAGCAGCGATGGAATCGCGAACAAGTTCATGATCATCGGCGAGGAGAATGCGCATCTCGCCGAGATCACCTTGGTTTGTAGCTGCGGCATCTACGATAGGCGCTGGTGCAATAGGCATTGACATAGCGGTTGGTCCTTCAACGAATAACGCATCAGGATATGCGGCATAGCTGGCCGTCGTCGCTATCCATGCAGGCGTATAGGCCCTACCAAATTTGGACATGGGGACTACCCAAACGGATAGTCGTGAGATCTGGGAACGTTCAATAGGCGTCGCGCGGCCACTCAAAATTCGTTGTATAAAGCCGCCATCCTGTCACTCCCGCGGCATTCAATCTGCTGGAAATACCGTCGCGATTGGCTAGTTCGCTACCCATTTGGACTTGTCGGCACCCAAATGCGACCTGCCGATCACCCAATGCGCTGAGGCGGGCACCTTAGCGATCTGCTAGTCCACGACTTCCACCACGCCGGATCGACAAAAATGCAAAAAACAAGTCTCCTTACAGCAATACAGCAACTTGCCCGGTTCGGCGTGGTGGGAATTGCCGCTACTGCGGTGCATGCCATAGTGGGCGTTTTTGCGGTTTATCAGTTAAAGCAAGGTGGCTTGAGCGCAAATGCAATTGGTTTTTTTGCCGCCTGGTGGGTTTCATTTTTTGGCCACTATGCGTTCACCTTCAATGGGGAAGCTGATCGTTGGCAGGCATTTCTTCGGTTTTTGCCCCACTCAGCAATGATGTTCACAATAGGCATGGCCGTTACCGGCCTTGTCTCGATGGCGGGCCCTCAAATTTCGCAAAGTGTACTGCCTGTAATCGGGGCCTGCGCGGTACCGCTTTTGAGCTTCATTTCCTCAAAGTTCTTTGTGTTTCGAGTGTGAAACATGCGTTTTCTACCCCAAATCCCATCCCGTCAGAGCTTGATGGGTCTGGTTCCTCATTTGCTATTTGTGCTCGTCACCTGGACCGCCTTCATCTTGTTCTTTGATGCTTCGGTGCTCAATCCGCAAAACATCGGCTGGATCGCAGATGGCGATCTAAGGCAGCATTACCTTGGATGGACTGCATTCCGTCAGGCCCAATCATTGGGTGAACCATGGGGACTTTCGCCTTTGCTGGCCTATCCTTTGGGTGCCCCGATAAGTTCAACAGATTCTAATCCGTTTTTTAGCCTTTTGCTCTGGCCCTTCGAAAGTTGGTTGCCAGAGAATTTTCAATTCATCGGCCCGTGGTACTTGCTTTCGCTGGCATTGAGTTTGCTCTTTTCAACCTTGCTGCTGCGCCAGTTCGGCTTTGGTAAATACCCAGCGCTTCTGCTCGGCGCAGTCCTTGCGTTTCAACCAATATTGTTTTGGCGCTATGGGCACGACACCCTGATGGCGCACTGGCTCATTCTTGCGGCGTTTCTCGTGAGCGTGGCGATAAAGCGGCCAGGCCGGGCGATGTTAGCGCACGCGTTGTTGTTGACGCTGTCCATCTCTATTCACCCATACTTATTCGTCATGCTGAATTTTGTATTGGGCTTTGATGTGCTCGCCCGGGTTTTGCGTTCAAACGGCCTGAGATTTGGTGTGCTCGAACGGTCTGCTCTGGCTTTGGTAGCAACTGAAGTTGCCGCATTGTACATCGGCAAAAAACTGGGAGTTTTCTCGCTCTCTACACCAAGCGAGAATGAGATCGGCGTGCACTCCGCTGACCCGCTCGGGTTCTTCAATCCCTATGATGCATCGCGTCTCTTGCCATCCCTTCCAGCTGGCTCGGGTCAGTATGAGGGGTTCGCATATTTGGGATTGGGCGGCTTTGTGCTGGTTCTTGGCGTGCTTGTCTTTGCCATCCGTGGCAGTCTTGCGCCTCTACCATGGGCGCGGCTTTTGCCAATACTGGCCGCGGGTCTGGCTGCTTTTGCCTTTGCCGTACTTCCAGTCGTCTCGGTTTTCGGAAACGTGATCTTCACTTTTGAGCCCGGCATGGATGGGATGCTGAGCGAAGTATATGAGCGACTTCGTTCCTCCGGCCGATTTGTATGGATCAGCGTCTATGCATTTGTTTTGACCGCTATTCTTTGCCTGCCCAAGCGACGGCCGATCATGGCAAGCAGCTTTGCTGTTCTTTTATTGTGCCTTCAGGCCTGGGATTTGGCACCCTTGCGAGAACGTAGCTTAGCGGACACAAAATTCCGTGAAACCGAAACACACATTCTCCAAGCAAATGATTGGCAAGAACGTATAGAAAGGGCTGACTACATCTATATGTCCCGCCAACTGGGTTTGGATTTCAGCCTAGCTGTCGGAGCGGCAGCGTTTCCCCTGAACACACCTCTTACCTGGTTTTATACCGCGCAGGGCCTGGGCTTGCCCGACCAGATTGCGGCTGAAGAACAGCTACGCCTGCGCATACTCAATGGTGCACATGATCAACGCGCTCTGCACTTGCTTGATGGTGAAGTTGAGGTGCCTCTGGTTCATCGCAATGCCAGCGGCATTTTATCGACGCACGACTTCGGCGCTTTCCATAGTTTAGACACCTTAGCATTTGAATCAAAACCGGAGTTCACGCACACAACCCATGGCCTAACCGAACTTCTTCAGGCATGTTCAGAGGATTGCACCGCGCTACTCGTGGTTCATGACAAGGCGATGCGCCACATCTCCGGCCAGGTTGTAGCCTGGCTTGCGATGCGCGGCAGTAAGATTTCAACTGTTTCTGACGGGACTGGGTTTGCACTCGCCTTGCGTGATGGTGCCATTGTGGAAGAAGCGATTGCGGAAAAAAGCGATGCCGTCCTCAATGTTTTGGTAGAGGACCGCGCCATCAGCTTACGCAGCAGTGTAACCGACGCATCGCTACGTAGTTCAATTTCTGTTGACGGTTTCGAATATGCCCGGGCCACACCAGGTATCAATCTATTGCTGCTGCGGGACTCAGGCCAAATTATTTCTGCCGCATTTGATACCGACAACGAAAGCGACTCTATTCAAACGGACAGTGAAATTACCGCACCACTTCTCGCGGAATATAGTGGAGCAGCCGCGGGTCAGTTTATTGCTGATCACATCATCTCAGCCATTCCCGGGCCACAGTCAAAAGCGGCACCCAAAGTGTCCCTCACACGCCTGCTGACAGAAGATGCCTCCTTGTTTGATGTTCTTGGTCGATGTCGCCAAGCCTGCACGATGGCTATTTCCGTGAAGGATGAAGCTGCCGCTAATTTACCTTTTGCGGTTCGCCGCCTGGCAGCCCAGATGGGCCTAACTCTGGCCGATCTATCTTTCCGCGACGGTTATGCGGCCATTGTGCATAATGGGATCGTATTGGTTCAAGGGCGGTCTGACAACGATCTGGTCGATGTATCAGAACGCATTTGGGACCAGAATATACGCGTACAAAGCGCTGGGTTCGACGCGGGTAGTCTGGCCTCGATACTCGTGAACGGCGATGAACTCGCGCTTGGGCATCGTGGCTTGAATATTGCCGTCATTTTTGAAGGTGGTGAGACGATCAGCTATCATTTTGATACGCATGGCGGTGTGTAGACCGCCAAACACCGCCGATGAATATTAAAGCTGAACCGGTGTCAAAAGAGGTTTGCATCTTTGGCGATGATGACAGCGTGTGTCCGGTTCTTGGCCTCTATCTTTCGACAAAGAGTTTTGACGTGAAGCTTGACGGTCACCTCTTGGAGGTCGAGCTCCCGCGCGATCTCCTTGTTGGAAAGACCGCGGCACAAGCCACCCAGCACTTGAAGTTCCCGATCGGAAAGCTTCTTTGCAAGTGGGGCGTCTACTTCTTCTTCTTCAGCATTGAGGAAGTCGATGGGAACGTACGTTTCTCCCATAGCCATAAACTTGATCGCATTGACGATCGACTTGGCGCCAAGGGTTTTTGGAAGAAATCCATGGGCACCCGCGTCAATCGCATCTTGCGCAATCGTTTTGGATGCGGTGCCCGACATCAAAGCGACCGGTCTGCCAAAGGCGGAATCAATTGCTTTCGTTAGTCCTTCCAACCCATTCATGCCGGGCATGGTGTAGTCGAGCAAAACGATATCATACACAATATCGTTCCGGATTTTTTCGAGCGCATCATCAAGCGTACCGCAGGTTTCAACCTCAAAACCGCCCTCCGCAGCCAGGAAGGACGCCAAGGTTTCCAGTACCAAATCATGATCATCAGCGAGCAAGACGCGCATCTTCAGGTCTTTACGTGTTTTTCACGTGATACTCGCAAAGAACGGAGGATAAATGGTTAAGGTCAGTTGGTTTGGCCAATACAACGTCGATAGTGCCGTTGTTGACACGTGGATCCGATAGCCGCCTTGCTAAAGCCGTCACCAGAATAATTGGGATGTCTGACCGTAATGCCTTGATCCGTTCGGCCACATCGCCGCCGGTCATATCCGGCATGTCATAGTCGGTAACAACAGCAGTCCATGCGCCCGGATCATCCTCGATTGCCTCAATAGCATCCGTGGGGTCAACGCAAACGGAGACTTCTGCACCTTGTGCCTCAAGATAGTTAGCGGCCACCATCGCAACATCGAAATCGTCATCCACGATGATAATCGTTTGCCCGGTAAGGTCATGGCGGGACGTTTCGGTATCGCTCGTTCCGCCTGCTTCCGCTCTCGCAATCGGCCAAAATATGGAGACGGTTGTTCCTTGGCCACTGGTTGATGAGATGGAGACCGCGCCGCCGATCGCTTGGACCTGGATAGCGACCATTGCCAGACCTAGACCAGTTCCATGCCTTCCCTTTGTTGAAAAGTAAGGTTGAAACACAGAACCAAGATGTTCGGCGTCAATGCCATGACCCGTATCACGTACGTCAAGACGCAAATACTGCATCGAAGGCAGGAGTTCGCCGACCTCAACCTTTTGCGAGTAATTATCGTTCACTTTCCGGGTTTCGATTATGATCGCCCCTTGGTTTTCACCAATTGAATCGCGGGCATTGAGCGCGAGATTGACAATCACTTGGCTGAGCGCAGCTGCGTCCCCGGTGAGCGCGACGTTTTCTCCGTTGCGTTCGATCTGAAGGTCAATGTCGTTTGAAAGGCTGGGCGCCAGGATAGCGCGTATGTCGGTTAGTACCGATCCGACATCGAAGGCCCCTCCGGCATTACCGGTGGAACCTAAATCCAATAGCCGGTTGACGAGTTTCGCAGCTTGGTTGCCGGCGGCGGAAATGCGGCTAACATGCGATTTCAGGCTTTCGGTCAGGTTTTCCTCCAAGCCTATCAATGTCGCAGAACCGTTAATCGCGGAAAGAAGGTTGTTGAAATCGTGCGCAATTCCGGCCGCTAACTGGGCTGTCGCTTCCTGCCTTTGAAGTTGTTGCAGACCCGCCTTCAGTTCAGCTTCCCGCGCTTTAAAGGCCAAGCGGTCGGTGACGTCGCGAAATACGATTACCGAACCGCCGCTTTCCAGCTTTGTACCCGTGACTTCATGCGTTCGTTCCCGTCCTTTGATGCTTCGCGTAAGTGTGACGGCGAACGCGATTGAACCCTGCATCCGATCGCCGTCATCATATTGCTTATGCCAATACCTGCCGAGGCCAGTTGAGAGGTTGTCGTAACCAAGGAGCATCGCAGCGGCGCTGTTCAAGTAGGTAAGTCGCCCGTGATCGTCTGTTGTCGCAATCCCATCTTGTGCTGCTTCAATGGATGCGAGCCGCTGGGATAAAAGCCGCTGCGCCGATTTCATTTGGGTGACGTCAGTTGCAGAAAAAACTACCCCACCATCCGAAAACGCCGACGCTCTAACGAGCACTGTTCGCCCGTCGGGCAGGTCTATTTCTCTCCCGTTAGGAAGCCTTGCCAGCCCCGATAGGTCTGGGTTCGCGATGATGCTTGTAATCCGGCCCGGCATGTCGCGTGAAGCTTCGAGGTAAGCACCCCAATTGTCTTTGAAGCTTGTGCCCGGCAACCAGTCAAATCCATGTGCGGGGAATACATCTCGGGTAGCATCATTTGAGAAAGAGACGATATGTCCCGCATCCAAGACAAGGAAAGCATCTTCGGTTGCGGTCAGTGCCTTGTCCATTTGTGCGCGTGTGCGATCGCGCTCGGCGGCAGCCTCTACCCGTTGGCTGACGTCGTTTTGCGTCGCAACAAGGCTCTTAACGCCTCCGTTCTCGCCCTCGACCGGGAAGAGTGTGAGTTCATTCCAAAACGGGGTGCCGTCTTTACGCTTGTTCCGTAAGAGAAACGTGCCTTCGCCGTTTTGAGCAACGGTTTCTCTTAGTCGCCGACGTTCACCTGAGTCCTCGGGTTCGGCCGTTAGAAATCTGCAGTTGGTCCCTAATACTTCTGAAGCCGAATAGCCGGATATCTTCTCAAAAGCTTGGTTGACGTAGATCAGAGGCCTATCATCTTGGGTCGCATCTGCAATCGCAAAACCCGATGAAGATCCATGTATCGCTGCAGCAAGGAGTTTGTTTTCATCAGCTATTTTGGTGCCCTGTAGCGCCCTCATTGCCAGACCAGCCAGTCGTTCCACTAACTGCATGCTTCCTTTCTCAAAGTTTGAAGGTGCCTCCTTGAGCACCACCATCGCGTGTGCGGTACTGTTTGATAGTATCGGAACAGATTGGAGCGCTTTAAAGCGATCTATGCGCTTTAGACCGCTCCATGGGCCTAAGAGGTGCAAATTGAGGATATCGCGTGAACGGGTAGAAAGATCAAAAGGTGGCTTCATACGGCAATTAATCAGATCGCGATCATCGCTCGCCAAGACCGTAAATGTACCATCATCACCAACTTCACCTAGCATTGAAAGTGTGGCGCCGATTGTGTTTCGCAGTGACACAAAGATGCTGTGCAGCGCTTCGCCAGGCGTCGTTGCGCTGGAATAGGCTTCAAGGCACCTAACAAGGTTCCGCGTCTCTTGAAGAGACTTTGCCTCTCTATCGCGTAGAAGCTGCAGTTCGAGCAGCGCCTCCCGTAACCGCTCGTCTTCGGCCATTTTGGGGCTACCTTCTTCTTGGTCAGCCAAATATTATGCAGGAAATCATTAGATTTCCGTGTCTATTTCCCGCACCCAGTATCTGACCCTGCTCACCAAAGGTAAACGTTCCAAGAAACGGCGCGCCGCCAAGTGCATCAGAGACACCATCGACGATGTCGTCCAACCGGTGACGCACAGACAGCATGCAGCCACCGCAATAGACCATCAGTGCGCCCGAAATCGCCCCCTGTTCCAGGTGCCCTGCGGATCTGGCCAATGACGCGACACGCCCGGCGCGCTCAACGAGCCCGCTTTCGGTGCCGGACATCTGCGTGAGCTCCTCACCCTCTTCAACTGTCGCGAAGAGCTCCATGGCTCCAGAGCTGCAGGCCGACGCTGGGTGAGCAAGGAGAAAGGAAGTAACACCGCCCAGCTTGGCAACTTTTCGGCCAAGTGGGAACAAAGTGCTTTCGGAGAGTATCGATTGAGCTTCGCCATTGCCCCGTACCGAACCAACCGCTCCATTAGTCCATTCGTCATAAACCTCAAGTGCCGGCTGATGATCGATCTCGACCAACCGCCGCCCTTCGACCTTTGTGACTGTGCCGGTTTTCGCGGTCGGGGCGTAGCCATTGTGGTATGCAAAAGAGACTGGCCGCGATGGAAATAAAACCGAGACAATCAGGCCATCTTGGCTTCTTCCGCTTTTGTCAAATACGAACCACTCACCACTCACGCTGTTGTCGGCAGCACTCCCGCCAATGACCGGCACTTCTGGCCCAACCACAGCTTCGATGCCGGCAATCACCGCCTCTTCAACCCCTGGTGTTCCGGACAACCAGATCAGTTCTGGTTTTTCGCCGATACGATCGGCAGCTTGTAGTGCCGCGAGGGTAGCGTCACTGGCAGCTTTCTCGGCATCGTCGCCATATGGCAACATGGCGCTTCCATAGGCCCCGTCTGGATCGCTGATCGCAAAAACGCCGATGCTTTCTGTCACGCCATCACCGGCCATGGCACCCATACAAGATGTGGCGCCGTGCACAGAGCCGGATATGCCGTTCAGGCCCAAACGAGTAGGGTCAATCCGGCAGTTCATATGGATGGACACGAAGCTTTTGTCTGCCAAAAGCAGCGTGTCAAAATCCTTGGCTGTCGTTGAATATGCTGAAATCTTCATGGGCTGGCTCTTCCTCACGCTGCAGACCTTAGTCTCAGCGGGCAAAAAAGTGCGCCCAATAAAGTATATGAAACTATACGAAAGGGTAGGTCATGCCGGATAGGCTGCTGCGATCATGGCGTCGGCCAGACCATCGTAAGTTTCGACCCACGCGTCACGGTCTTTTATCGAAAACTGCTCGCCCAAAATCTGTTGCATGGAATTGACAATAGCTGTGCCTACGGAAGGGTACTGCGCCGCTGTTACACCATAGGCAACATGGCGAATGGCGAGGTCTTGGGCAGCGGGCATAAGTGTTTCCGCGCTATCAATATTGTCGACAATAAAGCCGAGCGTTTGCACCAGTTTTCGGCCTTGTAACTCGAGGTCTCCAACGAACAGCGGTTTTGTTGAGGGATCGATCCGAAACAGGTTGGCATAGAAAATCCGCGCGAAATCATCCGGCAGGGCCGAGACTTGGGCCCATGTTTTCCTGATCCGTTCACTTTCGTTAGACATAAAATTCCCCGAGTGTTCCCGCTCCTCATATGGCCAAGCTTTGATAATCGCAACGCATGTTTCAGACAGTTTCGCGTTGGTGAGGGAACATCAGGGAATTACAACCTGCAATCAAACTTTGGCTCTTTCACCTTTTCGATACGCTTGTTCGTTTGAATTTTGCCAATGAGCCATACCGTGGGGTCGGTGCCGTACGTCCGTTGTGTCCGCTATGCGGACGAACCGGTCGTTGATTTTGACTTAACCAAGGTCAGCTTTCGAACACCCACTCAAGAACGGCGTTCTGAGCGTGCAGAAGAAAGTCCTTGGCTGCTATCACCTCACATGTGCGGTGTTCGAGTGCGCTTGCAGCCACCTCGTTGTCGCGATGAACGGGCGGGCATGGTATAAACTCCGCGTTGCTTGAAAGCCTGTCGAGGATAGAAGTTGTGATCTGGAATGGAAGCAATTGGTCACGTGAACCATCATCTGGCCAACAGTCGGTAACCAAGATATCCGCACCGTGAAGGGCGCTGACATCCTCCGTCGCAGTGAACCTTTTTCGATACGATTTGGCGTGCCACCGTTTTGGATAAACCTGTACAACGTTGAGCGGCACGGCTTGGGCGATCTCGATCCACGAGCCCAAAATGTTAGCATCAGGGCCGACGACCCCGACCGTGATCCCCTCAATGCTGCCATGCCGATCATGGTAAAACGCTAAGTCGCCAAGCGTCTCGCAAGGATGATTTGAGCGCGTCCGCGCATTTATCACGGGGATAGCGGATTTGTCAGATAACTCTGCAATATCACTTAGGCTCGGTGCTCTAACCACGATCGCATCGAACCAATTGCCCAGGTAAGCGGCCAGATCACCAATGTCTTCACGCTGTCCAAGTTTGATGGGGACATGAACACACCGGCCACCCATCCACTGAATGCCTAGATCAAAAGCTGCCGTGTTCCGCCAGCCGCCGTCTGAGACAACTAATGCGATGTTCTTACCGTCGAGAACCCCGAGTGATTTGTCTTCTTGCCATGCGTCCCGAAAGTTTCGCGCCCGTTCTAAAAGATGCTGTACCTGGCATTGGCTCATTTCACTCAGATCAAGAAACCGTCGGTTTTGGCGCATGATTTCTTTTGTTTCCTAATTACGAAACTGACTGTGCAGCTTGGGTCGCTGAAGTGGTTACGCAAGTCAAGAAGGCGGCCGTTTATGCATGCTGCACCATCATTCAATAAGGGCTCGGAGCGGACGATGCCTGTTGAACGATCCAAATGGTGTTACGATTGCGCGATCGGCGTATTGGTATGCAGTAACGCAATGCTGAGCATTAGCCCCGCATAAATGATCCCCGACCAACCGCGCTAAAGCCGACCGCGGTTAGGATAATCGCTCCTACCAAAATCTCGCGGATATAACTGTCGACCCGCATTTGCGTTAGACCATTGTCCAGAACGCCGAGCGTTACTACGCCAGCCAGGGTTGCCAGCACACGGGGTTGACCATCTCTCGTCAATGTCATGCCCAAGAACACTGCTGCAATGGCTGTAAGCATGAGTCCGTCCCCTTGGGTCGGATTGGCCGATGCAACCCTGCTGGCGTACATTAGCCCGGCAAGCGCTGCACCGACTCCGGTAAACGCAAACGCAGCGAAACGTAACTGCACGACCTTTATGCCCGCAAGTTTGGAAGCTTCCCGGTTCCCCCCGATTGCGTACAGTCGACGACCGTAGCTCGTCTGTTCAAGCACAACCCAAATCACAAAAACGACAACAAGAGCGACAATAACCAGATTTGGCAGGATCAATGAACGCTCCGCAAGCGTGCCAATTTCCGGTCCAGAGCGCGCAAACTCACCAAATTCGTTGGGAATATCGCGCCCAAAAATGGTGCGGCCATCACTCATGTAAAATGCCAATCCACTGAAAATCGTAAGCGTCGCCAGCGTGGCAACAAAGGGTAGTATACCCAGAACACTTACGATGAAGCCGTTGAACAACCCGCCCCCCAGTCCGACAATGATGGCGGCGGCCAAAGCCGAAGCGATCGACCAATCCTGTACAAACAAAGCTGCTGCCACGACGCCCGCTAGAGACGCCATAGAGCCAACCGAAAGGTCGAAATCGCCCATAACCATCACGACAGTCATGGTCGCCGCAACAACAGTGAGCATACTTATCTGCTGGGCGATGTTTAACCAGTTTCGGACAGTAAGGAATGTTTCCGGCAGGCTGATTGCAAAAAACGTAACCACCGCCAACATGCCGATAATCCCGCTAAAACGCCGAAAGAAATTTGTCATGCCGCGGCCTGTCCGTCGTGGGAGTGATAGAAGCGCGCCAGCAAACCGGCTTCCGTCAGATTTTCGGCGTCTACAACCTCCGCAAACTCGCCAGCACGCATGATCGCGATCCGGTGCGAAAGGCCCAACAGTTCGGGAAGGTCTGACGACGCGACGATGACAACCACACCCTCGTCGCTCATCTTTTTTATCAGCCGGTAGAGTTCAGATTTGGCACCGACATCAACACCACGAGTGGGCTCGTCTAACAATAGAAGGCTTGGTTTGCCCGCGAGGGCTCGAGCAAACAGTACTTTTTGCTGATTGCCGCCAGATAATTCAACGCAGCTCTGTGCCATGGAAGTAGCCTTTATGGGCACATTTTCGTTCAAGCCTTCCAAGAGGTGCCGATGTCGGGTTCGGTCCAAAAAGATCCCGGCGCGAGAAAGTTGGGCCAAGTGCGGCAGCGCAATGTTCTCTGAAATTGAGCGGCGCAACATTAATCCCTGTGCGCGCCTTTCCCGAGGCACATAGGCGACACCGTTTGTCCAGCATTCAGATGCGTTGCCCCCTACTGGCCTGTCATTAAGCAGAGCGTCACCAGCGTCGATCGCTATGTCTCCCATCAAGGCTCGAAGTAGCGCTCCCCGTCCGGATCCTGCTAATCCAGCGACACCAAGAATTTCACCTGCGCGCAAACTGAAGTGCACATTTCGAATAGGCCCAGCGCTCAGATTGCTCACGTCCAATAGAGTTGGCGCATGCGGATCGATCAAGCGTCGGGGCGGAAACAAATCGCTCACTTCCCTACCCGTCATTTCTTCGATCACCGTATTCTCATCAGTCTCGGTGATCGTGCGGGTTGATATGTGACGGCCATCGCGAAGAACAGAAACGCGATCAGCCAACTTCATCACCTCGGGCATGCGGTGCGAGACATAAAGGATGCCGGCACCTTGCTCCACAAGATTTCTTACGACTCTAAAAAGTCGATCAGTTTCCTGGACTGTGAGGGCCGCTGTGGGTTCATCCATGACATAGAGCCAGGGTTGGGCGCCGTTCGAACTTATCAATGTTGCGGCAATACGAACCAACATCTGGTCGCCCAGACCAAGATCCGACATCGCTACACGAGGATCGAGATGCGAAAGATCCAACTGCTCGAGAGCTTGCAAGGCTCTTTGATTGAGCTCAGCCCAGTTCACCAATCCCATGCGCGTTGGATAAGGGTGGTCCAGATGCATATTCTCGGCAACTGAAAGTCCTTGGACGGCATGTAACTCCTGATGAATGAAACGCAATCCTATACTGCGCATGATTTGCGGGTCTGCCGCGCGCAGCATTTCATCATCAATGTAGAAGTGGCCTTCGTTGGGCGTTTCAAGGCCAGCAAGCAGACGAATGAGCGTTGACTTTCCGGCCCCGTTTTCGCCCATTAACGCATGTACCTGGCCAGCCTCGATAGTCAGCGAAACATTATCAAGCGCCAGTACCGCCCCATAACGCCTGCTCACGTTTTTGACCAAAAGCTTCTTCATTTTTCAGTCTAGAAATGGCTCAAAAATGATCGCCGTGATTCATACCTCTATTGCGCTGCGTTTGCAGATGTCACCAGGGTTGTCGGCACATAAATGACCTTCTGGACCAAATCCTCGCCAGCGATGATACGCGCGACTGTATCGGCGGTGGTTGATCCGATGCCATCAAAGTCTTGGGCTACCGAGGCTTCGAAGTTTCCGCCCGCTGCAATCGCATCGCGCGCCTGGGGATTCGCATCAATGCCGGTGATCACAATGCCTTCATCTTCACGGCCTGCCGCCTCGATCGCTTGCAACGCGCCCAGTGCCGGCTGGTCCCATGCAGCCCAAACCGCTGCGATGCTACCAGGCTCAGGATTGGCCGCCAAAACAGCTTCCATTTGGGCGCGACTGTCAGCGATCCCGCCATCGCTAACGTCCGGTGTGATGCGATCAACCACTTCAATATCCGGGAAGTTCCCAAATATCGCATCAGCTATCACACCACGAACCTGAACCGGCGGGAAAGGATCAAAGGTGAACATCACAACATTTCCCTCGCCGCCAATTCTATTGGCGACGTAAACTGCTGTCTCGGTGGCCATCGCATAGCCGTTAGACGTGATGTTCGCGGCAACAAGCGGGTCACTTCCAGCGTCCATTCCGACAACCGGGATACCGGCGTCAGCGGCAGTGCTCAGCCCTGCTCCAATCTGGGCGGGGTCGACATTGATCACGATCGCGTCGACACCCTGTGTCACCACATCTTCGATGCGGCTGATTACAGCTGCTACATCGCCGGCAGTATCGATGACATTCAAATCCCATCCCAATTCTTCCGCCCGTGCCGAGAAACCATCGACATAAAACTGCGTGCCGGGCTGTGAAAGATACGGCGTAATGACTGCTACTTCCTGAGCCACAACGGGGGTGGAAAGGCCGATTGCAGTTAACGATGCTATGCAGGCAAGGCGAAGGTTCATGATTGATTTCTCCCAAAAGTTCTCTTTTTCTCGTGCTGCCATCTATTGCACCGGAAGGTTATGTCGTCCACGGCATAATAACGAATGGAGGAACCATGACCGCGCGCGATCCCATATTCATAGGCATTGATTTGGGTACCAGCTCAGTCAAAGCTGTAATGGGGGGAGCTGGAGGCGCCTTGTTAGATGTGTACACCAGCGCTCACGAAACCATGCGTACCGAGCCCGGTGCCGCCGAGCAAGATCCCGCTATTTGGTTGAAGCATGTGGATGAAGCTATACTTCAATTTTCAACCCATGCGCGGGCATCAGACGTCGTCGCCATTGGCGTAACTTCTCAGGTCAACACACACGTCTTCTGTGATGCCAGCGTACAACCGCTGCGCCCTGCCATTACGTGGCAGGATACCCGTTCAGCCGAACACGCGGCTTTGCTGGAACAAGCTGTTAGTGATCAGAAAAAGATAGCGGCGCTTGGCGCACCCATCCCGATTGATGCAAGTCACGCACTATCTCGCATGGCATGGGTCGCCAATAGCGATACATCTTTGTGGCGGGCCACAGAGCATGTGCTCCTGCCTAAGGATCTCGTAATCGCACACTTGACGGGCACCATTTGCGCTGATCCCATATCTGCCATCGGCTTGGTAGGCGAAGACCACACCTATGCATCGCCGATCCTAGATTTGGTTGCGCGCGCGGCCGATGTACTTCCCCCGCTTTCTGACCCGTTGTCGATCGTTGCAAATGTTGCGAAACATCACCCCTTTGCGGGCACGCCGGTTTGCTGCGGAACCATGGATGCCTGGGCTAGCATGTTTGGCCTCGGTGTCGCTTCTAATGGACAGGCAATGTACCTGTCGGGCACAAGCGAGGTACTCGGTTTGATTTCCGCCGGTGGCGCCGGTTATCCAGGGATAATTACCTTTCCGAACTGGCGCGGTATACGCCTACACGCAGGTCCAACCCAATCCGGAGGCGCATCACTGCTTTGGTTGTCACAAATTCTAGGCATGAATGTTGAAGAGCTGGTCTCCCGGGCCAATGGTCTTAACATAAAACCGGACACACCAATGTTCCTGCCGCATTTGGAAGGTGAACGGGCACCATTATGGGATCCAGTTTCTCGCGCGTCTTTTTCCGGTCTGACAAGCGCACATGGGCCAAATGATCTGATCATGGCAGTTATGGAAGGCGTTGCGTTTTCAGCCCGTCATGCGATCGAAGCAATTGAACGTAGCGGTGACCGTAAAATTGATCGGCTTCGCCTTGGCGGTGGCGGTTCCGCTTCCAATGATTGGTGTCGAATCCGTGCCAATGCACTGGGTAGAACACTGGAACGTGTCGCTAACAGGGACGCAGGCGCCATGGGCGCCTTGGTTATGGCGGGGGCTGCGTCCGGTAGACTCAGTAATCTAATCGACGCAACGTCGGCGCTCGTCCGTACAGAGTCCGTTTTCGAGCCCGACCCTGCCGAAACCTCTATCGGTGACGAGCGATTTGATCGCTTTAGACAACTGTACCATCAACTAAAGCCAATTGGTGTTCCAACTCAAGCCGCATAAGTGGCGCGTTACCAAGTATCCGATTTGGGCTCGGAGCAGACATTCGCTCAATGTCCGCTAAGCGAACAAAGCGGGCTTCAGGATCAAGCCCCCAATCTAAGGTTCTGACATTCATCAAAATCCGGTTTCCAAAACGTTCATACAATTTGGCTGTACCTGGAACCGGCGAAATGATGTGCGGCCTCGGCAGGCGCATCGGTCATTATCAATCGTACACCAATGTCTGCAAGGCGTCCCCACACGGCCTCCGGATTCTGGCGGCCCTTTTCGTCGGAAAAACCGTCGCAAGCGATTTCGTCAAGCGTGTATACAGATATCGGCAACCCGGTCGCACAGGCAGAAATCAAAAACTCGGTTCGGGCAAATGCAACCTCTGCGGCGACAACACCGGCATCAAACGCCTGCTCTACCAATAGGACATCTGCCAGTTTCTGCAGCTTGATTTTCGCGATAACCGTAACGCCGCATCGCTCTTGCAAATCCAGAAGCTTGGAAAGGCTCTCGGGATCTCTGACGTCCCGCTTTATCATGACACGATCGCGCTCTATGCAACTTGCCAAGTACGCGCCAACAGCATCGAGCTCATCCGGGTTCTTGACGTCGATATCGAATAACAAGTGGTCCGGTCCTGATTTGAGAGCATCATCAAGCGTCGGCACGGTCTCCTCGCTCTGTAACAATTGAGTGTTCACGAGTTGCGCGGCAGTCAGACTTCCTACCGCGTCAGGCAGCCCTGCTGTGCGCTGAAGCGTTGGATCATGCATCACGAACGGAACACCATCGGCAGACAGCTGCACATCGATTTCAACCATGTCAAACGAACCAGCTGCCATTATGGCGGCACGGCTGTTTTCCGGCGCGTGACGCCAATAACCTCGATGCGCATTGATGAGCGGACCCGGCTCAGTAAGTTTTTCGCGCAGGTTCGCCATTTACATCCGCTGGCCGGATTGTGGGTCGAAAAGGTGCAAATCATCGTCACGAAACGTCAGACCAACGCGGCCGTCAGGAATGGGCAACTCGGCATCTTGCGTGATCGTCACTTCATGGGTTCCGATCTTGCCGTGAATCAGGCGATGCGCACCAAGTTCTTCAACTACCCCGACATCGAGCTGCATTCCGCTGCCCTTGCCATTTAAATGCGCGCGTTCGGGCCGGATGCCCAACGTGATGGCGCCACGATGTTGCGCCTTGAGCGGTGTTACAAAGCCGCCTAGCTCTAAACCCTTGTCAGTCATTTCTGCCGGCAACAAATTCATCGGCGGTGCGCCGATAAAGCTAGCCACGAAGGTACTGGCCGGATTGGAATAGACTTCCGCCGGCGTGCCGATTTGTTCAACCCTGCCCTCATTGAGGACCACAATACGGTCAGCCAGTGTCATCGCTTCAACCTGATCGTGCGTGACATAGATCGCGGCTGTGCCAAGGCGGCGCTGCAAATTCTTGATTTCAAGGCGCATCTGGTTGCGCAGTTTTGCATCCAGATTGGACAAGGGCTCATCGAACAGAAAGATCGCCGGATCCCGAACAATCGCGCGGCCCATGGCAACCCGCTGGCGCTGGCCGCCAGACAATTGGCTGGGCTTACGATCAAGATAGTCGGCAATCTGCAGAAGCTTTGCGGCTTCCTGAACTTTTTCGTCGATCACGCTTTTTGGCGTACCGCGGTTCTTCAAACCATAGGCCAGATTTTTGCGGACGGTCATATGTGGATAAAGCGCATAGTTTTGAAAGACCATGGCAATGTTTCGGTCAGCCGGCTCAAGGCCATTGACCACACGTCCAGCCAGTTCAATCTCGCCGTCGGTTACGCTTTCCAGTCCTGCCACCATGCGCAAAAGCGTCGACTTACCGCATCCGGAGGGGCCAACGAAGACGACTAGCTCGCCGTCCTTTACATCAACGGAAACACCTTTCACCGCCTCGGCGCCGTTAGGATAGCGCTTGAATGCGTTTTTGATTTGAAGCGTTGTCATTTTTCTTGCTCCACGAGACCCTTGATGAACATGCGTTGGAAAATAACGATAACGAGCGCCGGCGGCAGCATTGCCAGCATCGCCATGGCCAGCGCTTCGTTATATTCCGGTATGTCGGCGCCGATCATCTGTTGCATAATGTTGCGAATGCCGCGCACGAGGGTGAAATACCCTTCTTCCGTCGTCATCAGCGTGGGCCAGAGATATTGGTTCCAGCCAACTACGAACATGATGATGAAAATGGCGGCGATCATCGTTTTGGAGAGCGGCACCAGAATGTCCCAAAAGAATTGGAACGGCCCGGCACCGTCAATGCGTGCGGCTTCAATAAGTTCATTGGGCACGGACTTGAAAAACTGCCGGAAGAAAAAGGTTCCCGTGGCCGAAGCGATCAGCGGAATGATCAGCCCCGAATAGGTGTTGAGCATACCAAGTTGCTGAACCACTTCGTATGAGGGCAGAATGCGCACCTCGAGCGGCAACAGAAGTGTGGTGAAGATAAGCCAGAAGCTGATCGTCGCGAGGGGAAACCGGAAATAGACAATTGCGTAGGCTGCCAGCATGGAAACGACAATTTTTCCGATAGCAAAGCCGATGCCGAGGATCAGGCTATTTTGGGTCATCAGCAGGCCTGTCACCTCGCCGGTAAAGCCGCCCTCCTGATAAAGGACGTTGGCATAGGTCTGCGCGAAGTTACCGCCCCAACCAAACTGCATGCCTTCACGGTGAATGGTGACATGATCAAAGGTCGAGGTCATGAAAGCCACGACAATTGGTCCCATCATCAACAAGACGCCGAAGAGCAGAACGAAATGGTCGTAGGCGCGGATGCGCGTCAGGCTGGCTGGCTTGCCGACTTTGACTCCCGGCGTTGCAATATTGACATCTTTGATATCTGTGACGGCCATCTCGCGTTTTTCCTCAAGTGTAGTGAATGCGGCGCTCGATCAGCCTGAACTGGGCAATCGTCAGCAACAGAACGAAGACCATCAGGATGACCGACTGCGCGGACGAGCCGCCAATGTCATTGCCGCGAAAACCATCGCGGAAAACCTTGTAAACGAGCGTGACCGGGCTGTTGCCGGGTTGGTCTTTAACAATCTGGTCGATGGTGCCGAACGTCTCAAACATGGCGTAGGTGATGTTGAGGATCAGCAGGAAGAAAGTGGTCGGTGCCAGAAGTGGAAAGGTAATCGTCCAGAAACGTCTGGTTTCGGAGCGGCAGTCGATGGCGCTGGCTTCTTTGACAGAATTGGGGATCGACTGGAGCCCGGACAGAAAGAAGATAAAGCAATAAGGAACTTGTTTCCACGTGGAGACCAGGATCATGGCAATGCCGGTGTCCCAATAATTGACGCCGACGCGCATATCCCATCCAAAAATGGCTACAAAATCGACAATCGGGCCGATATGCTGGTCAAACATCATTACGCCAATCAGGCCAGCGACCGGCGGCGCGATCGCATAGACCCACATGAGCAGCGTCTTGTAGCTGGATTGCCCGCGCAGAACACGGTCGGCGGATACAGCCAACATCAAACCCAAAGCCAGGGATATTAACGAGACCATGACGGTGAAGACGACAGTGAACCAAGCGGTACGCTGGTAGTCGGAGGCTGCAAACGCATCCGCATAATTTTGGAGGCCGACAAAGGTCGCGTTTCCGAAGAACGGGTCTTCCAAATAGAAAGAGGCACGAATTGCTTCTGCAGCCGGCCAGAAGAAGAAAATCGCGATGATCAGCATCTGCGGCGCGAGCAGCAGATAGGGTATCCACGGATTTTGAAATTGGGCCTTGTCCATCGGGACTTCCTTGGAAACGACAATACGAGGGCGCGACATGCGCGCCCTCGCTCGGGTCAAGACTTGAAGGTTTAGTTCGTTGTTTGCGCGAAGCGCTCCAGAAGACGGTTACCTTCTTCCTCGATTACCGCAAAAGCCGATTCGACATCGGTTTCACCAGCAAAGATACGACCGTATTCTCGGTTCATGATGTCACGAATTTGGACGTAGAAGCCAAGACGGTAGCCGGCGTTGTGATCACCAACAGCCTGTGTAAGCTGGAGCGTGCCAACTTCCGCCTGCGGTGTTTCATTGTAGTAGCCGCTCTCGGCTGTCAGGTCGTAGGCAGCCTGGGTGATCGGCACATAGCCAGTCTCCATGTGCCAGAATTTTTGCACTTCGGCGGACGACAGGAAGCGGAAGAACTCAGCCGCAGCGCCGTTTTCTGCATCATCATGACCGGACATTGCAAAAAGGGCAGCGCCGCCGATGAATGTCGACACGGGTTTAGGTGCAATGGCTTCCCAGTAAGGCAGGAATGTCGCGGAGAATTCGAAGTCGGTTGAGTTGCGCAAGCCGCCGAAGGAAGCAGATGAGCCAAGCCACATAGCGACTTCACCATTTTCGAATGGTGTCTGGTTGTCACCCCAACCGGCGCCATAGTAGCCGTACCAACCAGCATCGAGCCACTCCTTCATTTTGGTGAAGTGTGTCTTGATAGCGTCATTGTTGACCAGAAGTTGAGCGCCTTCTGCACCGTCAAAGCCATTGTTGTTGGTCGCGAACGGTAGGTCATGACGAGAGTGGAAATTCTCGGTCATGATCCATGGGCTGTGTGATTGAGCAAGAGGGACATAACCTGCTTCGACGATTGCTGGTGCGATCTGTTCGAACTCTTCCCATGTTTTGGGCGGCGTAACGCCAGCTTTTTCCAGAGCCTCAACATTGTAGTAGAGGATTGGTGTCGATGAGTTGAATGGCATACCGACCATCTTGCCGGAAGAATCTGCGTAGAATGACCGAACTCCCGGGATGTACTCATCGGCATCAAATGGAGTGTTTGTCTGCATGAACAGGTCTTCGGCAGGAATAACCGCGCCTGCTGCGCCGATGATAGTCGCGGCGCCTGCGTCAAAAACCTGGACCACATTGGGGTGCTCGCCAGCGCGGAACGCGGCGATCGTCGCAGTCAGTGTGTCTTCGTAACCACCCTTGTAGACTGGCGTAATCTTGTAGTCGGACTGGCTGGCATTGAACTGTTCCGCCACGGCGTTGACTGTTTCGCCAAGCTGACCGCCCATGGCGTGCCACCATGTGATCTCGGTCTGCGCTGAAGCTGATGTGGCGATGAACGCGGACGCGGTCGCCGACAGTAGAATCGTGCGAAGCATAGGCTTCTCCTCGGTTTGATTTGGCAGTGTTCGCGTAAAACCGGGCGACCAAGCATTTGTGACAAATGTATGATTGTTTAATGACAGCGGTTTTCACATGAATACTGTCACTAAAACTTCGCAAATTCCGCAATTCTAGCAACTTGGTAGTGCCTTGCGAGTTTGGCACAGGCACCCGATAAGCAGTCAATGCGACGCGTGTTTGACCACATTATCCTTTCGATTGCTGTCCTGGTGTTTTGCGGGCCCGTGTTTTGGCTCTTGATCCGGGGGCTTGCACCAGCCACTTTTGCGACGAACATCGCAACGATTGAGACGCGGTTTAATTTTGGCGGCGGACCATCTCTTGATGGTGTCGTCCGCACATCAGTTACGGTAGCAACAGGCACCGCCCTCAGCACGACCGTTTTTTCTTTTGTTTTCGCCTACGCCCTTGTGTTCTGTCGTCCCCGCGTTGGGCCACTGTTTTTCTGGACCACTTTGGCCACGCTCTATTTTCCCATCGAAGCGCGGATGCTCCAGACATTTGAAGTAGTTTGGACGCTTGGGCTGACGAGCCAATTCAGCGGCCTCATACTACCAATTTTGCCTGTTGCCGTTGGCACGTTGTTCTTTCGCCAGCATTTCATGCGTTTGCCACCGGAGGTTCTAGAAGCGGCGAGGATCGATGGGGCCGGACCGCTTCGCTGCCTTGCTCAGATAGTCCTACCAATGTCTTGGCACGCGGTTTCGGCCGTGGGTCTGATCTCGTTCATATGGGGCTGGAACCAATATTTGTGGCCTCTGATGGCATCGATCGATGACCGCCATTGGACGCTTGTTCGCGCCATTGAGATATTAAACGCCGGCTCACCACAGGGGCTTACCCTTGCCGCGCTTTCAGTATTGCCGCCACTGATACTCGTAATACTATTCACCCGAATCCTGGCCCAAATGGGCGAATTAAAGGTTCACGGATGAGGTATAACCGTGAACGGGACAGACAAGAACGGTGTTTGATTGCGGTTGCAAAAACGGCTCGCCACTCGTTCGAATAAAGATTATCGAGGATTCTTAGGCTTGGAAACCGAATGCCCGCTTTGGGCTCGGTGCGCCGTTCAACGGCGAGCGTATAATCAAAGCAAATACCCAATTTTGTTCCGGAACAAGCGTTGAAGGTATACTTTTGCTTTTGAAGAAACGTAAGACTTCGAAAATTCGATTTTTAATGAAAAGAGTGGCGGAGAGGAAGGGATTCGAACCCTCGAGACGGGTTACCGCCTACTCCCTTAGCAGGGGAGCGCCTTCGACCACTCGGCCACCTCTCCGCTCAAAACTGTGGCTAGCATGATTTGCGCGCAGGTCAAATGGTGTTGCGCATTCCATCACATACTTGCCCACACTGCGTATCGGCGTTATCGCGGTGGCGTGCAAAATCAGGTGAGCCTTGCCTATCAAGATCGATCCCATCGTCAGCGCGCTCGCTGATACCGTACCATTTGTTGCGCCGGAGGAAACAGAACGCGCCAAAGGCGTCGTTTTCAAGGCGCGGCTAGGGGCCAATGAGGGAAATTTTGGCCCGGCATCAGCGGCAGTGGCCGCGATCCAAAAAGCGGCGTCCGATGATATTTGGAAGTATTGCGACCCGACGGCTTTTGAGCTCCGGCAGGCGCTTTCACGCAGATTAAATATTGATCTTGATGAGGTTGTGTGTGGCCCAGGTATCGACGGGCTACTTGGCCTGATCGTACGTATATTTTCGTCACCTGGCGACACGATCCTGACGTCTTTAGGGGCGTACCCCACATTCAACTATCATGTGCACGCCTATGGACGAACGCTCAAAACGCTTCCCTACAAAGCTTTTCGCGAAGATCTTGAGGGGCTGGCGCAATTGACGCGCGAACAACGGGTTTCGATTGTTTATGTTTCCAACCCCGACAATCCCATGGGAACCTGGTGGCGCGCAGATGCTGTTGAAGCGTTTTTAAACGCGGTCTCGCCCAACACCTTGATTATTCTGGATGAAGCGTATGGTGAAACTGCGCCCGATGGCACCCTGCCCCCAATTGATACCGGTCGGCCCAACTTAATCCGGTTACGCACCTTTTCCAAAGCCTATGGTTTGGCGGGGCTTCGGGTTGGGTATGCGTTTGGCAATCGCGAACTGGTGAAACTATTCCATCGGGTGCGCGATCATTTTGGCGTCAACGTTATGGCACAGAAGGCCGCGCTTGCATCGCTGGATGCCACAAAATGGCTTGCGGAAGCGATCGAACAGATAGCGGATGGACGTGATCGCATCGCAAAAATCGCGCGTGACAACAATTTGGACCCGATTGCCTCGGCCACTAACTTTGTGACGATTGATTGCAAGGCGGATGGCGACTTCGCGGCTGGCATTTTGCAACGCCTGGCAGACCATGGCGTTTTTGTTCGTAAACCAATGGCGCCTGGTCTGGATCGCTGCGTCCGTATCAGTGTGGGCCGTAAAGAGGAGCTCGACCATTTGGAGGCTGTCCTGCCCCAGGTTCTCTAGGTGGACAGCCTTCATTTACCCGGTTGGAAGCTAGGCCAAAATACGCTAGCGATTATGGAAATGGTGGCCATCACGACGGTTTCAAACAACAGGCTGCCGACATGACGAAATCCGACCAAAACAACACGCTCACCGAAGAAGCGCAAAAGATCACGCTTGTCACGCCGAGCCAACACACGTTGGCCGAGGACGTTTTTGCGATCAGCGTCGGTGTCGTTTTGACGTCATTTGGGGTTTTTTTGTTCCAGCAAGCCGAATTGGTGATCGGCGGCGTTGCGGGCATTGCACTTGTCACCAGCTACGCGACGGGGATTGATTTTTCGATCCTCTTCTTTGCCATCAACCTTCCTTTCTACATTTTCGGTATTGGCGGATTAGGACTTCGGTTCATTGTGAAAACGTTCTGCGCTGTCGCCCTGATGTCGGTCCTGGTTCGTGTTTTGCCAGCTTACGTTTTTTTAGAAACGATCCATCCGCTGGCGGCAGCCATCGGTGGGGGCACGATGATTGGATTGGGATTGTTGGCGCTTTTCAGACACGGCGCCGGCCTCGGCGGTATTAATATTCTGGTCTATTGGTTGCAAGCGAAGCGCAATATCCGTGCCGGCTACACTCAATTGGCCATTGATGCTTGTATTTTGGTTGCCGCGTTCTTTGTCGTCGGCCCGGTTGCGGCTGCTTGGTCAGTGGTGGGCGCTGTGCTTTTCAATATGATCCTGGGCGTTAATCACAAGCCTGGTCGATATATGGGCGCAAGTTAGCAAAACCTCAAAAACGCTTGAGACCGCACATGGCCATCCCCAACCATGCGCGGTCCCAGCAGGCTGTTTGACCAGCCGTCACGGCAGTGCTGTGGTTCCCCGACTGCCAAATTCTCGGATACAGACAGTTATGCTGCTTAGTGTTGCGTCATCCACTGGCGTGCATCGCGCAACGCTTTTGCCAAATCTGCTTTGGTCATGGTTTCCGCGACTTCAGCGCGCAGCGCTGCGGCGCGTGTAGAGCCTTTGATGGCGGCGATGTTAAACCATTTATGTGCTTCAATCAGGTCAATGTCGCGATCACGCCCGGATGCCGCGGCCAAACCCATTTCAAAAATAATATCGGCTGTCGCCTCACCGCCCAACGCGGCATTTTCAAAGCTGTTGATGTCAAAACGTGCCATGATTTTCTTACGTCCCTGTATCCCAATTGTGACCGGTTATCCTCACTTGTGTGACCGGCTTGTGGGGAGAAACATGACGCCTGCGGATCAAAGAGTAGCTAAAAAGCGTGCTTAATACGGAGCAAACAAATCTAAAATTGTTTGTAAATTTTACAGTTCCTTCAATATGCAACCTACTGATTATTATAGATTATTCTCTTTTTCTCGATTTTTTGGGACGCACAAAAAGTTAGAATTTCTCAACCACGATCACAGGCATTGAATCGTATTTGACTTAAATTCCATCCGAAATCTGGCGAACGCGCGGCAGAAACGTGGCGTACGATCGACGTCCCAGCTCTTTACTTTTACGTTTACGTAAATAATAAGAGGACGGGAAGGAAAACGGGAGGAACCCAAATGAAGAAAAGAACACTCATTCTTGCCGTCGCAGGCGTCATGTTTGCGGGCACAGCTTTTGCTGACCCTATCGTCGGCAACTGGCGCACCGGCGAAGGCGGCAACACACGCATCGCGGCTTGCGGATCAAATTTTTGCGTGTCGGTCACATCGGGCGAGTTTGCTGGTCAGCAAATCGGCTCGTTCAGCAAAAATGGCGACCGGTACAGCGGCTCCATCACCGATCCGGCTGACGGCAAGAAATATCGTGGAGCCGCTTGGTTCACCGGATCAAACACATTGAAGATGCGTGGATCAGTCCTTGGTGGCCTTGTTGGTCGCACCGACACTTGGACGCGTCGCTGATTTTGCTATAAGCACGACGTTCACATTAGGGCGGCCTTGGCCGCCTTTTTTATTGTATCAGTGGCAAACCGCGAGCGCATTTGTTGAAGTCATCGCCCACAATGGCTGATCCAATTCGAAAGATCGAATTGTCTTCTGCTCATTTTGGCCACGGACATTCACGATCTGCAGTCGGCGATCATTTTGACCGCCATGCACATAAGCTAACCCGCTTTCTTCGTTGAGTGCCAACAGCTCTGCGCCAACACGCATACGAAACGCATCGCGGACGGTTAATTCTGCCATATCGAAGATGACAATTGAGTCTGTGTCCGGCGCGACACCGATAACAGCCTGAGACAAAGGGTCGGTCTGTATTTGGGTGATAAGACTTGGCGTCTCCAGCGTCTTGACCCGCTGCAGGGTGTTTAAGTCAATAACATCGACAACTGGGTTTTGTGTAGACGGCAGTAAAGCATACCGGTTGTTGGATGAGATAAACGCACGCAGGGGTGGCCCATTTAGCTTGATTGAACGCGAGAGACTTGCCCCATTTGCTCGCATCGCGACGAGCTGTACGTTACGTACAGC